>JAFALK010000087.1 GCA_019234295.1 Roseateles sp.
CCCATCCCGAACAGGACCGTGAAACGACTCAGCGCCGATGATAGTGCGGATTCCCGTGTGAAAGTAGGACATCGTCAGGCTATTTACCCCAGCAACAACCCCCGTCTCCCCAAGAGACGGGGGTTTTGCGCTTCTGGGGGCAGATGAGTTAGTTCATTTCTCTCAGCTCACGCCGGAGAATCTTGCCGACATTGCTCTTGGGTAGTTCAGCGCGAAACTCGATGGTTCGCGGGCGCTTGTACGCGGTCAGCTGCTCTCTGCAGTATGTCTGTAGCGCCTCTGCGGTGAGGTTGGTATCTCGCTTGACCACATACAGCTTCACGGCCTCGCCGGATTTCTCGTCTGGCACGCCGACCGCAGCACATTCAAGTACCGCTGGGTGTTGGCTGACGACCTGCTCAATCTCGGTCGGATAGACGTTGAATCCCGAGACCAGGATCATGTCCTTTTTGCGGTCGACAATGTAGAAGTAGCCGGACTCGTCCATGATGCCGATGTCGCCGCTCTTGAAGAAGCCGTCTGGCGTCATGACCTTGGCTGTTTCTTCCGGTCGATTCCAATATCCGGCCATGACCTGCGGGCCGCGGATGCAAATCTCACCGCGTTCGCCAATGGGAAGATCGTGGCCGTCATCGTCGCGGATGGCGAGGTCGGTCGAAGGCAGAGGCAAGCCGATGCTGCCGTTGTACTGGCGCTGATCGAGCGGATTCAGGGTCGCCACCGGCGAGGTTTCCGAAAGCCCGTAGCCTTCGACAACGGGGCAACCCGTTATCTGCAGCCATTTCTCGGCGGTCGCCTTCTGCACGGCCATGCCACCGCCGTTGCTGATAAGGAGTTCTCTGAAATCGAGCTTGGCGAAGTCCGGGTGGTTGGCCAGGGCGTTGAACAGGGTGTTGACCGCGGGAAACAGGTTGATGGTGTAGCCCTGCAGCGTTTTGATGAATGCGGGCAGATCGCGCGGATTGGGGATCAATAAGCACATCATGCCGAGCCGCGCCCCAACCATGTAGCAAGCCGTCAGCGCGAAGATGTGGTAAAGCGGCAGCGCGCAGACAATCGTCAACTGCTTGTCGTCGGTGAGCTCACCGGTGCGACTCTTGAACCAAGCTTCAGACTGAAGAATGTTGGCCACGACGTTGCGATGCAGGAGCGTGGCTCCCTTGGACACACCCGTCGTGCCTCCCGTGTATTGAAGAAAGGCGACATCCTCCGGTCCGATGTCGACCGGCTGCAGGTGCAATCGGCCCCCTTCGGCAATTGCTGCATTGAAGCGCGTCACGGAGAGTCGCGGCCCATCGCTCAGGCCGAAGGCCGGCACCAACTTCTTGACTTTGCGGACCACGAAGTTGACCAAGCCGCCCTTGAAGCCGCCCAGGCAATCGCCAATCGCGGCGAGCACCACATGGCGTACCTCGGTGCGCTCGACGACTTGTTCGAGCGTGTGCGCAAAATTCTCGAGCACGATGATGGCTTGCGCCCCGGAGTCCTTGAGCTGATGCTCGAGCTCGCGCGCGGTGTACAGCGGATTCACATTGACGACCGCATAGCCTGCGCGCAGGATGCCACCGATAGCGGACATGTACTGCAGCACATTGGGCATCATGATGGCCACACGCGAGCCGCGGGGCAGGCCTTTGGATTGCAGCCAGGCGCCAAGCGAGCGGGACATGGCATCCATCTCGGCATAGGTCTGGCGCTTCCCCATGAATGCGGCGACATCCCGCCGCGCGAAACGGCGGCATGACTCGTCCAGCATTTCGACCAGGGAACCGTACGCGCTGCAGTCCACTTCCGCTGGAACACCCGGCGGATAGGACTTGATCCATGGCCTGCTCGGTGCGCGAGTTCCCGCGGTGGCCCGCGTTGCGTGCTCCATCTTGTCTCCTGCTGTAGTTGTGCCGGCCCGCAAGCCGGGAGATAGAAACAAGCGGCAATATTCCCAGCGGAGGTATTGGCGGGTAAGAAGGGCTTGCCCTAGTTAAGAGTCAGCTGTATTTGCCGGGTCAAAAACGACAAGGCGGCAAGAGATGAACCCTTGCCGCCCTTCCTTGCTGCCCTTCCTTGCGGCCCCTCCGCGCACCTGTAGCGCATGCGCAGGCCGAGCCTGCAACGTCTCAATTCTCCGCAGCGAGCACGCCCCGACGAATCTGGTCGAGTTCGATCGACTCGAACAAGGCCTGGAAGTTACCCTCTCCGAAACCCTCGTTGCCTTTGCGCTGGATGAGCTCGAAGAAGATCGGGCCGATCACCTCCTTGGTGAAGATCTGGAGCAGCAACTCCTTCTCCGCGCCCAGATGGGCCGCACCGTCGATCAAAATCTTCAGCCGGCGCAGGTCTTCCACGCGTTCCCCGTGACCAGGCAGGCGCTTGTCGATCAGGTCGAAGTAGGTCTCGACGGTGTCCTGGAAGACCACACCGCTGCCTTGCATGCCCTCGACGGTCTTGTAGATGTCGTTGGTCGACAGCGCCACGTGCTGGATCCCCTCGCCGTGGTACAGGTCCAGGTATTCGGCGATCTGGCTCTTGTCGTCGCTGCTCTCGTTGATCGGGATGCGGATCTTGCCGCAGGGGCTGGTCATCGCTTTGCTCTTGAGACCGGTCAGTTTGCCCTCGATGTCGAAGTAGCGCACCTCGCGGAAGTTGAACAGTCGCTCGTAGAAGCCGGCCCACTCCTTCATGCGTCCACGGAAGACGTTGTGGGTCAGGTGATCGATGTAGTCGAGGCCGTGGCCGGCCGGATGCGCGTCCACCGGCTTGCCGGCCGAGTCGACCATGGGCACGAAGTCCACGTCGTAGATGCTGATATTGCCGATCTCGCCGGCACTGGCGCCATTCTTGCCCTGCCAGCGATCCACGAAATAGATCAGCGAATCGCCGATGCCCTTGATGGCCGGAATATTCAACTCCATCGGGCCGGCCTTGTTGTCGAACCCCCATGCGCCGAGTTCCAGCGCGCGCCGGTAGGCGTGGTTGGCATCCCGCACGCGGAAGGCGATCGCGCAGATCGAGGGGCCGTGCAGTCGTGCGAAGCGCTGGGCGAACGAGTCCGCCTCGGCGTTGATGATGAAGTTGACGCCACCTTGGCGGTACAGGGTCACGTTCTTGTGACGATGCTTGGCGACCGCCGTGAACCCCATGGTCTCAAACAGACTCCCCAGTGCGGCGGGGTCCGGCGCCGCGAATTCGATGAACTCGAAACCGTCGGTGCCCATCGGGTTGTTCCAGGGGACGAATGCGGCCATGGCTGCTCCTGCGCGGAAGATTGCAATTGCGAAATTGTCCAGCGCGGGTCGCGCAGGAATCGTGCGAAACAAGGCGTATGTTTCTGGATTTCGCAGGATTCCTGCAAAATCTGCTGAATGGACAACATCATCGAGCTCGACGCCGTGGATCGGCGCATTCTCAAGGCCTTGCAGCTTGACGGCCGCATGACCTACGACGCACTCGCCGCCGAGGTGCAGCTCTCCGCCTCAGCGGTGCTGCGGCGTGTGCGCCGGCTCGAAGACAGCGGCGCCATTTCCTCCTACGTGGCCCTGGTCGCGCCCGAGCGTATCGGCCTAGGCCTCACGGCCTACATCAATGTGCGGCTGGAGAAGCAGCCCGGGAGCCACAAGCGCAATCCCATGGACCTGTTCCGGGCTGCGGTCGAGGCCTGGCCCGAGGTGGTGGAGTGCGCTGCTCTGACGGGTGAGATGGACTACTTGCTGCGTGTCGTGGTGGAGGACATGGCGCACTACGCCCGCTTCATCCGTGAAACCCTGCTCAAGCATCCGAGCGTGCAGGACTGCAAGACCAGCTTCGTGCTCGACCGAGTGAAGAACACCACAGCCCTGCCGCTCTGATCCTCAGTCGTATTCGTGCAGCAGCTTCAATGTGTGCTGAGGGTTCAGCTGCAGCAGCTCGCCGATCTCGGCGAGATCGTCGGGCACAGCGGCGTTCTCCCAGCCGTCGGCTGTGTGGCGGGCCAGCTGAACGGCCAATTTGACGCAACGCACCTGCAAGTCGCGGGCATGCTTGTCGTTGGTGATGCGCTTGAGCAGCGCCGGCAAGCGCCAGACCTGCATCAATTCCTGCTCGAGATCGCCCAGTTCGATATTGAGCACCTCGCGCTGCACATTCACGCTGCGCAAGGTCTTGTCGGCCTGCTGGCGCTGGCGCATTTCGATCGCCAGCGCGGGAGCATGCACCCACATCAGCATTTCGGCGAAATCATGCAGCAAGGCGGCGCTGTGGAGAATGGCCGCGTCAGGATCCGCGCGGTGGGCTGCGAACGCCAGGGCATAGCGTGCCGCTCGGTTGGCGCGAGATAGCACGCGGTTCAGGCCGACCAGGGCTTCAGGCTGCGTAGCCAAGAGGTCCTCCACGATCGGCTGCGGCCCGAACTTTCTGAAGAAAGGCGTGATGCCCATAAGCACCAGGGCGGCCGTCACCGTCTCGGCATCGGCGAGCAGCCGCTGCGAACGATGCTCGGCCGCGTGGGACAGCACCTTCAGCGTCATCAGCGGGTCATTGGCGATCATCTCGCCGAGCCGGTTGGCGTCCACGGCGTCTTCGTTGGCGCGCATCAGTTCCAGCGCGTCAGCCGTCTCCGCCAGGACCGGAATTTCCGCCTTGCGGAAGTGCTGGGTCCAGGCCGCCAGGGTGGGCAGAGGGCGGGTGAGTTGCTGCAAGCTCATGGGCGCGAAGCCGGAAGTCGAGTGGCTTCATCCTATATCGGCCGTCGCGCCGCAGGGCTGAATCTGCGGGCGCCACCGCCACCTTGCTTGCGGGGGCGGCGGCGCGAGGGCGCTGATCAGAGGCGCGTCACGCCCGGCAGGGTGGCCACGCGGTCTCCGTCCGCATAGAGCGCGCCCTCCGGGGCGCCGGCCTCGGCGTAAAACTCCAGCGCCGGCTGGCGCTTGCGGCGCAGCCCGCCGATGGCGACCGCAGCGCGCGTCAGTACTGCGCTCAAACCCATCAACAGGCACGCCAAGCGCAGGCGCCAGGCTTCGTAGCTCAGAGCCTCATCTTGAGGGCCTCTCAGTTCATCCAGTCTCATGATCGATCTCCTGGGCCGCCGCTCCTGCATTGCGGATATGGGCGGCTTTGCGGTTCAGGGGCTGTCGAGCGTCTTCAATTGCTCGCGCAGTTGTCGGGTGGCCTGCTGGCGCAAATTGCCGGTCTGGTGCCGGCCGGCTAGACGTTTGAGCGCCGGCGCAACCAGCGGATTTCGCGGCTTGGCTTGGCGTTGCAGCAGGGCAGATGCGTTGGGGCGAGGAGCGACGAATCGGCTCATGGGTTCTCCTTTGGCCATGCGGCGGCGCCACTGCGAACCGCACAGCGTTGTGAATCGGAATGGGGCATCGACGCCTGAACGGGCGGTGGCAGCGCCGGCTCAGGGAAAGAGAGAGATTTGGTGTGTCGCCGTGACGGGCCCGGTCACGACTTGAGCAAATGATAAACGACCGATTATCAAGCGCAAGTGATTTTTACCAAACGTGGTCGTGCGCTGACACGCCATGGACGCAGCAGGCCATGGCGCGGCAGAGACGCTCAGCGCGCCTTGGGTTTGAGCGGCGCCACGCCTTGCTGAATCTTGCGCCAGTCGTCCATCTCATCCGCCGCAGGGGGCGGCACAGAGGGGCGGACGGCCGGCGCGCCCGCCGGCTCGGGCGTCAGAACTTCGCCAAGCAGGTCCAGCAGTCGCGCGCGGGCGCGCTGGGGGTGACGACGGTAGTAGGTCAGTACCAGGCCCATGATGAAGCGCTCCTCGTCGTCCTGGGGAGCGGCTGGAGCCGGCGCCTCCGTGCTTGCCGTGAGGGGTACCGCGTCGCCGTGTTCGTGATCCATCCAGCCTGGCGGCTTGTGGAAGAGCTGTTCGAACTGCCGCGCCAGCCGCTCGCCGATCTGGCGGCTGCGGCTCTTGATCTGGCTCCAATAGCTGGGCTGGATCTGCAAACGTTCCGCGAAACGCCGCTCCAGGCCACGCAGGGTGGCGGCATCGGGATGCTTGACGGTGGCTGCGACGAACTCGTCAAACAGGCGCAGGGCGTTGTCCAGGCGGACTTGCGCCGTGTCGCGGATAGGGGCTGGCATAGAGGCCGTATGATAAACGACCCTTCACCACGGGGTGGCAGGGGCACGAACGCACCCTGCGGTTGCCGCGCGGCTTGATCAAGAAGTGTTCACTCCTCTTCCTTGACCTTGTAGCTCGAGGTCAGCTGAGCCTGTGTGTTAGGGGGCACGGGCTCATAGTGCGAGAGCACCAGCGTGTAGCGCCCCTGGCCCTGTGTCATGGCGTTGAGCCGGGTCTGGTAGCTGGCCAGCTCCGCCAGCGGTGCCAGGCCCTGCACGACCATCACGCCCGGCACGGCCGAACGCGTGCCGTTGACCTGTCCGCGCCGCGACGCCAGGTCGCCGGTGATATCACCCATGCTGGACGCCGGCGCCGAGATCTCGACGTTGACGATGGGCTCCAGGATCAGCGGCCTTGCTTCCTGGACGGCCAGCATCATGGCTTTCTTGGCCGCGGTGACGAAGGCGATCTCCTTGCTGTCCACGGAATGGTGCTTGCCGTCGAAGACCGTGACTTTGATGTCCACCACCGGGTAGCCGGCGATCACGCCCTGCTCCAGTGCGGCGCGGACGCCTTTCTCGACGGCGGGCATGAACTGCCCCGGGATCACGCCGCCCTTGACCGCGTCCACGAACTCGAAGCCCGCGCCGCGCTCGCGAGGCTCGATGCGAAGCCAGACCTCCCCGAACTGGCCGGCACCGCCGCTCTGCTTCTTGTGGCGGTAGTGCCCTTCGCTTGGGATGGAGATCGTCTCTCGATAGGCAATCCGCGGCGGCTGCGTATTGAGCTCGAACTTATAGTTCTCGCGCATGCGCTCCAGCAGCATGCGCAGATGGAGCTCGCCGAGGCCGAAGATGAGCGTCTCGTTGGTCTGAACCGCATGCTCGACCTTGAGGCAGGGGTCTTCGTCCACGTGGCGCGAGAGCATGTCCCACAAGCGTTGCTCGTCGCCGTGGCGCGCGGGGCTGAGCGCCAGGCCGTGCACGGGCACGGGGAACTCCAGCGGCTTGAGGTGGATGTGCTCGTCCTCGGGGGCGTCGTGCAGCACCGCGTCGTAGTGCAGCTCCTCGACCTTGGCCACTGCGCAGAGGTCGCCCGGGACCGCGCGCTCGACTTCTACATGCTTGCCGCCCTGAAGCATGAACAGGTGCCCGACCTTGAAGGCCTTGCGCGCATGGCCCACGAACAACAAGCTGTTCTTCGTGACGGTGCCTTGGTGGACGCGGATCACGCCCATCTTCCCGAGATAGGGGTCG
Source organism: Roseateles sp. (assembly GCA_019234295.1). Classification (GTDB taxonomy): domain Bacteria; phylum Pseudomonadota; class Gammaproteobacteria; order Burkholderiales; family Burkholderiaceae_C; genus JAFALK01. The sequence continues at coordinate 7,312 of JAFALK010000087.1, forward strand.
GCCACAATCTTGAACACATGCGCCAGCACATGCTCGGCAGGGTCCGGCCGGGCCGTAACCGCCGTCTCGCTACCGTCGCGCCGGCCTTTATCGCTGATGAATTGCGGTGGATTGCCCTCTGCGGGGTTGGGCAGCAGGCGCTCGATCACGTCAAGCAGCTCGGCCACGCCGGCGCCGGTTCGTGCCGAGCAGAAGCACACGGGGATCAGGTGGCCCTCGCGCAGCGCCTGCTCGAGCGGCGCGTGCAGCTCCTTGGGATCCACATCGCCGTCATTGAGATAGCGATCGACGAAATCGGCGTCCACCTCGACCACCTGCTCCACCAGCGCCCGGTGCGCAGCGGCCACCGAGGAAAAGTCCGTCGCTGGCCCATCCGAGTTGTAGAAGCAGTCGACGACCTTGGCCCCACCGTCGACCGGCAGATTCAGCGGCAGGCACTCCCTGCCAAAGACCTCCTGAAGCTGCGCCAGCAGGCCCGGCAGGTCGATTTCGGGGGCGTCGATCCGGTTGATGACGACGGCCCGGCACAGCCCTCGGGCGGCGGCCGCTTCCATCATGCGCGAGGCCATCATTTCCACGCCATTGGCGGCGTTGACGACAACGATCGCCGTATCCACCGCCTCCAGCGCCGGCAGCGACTGGCCCACAAAATCCGGCGCCCCCGGCGTGTCGATGGCATGAATGCGGATGCCGCCGTGGTTCATGTGGACCAGGGACGACTGTAGCGAGTGCTGCACGCGCTTTTCCTGGGGATCGAAATCGGAGACGGTGCTTCCACGCTCCACGCTGCCCGCCTGGGTGATGACGCCGGCCTGCAACAGCAGGGCCTCCAGCAGCGTCGTCTTGCCCGCGCTGGCCGGCCCGACCAGCGCAATCGTTCGTATGCCGGCAATGTCCGGGGAAATTGAGTCGCTCATGGCATGTCTCCTGATGGGCCCGGTTTGAGGCCAGCGTATTCCGATGGCGCCGTGTCGGCAAGAGGGCTGAATCCGGTCTCTGGTTCGACTGCCCGGCTGTATGGCCGACATGCTCACCTTGCGTCTTGCGTCTTGCGTCTTGCGTCTTGCGTCTTGCGTCTTGCGGCCGGCCGGGACGCTTTGCGCCTTAGTGCGCTGGCCGAGCAGGGCTGGCTCGATACCCATGTCGTCGCGGGCATGTGCCCGGCGACGGCCGAGGAAGTGCGGCGCAGCTCATCCGTGGCCAGCCTGCAGGCCCAGATCGCCCGGCCCGACACCCGTGTTTTACTGGCCGAGTTCAACGAGCACCTGATCGGCTTCGCCCAGTTGCCTGCGCAGTCGCCGCAGGCCCCTGTCCTGAGCGAGCGCCCCCGCGAGCGTGAGAGGGTCCATGGGCAGCGCCCCTTCCTTGGCTAGCATGTCCGCGCCCGCCTACTGAAGGAGGTCGAGGAGCTGGCCGCCCAGGGCTCGGCGACGCTTCTTTGGACATTCGGCTGCATCCTCATCCTGCGTGCGCTGTGCCTATGCGAGCCTATGCGAGCGCCAGGGCTATCGGAGCCTGGGCTCGTGCTTGATCGAAATGGATCGCGAACGCCGCGAGATGCTCGTGCTGCCCGAGCGTCTCGGAGCATTCAGGGCAATGCGATGAAGCAACAGGCCGGTGGTATTGAGCGGGGCGCTGGACAAACCGGACTGTTTGTGAAGAAATCACCCCCAGTGTCGCGTGGCGGCCAGCTGAAGGATGGACATGGGGCTTCGGGCCTCGAGGAGTCAGACCGTATGGACATGAACCGGAGGCAGTTTTTCCGGGTGAGTGGGGCGGGCCTTGTTGGATCCAGCCTCGTTGCGTTGGGCTTCTCGCCCCTGGCCGCCCTGGCCGAGGCGCGCAACTTCAAGCTTGCCCGGACGACCGAGACCCGCAATACCTGCCCGTATTGCTCGGTGGGTTGCGGCATCATCATGTACTCGCTCGGCGACAAGGCCAAGAACGTCACGAGCGAGATCATCCACATCGAAGGCGACCCGGACCACCCGGTCAACCGAGGCACCCTGTGCCCCAAGGGCGCGGGCCTGCTGGACTTTGTTCACAGCCCCAACCGGCTCAAGTGGCCGCAAGTGCGCGAGTCCGGGGCCAAAGAGTGGAAGCGCGTGAGCTGGGACGAGGCCATGGACCGCCTTGTCAAGCTGATGAAGGCCGACCGCGACGCCAACTTCATCGCCAGCAATGCTGATGGCAAGACCGTCAACCGCTGGCTCTCCACGGGCATGCTCTGCGCGAGCGCATCCTCCAACGAATCGGGCTACATCACGCACAAGGCGATGCGCTCGATGGGGATGCTGGTCTTCGACAATCAGGCGCGCGTTTGACACGGACCGACGGTGGCCAGTCTGGCCCCGACGTTCGGACGAGGCGCGATGACCAACCACTGGGTCGACATCAAGAATGCCGACCTCGTGTTGATCATGGGTGGCAATGCCGCCGAAGCCCACCCCTGCGGCTTCAAGTGGGTAATCGAGGCCAAGCAGCACAACAAGGCCCGGCTGCTGGTGGTGGACCCGCGCTTCACGCGCTCGGCCGCGATGAGCGACTATTACGCGCCGATCCGCGCGGGCTCTGACATCGCCTTCCTCGGTGGCGTTATCAACTACCTCCTGAGCCAGGACAAGATCCAGCACGAGTACGTCAAGCACTACACCAACGCCAGCTTCCTCATCAATGAGGGCTACAGCTTCGACAACGGGCTGTTCAGCGGTTACGACGAGCAAAAGCGCAGCTACAACAACGCCTCCTGGGCCTACGAGCTCGACGACAAGGGCTTCGCCAAGGTCGACCCGACGCTCGAGCATCCGCGCTGTGTGCTCCAGATCATGAAGAAGCACTACTCGCGCTACACGCCCGAGATGGTGTCCCGGATCACCGGGACGCCCAAGGACAAATTCCTCAAGTGCTGCGAAATGATCTCCAGCACGGCCGTGCCCGACAAGGTGATGACGATCATGTACGCCCTGGGCTGGACCCAGCACAGTCAGGGCTCGCAGATCATCCGAACCGGCGCTATCGTGCAGTTGCTGCTCGGAAATATCGGCCAGCCCGGCGGCGGCATGAACGCCTTGCGCGGCCACTCCAACATCCAGGGCCTGACCGACCTTGGCCTGCTTTCCACCTCGCTCACTGGCTACATGACGCTGGCGCGCGATAGCGAGCAGGACCTGGAGACCTATTACAAGACCCGCGCGCTCAAGCCCCTGCGGCCCAACCAGATGAGCTACTGGCAGAACTACCCCAAGTTCTTCGTCAGCCAGCAAAAGGCCTGGTGGGGCAAGGCGGCGACCAAGGAGAACGACTGGGCCTTCCACTACCTGCCCAAGTGGGACAAGGGCTACGACGTGTTGCAGGCCTTTGAGCTGATGAACCAGGGCAAGATGAACGGCTACATCTGCCAGGGCTTCAACCCTGTCGGCTCCTTCCCCAACAAGAAGAAGATCGTCGACGGCCTGTCCAAGCTGAAGTACCTGGTCATCATCGATCCGCTCAACACCGAGACGGCCGAGTTCTGGAAGAACTTCGGCGAGCACAACGACGTGAAGAGCGAGGAGATCCAGACCACCGTCTTTCGCTTCCCCAGCACTTGCTTCGCCGAGGAGGATGGCTCGCTGACCAACTCGGGCCGCTGGCTGCAGTGGCACTGGAAGGGCGCCCCGCCGCCCGGCGATGCCAAGGGCGATGCGGAAATCATCGCGGAGATCTTCCTGCGCATGAAGGCCGCCTACGTCAAGGACGGCGGCGCCTTCCCCGACCCCATCGTCAACCTCACCTGGTCCTACAAGATTCCCAAGAGTCCCTCGGCCGAGGAGCTCGCGATGGAGTACAACGGTAAGGCCTTGGCCGATGTGACCGATCCCAAGGACCCAAGCAAGGTGCTGGTCAAGGCCGGCGAACAGCTTCCAGGCTTCGCGATGCTGCGCGACGACGGCAGCACCGCCTGCGGCTGCTGGATCTACGCAGGGGCGTGGACCCAGGCCGGCAACCAGATGGCACGGCGCGACAACAGCGATCCCTTCGGCATCGGCCAGACGCTCAACTGGGCCTGGGCCTGGCCGGCGAATCGCCGCATCCTCTACAACGCCGCGTCCAGCGATCCCACTGGCAAGGCCTGGAACGCCAGGCGCCGCCTGGTCAACTGGACGGGCGACAAGTGGGCCGGTGCCGACGTGCCCGACATCCGCCCCGATGCCAACCCGGGTGAGGACGAGGCGGTCCACCCCTTCATCATGACCGCCGAGGGCGTGGCGAGGCTGTTCGCGCCCAGCGGCATGGTCGACGGCCCCCTGCCCGAGCATTACGAACCCTTCGAGTCGCCCATTCCGGGCAACCCAATGAACAGCAATTCCAAGGCCCGCGCCAATCCTGCGGCGCGCGTGTTCAAGGGCGACAAGGAGGCCTTCGGTACGCCCGCCGAGTACCCCTATGTGGCCACGAGCTACCGGCTGACCGAGCACTTCCACTACTGGACCAAGAACGTGGATACCTCGGCCATCATCCAGCCGCAGCAGTTCGTGGAGATCAGCGAGGAGCTGGCCCAGGAGAAGGGAATCGCCAACGGCGGCATGGTCAAGGTCAGCTCCAAGCGAGGCTTCATCAAGGCCGTGGCGGTGGTGACCAAGCGGATCCCCGTGCTCGAGGTCGACGGCAAGAAGGTGCACACGGTGGGCCTGCCCAACCACTGGGGTTTTGTCGGCGTGGCCAAGCCCGGCTATTTGGTGAACACGCTCACCCCCTTCGTGGGCGATGCGAACACCCAGACGCCGGAATACAAGAGCTTCACCGTCAATATCGAGAAAGCGTGAGGTAGCGACATGTCTTCACTCCAATCGCTCGATATCGCGAAACGCTCCGCCACCACCACGCCGAGTCCGCAGGCGCGGCATGGCGCGGAGATCGCCAAGCTCATCGATGTCTCCTCCTGCATCGGCTGCAAGGCCTGCCAGGTGGCCTGCATGCAATGGAACGACCTGCGCGACGACGTGGGCGAGAACGCCGGCAGCTACGACAATCCGCGCGACCTCACGCCGCAATCGTGGACGGTCATGCGCTACTCCGAGGTGGAGGTCGTCGAGAACAAGCTCGAATGGCTGATCCGCAAGGACGGCTGCATGCACTGCGAGGACCCGGGCTGCCTCAAGTCTTGCCCCGCCCCTGGCGCCATCGTGCAGTACACGAACGGCATCGTGGACTTCATCTCCGAGCACTGCATCGGGTGCGGCAACTGCGTGACCGGCTGCCCCTTCGACGTGCCGCGCATCTCCAAGGTCGACAGCAAGGCCTACAAGTGCTCGCTGTGTTCCGATCGTGTCGGCGTCGGCCTGGAGCCGGCCTGCGTGAAGGCCTGCCCGACGGGCGCCATTCGCTTTGGGGCCAAGGAAGACATGCTGGACTTCGGCGCCGAGCGCGTGGCCGACCTCAAGGAGCGCGGCTACGAGCAGGCCGGCGTCTACGATCCGCCCGGCGTCGGCGGCACGCACGTGGTCTACGTGCTCCAGCATGCTGACAAGCCCGAGCTCTACCACGGGCTGCCCGCCGATCCGAAGATCAGCCCACTGGTCTCGCTCTGGAAGGGCGTGGCCAAGCCGCTGGCGGTGGCGGCCATGATCGGCGCGGTCTTCGCCGGCTTCTTCCACTACATGAAGGTAGGCCCCATCGAAACCAAGGACGAGGCTGAATCATGAAACTGCTGCAGCGCTATCAGGACGGCGATCGGATGAGGCACTGGCTCGTCGCCCTCCTGTTCTTCATGGCCGCTTTCTCGGGCCTGGCCTTCTTCCACCCGGCCTTGTACTTCTTCACGGCCCTCTTCGGCGGCGGCGCGTGGGCGCGCATCTTGCACCCCTTCTTCGGGCTGGCAATGGCGCTGATCTTCGCCGGGCTGTTCTTCAAGCTCCGGCACGAGAACCGCATGACCGATGCCGACCGCGCATGGCGCGCCCGGGCCGGCCAGCTGCTGCGTGGCGACAAGGGGGCCATGCCGCCCGTGGGCAAGTACAACGCGGGTCAGAAAATGGTGTTCTGGCTGCTGAGCAGCTGCCTGCTCCTGCTGTTCATCACGGGCTTCATGTTTTGGCAACCGTGGTTCGCCAACGCCTTCCCCATCCTGCTGCGCCGCATTGGCGTCCTCGTCCACGCGGCCTCGGCAGTCGGCCTGATCCTCGGTGTCATCGTCCACGTGTATGCGGCCATCTGGGTCAAGGGCACCTTGCGCGCCATGACGCGCGGCACCGTGACCGAGGCCTGGGCCAGGCAAAATCACGCGCTGTGGTACCAGGACATGACGCGTCTGCGTAAATGAGAAAGGGCACCGTACACGATGACGGCCGCGGCCAAGCTGCTATCGCCCGAAGAGATTGCGGTCCGTGCCGGTGAGCAGGTCGCCTTCCTGCGCCTGCCCGAGCCGGGGCTGTTCGCCGAACGCGCCCTGCGCCTGCGCCAGCTCGCCGCCGGGCACGCGATGCGCGACTACCTGCTGTTCTGCGCCGAGCTGACTCAGTGCCAGCATGAGCGTTTCAAGCAGCCACTGACGCTCGTGCTGCCGACCGCCGCGCAGATCGAGGCCGCGGCGCATGCTGGGCGCCCACTGCTGGACGTGCAATCCTGGCCGCGCGACCCGAGCTGGTGCGTCGAGTTGCGCGCACTGATGCGAGCCCTTGCCGCGCGGTTGCCCGATGGTCCAGCACGCGAGACTACCCAGGGGCTGGCTGCCTCCAGCGACGAACATCTCGAACAGCAGGCTGACCGTCTACTCGGCGGCGTGATGCTGGGCCTGGATCTTGGCACGGCCCCGCTCGTCGCGGCCGCCCTGCAGCTGTACTGGGTGCGCCTGGTTGCCGCGATCCAGGCTGAGCATGGCGGCGACCGTATCGCTCCATTCGGTCGCATCGATGACCCCTTGTCCTGCCCCTGCTGCGGCTCTCGGCCTACGGCCAGCATCACGCGCATTGGCGCCGAAGGATCGGGCTGGCGCTACCTCTGCTGCAGTCTGTGCGCCACCCAATGGCATTACGTGCGCATCAAGTGCACGCATTGCCAGGCCACCAAGGGCATCGGCTTTCAGGCGCTCGTCGACGAGGCCGGTCATGGCAACGAGCGCGTGCAGGTCGAGACTTGCGAAGGCTGCGGCCACTACCTGAAAATCGTCCATATGGAAAAGGACAATCAGGTCGAGCCCATGGCAGACGACCTCGCCTCGCTGACATTGGACCTGCTGGTCTCGGAGACTGGCCTGCAGCGCCATGGCGTGAACCTGATGCTGCTCTTCGGCGACCCCGACTCCGGCGCCGCGCCTCCCGATCCCGACGGGAGATCGTGATGGCAGCGCCCCAAGAGTCCGTGGTCCACGGCTCGAAGGCAAACCCCAAGGATCTGCCCTCGACCGACAAACTCTTGCGCCATTGCGCCCCGCTGCTCGCGGAGCATGGCCACACGCTCGTGGCCGCAGAGGCGCGCCATCTGCTTGACGCCCTGCGCCTGCGCGTGCTGGCCGGGCAGGCGAGCGCTGCGCAGCTCGCCCTTGAGCCACTGGCGCAGCAGCTGGCGCAGCGCGTTCAGCAGCGGCTCTCGCCGCGCATGCGCGCCGTGATCAACCTCACCGGTACCGTCATCCATACCAATCTCGGCCGCGCGCTGCTGGCCGATGCGGCGCTGCAGCCGCTGCTGCAGCTGATGGCCAGCCCCAACAACCTCGAATACGACCTCGGCTCGGGCGGCCGCGGCGACCGTGATGACGTGGTCGAAGGCCTGCTCTGCGAGCTGACCGGCGCCGAAGCCGCGACCGTGGTCAACAACAATGCCGCCGCTGTGCTGCTGGGCATCGCGGCGCTGGCGCGCGGCCGCGAGGTCATCGTTTCCCGCGGCGAGCTCGTCGAGATTGGTGGTGCGTTCCGCATGCCCGATGTGATGGCCAGCGCCGGCGCGGTGATGGTCGAGGTCGGCACGACGAACCGCACCCATGCGCGCGACTACGAGCAGGCCATCAACGAGCGCACGGCGCTGCTCATGAAGGTCCATACGAGCAACTACCAGGTCCAGGGCTTCACCGCCGCCGTGCAAGAGGCTGAGCTGGCCGCGATCGCGCACGCGCGCGGCCTGCCGCTGATGAGCGACCTGGGCAGCGGTGCGCTTGTCGACCTGTCCCAATGGGGGCTGCCCGCCGAGCCCTTGCCCCAGCAGATGCTGGCCGCGGGCTGCGACGTGGTGAGCTTCAGTGGTGACAAGCTGCTCGGCGGCCCGCAGGCCGGCCTCATCGTCGGGCGGCTCGATGTGATCCAGAAGATCCGCAAGTTCCCGATGAAGCGCGCACTGCGCATGAGCAAGCTGCCCATGGCTGTGCTCGAAGCCACGCTGCGCCTCTATCTTCGGCCCGAGAAACTCACCGAGACCCTGCCCACGCTGCGCCTGCTCACCCGCCCCCTGGCGGTCATCGAGGCGCAGGCGCGCAGCCTACAGCCCCTTGTGCATGCGGCCGTGGCACCGCGCTATGCCGTGGTGACTGCCGCCATGCAGGGCCAGATCGGCTCGGGCTCCCTGCCCGTTGCGCGGCTGCCGTCCGCGGGCCTGGTGATCGCGCCGCAAGGCGGCAGGAACCTCGGCTCGGCGCTGGACAAGCTCAGCCGCGCTCTGCGCGAACTACCCGAGCCCGTGATTGGCCGCATTGCCGACGACAAGCTCTGGCTCGACCTGCGCTGCCTCGAAGACAGCGCACACCTGAGCCGCCAGCTGCCCGCGCTGCAGGAGGCCCTGGCATGAAGCGCCGCGAGCTCCTCGTCCTCGGAGGCTTTGCGGCCGCCGCGCAGCTGCGCCTGGGCGGGGCCGAAGGCATCAAGCGAGACTGGCCTAAGGGCCGCGCGACGCCTGCGCTGGCGCTGCCCGGCTTCAGCCTGGCTTCAGCGCGCGGCACCGTCGTGCTGCTGAATTTCTGGGCCAGCTGGTGCCCGCCCTGCCGTGACGAACTGCCCTCGCTCGAACTGCTTGAGGCGGTGCTAGAGCCCAAGGACTTCAAGGTCGTGGCCATCAACTACCGCGAGACCGACGCTGCGCTCAAGCGCTTTCTCGACCAGATGCCCTCGTCCCTGAGCATGGTGCGCGACGCCGACGGCACGGTGGCCCAGGCCTTTGGCGTCCACGTCTTCCCTACCAGCGTTCTCATCGGTCGCGATGGCCGTGCCATCTTCACCGTGGTCGGCGGGATGGAGTGGAACCAGGAACCCGCGCGCGGCTGGATTGCACCTTATCTATGAACTCTTGGAGAAATGAATGATGGACCGCAGAACCCTTCTTGGCGGCGCACTGGCCGCGGCAGTTGCTCCGCTGGCACGGGCCGAAGCCGAGCGCCACTTTGCGCCCGAGCCCAGTGCCGCCTGGCGCACCTTCGACCTCACGCTCAGCGTCGAGGTTGTCGACGTGCAGGGCGTCACGAAGCTGTGGCTGCCGCTTCCCGACTTGGAGACGCCTTACCAGCGCACCCTCGAAAATTCTTGGACCGGCAACGCCCGGATCGCCCGCGTGCAGGCCGACGCCGCCCGCGACACGCGCATGTTCTACGCTGAGTTCGACCCGGCCACCCAACAGCCACAAGTCTCGCTCACGACCCGCCTGCAGACGCGCAACCGCGTCGTCGATTGGAGCAAGCCCGGCCAGGTGCATGAGGACCCGCAATCGCTGCACGCTGCCCTGCAAGCGACCGAGATGATCCCAATCGACGGCGTCGTTCATCGCACGGCGCTGGAGGCCGTTAAGGGCGTGCCAAACGACGATCTCGAACGTACCCGGGCCATCTACCGCTGGGTCGTCACCAATGCCCACCGCGAGCCCGCGGTTCGCGGCTGCGGCACGGGCGACGTACGCACCATGCTGGAGACCGGCAATCTCGGTGGCAAGTGCGCGGACCTGAACGCCGTTTTCGTCGGCATGTGCCGATCAATTGGTATCCCGGCGCGCGACCTCTACGGCGTGCGCATGGCGCCAAGCGCGTTTGGCTATCGCGAGCTCGGCGCGAATTCCGCCAACCTCAAGGGTGCCCAGCATTGCCGCGCCGAGGCCTTCCTCAAGCAGTACGGCTGGGTGGCCATGGATCCGGCCGACGTGCTCAAGGTCATGCGCCAGGAAACGCCGGACTGGATCAAGGACATGGCCCATCCCGTGGCCGCGCCCGTGGCCAAGAGCCTCTTTGGATCTTGGGAAGGCAACTGGGTCGGCTACAACCGCGCCCACGACCTGCGCCTGCCGGGCCAGCGCGGCGCGGCCACGCTGCCCTTCCTCATGTACCCGCAGGGCGAGAACGCCAGCGGCCGCTTCGACGAGCTGGCGCCCGACACGTTCAAGTACACGATCAGCGCCAAGGAACTCACCGTCTGATCACCGCCCCATGATCATCGGGACCGCCGGTCACATCGACCACGGCAAGACCACGCTGGTGAGGGCCCTCACCGGCGTGGACACCGACCGGCTGCCCGAGGAAAAGAAGCGAGGCATCAGCATCGAGCTCGGCTATGCCTTCCTCGACCTGCCTGGCCAGGAGCGCCTGGGCTTCGTCGACGTGCCCGGCCATGAGCGGCTGGTCCACACCATGCTGGCCGGCGCCACCGGCCTCGACCACGCCTTGCTCGTGATCGCGGCCGACGACGGTGTGATGCCCCAGACGCGCGAGCACCTGGCGGTGCTGAGCCTGCTGGGCATTCCGAGCGGCGCCATCGTCATCACCAAGTGCGACCGCGTGGCGCCCGAGCGCATCGCCGTGCTGCGAGAAGAGATCGCGCAGCTGCTGCAGGGCAGCGGCTTCGAAGCCTCGCCTATTTTCGAAGTGGCCGCGCTGCAGGGAACCGGGCTGGATGCATTGCGCGCGCACCTGGCGAGCCGGCAGGGACGTCGAACCGACGTCCAAGGGCAGGGCTTTCGTCTCGCCATCGATCGCGCCTTCAGCCTGGATGGCGTGGGCACCGTGGTCACCGGCACGGTGCATGCGGGCCGCGTGCACGTGGGTGACGCGCTGCGCCTGTTGCCGGGCAGCGAGCAGCTGCTGCGCGTTCGCAGCCTGCATGCGCAGAACCGAGAGGTCGGCGAAGCGCATGTGGGCCAGCGCTGTGCGGTGGGCCTCGTGGGCATCGGGCGCGAGGCCATCGCGCGCGGGCAATGGCTGGTTCATCCGGATGTGGCCGTGGCCACCAGCCGCCTCGACGCGCGCCTGCGCCTGTGGCCGGCCGAAACGCGTGGCCTGCGCAGCGGCGCGAGCGTGCAGCTGCATCTGGGCGCGCGGGCTGTTAACGCCTCGCTGGCCGTGCTAGACCGCGAGCTGCTGGAGCCCGGCCATGAGGCGCTGGTACAGCTTGTTCTGCACGAGCCCATCGGCGCCTGGCGCGGCGATCGCGTCGTGCTGCGCGACGCATCGGCCAGCCGCACGCTGGCCGGCGGCGTCGTGCTCGATCCCTTCGCGCCGGCCCGCTATCGCCGCACGGCGGCCCGGCTGGCCGAACTGGGCGCCTTGCAGCGGCCTTCAATGATGCAGCGCCTGACCGGCTTACTGGCCGAAGCGCCGCAAGAGCTGCGCCGTTTCGCCGCCGCCGAAGGCTGCGAACAAGTGCTGGTGCCGGAAGATGGCCTGATCATTCAGGAAGCCGGAGCGGTCTGGGCCATGTCCGAGCCTGGCGCCCAAGGTCTCATGACGCTGCTGTTGGAGCGTTTGGCCGAGCACCATCAGAGCGCACCGGAAGAGCTGGGCCTGGACGTGGCGCGGCTGCGCCGCGTGGCCGCACCACGCCTGGCCGAGCCCCTGTGGCGCGCCCTGGTGCAGCGGCTGCGAGGCGAGGGCCGCCTCTCGCAGCGAGGGTCTTTTCTGCACCTGCCCGAGCATGGCGTGCAGCTCTCGGCCACTGAGCAACGCATTGCGCAAAAGGTGGCGCCCCGGCTGGCCGAGGCGGGCGTTGAAGGCGCCTGGGCGCGCGATCTCGCGCGCGAGTGCGGCGAGGCAGAGGCCCTCGTTCGCACTGCACTTGCGCGACTGGCACAGCAAGGAGACCTGCACCAGGTGGTGAAAGACCTGTACTACGACATTCCCACCATGGTTAGGCTGGCGCAATGCGTGCGCGGCGTCGCAGCGGGCGCAGGCGGGCAGGTGCTGGCCGCGGCCTTTCGCGATGCCACCGGCCTGGGCCGCAAGCGCGCGATCCAGGTCCTCGAATACTTCGACCGTGTGGGCTTGCTGCGCAGGGTCGATGACGTACACAAGCTGCGCAGCGATGCGCGGATTTTCGAATGAGGAAGGAAGACGACACCGGTGTGTCGGCCGGGCTTCAAACCCGGTGGGTGGCGCCACGCGCCGCCAGGTGGGTTCGACTCCCATTTCCTTCCGCCAGGATGAGCCCACCCTGTAGGCGCTGCGCGCCACCCCGATGAATCGGCTCTTCGAGCCTCAATGAAACGCATCATGTCCAGTGCTGAACTGACAGGCCTGCTGAGTCGCTACTCAGTTGGCCCCAAATATCTGGTCGAACCCGGGCCGAGCGATGAGCAACTGAGGCTGATGGTCGAGGCGGCGCTGCGTGCGCCCGATCACGGCGAGTTACTGCCTTTTCGCTTCAAGGCCGTCCGCGGCGAGGCGCGCGAGAAGATGGCCCGGCTGTTCGCAGAGGGCGCACGGCGTGCGGGCAAGGACGAGGCCGGCGTGCAGATGGACTACGAGCGCGCCTTGCAACCTCCGCTGTCCGTGGCCGTCGTGGCCAAGCTCGACCTGGGTCATCCGCAGGTGCCCGTGCACGAGCAATGGGCCTGCGTTGGCGGTGCACTGGCCAATTTCCTCAATGCCGCTCATTTGCTCGGCTACGGCGGCAAGATGCTTTCCGGCGCCAAGGTGCGCGATTGCGGCATCCAGGCGGCCTTTTGCGGCCCCGGCGAAGTACTGCTGGGCTGGATCTCGCTGGGCACGCCCACTCGTCGTCCGCAGGGGCCGGCGCGCAAGCCGGGTGTCGAAACCGCGCTGATCGACTGGGCCTAGTCGAGTCCCGGCTCAGCTACCAGGCGCCCGCGGCCCATGTGCTTGGCCTCGTAGAGCGCCGTCTCGGCGCGGCGCAGCACGTCCTCGACATTGCGGTCGCCGCGCCGCAGCGGGGCCCAGCCGGCGGAGAAGTCCAGCGTGACTCCGAGGGCGGGTTGGGCGCGCAAGGCCAGCGTCTGGCGCATGCGCTGGTCGAAGGCCTGGGGGCCTTGCGCGTCGGTGCGTGCCATGAGCACGGCAAACTCGTCGCCGCCGATGCGGCCAGCCAGGTCGCCCAGCCGCATCTGGGCGTTGAGGCAACTGGCGAACAAGGCGAGCGCGCGGTCGCCGACCTCGCGTCCCTGCTCCGCATTGAGGCGGGTGAGATGGTCGATATCCAGCACCATCAGCGAGAGCGGTTCGTCGTAGCGGCGTGCCATGGAGATCATGGCCACCGCGCGGCTCATGAAGCTGGCGCGATCGGCCAGGCCGGTGAGGGAGTCGCTCTGCGCGAGCTGGGCCAGGTCGGCTTCGATCTCGCCACGCCAGGCCAGCACCAGGGCCAGCAGTACGCACATCAACCCCATCATGCAAGCGAGGCCCATCACGGTGTTGATGAGGCTGGGTGCCAGCGGACTCTCCAGTTCCACACCCAACGCGCCGGCCCCGCCACGCAGCACGAAGATGGCGGCCATCGGCAGCGTCGCCAGCAGCAGCAGGCCGCGCCAGCGCCGTGATTCGGCCGTGAAACTCTCGCGGCCCTTGCGCAGAACGGACAGGCCGATCATGACCAGCTGCAGGGCCAGCCAGGCATGGGCCCAGCCGACGCGGAAGGCGACCTGATCGAACTGAAGCACATAGACCGCGGGCATGAGCAGGGTGGCCAAACCCATCACCACCAGTCCCTTGCGCGGCGCCAGCCACAAGCCCACGCAGCGCCACAGGCAAGACAGCGAGGCCGCGAAAAGCAGCAGCGCCACGCCCATCAGTACGCGCTCGCCGCCGAAGCTGGCAAAGCCCATTGCCAGCCAGGCCAGGAACTGCAGACCCATGAAGCCCTGCGCCCAGCGCGTGGCGACACTGACGCGCTGGCCCGGCAGGGCCGTTAGCAGCAAGGCCGCTGCGCCGGCCTGGACCAGCAGCAGGTGGTACAGAGTCGCGTTGTCGAATTGCATGGGGTGGGATTCTGACGTCTTATTCAAGCGGTATGTAGTGAGGGCAAGCGCGGGTGACAATGGCGCCTCGCAACGGGAGGTGCTGCCAATGTCCAAGCTCAAGGTCCTTGCTTTCTCACTGTCGCTCGATGGTTTCGGTGCCGGGCCGGACCAAAGCCTCGACAACCCCTTGGGTGTGGGCGGCGGGCAACTGCATCAGTGGTTCCGCCACACGCGCAGCTTTCAGGCCATGCTCGGCAACCAGGGCGGCAGCGACGGCGTGGACGAGGGCTATGCGGCGCGAAGCTTCGACAACATCGGCGCCTGGATCCTGGGCCGCAATATGTTCGGCCCCGTGCGCGGCCCCTGGCCCGATGAGTCCTGGCGAGGCTGGTGGGGCGAGAATCCGCCCTACCACGTACCGACCTTCGTGCTCACACACCACGCGCGCGAGCCCCTGGTGATGGAGGGCGGCACGGTGTTCCATTTCGTGACGGGTGGCATCCACGAGGCGCTTGATCGCGCGCGCGAAGCCGCCGCGGGACGCGACGTGCGCGTGGGCGGTGGCGTGCAGACGATCCGCCAGTACCTGCAGGCCGGCCTCGTCGATGAAATGCACCTGGCCCTGTCAAGCGCCGTGCTCGGTCGCGGCGAGTCCTTGCTGGCCGGGATCGACCTCGCGCAGATGGGCTTTCGCGTCGTCGAGCAGCAGGGCACCGAGCATGCCCTGCATGTGGTGCTGAAGAAAGCTACTTGAGCGGGATCGGAACGACTTTGTCCACCGGCACGGCTGTCACGCTGTTCTTGGGCGAACCGTCGATGAGCCGGTCGGAATAGGTCAGGTAGACCAGGGTGTGGCGCTTCTCGTCCACCATGCGCACGATGCGCAGCTTCTTGAAGACCAGGGAGAGGCGCGCGCTGAACACCTCCTCCTGGCGCTTCAGCGGTTCCGCGATCGCGATGGGGCCGACCTGGCGACAGGCGATCGAGGCCTCGGCCTTGTCCTCTGCCAGGCCGATGGCGCCGCTGATGCCGCCGGTCTTGGCGCGCGAGACGAAGCATGACACGCCCTGCACCTTGGGGTCGTCGTAGACCTCGACGACGATTTTGTGATCGGGGCCGATCAGCTTGAACGCGGTGTCCACCTCGCCGAGCGTCTCGGCGCCGGCGGTCGCGATGCCGGCCAGAAGCAACAGGGGTAGCAACTTCATCACTGGGCACTCCTTGTGTTCGGCCAGTGTATAGAAGCCATGGCGCATTCCGGGCGCAAATCCTAAACTGGCCGCTTGTGCAACCGTGGCTTGGAAGCCTGTTCGCATGACGCTCGACATCCCCACCGTGATGCTGGCCCTCGTGCTCGGCTTTCTGCTGCTCGCCTTGCAGATGTGGGCAGCGCGGCGCAGCGTCTTGCGCCAGACTGAGTTGCAGATCTGGTCCCACGGCTGCTGGAGCCTGCTGGGCGGCTTTGCGCTGTTGCCCGCGCGCCTGTTCATTCCCGAGTGGATATCCGTGCTGGGCGCCAACTGCCTGCTGCTGCTGGGCTTGACGCTTCTCGACGCTGCGCTGTACCGCCACCTGATTGATCGAGAGCTGCCGCGCTGGGTGGGCGGGCAGTGCGCCGTGTCCTGCGCCGTGGTGGTCTTGACCTTGGGCGAACCCACGGCACTGCGCGCCACCCTGTACTCGCTGCTGTTCGCGGCTGCGCTGGCTCCGGGCCTGCGCCTGTTGATCCGCCATGGCTGGCAGCAAGGGGGATCGATACGCACGGTCGCGCTGACCCTGGGGACAGGAGCGCTGATGTCGCTGGCGCGCAGCGTCGACGCGGCCATGCGGCCCGAGGCCTATGGGGAGCTGATGCGCGGCGACCTGTTCCAGGGGCTGTTCTATCTGCTGTGTTTCTTGAGCTTGCTCGCCGCGGGCTTCGGCTTCGTGCTGGCCTGCTTCGAACGCGTGGCGCGGCGCATGGAGGAGTTGGCCACGACCGATGGCCTGACCGGCTGCGCCAACCGCAGCACCACCGATGCGCTACTGGCCCACAGCCTCGAGCGGGGCCGGCGCGAAGGCGCGCCGGTGGCCTTTGCGCTGATGGATCTGGACCACTTCAAGCAGATTAATGACCGCTATGGCCATGCGGCCGGGGATCAGGCCTTGCGAGCCTTCGCAGCCGCCGTAAAGCTGCGCCTGCGCGGCTCCGACGTGCTGGGCCGCATGGGCGGCGAGGAGTTCGGCCTCGTGCTGCCGATGACCGACTGCCCCGGAGCGCAGCGACTCGTCGAGCAAGTCCGCGAGGCCGTGGCTGCCTTGCGCCTGCAGTCGGACGACGGCCAGGTCTTCACCATCACCGTTTCGGCAGGTGTGGTCGTGGCGGCCTCGGACAGCGGGCTCAGCGCGAGCCGCGTGTACATGCTCGCCGACCGCGAGCTCTACCGTGCCAAGGAACTCGGTCGCAATCGTGTGGAGATCGCCGCAACGCCGATTGTGATCGGCACGCCCATGATGGCCGCGGTGGCCGGTGCCGGCGTCCCAGGTGAGGAACGATGAGCCGCCTTTAGCACTGCTCGTACTTCCAGTTCCGCGACTTGCCCTCGGCCAGCCACTCCATGGCCTGCGCCAGGCGCTTGTCGCGTGTCTCTTCGCGCTTGGCTTCGATGATCCATTCGATGTAGTCGCGTTGCTTGCCCGGCGCAAAGGCCTCAAAGGTCTTTCGGGCCGCTGGATGGGCCTCGAGCGCGGCCAGCAGCTCGGGCGGCGCCTCGAGCTTGGGCCGCGGCTTCTTCTCCATCATGGGGCTTTTGGCGCCGCTGCGCATCAGCTCGGCGGCCTGCTGGATCTGCTTCTTGAGTTCGGCCTTTGCGGGCAGGTCCTTGACGCTCTCGATGCGGCCGTACTGCCCCATGCCCTCGCCAGCCTTGCTGGAGTTGTCGCCCTCGCGGTGCCAGAGCGCGAAAGCGCAATGGGCCTTGAAGGCCGACATGCCGGCGAGGATCTTGCCGTCCAGCATGAAGTGTGGGCGGCTCCACTTGATGTCCTCGACGACCTCAGGGCAGGCCGTGTGCACGAGGGTGCGCAGATGCTCCATCACCGGCCTGGCAAAGTCAGGCACACCCGCAATGTAGGCGTCCACCCGCGGGTCCATCGACGCCATCACAGACCCTCCTGGAGCTTGACCTGCAGTCTCTCGGCCAGATGGGCGGCCCCGCCGCCGTTGTGGGCGTCGGTGTAGCCCATCATCTGCAGCAGGCCCAGCGCCTGCTCCGAACGCGCACCGCTGGCGCAGTACAGGATGATGGGCGTGGCGCGCAGCGGGATCTTGTGCACGATGTCTTCGGCCAGTTGCGCCAGAGGAATGTGCAAGGCTCCAGGCAGGTGGTGCGCCATGTACTCGTTCGTCGAGCGCACGTCGATCAGGGTTGCGGGGGAGGGCAGCGGTGTGGTTGTCATGGCGGATCCTCGTACGGCGTGGATAGACAGGGTTCTACACCGGAGCTCGTACTCCTGGAAGTGGTGGCAATCCTCGAAACGTATGGGGCGCTGGCGTGCCTCACCCTTGCTGATTGTCTCTAGGCCCTGACCACCTTCAACGCTGCCTTGCGCACCTGCACCGTGAAGCGCGCTGCCGCCGCTGCGGGCTCGCCGTCGAGTAGCAAGGGCACGGGTTCGGCAGCGAGGTAACGGGCTGTTTCGAAGTCGCACAGCTCGATGCCTGGCAGGCGGCGATGCAGGCCGGCCAGCATCAGGGGCAGGGCCAGCGGCGCGGTGAACCGGCCCCAGCCGCGCGCGCCGAGGAATTGCAGGCGGCCGTCGTCGAGGAGGGCGCCCGGCGCGGCGCGCATTCCAGCCCCGTAGGTTGGCGTGTTGAGGCAGGACGCGAGCAGGGTCTGGACCGGCAACAGGGGGCCGCCATCCAGCGCTACCTCGATATGCCAGGGCTTGAAGCGACTGAGCTCGGTGAAGGTGGCGGCCAGGTACTTGAGCTGGCCGCGCAGGGGCAGCTTGGAGATCTGCACGCGCTGCCCTACCGCAGCGTCGAAGCCCACGCCCAGGCTTGAGGCGAAGCATTGCGTTTCGCGCCCATCGACGTGCAGCTCGCCAAGGTCCATGGGCGTGGCCGCCGCGTTCTGCAGCCGTGCGATCAGCTCGGGCAGCCTGCGCCTGCGCAGACCCAGGGCACGGGCCAGGTCGTTGCCGCTGCCCATGGGCAGCAGGGCCAGCTCGTGCCCGCGATCCAGCAGCGCGCCGAGCAGGGGCTGCAAGGTGCCGTCACCACCGATGACGATCACCCGCTGGCCCGGCCGCAGGGCAAGGATGCGCTCGCGCGCCTCGGCGCTGCTGGACGTCACGACGAGCTGCGTGCCGACCAGCAGCTCGGTCAGCGCCTGGGCCGCGCCGCCGCTCTCGGCTCGACCGGCATGGGGGTTTAGGAGGGCGAGTGTCGTCGTCATGCGCGCAGGTCGGGCGAAGGCGTGCAGTCTATGCCTTGTGCGATGGCGGCTTCCCGCTCACGTTCGAGCGCACGCGAGAAGGCCGGCCGCGCCCGCAGCCGCTGCCAGTAGGCGGCGACGGCGGGCGGGAACTGCACGTCGAAACCGAGGTGGCTGGCCAACATCAGCGCATATCCCACCGAGACATCGGCGGCCGTGAATCTGCCGGCGCAGAGGAACTCCCTGGACTCGCCCAGATGCCCCTCGAGCGAGCGCAGGCGCGACAGGAACCATCGCGCATAGTCCTCGGCCACTTGGGGCTGGCGGCGCTCGGCCGGCTCGAAATACCGGTAGCGCAGCACGAGGGTCTGCGGGAAGGTCAGCGTGGCCTCGCCGAAATGCAGGAAGTTCAGGAATGCGCCGTATTCGGACTCGCTGACGGCCACGTTCAGCGCACTGCCCCGCCGGGCCGCGAGGTACTGGCAAATTGCCGCCGACTCGCTCATGCGTGTTGCACCATCGACCAGCAAGGGCACAGTGCCGAGCGGGTTCTCGTTCAGGTACTCGCGGCGCTCCGAGCGGGGCGGAAAGGGGAGCATGCGAAGTTCGCACTCAAGGCCCAGCTCCTCGATCAACCAAAGTGGCCGGAAGGAGCGGGCCGAGACGCAGTGCCACAGCTCCATCACATCGAGCGACGGTACTGCCCACCCACCTCGAACAGCGCGGACGTAATCTGCCCCAGCGAGCACACGCGCACGGCGTCCATCAACACCTCGAACACGTTGCGGTTCTCGATCACCGCCTGCTGCAGGCGCTCCAGCATGGGGCCGCTAACGCTCGAGTTGCGCGCATGGAAGTCGGCCAGACGCGTCAGCTGGCTCTGCTTTTCCTCGTCGGTCGAGCGCGCGAGCTCGATGTGCTCGGGCACCGGGTCGCCATGTGGGTTGCGGAAGGTGTTGACGCCGATGATGGGGTACTCGCCGGTGTGCTTGAGCATCTCGTAATGCATGCTCTCTTCCTGGATCTTGCTGCGCTGGTAACCGGTCTCCATGGCACCGAGCACGCCGCCGCGCTCGGCGATCTTCTCGAACTCGGCCAGCACGGCCTCTTCCACGAGCTCGGTCAGCTCCTCGATGATGAAGGCCCCCTGGTTGGGGTTCTCGTTCTTCGACAGGCCCCACTCGCGGTTGATGATCATCTGGATCGCCATGGCGCGGCGCACGCTTTCTTCCGTCGGCGTGGTGATGGCCTCGTCGTAGGCGTTCGTGTGCAGGCTATTGCAGTTGTCGTAGAGCGCGATCAGGGCCTGCAGCGTAGTGCGGATGTCGTTGAAGGCGATCTCCTGCGCGTGCAGGCTGCGGCCGCTCGTCTGCACGTGGTACTTCAGCTTCTGGGACCGCTCGTTGGCGCCGTACTTGTCGCGCAGGGCCACGGCCCAGATGCGGCGCGCAACGCGGCCCAGCACGGTGTACTCCGGGTCCATGCCGTTAGAGAAAAAGAAGGAGAGGTTGGGCGCGAAGTCGTCAATGTGCATGCCGCGCGCCAGATAGGCTTCCACGAAGGTGAAGCCGTTGGACAGCGTGAAGGCGAGCTGCGAGATCGGGTTGGCACCGGCCTCGGCGATGTGATAGCCGCTGATCGAGACGGAGTAGAAGTTGCGCACCTGGTGGTGGACGAAGTACTCGGCGATGTCGCCCATAACCTTGAGCGAGAACTCTGTCGAGAAGATGCAGGTGTTCTGCCCCTGGTCTTCCTTGAGGATGTCGGCCTGCACGGTGCCGCGCACATTGGCCAGCACCCAGTCTTTGATCTTGGCGGCCTCGTCGGCAGTGGGCTCGCGACCGTTGTCCTTGCGGAACTTGGCCAGATTCTGGTCGATGGCGGTGTTCATGAACATGGCCAGGATCGAAGGCGCCGGGCCGTTGATCGTCATCGACACCGACGTGCTGGGGTTGCACAGGTCGAAGCCGTCGTACAGCACCTTCATGTCATCCAGTGTGGCGATGCTGACACCCGAGTTGCCGACCTTGCCGTAGATGTCGGGGCGGATGGCCGGATCGTTGCCGTAGAGCGTGACCGAGTCGAAGGCCGTGGACAGGCGCTTGGCCGGCAGGCCCTCGCTCACGAGCTTGAAGCGGCGGTTGGTGCGGAAGGCATCGCCTTCGCCCGCGAACATGCGGGTCGGGTCCTCGCCCTCGCGCTTGAAGGCGAACACGCCGGCCGTGTAGGGGAAGCTGCCGGGCACGTTGTCCAGCATCATCCACTTGAGCAGCTCGCCATGGCACTCGTAGGTGGGCAGCACGACCTTGCGGATCTTGGTGCCCGAGAGGCTCGTCGTGACCAGCGAGGTGCGAATCTCCTTGTCGCGAATCTTCACGACGTATTCGTCGCCGGCGTAGGCCTTTTGCATGTCGGGCCATTGGGCGAGGAGCTGCGCGGCATCCTTGTCGAGCCGGGCCTCGCGGGCCAGGGCCAGCTCGCCCAGCGCCATGACGGCCCCGTTCTTGCCGGGGTTCTCGTCCAGCAGCATGCGGCTGCTGGCGCGCAGCTGCTGGATCTCGCGAGCCAGCGTCGCCTGGGCGCGGGCGCGCTTCTTGTAGCCGCGCACGCTGTCGGCGATGTCGGCCAGGTAGCGCACGCGCGATGCCGGCACGATGGGCACTTGGTGCGTGCTGTGTCGCGTGGCGACCTGGGGCAGGCGGGCTTCGGCGAAAGACAGACCCAGCTCAGCCAGGCGGCGCTTGAGCGCTTGGTAAAGCGCTGTCACGCCGTCGTCGTTGAAGCGGCTCGCCATGGTGCCGAAAACCGGCATCTCCTCGGGCCTCTTGCCGAAGGCCTCCCGGTTGCGCTGCACCTGCTTGGCCACGTCGCGCAGCGCGTCCATGGCGCCCTTGCGGTCGAACTTGTTGATCGCCACGAACTCGGCGAAGTCCAGCATGTCGATCTTCTCGAGCTGGCTGGCGGCGCCGAACTCCGGCGTCATTACGTACATGGGCACGTCCACCAGGGGCACGATGGCCGCGTCGCCCTGGCCGATGCCCGAGGTCTCGACGATCACGAGATCGAAGCCCGCCACCTTGGCCGCGGCGATCACGTCGGGCAGGGCCTTGGAGATCTCGCTGCCGAAGTCGCGTGTAGCCAGCGAGCGCATGTACACGCGGCTGCCGTTGCTCCACGGCGCGATCGCGTTCATGCGGATGCGGTCGCCCAGCAGGGCGCCGCCGCTCTTTCGGCGCGAGGGGTCGATGGAGATCAGGGCCACGCGCATCGCGTCGCCCTGGTCCAGGCGCAGGCGGCGGATCAGCTCGTCGGTCAGGCTGGACTTGCCCGCGCCGCCAGTGCCGGTGATGCCCAGCACGGGCACGCGCTTGTCGGTGGCCAGCGCGTGCAGGGCCTTCACGAGTTCGGCATCGGCCACGCCGGCCTCGAGCGCTGTGATCAGCTGGGCCAGCGCGCGCCAGGCCTGCTCGCTGTGGCCTTCGATCGCGCCGAGGGTATTGGGCGCATGCGGTGCGAAGTCCTGGTCGCACTTCATCACCATCTCGCCGATCATTCCCTGCAGGCCCATGCGCTGCCCGTCCTCGGGGCTGAAGATGCGCACGCCATGGTCGGCAAGGTCGCGGATCTCGGCCGGCACGATCACGCCGCCGCCGCCGCCGAAGACCTGGATGCGCTCGCCGCCGCGGGCCTTGAGCAACTCCACCATGTACTTGAAGTACTCGACGTGGCCGCCCTGGTAGGAGCTGATGGCGATGCCCTGGGCATCTTCCTGCAAGGCGGCCGTGACGACCTCGTCCACCGAGCGGTTGTGACCCAAGTGGATGACCTCGGCGCCCATGCCCTGGAGGATGCGCCGCATGATGTTGATGGCCGCGTCGTGCCCGTCGAAGAGGCTGGCGGCGGTAACGAAGCGCACCTTGTGGGTGGGCCGGTATTCAGCGAGCGCCTTGTGTTCGGCGGACAAATCGGTCATGGCTGTCTCCTGCGGAACGCGAATTCTAAGGTTGATTGACGTTTACGTAAACGTCAATCAAATGCACTCGACCCCGCGAAGGTCACGAGGCACTTCGGCGAAGGTGGACGGCAGCCCGACTGGGCCGCGCTCGCCCGCAGAGGCGTGACCCCGGTGAGCTACATGGGCCTGAGCCGCTGCGCCGAGATCGTGGCGGCGCTGCAGGCTAGCGGCATGCGCGCTGATTTGCCGGCCGCCGTGGTCAGCGCGGCGCACACGGTGCATCAGCGCGAAGCACGCGGCACCTTGGCCGGCCTGCCCGCCCTCCTGCAGGACAAGGGCCTGTCCAGCCCCGCCATCCTCGTCATTGGGGAGGTGGCGGCGATGCAGGCGGCCGCCATCGTCGCCACAATCGCGGACGATGAACAAGCCCTGCGTGATCAGCCATCCGGACCAGGTCACCGCCGTCTGGCTGGGTGAGACGCTGCATCGAGCGGGTCTGCTGAGCGGGCCGCAAGATGTGGCGGCCGTCGAGAAGCTGCCGGCCGGCGACCGCGCCTGGTCGCGCATCACGCACCTGCGCGTGGACTATCGCGTCCCCACAGGGCTGCCGTGCAGGCTTTTGCTCAAGATCTGCGCGCACGAGGCCGGCACCTTCGGGCGCTCCGAGGTGGACTACTACCTGCGCGACTACGATGGTGTGACGGATGCACCCCTGCCGCGCTGCTTCGATGCGGCCTATGCCGATGAACCTCGGCGTTATCACCTGCTGCTGGAAGACCTGTCCGACAGTCACGTCAGCGGTGACGAGGCGCTGCCGCCGGATCTGGGCCTGGCGCTGGCGCTGGGCGAATCGCTGGCGTCGCTGCATGCGCCGCACTGGGGGCGGGTGGCGCCACCTGAGCGCGCCGAGATCGAGCGCTATGTTGGCCATGTCAGGCCCGGCATGGAGCCCCTGCTGACGCTCGCCGGACTCGACGCGCCCTGGCCCGGCTGGCTGCGCGGCCTCATGGTGAGCCTGGCCGACCGCCTGCTCGAGCGTGCCCGTGACCCGCGCGGCCTGACCTTGGTGCACGGCGACCTGAACCCGGGAAATCTGCTGATCCCGCGCTCGCGCCGTGGGCCCGTGCTGCTGCTGGATCGCCAGCCTTTCGACTGGTCGTTGACGCGCTGGCTCGGTGCCGGTGATCTGGTCAACGCCGTCGTGTGCTGGTGGGACGAGCCCGTGCGGCGCGCACTGGGGGAGCCGCTGCTGCGGCGCTACCACGCGGCGCTGTGCGAGCGCGGCATCGAAGGCTACACCCTCGCGCAGCTGCGCAAGGATTACGAGCTTTGCCTGGCCATGGCGGTGGCGATCCCCGTTGAATGGTGTGTCCGGGAGTCGGACCGTGAGCGCATGCGCCCGCTATGGGCGCAGCAACTGCGCCGCGCACTCGCCGCCTGCGCGGATCACGGCGCGTTCGTGCCTGCTTGACGTCTTGCTTCGGATTCCTTGGCCGCAGCGTCCGCGAGAAGGCGCTCGCGCGCTGCAGCGAACTGGAGCACAAAGCCCGGGTGCTGGCGCAACGGGTTCATGTCCGGGTCGGCCTCGATATGGCTGAGCTCAGCCCCGGTGGCAATGGACAGGTAGGGCGCGAGCAGGTCCAGGGCGCCGTCTAGGTCGCCGAGCGTGCCGGCTAGGGCGCAGGCGAGGTTGTAGCGCATGCCGCGATTGTCCGGGTCGACGAGCAGGGCGCGCGCCACCCAGTCGCGCGCGCGCTCCGTGTCGCCGAGCACGGCGAGCGCGCCGGCGCCGAAACCCAGGGCCATGCCGTTGCCCGGGTCCTGCGCGATGGCGGCCTCGGCGCGGGCGAGCGTCTGGCGTGCGGCGCGCTCGGCGCCGACGCGATCGCCGATGGCCTGGCAGCAGCTGATCAGCATCCCTGGTGCGGCGAACGCGGCGTCAATCAGCGCCGTCGCGGCTTCGTAACAGCGTGCGGCTGCCTCGAATCGGCGCCGACGGAAATGCACGTAGCCGGCGTTGAGATGGACTTCATAGGACTGAGGGTCGAGCCGCAGCGCGAGTTCGATTTCAGCATCCGCCGCGTCGAGCTGGCCCTGGCCCGACAGATAGCGTGCCTTGACCGCGTGTGCCTCGGCCAGGTCGGGGTCGAGCGCCAGCGCGCGTTCGGCCAGCGCCATGCCGTCGCGCCCGGTATCGCGGTGGCGGACGTACAACGTCACCTGGGCCATGGCCGCGAGCGCCCAGGCGCGCGCATAGGCGGGATCGAGATCGGTGGCGCGCAGGCACAGGCGCAGGATGGTCTTGAGCACACGCGCGTCGGTGTTGCCGCTGAGCCATTCGCGCCGCGCCATCAGGTAGAGGTCGTAGGCCGCCGCGTCGGCGGTACCGCGCCGCTCGATGGCGCTCTTCTCGGCGGGCAGCAGTTTCAGGCGAAGTGCCGCCACGATGGCCTGCGAGATCTGGTCTTGCAGCTCGAAGATGTCGGTGAGCTCGCGGTCGTAGCGCTCGGCCCAGAGATGGCTGTCGGAGGCCGCTTCGATCAACTGCGCGGTGATGCGCATGCGCATGCCGGCCCGGCGCACGCTGCCTTCGAGCACATGGCTGACCGCGAGCTGGCGCGCCAGCTGGCGCAGGTCGACGTGGCGGCCCTTGAACTGGAAGGCGGTGTTGCGCGACACCACGGACAGGGCCGAGACCTTGGACAGGTCGGTGATGATGTCCTCGCTGATGCCATCGCTGAAATATTCCTGCTCGGCGTC
This sequence comes from Roseateles sp., assembly GCA_019234295.1. Taxonomy (GTDB): domain Bacteria; phylum Pseudomonadota; class Gammaproteobacteria; order Burkholderiales; family Burkholderiaceae_C; genus JAFALK01. The sequence goes on from JAFALK010000087.1 coordinate 32,575, forward strand.
GCCGCTCATATTGGCGAAGGGCAACACGCAGATGGTGGGCTTGCGGGACGCGCCGACAACGGGCACCGTGGCCGCGGGTGCGTCCATGCCACCGTCGTTCTCGATCAACGAGGCCAGGCTGTCCAGCACTTTTCGCCAACCCGGCGCTGCGGCATCACCCTGCCAGCCGGCCAGGTCGGCGCACTGGATGCGGTCGAAGGGCATGGGCAGGGTGCAGCTGTCGAGCCGCAGCTGCACGAGCTTGCGCTCGTTGCGGGCGCGGTCGGCCTCGGATTGCACCCATTCGGAGGCCACGGCCTGCTCCGACCACAGCACCAGCACGGCCTTGGCTGCCGCCAGGCGCTCGGCGATGACCTCGGCATAGGCGCGGTGCGCGGGCAGCTCGTCGTCGCGCCACACGCGCAGGCCCTGGGCGCGCAGCAGGGCGCCGATCTGCTGCGCCTGGGCAAGGCTTGCGCGGGCGTAGGAAATGAAGACGTCGGACATGCCTGCGGGAACTCTCGGTTCTTTCTCAGACCACGCGGAAGCGGCTCATCAGCGAGGACAGCTTCTGCGCCTGCTCGCGCAGCGACTGCGCGGCGGCAGCGCTTTGCTCGACCAGAGCGGCGTTCTGCTGCGTCATCTGGTCAAGCTCGCCGACTGCGCCGTTGACGGCGCCGATGCCGCTGCTCTGTTCGGTCGAGGCGGCCGAGATCTCCCCGATGATGTCGGTGACGCGCTGCACGCTGGCGACGATCTCACCCATGGTGGCTCCGGCATCGTTGACGAGCTGGGTGCCGGTTTCCACGCGGTCCACACTGGCGGTGATCAGGCTCTTGATCTCGCGCGCTGCCTCGGCGCTGCGCTGGGCCAGGGAGCGCACCTCGCCGGCCACCACAGCGAACCCGCGGCCCTGCTCGCCGGCGCGCGCGGCCTCCACGGCGGCGTTCAGTGCCAGGATGTTGGTCTGGAAGGCGATGCCGTCAATGGTGGCGATGATGTCGGCGATCTTCTTGCTGCTCTGGTTGATTTCGCCCATGGTCGAGACCACGCGCGAGACCACGTCGCCGCCGCGCCCGGCCGCGTCGGCGGCGCTGCCGGCGAGCTGCTTGGCGGTGCCTGCAGCCTCGGCGCTCTGGTTGACCGTGGTGGTCAGGGTGTTCATGGAGCTGGCGGTCTGCTGCAGATTGCTGGCGGTCTGCTCGGTGCGGTTGGAGAGGTCGAGATTGCCCGAGGCGACCTCGGTGCTGGCGACCTGAATGCTCTCGGCCGACTGCAGCACCTGGCCGACGACGTCGGCCAACGAGCTCTGCATGCGGGCTAGCGAGGCCATCATCTCTGCAGCCTCGTCGTGCCCCCCCGAGCGCGGCGCGGCGCGCAGGTCTCCATCGGCGATGCGCTCGGCGAACTCAGTCGCGGTGGAGACCGGCTCGACGACGGACTGCGCCATGCGCACGGCCAGCACGATGCTCAAGATCACACAGACGGCGAAGGCGATCAAGAGGCCGGCGAAGATGCTCTTGACCATGCCGTCGACCTTGGCGAACACACCCTGGCTGATGGTCAAGAGCTGGCTCTGGACGCCCTCCAGCATCTTGAGCGCGGGATCGAAGCCTTCGTTGGCGACCCTCATATCGCCCATCGCGGTCTGCGCGTCGGGATAGCCGTCGGCCGCCAGCTTGGCCATGACCGGCGTGATGCTGCCGCGGTACTTCTCGATATTGGCGGCGAAGGCTTTCAGGTTGGCCTGCTGCTCCGGCTTGTTTGCGATGGCGCCGTAGGCTTTCATCGCCTCGTCAAGGTCTTGTTGCGCCTTCTCCCAGATGGCCCTGTGGCGCTTGATCTCCTCGGTATTGAACAGCGAGGCCGCCATGTGGGCCGCTGCGCTCTGGCTGATCAGTAACTGGGCGCGGGCGTTGACGGTGATGTTGTTGGCCGGGATCAGCTCCTGGGTGATGCTGCGCAGCGCGCTCTGCGCCACGTAGAGACCGAACCCGCCAATGCCCACGAGAAAGGCCGACATCAGGAGCATGAAACCGAAGCCGCCGAGCAGTCGGGGGCGGATTTTCCAGCGACGCAGCATGAGATCTCCCTGGGTTAAAAAACCTGGCAAACGGCACCTCCGGTGCCGAAGAGACAACGACCTACTTTAGCGGTACAGCCCTCACGCGCAGTCGAGATTTCACCCCTGCACGGGGCTCGTCTACCCGGCGCTCTGCAGCTTGAATCCACCCACCAGGCGGGCCAGCTTGCCGGCCTGCTCGCGCAGCAATTCGGCCGCGGCGGCGGACTGCTCAACCAGGGCAGCGTCTTGCTGCGTCATCTGGTTCAGCTCGCCCACCGAGCTGTTGAAGGTGCCGATGCCCTCGCTCTGCTCGACGGCGCTGGCGCGGATCTCGCCGATGATCTCGGTCACCTTGCCCACGCTGGCAACGATCTCGCCCATCGTCTCGCCCATCGTGTTGGCGGCGTCCTGCACCAGCCGCGTGCCGGTCTCGACGCGCTCGACGCTGTCGACGCTGTCGACGCTGTCGCCGATCAGGGTCTTGATCTCCTTGGCCGCGCTCGGCCGAGCGCTGCGCCAGCGCAGGGCCAGTTCGAACTTCGTCTGCTGGGTCTCCTGCTCCAGCTTGGACTGCGCCTGCAGGCCGCGTGTGCGCAGAGCCGAGAAGGTGGTCATCAGAGCGACCACGATGACGAGCCCGACGATGACGAGCCCGACGATGGGCAGCCACATCTTGGTGGCGATGGAGAGATTCTTCATGCTTGCGCTGGCGTTGCAGGATGTCGCGCCGCGTTCCTGAGCTCCTCACGCTCCGACGCGTCGACGGTCCCTAGATTGAGCCCCCGGGGCAAGTGTGCACCGAATCGGACTAGAGGTGCGCCCTGTTGTTGTGCCGATCAGAACTGATAGGCTGCCAATGTTCTCGGTTCCGTACGCCTGTCGCCCATGAGCATTCTCGTCATTGATGTTGGCAACACGCGCCTCAAGTGGGCGCTTTATGCCGCTGCGCAGCCCGGTGCGGCCATGCTGGCCCATGGCGCCGTCTTCTTGGAAAACATCGAATCCTTGCACGAGGGCGACTGGGCGCAACTGCCCCAGCCGGCCACGGTGCTGGGCTGCAATGTGGCCGGCGAGGGAGTGCGCGGCCGCGTGGAGGAGCAACTGGAGCTCTGGGACATCGAGCCGCGATGGGTCGTGCCCGGTGCGCAGGCCGGTGGAATCGTCAACGGCTACGACCATCCGGCACGCCTGGGAGCGGATCGCTTTGTCGTGCAAATCGGCGCACGCCACCATGTGCTGAGCCGCGGCCAAGCGCGTGCCTGCCTCGTCGTCATGGTGGGCACGGCGGTCACCGTGGATGCCATCGATGCCGAAGGGCGCTTCCTTGGGGGGCTGATCCTGCCGGGCCACGGCATCATGCTGCGCGCCCTGGAAGGCGGCACCTCGGGCTTGCGGGTACCTACGGGCGAGGTGCGCGAGTTTCCCACCAACACTTCCGACGCCCTCACGAGCGGCGGTAACTACGCCATCACCGGTGCCATCGAGCGCATGCACCGGCACCTATCGGCGCGCGCCGGCCACGAGCCGACGACGCTGATGACCGGCGGTGCCGGTTGGAAGGTCTCGCCCGTGCTGGACATTCCGCACGAGCTGGTCGACTCGCTGATCTTCGACGGCCTGCTGGTCTTGCAGTCCCAGCGTCTCGATTTCCTGAAAAACAACGAAACCTGAGACTTCAGCGAATCGGCTCGACCAGGTGTGCGCGGTTCGCTGGCGCCGGGTAGGGCTCGGGCCAGTATTCCGTGAGACGCGTGATGCGCCCTTGCTCCACGGTGAAGAAGGAAACCGCGCGGGCGTGCTGCACGCCGTCGCTGATGGCGACGTCTGACACGGCCTCGTGATCGTTGCCGACGATGCGGTTCACCTGGAACGTCCACCGGCCGTGCGCCGGGTACTCGGCGTTCATGCGCGCGAATTGGGCTGCACCGCGGATGCGTTCGTTCGACTGAGGCCACTCGAGCACGAAGTCCTCGGCCAAGACCTCGGCCACGGAGGCGAAATCGTTGCTGGCCATGAGGGACCAGAAGCGGCGGACCGTCTCGAGGGCGTTCACAGGATGAACCGCGAGAGGTCCTCGTTTCGGGCCAGCTCGCCGAGCTTGGCGTCGACCTCCTCCGCGCCGATCTCGACGGTCTGGCCGCCGCGGTTGGGCGCATCGAAGCTGATCTCGTCGAGCAGGCGCTCGAGCACGGTGGACAAGCGCCGGGCGCCGATGTTTTCGGTTCGCTCGTTGACCTCGAAGGCGATCTGCGCAAGGCGACGGATGGCGTCGTCCTTGAGCTTGAGGGTCACGCCCTCGGTGGCGAGCAGCGCCTCGTACTGCTTAACAAGGCTGGCATGCGTGCTCTTGAGGATGGCCTCGAAATCGTCCACCGACAGTGAGGCCAGCTCCACGCGGATGGGGAATCGACCCTGCAGCTCCGGGATCAGGTCGCTGGGCTTGCTGAGATGGAAGGCGCCCGAGGCAATGAAGAGCATGTGGTCGGTCTTGACCATGCCGTACTTCGTGTTGACGGTGGTGCCTTCCACCAGCGGCAGCAGGTCGCGCTGCACACCCTGCCGGGACACATCGGCCCCGCCATGCTCGGCGCGCGAGGCGACCTTGTCGATCTCGTCGATGAACACGATGCCCATTTGCTGCGCGCTCTCCAGTGCCGCGGCCTTGATCTCGTCCTCGTTGAGGAGCTTGGCGGCCTCTTCCTCGACCAGCAGCTTGAGCGCCTCGTCGATCTTCACCTTGCGTGCCTTGCGCCGCTGCTGGCCCAACTGGCCGAACATGCTCTTGAGCTGCTCGGCCATCTCCTCCATGCCTGGGCCGTTCATGGGGCCGAGGATCTCCATGGAGGGCTTGGCATCCGCCAGCTCGATCTCAATCTCCTTGTCGTCCATCGTGCCTTCGCGCAGGCGCTTGCGCATGGCCTGGCGGGTGCTGTTGTCCGCATCCGAGCCGGGGACGAGGATGTCGAGCACGCGCTCCTCGGCGGCGTCCTCGGCGCGCGTGCGGTTTTTCTTCATGGCCAGTTCGCGTTCTTGCTTGACGGCCATGTCCACGAGGTCTCGCACAATGGAGTCCACGTCCTTGCCCACATAGCCGACCTCGGTGAACTTGGTCGCCTCCACCTTGATGAAGGGCGCGCCCGACAGCCGGGCCAGGCGGCGCGCGATCTCGGTCTTGCCCACGCCGGTGGGGCCGATCATGAGGATGTTCTTGGGCGTGATCTCCGGGCGCAGGCTCTCGGCCACGCGCTGGCGGCGCCAGCGGTTGCGCATGGCGATGGCCACGGCGCGCTTGGCCGGGTTCTGGCCGACGATGTGGTGGTCGAGTTCGGAGACGATTTCTTGTGGGGTCATGCTGCTCATGATCGTCTCAATCCAGGGTTTCGATCGTGTGGTTGCCGTTGGTGTAGATACAGATCTCCCCGGCGATCACGAGCGACTGCTTGACGATGTCGGCTGCACCCAGCTCGCTGTGGTTCAGCAGCGCCTTGGCCGCGGCTTGCGCGTACGCGCCGCCAGATCCGATGGCGACGATGCCCTGCTCAGGCTCCAGCACGTCGCCGTTGCCCGTGATGATCAGCGAAGCCGTCCGGTCGGCCACGGCCAGCATGGCTTCGAGCCGGCGCAGCACGCGGTCGGTGCGCCAGTCGCGCGTGAGCTCGACGGCGGCGCGCACCAGGTGCCCCTGGTGCTTCTCGAGCTTGGCCTCGAAGCGCTCGAACAGGGTGAAGGCATCGGCCGTGGCGCCCGCGAAACCGGCCAGCACCTGGTCGCGATAGAGCCTGCGCACCTTTTTCGCGCTGGCCTTGACGATGGTGTTGCCCAGGGTGACTTGGCCGTCGCCGCCGATGGCGACCTGATTGCCACGGCGCACCGACACGATGGTCGTGCCGTGAAATTGGGGAGTGTGATGGTCCATGTAGGACTCCAGCTGGGGGCCCGCCCCGGAACTGCAAGATCAGTTCGTGCGCAGGCGGATGCGGGCGTGTTCGTTGATGCCCATGGCACCGAAGAACAGCGCCACGAGGCGGTGGGTATCGGAGAAGACCACGCTGCGGTTCTCGCTGCGGCGCGCCAGCACCCAGTTGAGAAGGTCGCCGGCGGCCATGAAGTCCAGGCGCATGAGCTTGGCGCAGGTCACCGTGACCAGCGTGGCGCCGCCCAATTCGGCCGTCATCCGCTGCAGGACCTCGGAGATGTCGCCGGAGAGCTGGCCGCAGAGCTCCAACTGCACGTTGGCGCTCAGGTGCGCGTGTTCGGTCATGGTGGATTCGAGGAAGCTCGAGGAGGCGTGCTCCGCGCTCATGGTGGTCGAGGCCGGACCGCTGGTGGACAGCGTCATGCCGCTGACGCGAACACGGCACAGCGCCTTTTCCCAGGAGGGTGGCGAGACCTCGTAGGTCACGCAGTAGTCGATGGCGGCCTCGTCGAACTGGTCGGGCCGGTTGGCAATACGCAGCGCCTCCAGGCGCAGCATCCAGACGGCCGGATCGACCTCGCGCTGGGCAACGGGGGCCAGATCTTTGAGCAACTGCAGGAATTGGTCGCCGGCAATCCAGCGCAGATCGACCGGCTGGCTGGCCCAGTGGCGGAACAGCTGGCGCAAGGGTGCTAGGGATTCAGCTTCGATGTTGCGCAGCGCGGCCCAGTCCAGCACCCAGGGCATGGGCAGCTTCTCGCAACGCGTCCGCAAGAGCTGCACGCTGGCAGCTTCCAGGGTGGCCGGTGCCGTCCAGCTCACGCCTCCGGCCTGGGCCATGGGAGCGCGCACGCTCTTGAGCCCTTCGGCGACCTGCTTGGGCATGGAGAACCATTGCGGCGCTGAAAGACCGAACTGCTGGACGTAGTCGGGGGCCAGGGCCTCGAACTTGGCCTGGTTGCCGGTGGCGCGGTAGAGGTCGAACAGGGTCAGCCAAGTCGCGCCATGGTTGTGGCGTGGTCCCTGCGGCGTGATCATGTCGCCGAGTACATGTTCTGAGTGGTCGTAGTCGGCGTTGGCGAAGGCGATCACGGCCTCGTCGAGTTCGGGGTCGTGCTCGAACTCCACCGAAACGATGGCCGTGGCGGCATTGATGGGCGCCACGTCGGCCACGTCAAAGGACAGTGGCGGCAGATCCACCGGCGCGGGCGGGGGCACGCTCAGGAAGGAATCTGCCGGCAGCATCGAAGGCAGCACGCTGGCCTTGGCTTCGGAAGGTGGCGACATGCCGGCGGCCATGACGACCGAAGCCGGCGCAGGGGCATCTTCCAGGCGCTCGAGCTCGTGATGGCTGGGGTGTTCGCTGACGCTTGACGCGGCCGCCTCGCTCGGGATGCCCTCATGCCCGGTCGGGGGCAGGGTGGTGTTGAACTGGGCCGGCCGCGTGCTGTCGTACTGTCCCGGGGAAAGATGGGGCTGATGCGAGGTCGGCGCGTAGGCCTCGCCCACCATCTGCTGCTCGATCTCGTTGATCTTGTCCTTGACGCGCGGATCGACCTTGCTGTTGATCTCGCTGTTGGCGCCGCTGCGCTCCATTTCGTCCAGGCGCGAGGAAGAGGCACCGAGGGCAGCCAACTGCTCGGGCGACAGGCCCTCGCGGCGGATGCGGCGCAGCATGTCGAGCTCGCGCTTGCGCACGAAGTCATTGCGCCGCTTGCGTTCGATCATGGCCTTGAGCTCGGCCTTGGCCATATCCCCTTCGGGATCGTCCTGGCGCGAGTTCAGCTCGGTCCAGTCCGTCGCGGGGTTGGCGACGAAGCGCGCCACCTTGCGAAAGAAGCTCTCTTCCTTGACGTCTTTGGGAGCGCTCATCCGCGAGTTGCTTCCGGTCCTGGTCGGTCAGCGGCTCATCAATCGCCGAACATCTTCTGCTTGAGTTCGCGGCGCTGCTGCGCTTCGAGCGACAGCGTGGCCGTGGGGCGGGCGATCAGGCGGCCGAGGCCGATGGGTTCGCCGGTCTCATCGCAGTAGCCGTACTCGCCGCTGTCCAGGCGGGCCAGCGATTGCATGATCTTTTTGAGCAACTTGCGCTCGCGGTCGCGGGTACGCAGCTCCAGCGCGTGCTCCTCCTCGATCGTGGCCCGGTCGGCAGGGTCCGGGACGATGGAGGTGTCTTCGCGCAGATGCTCGGTCGTCTCGCCGGCATTGGAAAGCACGCCGTCCTTGAGCTCGTTGAGCTTGGCGCGGAAGAACTCGAGCTGCTTGGCGTTCATGTACTCCGCTTCGGGCATGGCCAGCACTTCTGCGTCGGTCAGCTCCGTGCCGGCCTTGGTCTTCCAGGCATTCGCGAGTTTGGGATCGGCCTTGGCCATGGTGCGGGGACTTTCAATCACGGTGCTGTTCATTGCTCGGGTGGGCGGCGTCGGCGGTGCAAAGCGGTCCGCAAAGCGGCTGGCACTGGTATGGGGTGCTTCAAGCGTGGCCACAGCGGCCGGTTCGGCCTTGGGCTTAGGCGCCTTCTTGGCGGGCGCCGCAGCGGTCTTCGCTGCCATTGTCTTGCTCACGATTTTCTCCTCGCTCAGGCTTTATACCAGCCGTCGCCCGGGGTTTTGGCGCGGCGGATTGTAGCCACCTCATCTTGCAACACGGGCCGGGCCGATCGCATTAAAAGCAACGCGTTGTTTTACTCCTAGACCAAGCATCCTTCCAGCCCCTGCATCAGGATGTCCTTGGGCAGGTCGATGCCGATGAACACCAGCTTGCTCAGCTTCTTCTCGCCGGGCATCCACTTGGGCCCCAGGTCCGAGCCCATCAGCTGGTGCACGCCCTGGAAGATCACTTTCTTGTCTGTGCCCTTCATGTAGAGCACCCCCTTGTAGCGAAGCATCTTGGGCCCATAGACCTGGACGATGGCGCCCAGGAAGTCCTCCAGCTTGGCAGGATTGAAGGGCTTTTCGGCCTTGAAGACGAAGGATTTGACGTCATCGTCGTGATGGTGGTGGTGCGGATGGTCGCAGTGCTCTCCATGCTCGTGATCGTGGTGGTCATGGTCATGATCGTCATGGTGGCCGTGGCCGTGCTCATGGTCGTGATCGTGATCGTGATGATCGTCCTCCGCCTTCAGGAAGTCCGGGTCGATCTCGAGCTTGGCGTTGAGGTTGAAGCCTCGCAGGTCGAAGACCTTGGAGAGCTCCACCTCGCCGAAGTGTGCCGTCTGGACGGGCGCGCGCGGGTTCATGTGCTTGATGCGGTGCGTCAGCTCGTGCACGGCATCGGCGTTCACGAGGTCGGCCTTGGAGATGAAGATCTGGTCGGCAAAGCCGATCTGGCGCCGGGCTTCCTGGCGGGTGTCGAGCTGGCCCTCGGCGTGCACAGCGTCCACCAGGGTCAGGATGGAGTCCAGCAGATAGCTCTCGGCGATCTCGTCGTCCATGAAGAAGGTCTGCGCCACGGGGCCGGGGTCGGCCAGGCCCGTGGTCTCGATGACGATGCGCTCGAAATCCAGCTCACCCTTGCGGCGCTTCTCAGCCAGGTCGGCCAGGGTGGAGCGCAGGTCCTCGCGGATCGTGCAGCAGACGCAGCCGTTGTTCATCTGGATGATCTGCTCTTTGGACTCGACCATGAGGATGGAAGTGTCGATGTCCTCCTCGCCGAACTCGTTCTCGATCACGGCGATCTTCTGGCCATGCGCCTCGGTCAGGACGCGCTTGAGCAGTGTGGTCTTGCCTGAGCCCAGGAAGCCGGTGAGGATGGTGGCGGGGATGAGACCTTGAGACATGGTGCAGCTTTCAGACAGGATCGGCCCCATATCGGGGCGTCGGGCGCCGTCACAAGACCGGCAACCCAATCAGTTATTCTGCACCCTTCACAACTTCGGCACCGCTTCGTGTCAGAACCTCAGCCCAGTCGCCCCCCGCGTGGGGGATCGAAGCCCGCGACGGCCTCTCGCGGCTTTCTGGATCGGATGTGGGAATTCCTCCACCCAGGCCCCGACTCGAAGAGCGAACTGATCGAAGCCCTGGCCGAGGCCGAGCAGCGCGAGCTGATCGAGCCCGAATCGCGCCACATGCTCGAAGGCGTGCTGCGCATGGCCGAGCTCTCGGCCGGAGACGTGATGGTCGCCGCCCCGCGCATGGATCTGCTCGACATCGAGGCGCCGTACGACGAGATCCTGGGCGTCGTCATCGACACCGGCCACTCGCGCTTCCCGGTCTTCGAGGGCCAGCGCGACAACATCATTGGCATCCTGCTCGCCAAGGACTTCCTCAAGCTGCAGCGCGCGCCCGAGCTGAACCTGCGCACCCTGCTGCGCGCACCCGTTTTCGTGCCCGAGAGCAAAGGCCTGAACGAGCTGCTGCGCGACTTCCGCTCCAACCGCAACCACCTGGCCATCGTTATCGACGAGTTCGGCAACACGGCCGGCTTGATCACTATCGAAGACGTGCTCGAGGAGATCGTCGGCGAGATCGAGGACGAGTTCGACGAGAAGAACAGCGAGGCCGGCAGCGTCTACACACTGGCCGACGGTAGCCAGCGCGTGGCCGGCGACGCCTCCATCTCCGCCGTCAACGAGGCCTTCGACATCCACTTGCCCGAGGCCGAGTTCGACACCATCGGCGGCCTGGTCTCCCACGAGCACGGGCATGTGCCGCGTCGCGGCGAAGCCGTCGAGATCGCCGGCCTGCGCTTTTCCGTGATGCTGACGCGCGGCGGGGCCGTGCGCTGGTTCAAGGTCACGCGCGCCAGCGCCGACGACGCCTGATGCGCTACCTGCTGGCCCTGGCAGCCGGCGCGCTGCAGGCGGCCTCCTTCGCGCCCACCGATGCCTGGTGGTTGCAGATCCTCACCCTGGCTGCACTGGCCGCTCTGAGCGCGGGCCAGAGACCCTTGCACGCCGCCTTGCAGGGCTGGAGCTTCGGCGTCGGCTGGATGGCAGCGGGCCTGTGGTGGCTCTACATCAGCATGCACGACTTCGGCGGCCTGCCGGCTCCCTTTGCCGTTGGCGCGGTGCTGTTGCTGTCCCTGTTCCTCGGGAGCTACTACGCAGTCGGCGTCGGCGTTGCTGCCTGGCTGGCCCCTGAAGGGCCCTGGCGCGTTCCCGTTTTCGCCGGGGCGTGGCTGTTGGCCGAGCTGGCGCGCGCCACCTTCTTCACCGGTTTTCCCTGGATCGCCAGCGGCTATGCGCACACGGTGGGGCCGCTGGCGGGTTGGGCGCCGTGGATCGGCGTCTACGGCATCAGCCTGCTGGCGGCGGCCTGTGCCGCGGCGCTGGCAAGTCTTGATTTGCGCGCGATGGCGGCCACGGCCGTGCTCGCGACCCTAAGCCTCGTGCTGCCGCAGGAGTTCACCGAAAGCTCTGGCAGCATCGACGTCTCCGTGGTCCAGCCGAATGTGCCGCAGGACCAGAAGTTCAATGCGGAGCTGATGGACGGCAACCTGGAGTCGCTTACGCGCCAGATCGAATCGGCCAAGGGGCAACTCGTGGTCACGCCCGAGTCGGTCGTGCCGCTGCCGCTGGATTTCTTGCCGAAAGGCGCGCTGGCCCGCATGGAGCTGGCGGCCCGCAATCACCCGGTCTTGTTGGGCATTTTTCTTGGCAATGAAAGAAGCGGTTATGTGAACTCGCAGATCGCCCTGGGCACCATGCCGCGCTACGAGTACGGCAAGCGCCATCTACTGCCCTTCGGTGAGTTCGTGCCCACGGGCTTCCACTGGTTTGTTAGGCTGCTGGGCATTCCGATGGAAGATCAGGTCACGGGCCGCACACAGGCGCCGCTGTTCGTGGCCGGCCAGCACCTGCGCCCGCTGATCTGCTACGAGGACCTGTTCGGCGAGGACTTCGTGCGCAGTGCCCTGCCCGGCGAAGACGCGGCCACCGGCTTCATCAACCTCAGCAACCTCGCCTGGTTCGGAACCACGATGGTGCTGGACCAGCACCTGCAGTTCTCGCAGATGCGGGCGCTGGAATTCCAGCGCCCCTTCGTGCGCTCGACCAACACGGGCGCCACGGCCGTCGTCGACCACCATGGCCGGGTGACCGCGCGCCTTCCCGCGGCCACGCGCGGCGTGCTCGAAGCGCGCGTGGAGGGCCGCCGCGGCAGCACGCCCTACGCGCGCTGGCTCGGTGCGCTCGGCCTCTGGCCCTTGTGGGGTCTGGCGCTCCTGCCGCTCGTGTTGAAGGGCCTGGCCTGGCGGCGATGGTCCGCCTCCTGATGGCCCCGTAGAATCGGGCGGCTTTTTTCACCGAGAACCGCTCTCCATGCTGACCTTCCAGCAAATCATTCTGACCCTGCAGGACTACTGGTCTCGGCAGGGTTGCGCGCTGCTCCAACCCTATGACATGGAGGTCGGCGCCGGCACCAGTCACACGGCCACCTTCTTGCGCGCGCTTGGCCCCGAGCCCTGGAAGGCCGCCTATGTGCAGCCCAGCCGCCGCCCCAAGGACGGCCGCTACGGCGAGAACCCGAACCGCCTGCAGCACTACTACCAGTACCAGGTCGTGCTCAAGCCCTCGCCCGAGAATATCCTCGAGCTCTACCTCGGCTCGCTCGAGGCTCTGGGCTTCGACCTCAAGAAGAACGATGTGCGCTTCGTTGAGGACGACTGGGAGAATCCCACGCTCGGCTGCTGGGGCCTCGGTTGGGAAGTCTGGCTCAACGGCATGGAGGTGACGCAGTTCACCTACTTCCAGCAAGTCGGCGGCATTGACTGCAAGCCCATCACTGGCGAGATCACCTACGGCCTCGAGCGCCTGGCCATGTACCTGCAGGGCAAGGAGTCGGTGTACGACCTCGTGTTCACGGATGGACTCAAGTATGGGGACGTGTTCCATCAGAACGAGGTCGAGCAGTCGACCTACAACTTCGAGCACAGCGACGTCGACTTCCTACTGACGGCCTTCGCTGCGCACGAGCGTCAGAGCCAGCACCTGATGACGCAGCAACTGGCGCTGCCGGCCTATGAGCAACTGCTCAAGGCCGGCCACACATTCAACCTGCTGGACGCGCGTGGCGCGATCAGCGTGACCGAACGCGCCGCCTACATCGGTCGCATCCGCAACCTGGCACGCGCCGTGGCACAGAGCTATGTGGACAGCCGTGCGCGCCTGGGCTTCCCCATGGCGCTGAAGGAGCGGGCCGAAGAGGTCCTCGCACAAATCGAAAAGAAGAAGGCAGCGTGATGTCGTCCAACCTGCTTGTTGAACTGTTTGTCGAAGAGCTGCCGCCCAAGGCGCTGAAGAAGCTGGGCGAGGCTTTCGCCTCTGTGTTGGCCGACAGCCTGCGCGCCCAGGGCCTGGCGGCGCCCGACGCGGCCGTCGTGCCTTTCGCCTCGCCGCGCCGTCTGGCCGTGCAGGTGTCCGGCGTCGCGGCCAAGGCGGCCGATCGCGAGGAGACGAAGAAGCTGGTCCCGGTCAGCGTGGGCCTGGATGCCCAAGGCCGGCCGACGCAGGCACTGGTGAAAAAGCTCGCCTCCCTAGGGCTGCCGGTCGAGGCCGCCGGCCAGGCCTATCGCGCAGCCGATGGCAAGGCCGAGGCGCTCTTCATCAAGACCACGGTGGCGGGCGCCACGCTCGAGGAAGGCCTGCAGAAGGCACTCGACGAGACGCTGGCCAAGCTGCCTATCCCCAAGGTCATGACGTATCAGCTGCAGGACGGCTGGACCGATGTGAAGTTCGTGCGCCCGGCGCATGGCCTCATCGCCCTGCATGGCGATGAGGTCGTGCCCGTGCAGGCCATGGGCCTCACGGCCGGCCGAGAGACGCGCGGCCACCGCTTTGAGGCTCGCGTCGAGCGCGTCGCCGTGAAGGACGCTGACAGCTACGCGGCGCAGTTGCGCGACGAGGGCGCCGTGATCGCCAGCTTCGCCGAGCGCCGCGCCGAAATCGTGCGTCAGTTGAATGCACAGGCCGGCAGTCTCAAGCCCATCGACGACGAGGCCTTGCTCGACGAAGTGACGGCCCTGGTCGAGCGCCCCAATGTGCTGCTGTGCCAGTTCGAGCCTGAGTTCTTGGCCGTGCCGCAGGAATGCCTGATCCTGACGATGAAGGCCAACCAGAAGTACTTCCCGCTGCTCGACGCGGCCGGTAAGCTGACCAACAAGTTCCTCGTCGTCTCCAACATCTGCCCGGCGGACACCAGCGCGGTGACCGGTGGCAACGAGCGCGTGGTGCGCCCGCGCCTGGCCGACGCCAAGTTCTTTTTCGATCAGGACCGTAAAAAGAGCCTGGAGTCGCGCGTGCCAGGCCTGGCGAAGGTCGTCTATCACGGCAAGCTCGGCACCCAAGGCGAGCGCGTGGAGCGCGTGCGCGCGATTGCCAAGGCGATCGCGGCGCAGCTCGGCGTCGAGACCGCGCAGGTCGATCAGGCCGCGCACCTTGCCAAGGCCGACCTGCTGACCGACATGGTTGGCGAGTTCCCCGAGCTGCAGGGCATCATGGGCGGCTACTACGCGCGCCACGACGGCCTGGGCAGCGAGGTGGCCGAGGCCATCGAGGATCACTACAAGCCGCGCTTCGCGGGTGACGAGCTGCCGCGCAACGACGTGGGCCTGGCGGTGGCGCTGGCCGACAAGCTCGAGACCCTGGTGGGCCTGTTCGGCATCGGGCAGTTGCCCACCGGTGACAAAGATCCCTTCGCGCTGCGCCGCCATGCGCTGGGCATCGTGCGCATGTTGTCCGAGCGAGCCCCGGCGCTCGCGCTCGATAGCTTGCTGGCGAGCGCCGTTCCAGCCTTCGGTGCCCTGATCCACGACCCGAGCGCCGCGCTCGCCGACTTCATCTACGACCGCCTGGCGGGTTCGCTGCGTGAGCAGGGCTACAGCGCGCAGGAAGTGGATGCCGTGCTGGCGCTGCGACCGCAACGTCTGGCCGACGTGGGCAGGCGCCTCGAGGCCGTTCGTGCGTTCCAAGCCCTGCCCGAAGCTGCTTCCCTGGCCGCGGCCAACAAGCGCATCGGCAACATCCTCAAGAAGGTCGAGACGCCGGTCGAGGCGCGCGTCGACGATGCCCTGCTCAAGGAAGCCGCGGAGCAGAATCTGGCCAAGGCGCTGCGCGGCGCCAAGCCGCTTGCCGACGGGCTCTTCCACAAGGGTGAATACGCTGCCTCGCTGCGCGAACTGGCTTCGCTCAAGGCACCTGTCGACGCCTTTTTCGACGGCGTGATGGTCAATGCGGACGATGCGGCGCTGCGCGCCAATCGGCTGGGCCTGCTCAAGACCTTGCACGAAGCCATGAACCGCGTGGCCGATCTCGCGCGCCTGGCCACCTGAGGGAGCGCAAACAATGCCGCATCGCCCCGACCACGGTCACCCCACCAAGCTTGTCATCCTCGGACGCGACGGCACGATCAATCGTTACCGCGACGACCATGTGAAGTCGCCCGAGGAGCTGGAGCCGCTGCCCGGCGCACTCGAAGCGATCGCACGGCTCAACCATGCGGGCTGGCATACCGTGATGGCCACGAACCAGGCCGGCATCGGGCGCGGCCTCGTGGACATGGCCTCGCTGAACGCGGTGCACCTGCGGCTCAATCAACTGTTGGCGGAGAAGGGGGGCCGGCTCGACGCTGCCTTCTTCTGTCCGCACACGCCCGAGGAGGGATGCAGCTGCCGCAAGCCCCTGCCGGGCCTCATCGAGACGATTGCCGAGCGCTTCGACGTCGACGATTTGTCCAAGGTGCACATGGTGGGCGCTTCGCTGCGCGACCTGCTGACGGCCCAAGCCGCCGGCTGCCAGCCGCATCTGGTCAAGAGCGGTCCGCTGGGGCAAGGGGGAGGGCAGGAGCTCGCGGCCGTCATCGCGCAAGTGCCGGGTGCGACCGTGCACGAAAGCCTGGCCGAGTTCGTCGACTACCTGATCCACGCCGAGCGGCGTGCGCGCGCCGATGCAAGTGGCCAAGCTGCTGAGTCAGACACCGAGATGGGAGACCTGGCTTGAAGTTGTTCTATGCGCTGCGTTCGGCGCTGTTCGTGATCTGGATGGCCGTCACCGTCGTCCCCGTGGCCATCGCGGCTATTGTGCTGTCCGTCTTCGTGCGCGGGAATCCGGTCTACTGGACTTGCGTGTTCTTCCTGCGCCTGTCGATCTGGGGCGCGCGCGGCATCTGCGGCGTGCGCTGGAAGATCGAGGGCATGGAGAATCTGCCCACGCAGGCCGAGGCCACCTCGGCCGTGATCCTGCTCTCTAAGCACCAGAGCACCTGGGAGACCTTCGCCTACCCCACGCTGATGAGCCACCCGCTCGCCTACGTGTTCAAGCGCGAGCTGCTCTACATCCCCTTCTTCGGTTGGGCCATGGCACGGCTGGACATGATCCACATCGACCGCAGCAAGCGTTCGCAGGCCTGGTCTAAGGTGGCCGCGCAGGGCAAGCGCTTGGCCGCCAAGGGCGTGTGGGTCATCATGTTCCCCGAGGGCACGCGCATCGCCCGCGGCAGACGAGGCGAGTACAAGACCGGAGGCACTCGCCTGGCCGTCGAAACGGGCGTGCCGGTCGTGCCTATCGCCGCCACCTCGGCGCGGTGCTGGCCGCGCAAGAGCTTCATGCTGCGTCCGGGCTTGATCGAGATTTCCATTGGTAAGCCGATCGCATCGCAAGGTCGTGAACCTGCGGAATTGATGCGCGAAGTCGAAGACTGGATAGAAGCCGAGATGCACAGGCTCGATCCGGAAGCGTATAAAGCCTGACCATGCTCAAGCGCCTGGCCAATCTTTTGCAGGATCGACAGCTCTCGCTGTTTGACACCGAGCCACCGGCACCGCCCCCCTCAGACATTCCCACCAATCCACGCGCACGCCGCGAGGTGTTGTTGGGTGTGCATCGCGTGCCCTATGAGCTCAAGCGCGCGCGGCGCCGTTCGATCGGTTTCGTCGTCGGGGCAGAGGGTCTGACGGTCAGCGCGCCGCGTTGGGTCACGGTGGTCGACATCGAGAACGCGCTGCTGTCCAAGGGCGACTGGATTCTTCGCAAGCTCGTTGAGCAGCGCGAACGCGCCCAGCGCCTGGAAGCCGCCCGCATCCGCTGGGAGGATGGCGCTGTGCTGCCCTACCTGGGCATGGACCTCACGATCCAACTCGACGCCGGCCGCAGCGGCATCGAGCTGCTCGACGGCCAGATCTTGTGCGTGGGCCTGCCGCCCAGCGCCACTGAAGACCAGCTGCGCGAGACCATCCAGGCCTGGCTGCAGCGCCGTGCCCGTGCCGTCTTCGAACCGCGCTGTGCGCATTTCGCGGCCCTGCTCGGTGTTGAAATGAAGCACATGCGTCTCACCTCGGCACAGACACGCTGGGGCAGCGCGAGCGCCGACGGCACGATCCGGTTGAACTGGCGCCTCGTGCATTACGCGCCGTCCATCATCGACTACGTGGTGGCGCATGAGCTCGCGCACCTGCGCGAGATGAACCACAGCCCCGCGTTCTGGGCCGTGGTGAGATCAGTCTTGCCGGATTTTGAGGACGCCAGGGGCCGGCTCAAGCAGGAGAGCCTGGCTCACTGAGGCGCTGTGTATCAGCCCTTAGGCTCGCATTGCGGCTTGCACACCACTTCGGTTCGGCCCAGTACCCGTTTGGACTGCAGCATGCTTGGAGGGCGGTGCTTGCCGCACTTGAAGCAGGAACGGGTGTGACCGCTGCCCAGGAAGGGCGAACCGCTCAGCTTGGACTCGTAGCGCAGTCCGTCGGTGCTGACGGCGGTGTAGGTGTCTTTGCTCATCCGTGATCCATGAAAGTGGATCTATGGATAGTAGTCAGTGCTCATGTCAGTTCGCCACATGACTTGCCCGCATCTGTTGCGCGAATCCGCTACGGGCGAACCCTAGGCCATGGAAAAGCGGGGGACAATCTCAGCCCCCATGGCCAAACTTTTCTTTCGCTACGCCGCAATGAACGCGGGCAAGTCCACTGCGTTGCTGCAAGTGGCTCATAACTACGAGGAGCGTGGCCATCGCGTACGGCTGTATACGGCCGCCGTGGACGACCGCTACGGGCACGGCCTCGTCACCTCGCGGCTGGGGCCGCAGCGCGAGGCGCAGGAATTCACCTCCGAGACCGATTTCTTGACGGACCACCAAGCCGATGCCGGCGTGGCCTGCATCTTGATCGACGAGGCCCAGTTTCTTTCCAAGGTCCAGGTCTGGGCCCTGCACGAACTCGCGCACCTGCGCCACGTGCCCGTGATCTGCTACGGGTTGCGCACCGATTTCCAGGGTGAACTCTTCCCTGGATCGGCCGCCCTGCTGGGCTTGGCCGACGAGATGGACGAGATGCGCACCATCTGTGACTGCGGACGCCGTGCCACGATGAACATGCGGGTGGACGCAAACAACCGCAAGGTCACCGAAGGTGCGCAGGTCGAAATCGGCGGCAACGCCCGCTATCGGGCTGTCTGCGGCCGCTGTTTTCGATCTTGAGGTCTTGCACCGTCCGCCGGATCGCTCCCAAAGACGATGCCTAATTCAAAGCTGACCCGGCTCCATGCCGCGTCAATCAATGTCCCCGCTGGGGGGGGCGACCAGACCCAACGAGGCCCGGTCGAGGGGCCTCATTTCGCCAGCTGTGCCTCGAGCTCCTTGCACGAAGGCGAGCACACGGGCTGTGACTTGCCCAGCAGCTTCTTGGACTTGAGCATCGCGCGCGGGCGGTGCTTGCCACAGAGGAAGCATGACATGGTCGCCGCCCCGAACGAAGAAGTTGCCGCGAACGGCGAGCCCGGTGCTTTCGAACGGTAGCGCAGACCATCGGCTTCGATGGTCGTCTTGGTGCTTTCCTTGGCCACGCTGTGATCCTGAGTTAGATGTGTGAATTGCCTGCCGCTGCCCGGGGCCCCGGATTTCCTCGATCTGGGGTGGGTCAGTACTCGGCGCACCCCCATTTTCGCCGATTTGGCAATACCCTTCGCCTAGCGAAGTCCCGTAGATGGGCGGTCGAAATCAACGGCCCTCGAATTTTGGGCTGCGTTTGGCGGCCCAGGCGGCCAATCCCTCGGCCAGATCCTGCGAGGCATTGGCCTGGTCGAGGTCGGCACGCAGGGCGGCTTCGTGGAGGGTGTTGCGGGCGATCGCGTTCAGGTGGCGCTTCATGCCCAGCAGGGCCAGCGGCGCCATGCCGAGCAGGTTTTGGAGCAGCACGTTCACCGCGGCATCGAGCGAAGAGGCGTCTGCCTCCAGGCGATCCAGGAAGCCGCTGACGAGCATGGTCTCGGCGTCGAGCGTCTCGCAGGCCAGCAACACTCGCTTGGCCCAGGACAGGCCGAGTCGCGTCACATAGCGTTGCATGCCGCCGCGGTAAAAGTGCAGGCCCAGCTTCGCGGCCGGCACGAACATCTCGCAGGCCCGTGTGCCGAGCCGGAAATCGCAGGCCAGGGCCAGGTCGGTCGCGCCGCCGTAAATGCCGCCGTGAATGGCGGCCACCGTCACGGGCCGTGCCGCTTCCCAATCGTCGGCCAGGGCCTCGAACAGCGCGCCCGGATCGACGCCGGGCGCCGCATGGATGTTGAAGCCGCTGCAGAAATGCTTGCCTTCGGCCTCCAGCAGCAGCACGCGCACCTCGGGCGTCCGGTTGATCTGGTCGAGTTGGCGGCGCAGGGTCCGCAGGTCCTCGAGTTCGAGGCGGTTGGCCAGCCGGGGCCGGCGCAGGGTGATGCGCGCCAGCGCGCCGTCGATGAGCAGGGAAGGAGGCAGTCCGGGCATGCCCCTTATTGTTCCAGCACCCAGACCAGGGCCGTGCGCGCCGGGGCGGTGAAGCGGCCGGTGGCGGGATCGAAGCGCGAGTCCTGCTGTGCGCGCAGGTCGGCGCGATGCGCGGGATGCAGCACGAAGGCTTGGCCACGAGCCTCCTCCACCGTGAAAGTCAGCGGCTCGGATGATGCGTTGATGGCGTAGACGATGCGCTTGAAGCGCGCGCCGGGGTAGCCCTGCCCATCGATGCTTGCGGCGATCAGCTGTGCGTGATTGGTGGCCACGAAACGCAGGCGCCGCTCGATGTCTTCGGCGGTGGCCATGTGCAGCAGCGTGCTGCTGGCACGGATGCGCAGTAAGTCCAGGAACATGGCTCGCGAAAGGGCCATGTCGGCGGGTGTGGGCTTGAGTCTGGCGTCGGCCAGCAAAGGGCGCATCAGGGCCCAGTCGGCTTCGTTGTCCTTGCGCGGCGGCAGGCCGGCGGCAAAGCCGTTGTCGCGGTCGCTCCAGTCGAGGCGGTTGAACCAGTCGCCGGAGTCGAAGCTGTTGCGATCCAGGGACTTGGAGCGCAGGCCTTCGACGCCCGCATGGAAATAGGCCACACCCTGGCTGAAGGCGACCACGGCCGCGCCCAGCATCTGCACGCGCACGCGCTCGGCCATGGGCAGGTCCTGCGGCAGCTTGTAGATGTTGATGTCGAACAGCGTCTGGTTGTCGTGGTTCTCCACGTAGTTGACGACTTCGCTGGGCTCGCTCGCGTAGCCGGCCGGCTGGTCGCCATAGGGGATCGCGTCGAGCCGCCGGCCGCCGAGCCGGTAGCTGCGCAGCGAGCCCGCCAAGCCCACGCGCACCATGTCGGCGGTGGCGGCATCGTTCGCGCCGTTGATGAAACCCTTGCGGTCGATCATGGCGCGGCCCGAGTCGGCGGCGCTGCCGCCGCGCACCGCATCGCGGCCGCGGTCGCTGAAGGTGCCGATGCCGCTGCCATTGAGGGAGAGCTGCGAGGCCTGCACGAAGCGCGCGCCGTTGGCGATCTCGCCGAAGTTCCAGCCCTCGCCGATCAGGTTGACGTGCCCGCCGCGGGCCTGGTCCACGGCCTTTTGCAGGGCTTCCATCGCCGCGCGCGGCTGGTGGGCCATGAGGTCGAAGCGCAGCGAGTCGATGCCGTAATCGCGCACCCAGCGCACGGCCGTGTCGATCATCAGCTTGGCCATCATGAGGTGCTCGGTGGCGGTGTTGTCGCAGCATGTCGAATGCTCGATTTCGCCTTGGGCATTGAGGCGCTGGTAGTAGCCCGGCACGATTCGATCGAGCACCGACTTCGGCGCCTGGCCCGAGTGGCTCGTGTGGTTGTAGACCACGTCCATGCCCACGCGCAGGCCGGCCTCGTGCAGGGCCTGGACCATGCGGCGGAACTCGCGGATGCGCACGGCACCGTCGTTCGCATCACTCGAGTAGCTGCCCTCGGGGGCGCCGTAGTGCTGCGGGTCGTAGCCCCAGTTGAAGCAGTCCTGGGCGGCCACGGCCATGACGGCGGCCTGCTGTGCCTCGCTGTCCGGCGCGGCCTGCGGGACAGTGGGCGTCACGCAGCCGTGCTCGGGGATGCTGGCGATATCGAAAACCGGCAGCAGATGCACGTCGGTCACGCCGGCCTTTTGAAGTTCCGTGAGGCGCTGCATGCCCAGGCTCGGGTCCGTGAAGGCCAGGTACTTGCCGCGGTGCGCGGCAGGAACGCTGGCGTCTTGAGCGGAGAAATCACGCACATGGAGCTCGTAGACGACGAGCTGCGTGTTGGTGCGCCGTGTGGGTCGCTGGCTCCCCCATCCGGCGGGAGCGAACCTGGGATCGGTCAGGGACGCGATGTAGCTGCGTTCGGAATCGGCGTTCAGGCTTACCGAGTAGGGATCGGTGACGAGATTGCGCACCAGGCCCACACCAGGGACGAAGACCTCGACGAGGTAGCGGTAGTACTGGCCGGTCAGCGCGCCTGTCTGCCGAATGCTCCAGGTGCCGCCTTCTCGCTGCAGGGGTTTGAAGCTTCCGGCCTTGGCCGTGGCGCTGGCATAACGGCACAGACCCACGGCATGCGCCGTCGGGGCCCATACCGCGAAACGCGTGTCCTTGGGACCGGGCACGGCACCCAGCGTGCGGCGCCCATCGTCGGCATACCAGTCGTCGAGGGCGCCCGGCGTCTGCGTTCGTGTGGCGGCGAGTACGCGGCCCTGCTCATCTTCGGCCACAAGCAGCAGTTCGCCGCGCAGCAGCTCGGGTGTCGGGTTCGGCACGAGCAGGCGCGGTCCGGCGCCGATGAACTTGAAGTGCTCGGGCAGCGGACCTGCGTCGGGCTGCAGCTCCACGCGCGCGTCCGCGCCACGGACCGGCTGGCCGGGCTGGGCGTGCAGGCCGCCCGAGCGCGCGTGATGCAGGGCAAAGCGAGCCGCGACCGGGGCGCCCGGCCATTGCAGGCGCGAGCGGTCCAGCCAATAGGCCTGCGCTGGCAGCGCCTGGGCATCGGCGACGAGCGTGGTCGAGAGCGGCCCGTCGCAGTCCGCCAGGCTGGCCGCCTGAGCATTGCCCAGGGCCAGCAGGCCCACCAGGAGTGCCATTCTCATCACCGTCTCCGTTTTGTTTGAGTAGCAAAACTACAAATTTACTCGATGTACGCTTTCTGTAACTCATGCTTGTCTTTATGCTTGGCAGCAAACAAGACTGGAGACGATGTAATTTGGCTACATCAACCCGATGGATGGCGCCCCTGCTGGCGCTTGGACTGGCCGGCTGCGGCGGCGGTGGCGGCGGTGGATCGAGCCCGCCGCCCGTGGTCACGCCGGCGCTTCCAAGCGTGGACGTCAGCAGCGTGGCCGCCGCCGATCCGGGCAGCGCCTTGCCCGCGGGCTGGCAGCACGGTGCCTTCATGGAGATCTTCGTGCGCAGCTATGCCGACAGCGATGGCAACGGCATGGGCGACCTGAAGGGGCTGATCTCCAAGCTCGACTACCTGCAGGCGCTTGGCGTGAAAGGCCTGTGGCTCATGCCCGTGACGGTCAGCCAGGATGGCGACCATGGCTATGCGGTCGTCAACTACCGCGATATCGAGAGCGCCTACGGCAGCCTGGCGGATCTCGACGAACTGCTGCGCCAGGCCCATGCGCGCGGCATCGGCGTGATCCTTGACTACGTGATGAACCACAGCGCGGCGCAGAACCCGCTCTTCCTGAACTCGCGCGACAGCACGAGCAACCCCTACCGCAACTGGTATGTCTGGCAGGCCACGGCACCTGCGGGCTGGAGCGTCTACGGCGGCAACCCCTGGCGCACGACGACGACCGGCGCCTACTACGCCGCGTTCTCGGACACCATGCCCGAGTTCAACCTCACCAATGGCGACGTGGTGGCCTATCACCAAAGCAATCTGCGCTTCTGGCTCAACCGCGGCGTGGACGGCTTCCGCTTCGATGCGGTGGGCAATCTCGTCGAGAACGGCCCGACGGCCTGGCTCGACCAGCCGCAGAACTACACGCTGATGCAGGGCATGCAGTCGCTCGTGGCCGGCTATGCGCAGCGCTACATGGTCTGCGAGGCGCCCGACGATCCCCAGGGCTTCGGGCAGAGCACGGCTTGCGGGGCCGCCTTTGCCTTCGACCTCAGGGGCAACATCCTCGCTGCGGCGGCCGGCGACGCTAGCGCGGCGCAGAAGGTGGCGGACTACTACAAGACCGCGCCGGCCGGCATGGCTTCGCTGCTGGCCAATCACGACAGCTTTGCCGGCGCGCGCGTGTGGGACCAGCTCGGCGGCGATGCGGTGCGCTACAAGCTCGCGGCCGCCACCTATCTGCTGCTGCCCGGCACGCCCTTCATCTACTATGGCGAGGAAGTGGGGATGGCCGGCGGCAGCGGCCTGAGCGGTGATGCGGCGCTGCGCTCGCCGATGAGCTGGAGCGCCAGCACCAGCAACGGCGGCTTCACCAGCGGCACGCCCTACCGGGCGCTGGCCGCCAACGTGGCCAGCAACAATGTGGCGGTCGAGACCGCCGACCCGGCCTCGCTGCTCAACTTCTACAAGGCCATGCTGGCGCTGCGCAACGGAGTTCCGGCGCTGGCCGCCGGCGACTACACGCAGGCTTCGAGCAGCGGCGCATTGCTGCAGTTCCAGCGCAGCAGCGCGGGCTCCAAGGCCCTGGTGCTGATCAACTACGGCAGCGCCGCCGCCACCGCCGGGGTGGCCTCGCTCGGTGCCAACGCAAGCCTCAAGAGCCTCTACCCGAGCGGCGCGGCCGATGCCACCGCCGACGCTTCCGGCCAGGCCTCGATCTCCGTGCCGGCACAATCACTGCGCGTGTTCCAGGTGAATCCATGAGTTTGTCCAAGACCCTTCTCGGCTGCGCCTTCCTGGCTGCCACGCTACACGCCGGCGCCCTCGAACCCGGCTGGGAAAAAGGCGCCTTCATGGAAATCTTCGTGCGCGGCTACCAGGACAGCAATGGCGACGGCGTGGGCGACCTGCGTGGCCTGACTTCGCGGCTCGATTACCTCAAGGCGCTGGGCATCCGCGGCATCTGGCTGATGCCAGTGACCGCCAGTAGCGACCACGACCACGGCTACGCCGCGACCGACTATCGCCGCATCTCGCCCGAGTACGGCTCGAACGCCGACATGGCCCGGCTGCTGCGTGAGGCCCACAAGCGCGGCATCGGCGTGATCATGGACTACGTGGTCAACCACTCGAGCGACCAGCACCCCTTCTTCCAGAGCGCGAGCCGGAGCCGCAAGAGCCCGTACCGGGACTGGTACGTGTTCGCTGACGCTCAGGTGGCCGGTTATTCGAGCGGATGGCAGGTCTTTGACAAGAACCCCTGGTACCCGGCGCCGGAGGGCGAGTACCTGGGCATCTTCGGCAAGAACATGCCCGACTTCAACTGGCGCAATGACAAGGTCGTGGACTACCACTTCAAGTCGCTGCGCTACTGGCTCGACATGGGGCTGGACGGTTACCGGCTCGACGCCGTGCCCCATCTGGTGGAGAACAACGCCAAGGACTGGAACGACCAGCCCGAGAGCCGCGCGCTGACTCGCCGCATGCGCGAGCTGATCCAGTCCTACCCGGGCCGCTACGTGGTCTGCGAGGCCACCGCCAATCCGGTTGCCTACGCGCAGCCGGAGCTGTGCGGCAGCGCCTTTGGCTTCGGCCTGCAATACGACATCGTCAAGGCCGCCAAGGGGCAGCCCGAGGCGGTTCGCGCCGTGGCCGACTACTACACGGCCATGCCGCCCGGCATGGCCACCATGCTCTCCAACCACGACGGCTTCGCCGGCCGCCGCATGTGGGACCAGTTCGAAGGCAACGAGGCGCGCATGCGCCTCGCCGCGGCCAGCTACCTGCTCGGCCCCGGCACGCCCTTCATCTACTACGGCGAGGAGATTGGCATGGCCGGCTCGCCGGATCAGAGCCCCGATGACGAACTGCGCGGGCCCATGAGCTGGGGCAGCGCCCAACCCTTCTCCGCAGCCCGGCCCTTCCGGCCCTATGCGAGCAATGCCGCGACGCAAAACGCGCAGGCCCCGAACGCGATGCTCGCCTTCTATAAGCAGCTGATCGCTCTGCGCAACGGCCTGCCCGCCATCGCGCAGGGCCGCTTCGAGCAGGCGCAGGTGTCAGGGCTCTCCTTGAGCTTTCAGCGCCGAACCGAATCGCAGACCGTCGTTGTCGTGCTCAACTACGCGAACCAGGCGGCCGAGGTGGCGCTCGATCGTCTGCCGCCGTTGGCGGCCCTGGTCAGCGAGCTGCCCCGCGAAGGCTTGCCCCTGCGCAGCGATGCGCAGGGCCGCGCCACTGTCGGCCTGCCGCCACTGTCCATCGCCGTCTACCGCCTGCTGCCATGAGAATCCACCGCCTCCTCCTGGGATTGATCTTGACCCTCGCCAACACCTTGGCCGCCGCGAGCGGCATCGAACGCATCGAACCTCCCCACTGGTGGGCCGGCATGAAGAACAGCCGCCTGCAGCTGATGCTGCATGGCGAAGGCATCGCCACCGCGCAGGTCAGCGTGCAGGGCACTGGCGTGCATGTGGCCGCCAGCCACGGCCTGAGCAGCGCGAACTACCTCTTCGTCGATCTCGACATTGCCGCCGATGCGCCCGCGCAGACCCTGCAGCTCAAGCTCCTTCGCGAGGGCCGCGAAATCGCCAGCCAGCCCTATGTGCTGAAGCCGCGCCGCGCCGGCTCGGCCGATCGCGCCAGCTTTGGCCGCCAGGATGCGATATACCTGATCGTGCCCGACCGCTTTGCGCGCGCCGAGCCGGCCGAGGATCGCGCAGGCCTGATGGAGGGCCGCAACCGCGCTGACGCGGGCGGCCGCCATGGCGGCAATCTGCGTGGCATCACCGAGCACCTCGACTACATCTCCGGCATGGGCTTCACCCAGCTCTGGCTCACGCCGGTGGTGGAGAACAACAGCGAACGCTATAGCTATCACGGATACGCGGCCACCGACTTCTACCGCGTGGATCCGCGCCTGGGGCAGCTGAAGGACTATCTGGAGCTCTCGGCCCAGGCGCGTGCGCGCGGCGTCGGCCTGATCCACGACGTGGTGCTCAACCACATCGGCGTGAACCACTGGTGGATGCGCGACCTGCCGTCCGGCAACTGGCTGAACCACGCCGATCCCGGGCATTATGTGGAGACCCACCACGCCCGTGTGAGCCTGGACGACCCACACGCCGCGCCCAGCGACCAGCTGCGCTTTACCGACGGCTGGTTCGGCCCCCACATGCCCGACCTCAATCAGCGCGTGCCCGAGCTCGCGAGCTACCTGATCCAGATGACGCTCTGGTGGATCGAGGAGGCCGATCTCAGCGGCCTGCGGGTGGACACCTACTCCTACTCCGACCGAGAGTTCACCAAGGCCTGGAACCGCCGGGTGCGCGAGGAGTACCCGCGCATGAATATCGTCGGCGAGGAGTGGTCGCCCTATCCGCCACTCGTGGCGCGCTGGCAGAGAAGCGCGGCCCAGCCTGACGCCGCGCCGAGCATGATGGACTTCCCGCTGCAGGGTGCCATGCTGGCCGGCCTGCACGAGGGCGACACGCACGAGGCTGGCTTTATGCGCCTGTACGAGGCGCTGGGAATGGACTTCGTCTACCCCGACGCCGCGAATCTCGTCGTTTTTGCGGGCAACCACGACACGCCCCGCGTCTACAGCCTGCTCAACGAGGATCTGGACCTGTGGAAGATGTCCATGGCCTACTTGGCCGTGGTGCAGCGCATTCCGCAGTTCTTCTATGGCGATGAGCTGCTCTTCACGAGCCCGCGCCATCGTGACGACAGCGCCGTGCGTGCCGACTTCCTCGGCGGCTTTGCTAGCGACGCGGCCAACGGCTTCGCCGGCGCGGGCCTGGCGCCGCGTGCCGCTGAGGCCCAGGCCTGGCTGCGCAAGCTGCTCAACTGGCGCAAGGGCAGTGCCGTGATCCGCAACGGCGCGCTGATGCACTACGCGCCACTGGACGGGGTCTACGTGCTGTTCCGCCATGGCCCGGCCGGCAAGCTCATGCTCGTGCTCAACAAGAACAAGACCGCTGTAGAGCTCGACACGCGGCGCTTCAAGGACATGCTAGATCCCTCGAGCCACGGGGTGGACCTCATGAGCGGCCAGCCCTTGGAGCTCGGGCACGGCCTGGCTGTCCCGGCGCGCGGTGTGATGCTGATCGAGCTGGCGCGCTGATTCAGCGCGGTGAGTCACCGCGCGGAGGCCAGGCGCAATTCCAGGTCCTGCCCACTGATGAAGTCCGAGTCGCGCGGCACCTCGATGGCACGCGTCAGCGAGCCCGACAGGCCCAGTGCCTGCGCCTGCTCCGGCACCACGCGCAGCGTGTGGATGCCGGGCTCCACGTGGTGGAAGAGGTAGTAGCCGTCGCCTGAACTGCTGGTACTGGCCACGACCCTGCCCTTGGCGTCCACGAGCTCGAGCCTGGCGTCGCCGATGCCGCGGCGGTGGCCGCCCGATTCGACGAGGAAGACCGTGCCCTCGATCTCCGAGGTGGGGACGACGGGGAACTCGACCACCTCCACGCGGCCCGGCCGCGGAAGCACGCGCACGCCGCCGACCGGCTTCCACTGCGGATCTTCCAGCGTGGTCGGATCCAGGCCGATGTCGGTGTAGCGGCCCGGCTGCAGGCGCGAGAGCATGGCCGTGCCGTCCTCGTCGGTCAGGCGCTGGTGGCGCCCGCCGCCGTTGAGGATGAAGCCGGCATTCGGAATCAGCTCCTCTCCGGGATCGCGCACGCCGTTGCCGTTCTTGTCGACGAAGGCGCGGGCGGAGACGGCGCCCATCGCCGCAAGCGGCTGGCCATCGAGGTTCCAGCTGCCGGTGCGCGGATCGCGGTCCAGCGCGATGAAAAGCTGCATGCCCACGGCCAGTTCGTGCTGGTTGGAATAGCTGCCCGACATGGCCAGGCCGAAGTTGCCGAAGTTGCGGCTCACGCCGGCCGAGAGCACGCTGAGGCCGCTGTCCAGGGTATGCAGGGCACCTGCGTTGATCTGGTAGCCGCCGCCGAGCAGATAGTCGGCCGACAGCGCCACGCCCTGCACGCGCGCCTCGGGCTTGAGGCCGTAGAGCAGCTGGCCGTTGAGGCCCACGCCGGCCATGCGCCGGCTGACCTGCAGCACGCCGTCCAGTGTGGAAATGTCGCCCAGGCGCTGCCAGCGCAGGCTGTTGGAGAGCGCCGTGCCGCGCAGCGCGGTGGATCCGCGCACCGAAACCACGTAATTGGCGGGCCCACTGTCGAAGGCATTGCGCAGCGCATCCATCGCAAACGAGACCGGCAAGCCCGGCAGCCGCCAGTTGCCGTTCAAGCTCAAGGACTGCTGCTGGCGCACGCCGCCCGCCAGAGTGCTGAACTCCTCAGCGTCGAACATGCCCTGGCGCTGCGTCTCTCGCAGGTCGATGGCCAGGCCGCCCACACGGGTCTTGAGCCCCAGCTCGCTCAGGCGGCCGCCGCCTTGCATCTCCGAGAGCCGCGCGCTCAGGATCATGGACTTCACATAAGCCAGCACGCCGAGCAGCGCGTACTGGCGCTGCGGCCCATTGATGCCAGAAGGGCGGCTCACATAGCCGACCGTGCCGCTGAACTGCGAACTGAGCCCCACGTCGAGCTGGGCCAGGCTGCGCAGGTCGCCATGCTCGTCGACCTGGTGCGCCACCGAGTAGAAGAGCTGGCCGGGCTTGAGGTTGGACTGATCGAGAAGAAAGCTCTGCCGCTCCACCCGCAGCTGGCCCAGCGGACCGTGGAAGACGAGGCGGAATTCGTTCGGGCCGAAGGACAGGGGCAGGTCGTCGAAGGCGTACTGGCCATCGGGCCGCGAGGCCTGATAGGCGACGAGGGCGTCGTTGTAGTACAGGGTCACGTCCCAACCGGGCGGCAGGTTGCCTCGCAGGCTGTGGGCGTCGAAGGTCGTTGGCTGGTCCAGCGGGCGGTTGCTGATCTGCACACCCTCGCCGCGGGCGCTGCTGGCCATGAGGTTGCGCACGCCCGGCAGCACGATGGAGCCAATGGCCACACTGCGCGCCTGCGCCGGACCCAGCAGGCCGGCGTCCGGGTCGTTGCGGGCCAGGGTCAGGCGTAGCTCGGGCTTGGCGACGTCGCTGGCCTTCTGGACGTAGGCCGAGCCCTCCATGCCCAGCAGGTCAGCCGTCAGGTAGGTCGTCGACACGTCGCGGAGCTGGCGCCCACTGGGGCCGCGCCGCGCGTCGGTGCCCACCGATTGGTCGATCATGGGCCAACTGATGAGCCCAGGCCGCGAATTCTGCAGCGGATATTGCGGCGCCGCGTTTGCGGTGTTCTGGCGCAGCAAGGCGGCGAGGCGCTCGCGCTCCAGGCGATCCTGCAAAGGCAGCCGCTCGCGTGGCAGCACCTGGATCGACAAGCTCGCCATATCAGTCTTGAGCTCCACGGGCAGCCAGCGCGACAGCAACTGGGCGGAGACGTACACCTCGTCGCCCACCACGGTGGCCAGGCGTGGATCGAACTGCTGCTCATGGCCCGCAATGCTCACCAGGCTCTGGCCGATGTTCAGCGCGAAGGGTTTGTCCGGGTGCAGCAGCAGCCCGGTCGCGCTGCCGTCAAGGGCCTGCACCTGGATGGGCAGTGTCAGGAGCCGCGCCATCTCGCCCAGCGGCACCATGACCTGGTTGCCCTCCTGATAGGCGGCCAGGCTGTCGGAGAGCACCTCGCCATCGAGCATCACCTGCATGACGAGCAGATTGGCCTCGAGGCTCTCGGCCGTCCGCGGCACGGGAGCGGCAGCCTGAGGCGCCGCGGGCTGCCGAGCTAGCACCGCAGCGACCGCCGCATGCCGCAGAGGCATGCGCGGTGCGATGTTGAGCTGCCAGCGCGGCAGGTCTACGCCCAGGTCCAGGGGCAACCAGCGCGCCAGCAGCTGTGTGGAGACATAAAGCTCGCCGTCGATCTGCCGCACCAGACGCGGCTCGAAGGACTGCTCGCGCGAGCCGATCCTCACCGTCGATTCGCCCAGCTCGAGGCTGAAGGCCTGGCCGGTCTGCGCAAGCGTGCCGCCCGCGCCCCCGGGCCTCAGCGTCAGGCCCAGGTCCAGCAGGGCCGAGAGCTCGCCCAGAGGCAGCAGCACCTGGTAGTTGCTCTGGAACGCGTCCAGCCGCGGACGCAGCGGCTTGCCCTCGAGCTTGACACTCAGCGCGCGCAGCTGGACCGGCGTTTCCTGCGCCGGCGCGGCCCCCGGCGCCACGGCCGCGGCCTCGCCGCCGACGAGCAGCAGGGCGAGCAGGGGCGCGAGCGCATGTTTCATCAGGGCAGCACGAGGCTGGCGTCGGCCAGCAGCTTGGCGCCGGCCTCGGGCCGATCGCGGAAGGTGGCGTGCAAGGTGCCGGCGGGCAGGGGCTGGCCGCCGGGCAGGGTCAGCGGCAGCAGCACGCTGCGGCTGGGGTTGGGCACGTACACGGCCACGCCGTTGGCGCGCGCGAGTTGCAGTGTCACGCCGGCCGCGGTGGTGAAGCTCACCGTCAGGTCGCCGTAGACGGATCGGGTGCCGTCGCGCTCGATGGACAGGGACAGCGCGCCGCCGGGTTGGCCGGGGCCTGAGGGCATCAGCGCGAGCTTGCTCAGCTTGGCCTGGGCATGGGTCTGGCCCTGCCGCACGATGACGGGAATAGAGGCGCCGATCAGCGCTTGGATGACCACGCCGACCTCCTGCGAGTCGGGCTTGGCCATCTGCTCCACGCTGCTGGCGCCCGAGGCTTCGGGCACACGGTCAATCTGCAGGTGCGAGCGGTACTCGCCATCGGCCAGCTCGGTGGGCTTTTTCAGCAGGATGCGCACGACCTGTGAGCCACCGGGCGGGATCGTCACCTGGTGGGGCGAGAACACGACCATGGCATCGGCGAACTGCTCGCCCGGCCCCGGCGTTTCGATGGAGATGAACTCGCCGTTTGGACCCATGCGGCGATTCACCAGATGCAGTCGATAGGTCTCCGGCTTGGCGCCAGAATTCATCAGCTCGACCTGGCCGGCTCGCTGCCGCCCCTCGAACACGATGCGGGTGGGAAACAGCATCAGGTCGGCCTGCGCCGCGCCGGCCGCCATCAGCAGGAGCAGGGCGGCGAGCCCGCGGAAGACAAGCGATGGAGCGTTCATGATCGAACCTTTAGTTGTAGTCCACGGTCACGTCGAAGGAGCCCGTGTAATTGCCGGGCACTTGCGAAGGGCTCACGGACAGGCTCGCGCCGATGGCGAGCATGAGCGTCCCGCCGCCCAGGATGCCCGAGCCGGACGGATTGCTGACGAAGTTGTTGAGCGCCATCGTGTGGCTGCCATCGCTGAGCACGACCGTGCCGTTGGCGGGCAGGGTGAAGGCGACGCTGGCGCTGGCCGTGCCGCTGACGATGATCTGCGCGGCCGAGGCCGAGGATCCCGAGCTCGCCAGCACAACGCCGCCAGACTGGCTGCGCGCACCCAGGGTGCTGACGGTGATCGTGCCGCCATTGCCCGCGGCAAAGGCCCCGAAGGACAGGCTGCTCGAGTTGGAAATGCTCTGCGCCGCCGCGCCGGCGCTGACCAGCAGCAGGCTCAGCAGCGCCGCTGCTTCAATTGAAGGCGATCGTGATGGCGACCGGCTTGTCGTCATGCCCCTGCTCCTCGTCGCTCATGCTGGCCATGACGGCCATCGCCAGGCCGCGGTCCAGGATCACCGCACCGCCCACCAGCCCCTGCGCCTGGACCGGCGAGGGTTGCGCCCGCTGGACGGCCACCGGCTGGTCGCCCACACCGCCGATCACGCGGATCAGCACCGAGCCGGTCTGCGGCCCTGCGGGGCCCCGTTGGCTCAGGTAGATCTCAAGGGCGCTGGCCGGAAGGCCCAGCAGCCGGTTGACCTGGATGGGCTCGATCACGGTAGCCATCGCGATGCCGTGGGCGGATACCGCCCAGGCCGACCCGGCCGCCGGCACGAGTGCGGCGACCGCGGCCAGGCAGCGCAAGGCCACCCAGCTGGTGGGGCCGAGCCTGGGTTTCATGACATGAGGAAGAGGGCTGTCGGGGCGCGGCGCCGACTCAGTTGTAGTCGACGTTGACCGTGATCGTGCCGGTGTAAGTGCCAGCGGCCTGGTTGGCGCCGACGGTGATGGTGCCGCCCAGCAGGATGTACGAGGTCGCGCCGGCCGGCGTGAAGGTGGCCGGCGTGCCTGAGCTGACCGGCGTGGGCGTGGCTGTATCGAGCGCTTCCCAGAAGGCCGTGAAAGCCATGTTGTTGCCGCCGGAACTCAGGTTTGCTGGGGGGGTGACCGTGATGGCGTAGCCCTGACTTGCCGTGCCGCCGACCGTGAACTTGGCCGCTGAAAGGGCCGTGCCCCCGCTGACCGCGGGCGCTGTGTTCCCGGCAAGACTGCGCGCGCCGCTCGTATCAATGGTGACCGTGCCGTTGCCGCCCACGATGTTGCCGAACGACAAGTCGGTGTTTTTCGTGATCGTCATGGGCGTCAGGACGGTGGCCGTGGCGGTGGCCGTGGTGCTGGCCGCCTGGGCGCTCGCTGCAGCGAGCAGCAAGGCCGACAAGACCGCGTAGTGCCGAAGAGAAGTGGGCTTCATCAGAGATTCCTCCTGTTCAAGGTCGCAAGCAGTCCAGCCCATCTCCCTCACGGCGACCGGCTGTCAAGGGTGGCGTGGATGCGCGTGACCGTGGTCTCTCGACCCCGTGCCTGAGCGCATGGTGCAAGACCTCGCATCCCACTTATCGGTCGAATAGCCGCAGGCTTGTAGGACATTTTGAACCTCTCGCGGCAAAAGCGCGTTAGGGCCCCTCCGTGCGAGTGGGCCCTAACCAACAGTTTCGGCTGACTCAGGCTGGCAGTTGCAGCAGCTCGAAGGGCCCGCGGCCGCTGGCCGCCGTGATCAGGCCCAGCACGCGCGCCGGCTCCTGGCCGAGCATCGCGTCGGTGAAGCGCCAGGCCCAGTTGCCGCCGAGCACACCGGGCACGTTGATGCGCGCCTCGGTTCCCAGGCCCAGCACGTCTTGCAGCGGATAGACGGCGATATTGGCCACGGAGTTTGCGCAGGCGCGGATCATGGCCCAGTGCACGTCGTGCTCGCCACAGGCGAGGTAGGAGCCGGCAAAAGCGCGTTCCCGGGCCGAGGCCGAGCGCCACCAGCCCAGCACCGTGTCGTTGTCGTGCGTGCCCGTGTAAGCCACCGAAGCGCGGGTCCAGGTGTGGGGCAGAAACTCGTGGCTGCCATCCCCACCGAAGCCGAACTGCAGGATCTTCATGCCGGGGAAGCCCAGCGAGTCGCGCAATTCGATCACGTCCTCGGTGATGAAACCCAGGTCCTCGGCCACGATCGGCAGGGGCCCCAGGGCCTGGGTGATGGCGTCGAACAGCGGCTTGCCCGGGCCTTTGAGCCATTGGCCGACGCGCGCGTCCATGCGTTCACCGGGGATCTCGTAATAGCCAGCGAAGCCGCGGAAGTGGTCGATGCGGAACACGTCGGCCTGCGAGAGGGCGCGCTTCACGCGCGCTGTCCACCAGGCGTAGTCCTCGGCCGCCATGCGGTCCCACAGGTAGAGGGGGTTGCCCCAGCGTTGGCCGTCCACCGACATCGCGTCGGGCGGGCAGCCGGCGACGACGCGGGTGCTGAAGCCGGCGTCCAGGTCATAGAGGTCGGGGCGCGACCAGCAGTCAGCACTGTCGTGGGCGACAAAGATGGGCAGGTCGCCCATCAGACGCACGCCGCGGCCATTGGCATAGGCCTTGAGCGCGCTGCACTGCACGTCGAACTGCCACTGCACGAACTGCCAGAAGGCGAACTCCTCGGCGTGCTCCTTGCGCGCGGCGGCCAGGGCGGCGGCGTCGCGCTTGGCCAGACCTTTGGACCAGGCCCACCAAGGCTGGCCGTTCAGCGGCGTGCGGATGGCCATGAAGAGGGCGTAGTCGTCGAGCCAGGAGGCGGCACTTGTGCACCAGGCCTTGAAATCCTTCTGGTCGCCCTTGGCGAAGAAGCCCGCGGCGGCCTTGCGCAACTGCAGCTCTCGCCAGGGCGTCACTTGCCCATAGTCGACCTTGGCGGCGTCGAAGGCCGGCAGTTCGTCCATCACCAGCCAGCCGGCCGCGACCATGGGCTCCAAGGCCACGAGCCAGGGATTGCCGGCGAAGGCCGAGACGCCCTGGTAAGGACTGTCGCCAGGGCCGATGGGCGTGATGGGCAGCAACTGCCACAGGGTCTGGCCGGCGCTGGCCAGCCAGTCCACAAATCGGTAGGCGCCGGGGCCGAAGTCGCCCGAGCCATGCGGGCCGGGCAGGGAAGTGATGTGGGCGAGCACGCCTGAGCAGCGTTCGTTGAGATTCATAGAGTGGCCTCGTGACGAAGCACCAGCAGCGAGCGCGCCGGTGCGTGGAGTTGATTCAGGGAGGCGGGCGCGAGACGGCCGCTGCTGTCGAGCAGGAGTTGCCAGCGTCCTTGCAAATGGAAGGCCACTTCATGGGGCTCCGGGTTGAAGACGAGCATCAAGCGCGATTCGAGCTTGGCGCCGAAGGCCAAGCTGCCATGCGCGTGCCAGTCGTGCGCGTGCATCGCGTGGCCGTGGGGTGTGACCCAGACGATGCTGGCGTCGGTCATCCAGCGCGCGGGCCGCAGCAAGGGCTCCTCGCGGCGCAGCGCGAGCAAGGCCTGCACGAGCGCGAGCGTGCCGGCGTCGGCCGCGCACCAGTCGAGCCAGCTTGTGGCGTTGTCTTGGCAATAAGCGTTGTTGTTGCCCTGCTGGCTGTTGCCGATCTCGTCGCCGGCGCACAGCATGGGTGTGCCCTGCGCGAGCAGCAAGGTCGCGAGCATGGCATGGCGGGTGCTGCGGCGGGCGTCGAGGATGGCGGCGTCCGTCGTCATGCCTTCGACGCCGAAGTTGCACGAGAGCTCGCCATTGCGGCCGTCGCGGTTGTCTTCGCCGTTGGCGTGGTTGTGCTTGTGCTCATAGGCGACCACGTCGGCCAGCACCCAGCCGTCATGAACCGAGACGAAGTTGACTGAGGCCTGGGGCGAGCGCTGGCCGTGGCGGAACACGTCGCTGCTGGCCGTGAAGCGCCGCGCCAGCTCGCCGCGGCTCACGCCCTTGCCCAGCCAGTAGCCGCGCACGGCGTCGCGGAACTTGTCGTTCCACTCGAGGAAGCGGCCCGGGAAGCGGCCGAGCTGGTAGCCGTCGTAGGCAGCGTCCCAGGGCTCGGCGATCAGGTGCACCTGGCTCAGCACCGGGTCCTGGCGCAGGGCGGTGAAGAAGGCGGCCCCGGGCTCGTAGCCGTGATTGGTGCGGCCCAGCACGGGGGCAAGATCGAAGCGGAAGCCGTCCACTCCCATCTCGTTCACCCAGTAACGCAGCGAGTCGAGGACGAACTGCGTGACGCGCGGGTGGGCGCAGTGCAGGGTGTTGCCGCAGCCGGTGAGGTTCTCGTTGTGGGCCGGGTCGTCGCGCTGCAGTCGGTACCAGGCCCTGTTGTCCAGGCCGCGGAAAGAAAGGGTGGGGCCGAACTCGTTGCCCTCGGGCGTGTGGTTGTAGACCACGTCGAGTACCACCTCCAGCCCGGCGGCGTGCAGGGCGCGAACCATGTCGCGGAACTCTTCGGTGACTGCACTCGGGTCGTCGCGGTGCGCGGCCTGTGCCAGGCGCGGGTCGGGGCAGAAGAAGCCCAGCGTGTTGTAGCCCCAGTAGTTGGGCAGGTGCTTGTCGGCCAGGTGAGGCTCGGCGATCGAATAGTGCACCGGCAGCAGCGATAGCGTGGTCACGCCGAGCTGCTTGAAGTGCGCGACGGCCGCCGGATGCGCGAGGCCCGCATAGGTCCCGCGCAGCTCGGTGGGGATGTCAACGTGCAGCATGGAGAAGCCCTTGACGTGGACTTCGTAGAGCACGAGATCGGCGGCGGCATGGCGCGGTGCATTGGTGCGCGGGCTGTCCGTCAGTGGTGGGCTGACGCGGGCCTTGAGCGCATGGACGCCATTGTCGCGGGTGTCGAAGGAGCGCGCGCCGTCCGGGTGGCCAATCTCGTAGCCGTGGTGCTCGGCGCGCCAGCTGAAATGGCCGACGATCTCGCGCGCGTTCGGGTCCAGCAGGAGCTTGTGCGGATTGAAGCGATGGCCCGCATGCGGGTCGTAGGGCCCATGGGCGCGCAGGCCGTAGACGAGCCCCGGTTGCAGCCCTGGCAAAAAGCCATGGAACACACCGTCGTGCGGACCGTGCAGCGCGTAGCGCTTGATCTCGCGCTGGCCGGCTGCGTCGAAGATGCACAGCTCGATCTGCTGTGCGTGTTCGGAGAAGACGGCGAAGTTCACGCCACCGTCGCGCGCATGCGCGCCAAACGGCTCGTGGCGGCCTTCGAGGATGTGCTCAGGCAGGTGCATCGGGAATCAGGAAAACGGTGGCCAGGGGCGGCAGGGTCAGCTCGACGTGGCCGTCAGCGACGGGCAGCAGGGTGTTGCCAACGCCGCTGCCGCCGTAGTGCGGCGCGTCGGTGTTGAGTATCTCGCGCCATTGGTGTGCGTCGGTTCCGACGGGGATGCGATAGCGATGGCGGAGCACGGGCGTGAAGTTGGAGATGACGATCACCTGGCGGCCGGTTTCATCGCGGCGCTTCCAGGCCAGCACCGACTGCTCGGCGTCATCCTTGACCAGCCACTCGAAGCCCTCGGGCATGCAGTCCAGGCGGTGCAGGGCGGGCTGCGCGCGGTAGAGCCGGTTGAGGTCGCGGACCAGGCGCTGCACGCCCGCGTGGCTTTCCTCGGCGAGCAACTGCCAGGGCAGCGACTCCTCGAAGCGCCAGTCCTGGCGCTGCGCGAATTCCTGGCCCATGAAGAGCAGCTTCTTGCCCGGATGGCCCCACATGAAGCCGTAGTAGGCGCGCAGGTTGGCGAACTTCTGCCAATCGTCACCGGGCATCTTGTCGAGCATGGAGCCCTTGCCGTGGACCACCTCGTCGTGCGAGATCGGCAACACGAAGTTCTCGCTGAAGGCATAGACGAGGCCGAACGTCAGCTTGTCGTGGTGCCAGCGGCGGTGGATGGGGTCCTCGTGGATGTAGCGCAGCGTGTCGTTCATCCAGCCCATATTCCACTTGTAGTGAAAGCCCAGGCCGCCGCTGTAGGTGGGCGCCGAGACGCCGGGGAATGCGGTGGATTCTTCCGCCACCGTGATCGCGCCGGGCACTTGCGTGCCGAGCCTCTCGTTGATGAGCTTGAAGAGGCTGATGGCTTCGAGGTTCTCGCGGCCGCCGTGGACGTTTGCGATCCATTCGCCCGCCGGCCGCGAGTAGTCGCGGTAGAGCATGGAGGCCACCGCATCCACGCGCAGGCCGTCCACGCCCCAGGCCTCGATCCAGTGCAGGGCGCTGCCCGCCAGGAACTGGCGCACCTCGGGGCGGCCGAAGTCGTAGATCAGGGTGTTCCAGTCGCGGTGGAAGCCTTCGCGCAGATCGGCGTATTCGTAGAGCGGGGCACCGTCGAAGCGGACGAGCCCGTGCGCGTCGGAGGGGAAATGCGCCGGCACCCAGTCCAGCAGCAGGCCCAGCCCGGCGGCGTGGCAGGCGGTCACGAAGCGGCCGAATCCCTCGGGCGGGCCGAAGCGGGCGCTGGGCGCGAACAGGCCCAGGGTCTGGTAGCCCCAGGAGCCGTCAAAGGGATGTTCGCTGATGGGTAGCAGCTCGAGGTGGGTGAAACCGAGGTCAGCGGCATAACGCGGAAGTTCAGCGGCGAGTTCGTCCCAGGTCGGAAATCGCCCATCCGGCTTCTTCCAGGACGCGGCGTGAACCTCGTAGATGCTGATCGGCGCGTGGCGCTCATTGGCCGCCCGGCGACTCGCGGGCAGCGGGCGTCTCGGCGCGGTGGCGACGATGCTCGCGTTGGCCGGCCGCAGTTCGGTGGCGAAGGCGAAGGGATCGGCCTTCAGCGGCAGCAGCTCGCCGGCCTCGTTTTCCAGCTCGTACTTGTAGAGCGCGCCGGTCGCCACGCCGGGCACGAGGCCCACCCAGATCGGGCCTTCGCGATGGAGCGGGTGCCGCCTGCCGTCCCAGGCATTGAAATCGCCAACCACACTCACGCGCCGGGCGCGCGGCGCCCAGACAGCGAAGCGCACGCCGCCTTCCTGCGGATGCGCGCCGAGCACGGACTGCGGCCGCGGGTGTTCACCGCGGGCCAGCAGCTCGAGATCGGCGCTGGAAATCATCTCAGCGCCGCCTGGCCGCCCGAAGGCGCTGAGCGCCCCCTCGGGGGGGCGCGAGCGGAAGCGAGCGTGGGGGCTTCATTGCAAGCTGGCGCGGGACCAGACCCGTTCGACGTATTCGGCGATCGTGCGATCCGAGGAGAACCAGCCCATGCCCGCGATGTTCAGCGCAGCCTTGCGCGACCAGGCGGGCGGATCGACGAAGAGCGCGTCGACCTGCTCCTGCGTGTGCACATAGGACGCGAAGTCGGCGAACAGCAAGTAGGCGTCGTGCCCCAGCAGGCGCTCGACCAGGGCGCGGTAGCGCGTGGCGTCGCCGGCCGAGAAGCTGCCGCCGCAGATCGCGTCGATCACGCGCTTGAGCTGGGCGTTCTCCTCGTAGTGCAGGCGCGGGTCGTAGCCGAGCTCCTTGAGCTTGGCGACCGCATCGGTGCGCAGGCCGAAGACGAACATGTTGTCCACGCCCATGTGTTCGGCCATCTCGATATTGGCGCCGTCCCAGGTGCCGATGGTCAGCGCGCCGTTCAGGGCGAACTTCATATTGCCCGTGCCCGAGGCCTCGGTGCCTGCCGTGGAGATCTGCTCCGACAGGTCGGCCGCCGGCATCACGATCTCGGCCAGCGAGACGCTGTAGTTGGGCAGGAAGACGAGCTTGAGCTTGTCCCCCACGCGCGGATCGCTGTTGACCACACGGGCGATGTCATGGGCCAGCTGGATGATGCTCTTGGCCGCCACATAGGCCGAGGCTGCCTTGCCCGCGATGATGACGGTGCGCGGCGTCCAGGCCTTGCCCGGGTTCGCGACGATGGCCTGGTAGCGCGCCACCACGTGCAGCAAGTTGAGCAGCTGGCGCTTGTATTCGTGGATGCGCTTGACCTGCACGTCGAAGAGGCTGTCCACGTTGAGCGAGATGCCCAGTTCGCGCTGCACCCAGTCGGCCAGGCGCTGCTTGTTGGCGCGCTTGACGGCGGAGAGCTCGGCGCGGAAAGCCGCATCCTCGGCCAGCGGTGCGATCTTCTTCAGCTCGGCCAAGTCTTGGCGCCACTTGGTGCCCAAGCGTGTGTCGAGCAGCGTCGACAAGCCGGGGTTGGCCTGCTGCACCCAGCGCCGCGGCGTCACGCCGTTGGTGACGTTGTGGAAGCGCTCGGGGAAGATCTTGGCGTAGTCGGCGAAGATGGTCTGCACCATCAGCTCCGAGTGCAGGGCGGCCACGCCGTTGATGCGGTGCGAGGCCACGATCGAGAGCGCCGCCATTCGCACGCGGCGCTCGCCGCCATGGCCGCCGTAGCCGTGGCCCTCGTCGATCAGCGAGACGCGCTTGACCAGGCCCGTGTCGCCGGGGAAGGCCTTGGCCACCTCGCTCAGGAAGCGATGGTTGATCTCGTAGATGATTTCGAGG
The DNA here is from genome assembly GCA_019234295.1 of Roseateles sp. GTDB lineage: Bacteria > Pseudomonadota > Gammaproteobacteria > Burkholderiales > Burkholderiaceae_C > JAFALK01. Next base: position 72,316 of record JAFALK010000087.1, read on the forward strand.
TGGCGCGGCAGCAGAGCCTCGAACATGCGCACGGGCCAGGTCTCCAGCGCCTCGGGCATCAGCGTGTGGTTGGTGTAGCTGATGGCCTGGCGCGTGGTCGCCCAGGCGGCATCCCAGGGCAGGCCGTGCTCGTCGAGCAGCAAGCGCATCAGCTCTGCAGGCGCAAGTGCCGGGTGCGTGTCGTTCAGGTGGATGGCGTTGGCGCGGCCCAGCTCGGAGAGCGGGCGGCCCTCGGCCAAGTGGCGGGCCAGCAGGTCTTGCAGCGAGGCGCTGACGAGGAAGGCCTCCTGGCGCAAGCGCAGCTCGCGGCCGGCCTCGGTGCTGTCGTCGGGGTAGAGCACCCAGTTGAGGCTGTCGGCCAGCAGCTGCTGGCGGCCGGCCTTGGCGTAGTCACCTTCGCAGAAGGCCTGGAAGTCGATGGGTGCGGCGGCCTGGGCCTGCCATTGGCGCAATGTCGCCACGCGCTGGCTGTGGTGGGCCGGCACGATGAAGTCGTGCGCCTGGGCCTCGATCTCTTCGGCCGGCAGCCAGCGGCGCTGGCCGCCTTCGACCTGCACGCGGCCGCCGAAGCCGACGCGGTAGCGGACCTCGGGGCGGGCGATCTCCCACGGCGCGCCCAGGCGCAGCCAGTCGTCCGGCGACTCGACCTGGCGGCCCTGCTGGATTGCTTGAGCGAACATGCCGTATCGGTAGCGCAGGCCGTAGCCGAAGGAGGGCAGGCCCAACTCGGCGAAGGAATCGAGGAAGCAGGCGGCGAGACGGCCCAGCCCGCCGTTGCCGAGGGCGGCGTCGGGTTCGGCCTCAAGCACATCGCTCAAGGGAATCTGGCCCAGGGCCTGCTGCAAGGGCGCCTGCATGCCCAGCGCGGCCAGCGCGTTGGACAGGGCTCGACCCATCAGGAATTCCATGGACAGGTAGTGGACGCGACGCACGGGCGCATCGGCGGCGCGGGCCGCATCCGCGGCCTGCGTCGCGGCCCAGCGCTCGGCGAGTTGGGTGCGGCAAGCGGCGGCGGCGGCGCGAAGCGCGCTTTGCGGGCCAGGCTGGACTCCGGCCTGGGCCAACTCGGCGGCATAGGCTTGGGCGAAGGTGTGTGCGGTGGACATGCTCGGGCTCCGAACAGTGCGGGAGATGGCTTGATCGCTCATGTGCTGGCGGCCCCGCAAAGCACGGGGGCAAGAATGCCGCAGAAGCGGCGGCCTGGGAAGTATCGATGACGCGGATTCCGAATGTAGTTTGACTACATCAGGAATACCCGGATTTGAACACAAGTCATTGATTTCACTGAATTCAATCGGGTTACGAAATCGTGAGGCCCGTTGTTCTTGGCGATCTTGGCCTGTATATTCTCTACAAAATATTGGAGACAAGAAGTGGCTGACGTTTGTTTGAGCCGGGTCGAGAAGGCCTATGGCGAGACCCGCATCCTGCACGGCATCGACCTCGAGATCCGCGACGGCGAGTTCATGGTCTTTGTCGGCCCTTCGGGCTGCGGCAAGTCCACCCTGCTGCGCACCATCGCCGGCCTGGAGGAGATCACCGGTGGGGAGCTGCGCATTGGCGGGCGCCTCGTCAACGACGTGCCGCCGGCCGAGCGCGGCATCGCCATGGTGTTCCAGTCCTATGCGCTGTACCCGCATATGAATCTGTTCGACAACATGGCCTTCGGTCTCAAGCTGGCCAAGGTTCCCAAGAACGAGGTCGAGGCGGCCGTGCGCAATGCGGCGCGCATCTTGCACATCGAACACCTCCTGGAGCGCAAGCCGAAGGACCTGAGCGGTGGCCAGCGCCAGCGTGTGGCCATCGGCCGGGCCATCGTGCGCAAGCCCGAGGTCTTCCTCTTCGACGAGCCGCTCTCCAATCTGGATGCCGCGCTGCGTGTGCGCATGCGCTACGAATTCGCCAAGCTGCACGAGGACTTGAAGACCACCATGGTCTATGTGACGCACGACCAGGTGGAGGCCATGACGCTGGCCGATCGCATCGTGGTGCTCTCGGCCGGCAAGATCGAGCAGGTGGGCACGCCGCTGGAGCTGTACGAGCAGCCCGACAACCTCTTCGTGGCAGGTTTCATCGGCAGCCCGAAGATGAACTTCATCGAGGCCGAGCTGCTGCGCGGCTCGGCGTCGGAGGCCGTCGTCAAGCTGGCCGATGGCGCGCAGATCCGTGCCCAGGTCGACGCCTCGCGTGCCAAACCGGGCGACAAGGTCACCTTGGGCATTCGCCCGGAGCATGTCGAGATCGGCGCGGCTGAGAACCTCATCGCCACGACCGTCACCTTCGTCGAGTCTCTGGGCGGCACCACGCATGCCTATTGCGCTTACCCCGGCGTGGAGGACGCGCTGACCTGCGAGTTCGATGGACGCACCCGCGTGCGCTCGGGCGATCCGCTCTCGCTGGCGCTGCCGGCCGATCACTGCTATCTCTTCGACGCCGAGGGCCACGCCTTCAAGCGCCTGGCGCCGCAGGCGGCGGCCGCATGAAGCACGCGCTCCTGAGTCTGGCGCTGGCGGTGACGGTCAGCGCCCAGGCGGCCGAGAACCACAAGCTGCTCATCTGGATCAACAGCGACAAGGCCTACACCGGCTTGCAAAAGGTCGGGGATGCCTTCGAGAAGCGCAGCGGCGTCAAGGTGGTGGTCGAGCATCCGGTCGATGCCCCCGAGAAGTTCCAGTCGGCCGCCGGCTCCGGCAAGGGCCCGGACATCTTCTGCTGGCCGCACGACCGCGTGGGCGAGTGGGTCAAGGCCGGCTTGCTGACGCCCCTGTCCATCGGCCCCAAGCTGCGCGACTCGGTCGAGGAGCAGACGTGGTCAGCCTTCACCTACAAGGGCCGCGTCTGGGGCTACCCCATCGCCATCGAAACCACGGGTCTCATCTACAACAAGGCCCTCGTGCCCACGCCGCCCAAGACCTGGGAGGAGCTGATCGCCCTGGACAAGCAGCTCCAGGCCAAGGGCAAGCACGCCGTGCTCTGGGACTACAACAAGAGTTTCTTCTCCTGGCCGCTGCTGGCGGGCGCGGGTGGCTTCATCTTCGGCCGCGATGCGCAGGGCGACTTCGATCCCCGCCAGGTCGGCGTGAACAACGAGGGCGCTCTGGCCGGCGCGAGCCTGCTCAAGCGCCTGATCGAAGGCGGCACCATGCCGCGCGGCGCGCGCTATGCCGAGATGGAAACGGGCTTTGCCCGCGGCGACGTGGCCATGATGATCTCCGGCCCCTGGGCCTGGGACAACGCGCGCAAGGCCAAGATCGATTTCGGCGTGGCGCCCATCCCCGAGGTCATTGCCGGCAAGCCGAGCAAGAGCTTTGTCGGCGTGCTCGGCTGCATGATCGCCTCGCCGAGCCGGCAAAAGGACATCGCCCGCGAGTTCATCGAGAACCAGCTGATGCAACCCGAGTCGCTCAAGGTGCTGGACGCCGACGTGCCCATTGGCGTGCCGGCCAACAAGGCCTTCTATGCCGAGCTCTCGGTCAATCCGCTGATCAAGGCCAGCATGGCCAACGCGCGAGCCGGCGCCGCAATTCCCAACGTCCCCGAGGTGGGCCGCTTCTGGACCGCCATGGACGCGGCGCTCGAAGCCGTGACCAACGGGCTCCAGTCGCCGAAGGACGCGCTCGACGGGGCCGCGGGCCGGATGCTGCTCAAACAATAAGATGAACTACAGCACCTTGCCCGCCTCCCCGCTGGAGCGTGCCGCGCGCCTGCTGCGCTGGCCCATCACGGCCCTGGCCGCCCTGGCGGCGCTCTACACGGTCTTCCTGATCTACGCCGCCGGCCAGACGGCCTGGGCGCTGGGTGCGCTCGCGCTCTTCGGCTCGGCCTTCTATGTCTATGTGGTCAGCCGCCAGTTTGCCTATCGCTATCTGTATCCGGGCGTGGCGGGCATGCTGGTCTTCATCGCCTTCCCGCTGATCTTCACGGCGCGCATCGGCTTCACCAACTACTCCTCGCCCCACCTGCTCTCCGAAGAGCGCGCCCGCGCCACCTTGCTGGAACGCGCGGACCCGGACCTCTCGCAGGTGCAGCGCTTCAGCCTGCATGCCGATGGCGCGGCCTTCCGCCTGGCCCTGCACGAAGGCGACGACGATGCTGCGCCGGTGCGCTGGGTCTCGCCGCCGCTGGCGCTGAAGAGCCCCGTGCAAGTGCAGATGCAGCCGGCCGCCGAGGTGCCCCTGCAACCGGCGCTGGACCTGCGCGGCGTGGTTGCACACCGCGAGGCGTTGATGCAGCTGAAACTCAAGCTGCCGGACTCCGCCGAAACCTTGAGTTATCTGGGCCTGCACGAATTCGCGCCCATGCGTGCGCAGTGGGCCGCCGAGGCCGACGGCAGCCTCGTGCGCCACGAAGACGGCAAGCGCTTCTCGCCCGATCGCAACGAAGGCTTCTTCACGAGCGCCGAGGGCGAGCGCCTGCAGCCGGGCTTCAAGGTCGCGGTCGGCTGGCGCAACTACGCCCGCATGGTGCTGGACGCCGAGTTCCGCGGCCCCTTCCTCTCGATCTTTGCCTGGACGGTGATATTCGCCCTGGCCACGGTGGTCTGCTGCACGGCTCTCGGCATGCTGCTGGCCGTGCTGTTGAACTGGGAAGACCTCAAGGGCCGCACGGCCTACCGCACGCTCGTGTTCCTGCCGTATGCGGTGCCGGGGTTCATCTCCATCCTGGTGTTCAAGGGTCTGTTCAACCAGAACTTCGGCGAGATCAACGCCATCTTGAACGCCGTGTTCGGCGTCAAGCCGGCTTGGTTCGCCGATCCGCTGCTGGCCAAGCTGATGCTCTTGATCGTCAACGTCTGGCTCGGCTATCCCTACGTGATGATCCTGTGCTCGGGCCTGCTCAAGAGCATTCCGTCCGATCTCTACGAGGCCTCGGCCCTGGCCGGCGCGGGCCCCTGGACCAACTTCAGCCGCATCACCGCGCCGCTGATCATCAAGCCGCTGGCGCCCCTGCTGGTCAGCGCCTTTGCCTACAACTTCAACAACTTCGTCCTGATCGCGCTGCTGACCGACGGCCGCCCCGACTTCCTCTCGACCAAGCTTCCCGCCGGCCAGACCGACATCTTGGTCTCCTACACCTATCGCATCGCCTTCCGCGACTCGGGCACCGACTACGGCCTGGCCGCGGCCATCTCCACGCTGATCTTCCTGCTCGTGGCGGCGATGTCGCTCTTCAACCTGCGCCTGATGAGAAAGGCTCAGCAATAACATGGCCATCGTCCGAGGCAAACAGGCGCGCTGGCGCCTCTGCGCGGCCCACGCGCTGCTCGTCGCCTTCCTCCTCGTCACGCTGTTCCCGCTCGCGGCGGTTGTCTCCATCTCGCTGCGCCCCGGCAACTTCGCCACCGGCAGCCTGATCCCCGAGACTGTCAGCCTCGAGCACTGGCGGCTGGCCCTGGGCCTGCCGTACCAGGCGGCCGATGGCACGCTGGTGCAGCCGCCCTTCCCGGTGCTGACCTGGCTGTGGAACTCCATCAAGGTCGCTGCCATCTCGGCCTTTCTGATCGTGGCCATCTCCACGAGCGCGGCCTATGCTTTCGCACGGCTCAAGTTCCCCTTTCAGAAGGGTGTGCTGAACACCATGCTGCTGCTGCAGATGTTTCCGGCCGTGCTGGCCCTGGTGGCCATCTATGCGATCTTCGAGACCATTGGCAGCTACATCCCCTTCCTGGGCCTGGAGACGCACGGCGGCCTGGTGCTCGCCTATCTCGGCGGCGTGGCCACGCACATCTGGACCATCAAGGGTTACTTCGAGACGATTCCCGTGGAGATCGAGGAGAACGCCAAGGTCGACGGCGCCACGCACTGGCAGGCCTTCAGCCGCGTGCTGCTGCCCATGGCGATTCCCATCCTGATGGTGGTCTTCGTGCTCGCCTTCATCGGCACCATCATCGAGTACCCGGTCGCCTCCATCTTGCTGCGTGAAGAGGGCAACCTCACCCTGGCCGTGGGCGCCAAGTACTACCTCAACGACCAGCGCTTTCTGTGGGGCGACTTCGCCGCCGCCGCCGTGCTCTCAGGCCTGCCGATCACGGCCGTGTTCCTGCTGGCGCAGCGCTGGATCGTCTCGGGTCTGACGGCCGGCGGGGTCAAGGGATGAAGCGCCGCGCCCTGCTCGCGGGCATGGCTGCGGCGCCCGCTTGGGGTCTCGACCGGACGCGTTACGCCAGCGTGTTCGACCGGCCGCTGATCGCGCGGATGGCGGCGCGCGAGCAGGACTGGCGCATCGGCGCCATCGTCTACCAGGTCTATGTGGACCGCTTCGCGCCGAGCCGCCATCTGGAGGCCAAGCGCTCGCTCTACCCCGCGCCGAAACGCCTGCGCGACTGGAGCGAAGTGCCCAAGGCCGGCAGCTACCTCGAGAGCGAGAAGCTCTGGAGCCACGAGATCGATTTCTGGGGCGGCGACATCGACAGCCTTGCCGGTAAGCTCGACTACGTCGAGCAGCTGGGCGCCGACGTGCTCTACCTGAACCCCATCCACGCGGCCTATACCAATCACAAGTACGACGCGCTCGACTACAGGGCGGTCTCGGCCGAATACGGCAGCCGCGACGATGTGAAGCGCCTGGCCGTCGACGTGCATCGCCGGCACATGAAGCTCGTGCTCGATGGCGTGTTCAACCACATGGGCCGCAACTCGCCGCTGTTCAGGCAAGCCGAGGCGGACCCGAAGAGCCGCTATCGCGACTGGTTCGATTTCAACAAGAGCTACAAGGGCGGTGCCCGTGCCTGGGTCGGTGCGCAGAACCTGCCCGAGCTGAACCTCGAGAACCCCGAGGTGCAGAAGTACATCTGGGGCGCGCCCGATTCGGTCGTGCGGGGCTGGTTGCGCGACGGCGCGGACGGCTGGCGGCTCGACGTCGGCTTCGAGATCGGTCCCGCGCTGCTGAGCCAGCTCACGCAGGCGGCTCACGCGCAAAAGCCCGGGTCGCTCGTGCTCGGCGAGGTGGCCAACTACCCGCGCGACTGGTTCCCGGCGCTGGACGGCATCCTGGGCTTCACGCTGCGGCGCATCATGATCGGCCTGGCCTCGGGCCAACTGCCAGTGGACGAGGGTGCGCGCTGGATCGCCCGCATGATCGAGGACAGCGGCGTCGAGAACATGCTGCGCTCCTGGATCTACCTCGACAACCACGACATGCCGCGCCTGGCGACGAGCCTGCCCGATCGCACCCAGGCCCGGCTCGCGCAACTCTTGATGTTCACGCTGCCAGGCTCACCCTGCGTCTATTACGGCAGTGAGCTCGGCATGACCGGCGGCGAGGATCCCGAGATGCGCGCGCCGATGCGCTGGGACCTGGTGCGCGAGGACAACGAGGTGCTGGCCTTCACGCGCAAGCTGATTGGCCTGCGCAAGCAGCGCCGTGCCCTGCGCATCGGCGACTTCCGGCCGCTGGACGCGCAAGGCCTGCTCGCTTTTGAGCGGTTCACTGAGCGCGCGCTCGATGCCGTGGTCGCGGTTTTCAACTTCTCCGATCGCGAGGTCGAGCACCGCCTGCTCGTGCCCGACGGCAAGCAGATGGACGGCTCGCGCTGGATCGACCAGCTGACGGGGACCGTGTACTCCATGTCCTCGGCCCTGATCGCGGTGAAGCTGCCGCCGCGCGGCGCGCTGCTGCTCACGCCCGAAGGCGCCGTGGTGGACGGCTACACGAACTACAAGCGCGTGCTCTGACCGTCGCGCGCGAAGCCCACGGCCATCGCCACACGCCTGCGAGCACGATGAGGATCAGGCCGATGGTGCCCAGCAGGGGCAGCAGGCCCTGGGTCAGCAGGCCCTGGGTCAGCGGAGCCTCGTGGCGCCTGGCGGCGCAGCACCTCGCGCAGCAGCGATGCCCGTGATGAGCAGCGCGATGAACGCCGGGAATGTCTGCCCCCGCGCCAGGTGCGAGTATCAGGAGAACAAGAGGACGGCCGCACTGATGCCGTTCAGGCAGAACTCGGCAGGCATGGAGGGATTTGTCAGTACTGCAAGCCCCCCTGGGCCTTTCCTCGCTTCTCGCTTTGGCTTTGCCCTTGGCCGCTCTGGCGCGTCAGTTGCAGGCGTTGGCAGCTGCGGTCAAATTGCCCTTGGCGCGGGCGTCCAGGCAGGCCTGCGAGTAGGCCTTCTGGTCTCGCAGCGTCTGGTCCTTGTCGCGGTCGGCGTCAGCCTTATTTTTCTTTGCGTAGGGCGCGGCGGCAGCCAGGTCCACGTCCAGATTCGGCGCATTGGCCGGACGCTCCAGCGTGGCGAGCTGGTCGTCGCCGGCATTGAGCCGGGTCCAGAAGGTGGTCTTGGCACCGCTGGCCCAGACGGCCGTCACCTCGGGTGTGTCCACGCTAGGCTTGCCGTCGGTCGGATAGGTGCGGCGCACCGGCGCCGTGCCTAGCAGGGTCGTGCCCTGGTAGATCTTGGCGCCTTCGGGCTTGGTCTCGTAGGTGAGCATCGCGCCGGTCTTGGGCGCATCGGCGCAGGCGCTCAATAGCGCCGCAAGCGCCAGGGGAATCAATACGCGCATCGTCACTCTCCTTGCTCTCTTACATGGTCTTGATCGAGGGCGCCTTGCAATGCTCGGCGATGAAATCCGCATGCTTGGGCATGTAGTCCACGCAGGTGCTGATGACGCTCTCCACTTCCTCGAGATACTTCTGGATCTCGTCCTCGGGCAGCAGATCAGTCAGCGGATGGTAGGACTGCGCCTGGATACGCTGACCATGCAGGACCTGCAGCCAGCTGACCTTGGTGAACAGCTCATTGCCCTCGCGCAAGACGCGGCCGTGGCTGCGAAACAGCTCGATTCGCTCAGCCAAGCTCTGCGGGATCTCCATCTCGCGGCAGTAGTTCCAGAACGGGGTGTCAGTGCGTTCCGTGGCCTTGTAGTGCAGGATGATGAAGTCACGCACCCACTCGAACTCCTGCTGCATCACGCGGTTGTACTCGCGCGTGTCGGCCGCACTGAATCCGGCCCCGGGGAAGAAGGTCAGCAGGTGGGCGATGCCCATCTGGACGAGATGAATGCTCGTCGACTCGAGTGGTTCGACAAAGCCGCTAGCCAGGCCGATGGACACCACGTTCTTGTTCCAGGCCTTCTTGCGCCGGCCGGTGACGAAGCGGATCGGCCGCGGATCGGCCAGCGGCTGGCCGTCGAGGTTGGCCAGCAGCGTGGCCACGGCCTCGTCATCGCTGATGTACTTGCTGCAATAGACATGGCCGTTGCCGATGCGGTGCTGCAGCGGGATGCGCCATTGCCAGCCGGCCGTGCGAGCGGTGGCTCGGGTGTAGGGCAACAGTTCGGGCGCGGAGGAACAGGGAACGGCCGCGGCGCGGTCGCAAGGCAGCCAGTGCGACCAGTCTTCGTAGCCGGTCTCCAGCGCACCTTCGATCAACAAGGCGCGGAAGCCCGAGCAGTCGATGAAGAGCTCGCCCTCGACCTTCTGCCCGCTTTGGAGATGCACGGCCGTCACATGGCCATCGCCCTCACGGGTCTGCACTTCGGTGATGCGGCCTTCGACGCGCTGAACACCACGCTCTTCGGCGTAGCCGCGCAGGAACTTTGCATAGAGATGGGCGTCGAAGTGATACGCATGGGCGATCTGTGCCAGCGGTGAATTGGGCAGATCCGGTCGCGCGCGCATGAACTTGTTGTGCACGCAGGCGGCCGTGTTGATCGAGTAGTGATCCAGCCCCTTGGCCTTGCCGGCCAGGTATTGTTTGAGCCAGTACTGGTGGAAATCCACCGTCCAGTTGTCCTGGCCAATGACGCCAAAGCCGTGGATGTAGCGGTCTCCCAGGCGGCTCCAATTGACGAACTCGATGCCCAGCTTGAAGGTAGCCTGGGTCTTCTTGACGAAGTCGTTTTCGTCGAGGTCCAGCATGCGGTTGAAAAGTCCGATCATCGGAATCGTGGCTTCGCCGACGCCGATGGTGCCGATCTCGTCGGATTCGACGAGCTTGACCTCGTACTTGCCACGCAGCACCTTGGCAAAGGCTGCGGCTGTCATCCAGCCGGAGGTGCCACCGCCGACGATGACGATGGTCTTGAGTTTTACTGCTTCCAAAATGCGCTCGCTCCTGGTCGGGCCGATCCTGGCCATGAATGCACGGGAGCCCCCGCACCGGCTTGCACCGGCCCGGGGGCTCCCCATTCTTACGCCATTCGGCCGAAGGCCTTATTGGTACTTGTAGCTCACCATCAGGATGTACTGATGGCCGGTCTTGGTCGGCGAGCCCCAGGTGCCTACGGTGGTGCTCTGGACGTAGCTCGGGTCGTTCAGGTTGTTGCCCTCGAAACGAACCGCCAGGCCCTTGCCCCAGCCGGACTGGACCTCGTAGCCGACTTGCGCAGACACCCAGCTCGAGCCCTTGATGTACTGCAGGGTCGGGTAGCCGCCGATGGTCGAGTTGGAGACGCTGCCGACAAAGCTCGAGCGGTAATTGTCAGCCACGAAGGCGCTGAACCCCCACTTTTCGAAGTACAGGATGGCCTTGGCGTTGCGCGTGGACAGGCCCGGCAGCGGCATGGTGCCCGAAGCGACGGTGTTGGTCGGGTTCAGGCCCAGCAGGTTGGGCATCTGCACCGAGCTGCTCGTCACCGAATAGCTCGCCGACGAACCGAAGCCGCTGAGGTACTGCGTCAGCAGGTCGAATGGCAGCGAGGCCGTGAACTCCAGGCCCTTGATGTTGCCGCCACTACCGTTGACCGGCGAGGTGTACAGGCCGTTGTAGCCCACGCCTGCCGGCGGCGTGATGCCCACGCTCTGCGCCACCGAGGTGAAGTCGTAGGAGACGTTGCTCTGCTGGGCGATGTAGGAGTCGAGCTTCTTGTAGAAGGCCGCAGCGCTCAAATAGGCCTTGTTTCCGAAGTACTTCTCGAAGGACAGGTCCAGTGCAGTGGCCTTGAAGGGCTTGAGGTAGGGGTTGCCCGAGGAACCCGTCAGCTCGCCCTGCGCGCCGCCGTCGGGGCGCGCCTGGTTCGCGCTGTACGACACGGCCAGCGAGTTGCGCATGTTCGTCATGTCGTTGCGCGCGATCTGCTTGGACAGGCCAAAGCGCATGATCTTGCCCGCACCGAGGTCGCCCGACAGGGTCAGCGAAGGCAGGATGTCGGTGTAAGACGTTCCGTTCACCGAGAGCGTCGGCGACGGATTGGTCAGCGTCACACCGCTTCCGATGTTGGCGCGGTAGCCCGCGGCCTCTTGGTTGGTGTGGACGACCTGCAGTCCCACGTTGCCGCGCCAGGGAATACCGGCCCATTCCGTGTCGACATTGCCTTTGGCATAAAAGGTCGTGACCTTCTCGTCGACCGACCAGGTCTTGGAGAGGATGTCGTTGTTGTACTTGGTCTGCAGCGCTGCTCCCGGCCAGAGGTTCTCGCTCGGCTGGAAGGTCAGCATGTTCAGACCCGTGCCACCGACGTTGTTGGCCACGTAGGCGTTGCTCGGATAAGGAATCGTGTTGTAGGTATTGGGCGTGGCCGGAACGATCAGGCCTTCGGTGCCGACGCGGTCCTTGGTGCGCTTGGTGTAGTTGGCGCCGAACTGGACGTTGTTGAACACGCCGCCCTCGGGCAGATCGTGCGTGAAGTCCAGACGGAAGGCCTGGACCTTGTCGGTGATCGTCGGGCCCTTGTCGTAGCCATCTTGCGGGACGCCGCCAACGCCGCTCCAGCCGGTCTGGTCACGCAGCGTGATCGTGCTCGCATTGGTGTAGGCCGACGGGTTGCCAAGCGTCAGCTTCGGAATGCCGCCGCCGGTGGCGTCGAAACTCAGCGTATCGGCCGTGAGGATGCCGCCGTAGGCTTCGATGTCGCGCTCGATGCGCTTGGCCGTGTTGCTGCTGACGTCGGTGCTCATCTTCCAGGTCGGAGCGAGACCGAAATTCATGCGCCAGCCGATCGAGTCAATCGTGTCGTGATCGAAGATGCTTTCGGTGCGGTCAATCAGGCCGTGCGGGCCACCAGCGTCCTCGGCGCCCAGCGCAAAGGTGCCTTGGACGACGGCACCGTTGCTGATGGTTGCATTGGTGATGCCCGAGGTCGGCGTCCCCATCTGGATCTGCGTCTTCTGGTCCCGATCGTTGATCTTGGCGCGGTAGTAATCGACTTCAGTGTTGAAGTTCGCGTTCGGCTTGAAGCTCAGGATCGCGGCCAGGCCGTCGCGCTTGTCCGTCTGCTGGTCGGACTTGAAGCCGAAGCCGTTGCCGACCGTGCTGGCCAGGGGCACGCCCGCGTAGGGAGTGCCGTTGGCGAGCGTGCCGCTGGTGGCGTTGCCGCTGCCCCAGCCGTCATTGCCGACCGTGCCCGAGGTGCCGTCCACGCGTACGTAACCGATCGCCACGCCAATCGTTCGGTCCGCAAACTGGTCGATGTAGGTCAGGCTCTTGCGATGGCCGGTGCCGGAAGGAATGCCCTCTTTGGTCAGGCCGATGCTGTTGCGCACATTCTGATAGCTGGCGGCGAAAGTGCGCTTGCCGAAGGCCAGCGGATCGATGAGGCGAGTGTCCAGCGTGCCCGACAGGCCTGCCGCGGCCAGGGTGGCGTCGGAGGTCTTGTACACCGTGGCACTGGCGATGAGTTCCGCCGGATAGACGCTCAGGTCCACGGCGCGGCTGTCACCGGTGCTCGACTGTTCGCGGCCATTGAGCAAGTAGCCGGCGAAGTCGGGGCTGAAGCCGCGAATGTTGATCACCGAAGCCTGACCCTGATTGGTCCGCTGCGTGGTCACGCCAGGCAGGCGCGCCAGCGAATCGGCAATGGTGGTGTCAGGCAGCTTGCCGATGTCTTCGGCCGAGATGGCTTCGGTGACGCCGTCGTTGTTCTTCTTGACCGAGATCGCGTCCTCGATGCCCTTGCGGATGCCGGTCACGACCACGGTTTCGAGTTGCTGCGCGGGGGCCGCGTCCTGCGCTTGCGCGCCGACGGTCAGCATCAGCATGGCACAGCCCAGAGCCACGGGCTTCACGCCCGCGAGTTCGCGCGGAAGGCCCATCTGGGTCTTGCGCTTCTTGATGGAAGTTGTCATGGAATGTCTCCTCTTGTGGAACTACAGGTCAACCGGTTGCGAGGCCTCGTTGGACGGGGCTTCGGCTGGGGGTCTGCGATCAATCTGGGCGAATTTGTACCAAAACTAGATTTGCGACGTGCAAACGTAAACCCTAAACGTTGCGACAGCGCTACCGAGTCTTGCAAAAAGCTTCGATATTCCTAGGGTTAATACTTGTTTTTTGGCGAATCTGGACGCTGAAAAGCATGCCTGGGCGCTGACGACGTGTAGTCGAACTACAAATCGTCCAGAAAATGCTGTGTTTGTAGCCAAACTACAGCGTTTCAGCGTTGCGCTTGTTCGATGGCGAGGGCTGCGCCGGACAATGCAGCCAGGGTGTCCGTGATCAGGGCTGTCGGAATGGCCTCGAGGTAGCCCCGGAAACGCCCCTTGGATTCGAAGCGATCGCGAAATGCCGAGGTGAAGAAGCGCTCACCCAGGCGCGGCACGATCCCGCCGCCGATGAAGACGCCGCCTCGCGCTCCGAGCGTCAAGGCCACGTTGCCTGCAAAGCTGCCCAGCAGCGCGCAGAAGGCATCGAGCGTGCGCTCGCAGACCGGGTCCTGGCCCGAGAGGCCGTGGCTGACAATCTGCTCGGTCGTCAAGGCGGCCACGCCGGTCGAGCCGAGCACGGCGGCCACGGCGCCATGCAGGGTTGGCATGCCGATGCCCGAGAGCAGTCGCTCGGCCGAAACATGCTCGTAACTGCGGCGCACATGCGCCAGCAGGGCGGCCTCGAAGTCGTCGGCGGCAGCCAGCGTGGCGTGCCCACCCTCACCGGGCAGCGCGAGCCAGATGCCGTTGCACGGCGTCACGCCGCCCACGCCCAGACCCGTGCCGGGTCCGATCACGGCCATGGCCTGGCCCGCGGCGGCTGCGGCGCCGGCTGCGGGCCAAAGGCGCAACTGGTCGCTGGAGAGGCGGGGTAGCGAGAGCGCCTGGGCCTCGAAGTCGTTGAGCATCAGCAGCAGGTCCAGGCCGAGCTCGGCCTGGGTGGCGGCGCGCGAGAAGCTCCAGTGTGCATTGGTGAGCTCGATCAGGTCGCCGCCCACGGCCGTCGCGACGGCGAAGGCGGCGCTGCGAGGCGCGGGCGCCCCGGGCTGGAGCTCGGCAAGTTGCGCTAGGTAGGCGCGGGCGGCGCTGGCCGGATCCTTGTGCTGCGCCACGGGCAGCACGCGCACGTGGGCCACGGCTTCGCCCGGGCCGGCAATCCAGCCGAAGCGGGCGTTGGTGCCACCAATGTCGGCAACGAGCCAGGGGAAGGCGCCGCTCATGAATGGCGGCGGCAGGCGGCTTGCGTGCCTGCCGTGAAGACGAAGAAATGGAGCACGGTCGGTCTCTTTGTGTGGGCGCCGGGCGGTTGCCGGGCGCAGGGCGTGAAGGTAACAAAACTACAGATTGCCTTCAAGCACGACAAACCCTGTCCTTTGTACGAGGTACGCGACGGGTACGGCACTGCTGAAAATTCTGTGTAGTCGAGCTACATCTCGTGCCATGCTGTCGCTACACCATAATGCAGCGCACCCGCCAGCCCGCCGCGCCTCCCTCAGAGCCATGTCCGTCCCGACCGAGAAGTTCGACAGCCCGCGCCTGATTGGCGACATCGGGCGCACCTTCGCGCGCTTTGCGCTGGAAGTCGCGCCAGGCGTGTTCACCCACATTGCCTCACTGCGTTGCGCCGAGCACGCGGATTTCCATGCCGCCGTGAGCAGCTATCTTGCCTCGATCACTGACCTGCCGGGCGGCGTGCAGCAGATCGCGCATATGGGCATCGCCATTGCCAATCCGGTCGAAGGCGACCAGGTGCGCATGACCAACTACCACTGGCAGTTCTCGATCGAGCAGATGCGTTCGCGCCTCGGGCTGGACACGCTGGTGGTCGTCAACGATTTCACGGCCTTGGCCATGGTGCTGCCGCGCCTGACGGCGGCCGATGCGCGCAAGATCGGCGGCGGTGCGCCGCGCATGCCCAGCGTGGTGGGCGTGCTGGGCGCCGGCTCGGGCCTGGGCGTGTCCGGCCTCATCCCGGCCGGCGACAGCTGGGTGGCGCTGGGCACCGAGGGGGGGCACACGAGCTTCGCGCCGCGCGATGATCGCGAGCTGGCCATCCTGAGATACGGCCTGCAGCGATACGACCACGTGTCCTTCGAGCGCGTTCTCTCGGGTCCGGGCCTGGAGCTGATTCGCATGGCGCTGGCCGAGCGTAATGGCGTGAAGGCCAGCGAGATGTCCTCGCCCGAGATCTCGCGTCGCGCGCTCAGCGGTGAGTGCGCGCTGTGCAAGGAGGCGCTGGAGGTCTTTTGCACCATCCTCGGCACGGCGGCGGCCAATCTGGCCGTGACGCTCGGCGCATTTGGCGGCATCTACATCGGCGGGCGCATCGTGCCCATGCTCGGCGACTTCTTCGACAAGTCGCCGTTCCGCGCGCGCTTCGAGGACCGCGGCCGCTTCCACTCCTATGTGGCCTCGATCCCGACCTACGTGATCACGGACGAACACTCAACTTTCCGCGGCGTCTCGACGATTCTCGATTCGCAGCTTCGAACCCTGCAGCCCGATCCAGGCAGCGCCATCCTCGGCCAGATCCGACGCGCCCGCGAGCAACTCTCGCCGGCAGAGTTGCGCGTGGCCGAGCATGTGCTCGAGCGTCCGCGCGACGTGCTGAACGAGCCGATCGCCGAGATCGCGCGTGCCGCGCAGGTGAGCCAGCCGACCGTGATCCGCTTTTGCCGCTCGCTCGGCTGCGAGGGCCTCTCGGACTTCAAGCTGCGCCTGGCCTCGGGGCTCACCGGTACCGTGCCCGTCACGCACACACAGGTGCAGAGCGATGACTCGGTCGTGGAGCTCGGCGCCAAGGTGCTGGGCAATACGGCCAGCGCGATCCTTGCCGTGCGCAGCCAGCTCAATCGCGACATGATCGACCGCGCAATCGCCTTGCTGCAGGGCGCACGCCGCATCGAGTTTTTCGCGCGTAGCCACTACAGCGTGGTGGCCCAGGACGCGCAGTACAAGTTCATGCGCTTTGGCATGCCCTGCGCCGTGCACGTGGAGCCGCGCCTGCAGCAGTTGGCGGCCGAACTGCTCGGGCCGGGCGACGTGGCCATCGTGATCAGCGCCTCGGGGAGTCTGCCCGAGCTGATGGCCGTGGCCGAGCGCGCCCGCGAGCGTGGCGCACGCCTGATCGCGATCACCGCCGGGCAGTCGCCGCTGGCTCGCAAGGCCGACGCCGTGCTGATCGTGGACCATGTGGAAGACGTGGCCACGCAAGTGCCCATGGTCAGCCGCATCTTGCACCTGCTCATGATCGACATTCTGGCCGTGGGCGTGGCCATGCGCCGCAGTCCCGAGAGTCTGGCGGCCGCGAGCGCGGACGAAGACGACCTCAACACCGGTGCGGCCCCCGATGCGGCCACCCGCGCCAGTCCGGGCGTTAGCGTCGCGACGCCGCTGGCGCGCCTGACCTCCCACAGTCGCTAGGGATAACCCTTGGCGCGGCGCAGGTATGCGCCGAAATGTGGAGTTATGTCCGCGGCAGGTCTACGCTGATCCTCCGACTGTGCCGTGGAGGAGCGGACATGAAGACCACCCTGATCGCCCTGGCCCTCGGGGCCGTGACCGGTTTGTGCAGCGCTGCGGGCGGTGCACCCTACAGTCCGGAGATCATGGCCTTGCGTTACGAGTGCGCGGCCAAGTACTACCCGACCGAATACGCCTCTCGCTACTACAGCCCGCAGGCCTACGAAAAGGGTGAGTACAAAGGCAAGTCCGAGTGCACGGACCAGCAGTATTCGTCCTATCTTGAGACGGTGGATCCGACCCGCGTGATGTCGGCGTATCCGACTGCGGCCGGCAAGCCGGGCTACAAGAACAAGGCCTACAAGCCCGACTACAACAGCAAGGACTACGACCGCCACTACGACAAGGATTACGACAAGGATTACGACAAGGGCTACGACAAGTCCGAGGAGAAGAAGTAGCCGGCCCTGGCCGCGTCGGGAGACGCGGCCGGCCTCGGAGTTCAGGGCAAACCCGCGCTTGGAGATCCGCTATCAGGCTCCAAGTGGGCTGCCGCATACAATCCGCGATTCCCTCGTCCGCAGGTCCATGACCTGCCCGGCGAGCCTTACTCCGAGGAATTTCAAGTGTTCATCTCCACCGCTTTCGCCCAGACCACGGGCGCCGCTGCCCAGGACTCGTCCGGCCTGCTCGGCATGCTGCCCCTGCTTGCTGTCTTCGCAGTCATGTACTTCATCATGATCCGCCCGCAGATGAAGCGCCAGAAGGAGACCAAGGCGATGCTCGAGGCCCTGGCCAAGGGCGACGAGGTGGTCACCACCGGCGGCATGCTTGGCAAGATCACCAAGATGGGCGAGAGCTTCGTGAGCATCGAAGTGGCCAGCGGCGTGGAGCTGCAGGTGCAGCGCGGCGCGATCTCGCAAGTGCTGCCCAAGGGCACGATCAAGTAATCGGCCTCAGCGCCGCACGTTTGCCAACGCAGGCCGGTCCGAGATCGGCCTGTGCCCCTTCGAGGGAGTCTTCATGAACCGTTATCCGCTGTGGAAGTACCTGGTCCTCGTGATCGCCTTCCTGATCGGCGCCCTGTATTCGCTGCCCAACTTCTTTGGCGAGGCGCCCGCCGTGCAGGTGTCCAGCAGCAAGGTCACCATCAAGATTGACGAGCCCCTGGTGGCGCGCGTGAATGCGGCGCTCGACGCCGCCAAGATCCAGCCCGACTTCGTCCAGCTCGAGGGCGGCTCCATCAAGGCCCGCTTTGCCGACACGGACACCCAGATCAAGGCCAAGGACGCGATCACCGCGGCCCTGAACAAAGATCCGGCCGAGCCGACCTACATCGTTGCGCTGAACCTGCTGTCGCGCTCGCCGCAGTGGCTGGCCAAGCTGCATGCCTTCCCCATGTACCTGGGCCTGGACCTGCGCGGCGGCGTGCATTTCTTGATGCAGGTGGACATGAAGGCTGCGCTGACCAAGAAGGCGGAGGCACTGACCGGCGACGTGCGCAGCCTGCTGCGCGACAAGAACGTGCGCCACGCCGGCATCACGCGCGACGGCAACACCGTCCGCATCGCCTTCCGCGAGGCCGAGACGCGCAAGGCGGCGCAAGATGTGCTGAACGTTCAGCTGCCCGATCTGCAATGGGCTGAAGCCGCCGACGGTGAGAACCTCGCCCTCGTGGGCACGCTCAAGCCCCTGGCCCAGAAGGCCGTGCAGGACGCCGCGCTCAAGCAAAACATCACGACCCTGCACAACCGCGTGAACGAGCTGGGCACCAGCGAGCCCGTGATCCAGCAGCAGGGCGCCGACCGAATCGTTGTGCAGTTGCCCGGTGTGCAGGACACGGCCCGTGCCAAGGACATCATTGGTCGCACCGCCACGCTGGAAATGCGCATGGTGGACGACAGCGTCGAGGCCCAGGCAGCCCTGAGCGGCAGCGGCCCTGTGCCCTTCGGCGACGAGCGCTACATGGACCGCCAATACGGCCCGATCATCGTCAAGCGCCAAGTCATCCTCACTGGCGACAACCTCAACGACGCCCAGCCCGGCTTCGACGAGAACCACCAGCCCTCGGTCAACCTGACCGTGGACGCCAAGGGCGCCCGCATCATGAAGGAGGTCTCGCGCGAGAACATCGGCAAGCGCATGGCCATCCTGCTGTTCGAGAAGGGCAAGGGCGAGGTCGTGACCGCGCCGCGCATCAACAGCGAGCTCGGTGCCAACTTCCGCATCAGCGGCGCCATGGGCGTGCAAGAAGCGGCCGACACGGCCCTGTTGCTGCGCGCGGGCTCGCTGGCCGCGCCAATGGAGATCATCGAGGAGCGCACCATCGGCCCGAGCCTCGGCGCCGAGAATATTGCCAAGGGTATCCATTCGGTGATCGGCGGCTTCCTGGCCGTGGCCGCCTTCATGTGCCTTTACTACATGATGTTCGGCCTGTTCTCCGCGCTCGCCCTGGGCTTCAACCTGCTGCTCGTGGTGGCTGTGCTGTCCATGCTGCAAGCCACGCTCTCGCTGCCGGGCATGGCCGCCATCGCCCTCGTGCTGGGCATGGCCATCGACGCCAACGTGCTGATCAACGAACGTGTGCGCGAGGAGCTGCGCGGCGGTGCGAGTCCGCAGGTGGCCATCAACCTCGGCTACGAGCGCGCGTTCGCTACCATTCTGGACTCGAACGTCACGACCCTGATCGCCGGCCTGGCCCTGCTGGCTTTCGGCTCCGGTCCCGTCAAGGGCTTCGCCGTCGTGCACTGCCTGGGCATCCTCACCTCCATGTTCTCATCGGTCGTGTTCTCGCGCGCCCTGGTCAACCTTTGGTACGGCCGCCAGAAGAAGCTCAAGAGTGTGTCCATCGGGCAGGTGTGGAAGCCTGCTCCGGATTCCCCCGGCACGCCTGAAGCGACCGAACCGACTGCAGACAAGGCCTGATCGCCATGGAACTCTTCCGAATCAAGCGGGACCTCCCGTTCATGAAGCACGCGTTGGTCCTCAACGCGATCTCCTTCCTCACCTTTGCCGCGGCGGTGTTCTTCCTCGTCACGCGTGGCCTGCATTTCTCGATCGAATTCACCGGCGGCACCCTCATCGAGGTCCAGTACGTCCAGGCGGCCGACATCGAGAAGACCCGCAGCGTGGTCGAGCACATGGGATTTCCTGACGTGCAGGTGCAGAACTTCGGTTCCTCACGCGACGTGCTGATCCGCCTGCCGCTCAAACCCGGTGTCAAACAAGCCGAGCTGACCGAGCAGGTCTTCGCCGAGCTCTGCAAGGCCGAGAGCGGCCAGGTCCAGCAGCATGACGGCGTGAACGCCAAGGGCGCCGCCGAAAGCAAGAAGGTCTGTGCCACGGCCGGCGCCGAGCCGCTGTCGCTGACGCGCTCCGAGATGGTCGGCCCCGCCGTCGGCCAGGAACTGGCCTGGGACGCCGCCAAGGCCCTGATCTGCGTCGTGATTGGCATCGTGCTTTACCTGGCCATCCGCTTTGAGTGGAAGTTCGGCGTCGCCGGCATCATCGCCAACCTGCACGACGTGGTCATCATCCTGGGCTTCTTCGCCTTCTTCCAGTGGGAGTTCTCGCTGACCGTGCTGGCGGCGGTGCTCGCGGTGCTGGGCTATTCGGTGAACGAGTCGGTCGTGATCTTCGACCGGGTTCGTGAGGCCTTCCGCAAGTACCGCAAGCTCAACACCCGCGAGGTCATCGATCACGCCATCACCAGCACCATCAGCCGCACCATCATCACCCACGGTTGCACCCAGCTCGTGGTGGTGTCCATGCTGCTGTTCGGTGGCCCGACCCTGCACTATTTCGCGCTGGCCCTGACCATCGGCATTTGCTTCGGCATCTACTCCTCGGTCTTCGTGGCCGCCGCCATCGCCATGTGGCTAGGCGTGAAGCGGGAAGATTTGGTGAAAGTGCCGTTGTCCAAGGACGACCCCAACGATCCGAACGCGGGCGCCGTGGTGTAGAGTCAAAACAGCCACTGCCCGCCCCGCCAAGCCAGCCGCCCTACATGACCGACGCCGCTCGCAACAAAGCCCTGGCCACACAGGCGCGGCGTGTCTATCTGGAGCATCTGGTGCGGGGCATGGTGCCCCTGGCCAGCACCCTGAACAACACGGCGGCTCAACTGCTGCTGCTTCCGGCCGAATACCCCGTGATGGTGGCGCGCCGCGACGCGGTCCAGTCCTGGAACCGCCGCGGCCAAGCCTGGCAGTCGGGTTTCGTCAGCAGCCTGCGACGAGCAGCGGTCAACGGGGTCCCACAGCGGCTCCGCCCTGAGTCTGGCGGCCGAGGCGCCCTGAGCCTGGTGGACGACGACACCATCGAGCGCCAGATCACCGGCTCGCGCCTGACCCTGGCCATGATGGACAAGGTCACCTGGGAGTTCACCGACCTGCGCACCCGCATGCAAATGCTCGAGCACCATGAGGAGCTCGATGCCAACGACCTGCTGCGTGCCCAGGTCATTGCCGACCTGGTGCTGGACAGCTGGCATGCCTGCGGCCTGGACATCCATGTCTGGCACATGCTGCAGAACGAGCTCCACGAGGAGTTCGCGGGCCTGATCGGCGAGGCCTACCACGAGGTCAACCGCTGGCTCGTGGCCCAGAACGTCATGCCCGAGGTCGACCTGCGGCCCTTCATCCGACGCTCCGCCGGTGGTGTTGCTCTAGGCCTTTCGCATGCCTCCGCGGACCTGGTCGCCGGGGCGGGCCAAGGCCGCCACCAGACCGTCGTGGTCACCGGCATGGGTGGACTGCCTTCTGCGGTGGGTGAGCTGCAGGGCGCAGGCGGGCAGCTCGTCGATGCGTCCGCCCCCGGGCAGAGCCTGGCCTCCGTGAATGCCAGGGAGGTGCTGGCCCAGCTGCAGCGCGTGCTTCAGCGCCATATCCCGAATTTCGGCGTCAGCGCCGCACTGGCACCGACCACGCAGTCCGGCACGGCGGGCAACCCCCCGGCACGCGCATTCGCTCCGACGGCGGTCCAGGGGCTACCGGCGGCAGTCCAGGGCGTCCAGGGGGTCCAGGGGCTACCGGCGGCGCATCCGGGCTCGAATCACGCGGGCCTGGTGAGTTCCGCGGCCGCCACAGGCAGCGCCGTCTCTCAGGCCACCGGATCCGTGGCGGCCTCACCGCGGCTCTCGGCCGCGATCCGCCATGCCCAGGAAGTGTTGCAGCATCGACCCGGTGCGCAGATCGACCTGGTCGTGAACGACGCGCCCCGGGCGCTCGAAGACATCAAGGCGCGGCAGCAGGCTTTCAAGCAAGTGCTCAAGCAGGCCGCCGACACGCCCGGCGAGCGCGCCACGATCGAGATCGTGGCCATGATGTTTCAGAGCCTGCTGACCGAAGAACGCCTGCCCGCCACAGTGCGCGTGTGGTTCGCACGTCTGCAGATGCCGGTGCTGCGCGTGGCCGTTAGTGAGCCCGACTTCTTCGCCACGACCGACCATCCGGCACGCCAGTTGATCGACCGCATGGGCTCCTGCGTCATGGGTTTCTCGGCCAGCACTGCCGGCGAGGGGGCCGTGTCGACAGCCCTGGAGCGCGAGATCAAGCGCGTGGTCCAGGTCGTTGAGGCCTATCCGGACACGGGCCGGCGCGTGTTCGCCACGGTGCTGACCGAGTTCGAGAAGTTCCTGGCCCATTACTTCGAGAAAGAGAACCAGGCCTCGATGAGGGGTGTTTCGCTGGCCCAGCAGATCGAGGAGCGCGAGACGATGGCCATCCAGTACACCATCGAGCTGCGCAAGATGCTCAACGAGGTGCCGGTGCAGGACGGGGTGCGCGAGTTCCTCTTCCATGTCTGGGCCGACGTGCTGGCCGTGACGGCCATGCGCATGGGCGCGCAGGACGAGGAGACTAAGTCCATGAAGCGCGCAGCAGCCGACCTGATCTGGAGCGCCAGCGCCAAGGTCTCGCGCGACGAGCGCGCCGAAGTCATCCGCCGCCTGCCGCCCCTGCTCAAGACCCTGCGCGACGGCATGGCGCACGCCGGTCTGTCCACCGAAAAGCAGGACCAGCATGTGCGCGCGCTCAACAACGCGCTCGCGGCCGCCTTCACGGCCAAAACAGCGAGCATTCCGCAGGAGCGCCTGGACGAGCTGATGGAGCAGTTGGAACAGCTCGAGGCCTTGCTGCCCGAGGAAGGCAGCGACGATGCACGGATCAATGACAGCATCATGCGTGACCTCTCGGGGCATGAGGCCGAGGGGATGGAAGTCGTCTCCGAGGGGGGCACCCAGCCTACGGCAGGCATGCTCGCCTGGGCGCGCGAGCTGCCCGTGGGTGGCTGGTACAAGCTCGACTACCGGGGCCGTATCGAGGTCGTGCAGCTCGCCTGGCGCGGCGTGCGCCGCAATCTCACGCTCTTCGTGACCCCGGGCGGCCGCGGCGTGCTGTTCCAGGTCAGCCGCATGGCTTCCTTTCTGCAAGCCGGCCTGCTGCAGCCTGCGCAGGATGAGTTGCTGACCGTCAAGGCCACGCGCAGTGCGCTTGAGAAACTCGAGGCCGACCCCAGCCGATTGCTGAATTAGGCGCTTGGTCGGGCGATCGGCTCGATCGCGATCTCAGTGAATCAGGCGATCCTCGGGATCGACGAAGAGCTCGTCGAGGATCAGCGCGTCGGGCTCCTCGCCCAGGCTCCAGAACACCATCAGCACGATGATCTTCAGGTCCTCGAGGTCCATGGGGCCGCCGGGGATGGCCATGGCGCGGTCGATGGCCATCTCGCGCATGGGACCGGGCAGCACGCCGGCCGACTCGAGGAAGCTTATGAAGCCGACGGAGACCTCGCCGAGGTGATCAAGCTCCTGCGGCATGTAGATGCGCAGGCTCTTCTCGCCTTGTTCGCCCTGATAGGACTCGGCCGCCTGGGCCAGCCCATCGAGCCAGGACAGGGCCTCCTCGATTTCCTCGTTTTCGAAACCCACGGCGCTGAGCTTGCGCGTCAGCTGGGCATGGTCCGGACAGGCATCCGGGCGCCAGTAGGTTTCGTAGAGATAGACCAGCACGTCGAACATGGACTGATGATACCCGAGGGTTTTCGCCTGTTGTCCGGATGATGACCGGGCGAAAACACGGGCTTGTTCAAGTCCTCGCGCGGCGCTGAAATACCTGTCCCGCCAAACGAGAGACCAGGCCCGCGAGTTGGAGCTCCAGCAGCCAAGCGCTGACCTCCGAGCTCGTGCCGGCTCCGCGGTTGAGCAGCTCTTCGAGCGAGACAGGCTCGTACCCCATCAAGCCCAGCAGGCGCTTCAGTGCCGGGCTCCAGCCGGGCTCGGGGGCATCCGGCGTTGTTTCCTCGCGAACATCCAGGCCAAGCTGCAGTTTCTCCAGCACGTCCGCCGGGCTCTCGACGAGCTTGGCGCCTTGGCGGATCAGGGCATGGCAGCCACGGCTGTGCGCCGAGTGGGTGGAGCCCGGGATCGCGAAGACCTCGCGTCCCGCCTGCGAGGCCAGCCGCGCCGTGATCAGCGAGCCCGATTGCAGAGCGGCCTCGACGACCAGGCAGCCCCGCGTCAGGCCGGCGATCAGGCGATTGCGGCGCGGGAAGTTGCTCGCCAGGGGCGGTGTGGCCAAAGCGTACTCACTGAGGATCAGGCCTTCGCGCCGGATGCGCTGGCCGAGAGCCTCGTGGCGACGCGGATAGATCTGATCGAGGCCGGTGCCCACGATGGCAATGGTGCCGCCCCCGGCCTCCAGAGCCCCTTGATGAGCAGCGCCGTCGACGCCCAGGGCCAGGCCTGAGACGATGACGAGGCCGGCTGCCGCGAGTCCATGCCCAAAGGCTTCGGCGTGCTCCCGTCCCTGCGGTGTCGGGTGGCGGCTGCCGACGATGGCCAGCGCCTGCGCGCGGAGCAGCTCGCGCCTGCCGTCCAGGTAGAGCAGCAGCGGAGGGTCGGCCGTCTGCATGAGCAGGGGAGGGTAGTCCGCGTCGGCCAGGGTGAGCAGGTCGTGACGGGTATCGGCCTGCAGCCAGGCCCAGGTCTGCTCGATCAGCGCGGGTAGATGGGGAGGCGGCGCGGGCAGCTGTTCGAGCGCCTCGTCCAGCGAACCGGCCTGAGCGAGGCGCGCGCGCGCCGTTTCGAGCCCGACCCCGGGCGTTTCCAGCAGCCGCAGCCAAGCAGCCAGTTCCTCGCGCTCAACCACCGCGCGGGCCCTCCCTGCTGTGTCAGGGCGGCGTGAAGCCGTCGCCGGCGTTGACCGCGTCTTGCGCGGAGATGATCAGCGCGTAGGAGACGCGCTTGTAGGTCTGGAACACCAGCAGAACGCCGTTGCGGGTGTCGGGCAGGCGGATCTCCTCGCTGCGGCCGCTCGTGCGGTCCACGTCCTGACGGCCGGCCTTCCAAAGCGACAGCACGTGGCCGCGCTCCAGGCCGTCTTGGCTGCCCCTGTTCAGGGCCACGACCTGGTTCTGTCCGCCCTGCAGCGCATCGCCGTAGACGGAGATGATCTGGCCACGCAGTGCGCTGTCGGGCGCATGCGGCACGAAGTGCAGGAATTCGCGCTGTTCGACGGGAGCGAGCCGGTCGCCCACTCCGACCTCCTGGCGCACGCTGCGCACGCGCAGGGTGGCCGGCACGGTCTCCTCGTTGCCCTTGGCGTCCTTCTGCGTGCCGCCCGGCGCCACCAACTCGGCCGTGCCGACATAAGGTGCCTCGTATCCGAGCACCTCGCCCGTGCCGGGATCCCGCAGCGGCCGGGCCTCGCGGAACACGCGGTATTCATTGCCCTGGCTCAGGTTGCCGCGGGCGTAGGCGAGGTCGCCGCGTGTGACCAGCACATGGCCCTCGGGAGCGGCTACCACGCGTGGTGCGTCGGCCAGGGCGTCGGCGTCGAAGACCACGGCCTCGGTCAGGAAGGGTTCGATCAGACGCAGGGGGATGGCGGCGATGGCGTCCTCGTACTTCGAGGTGCGCACCCGCGGCGACAGCTTGGTCACCCCGCCTGGGGTGGCTTGGCTCGTACGGTCTCGGGCCACTTGCAGGATGGCGCGGCCGTCCTGCTTCACCAGCATCAGCACCTGGCCCGGGTAGATCAGATGCGGATTGGCGATTTCGGCCTTGTTCATGCCCCAGAGTTCGGGCCAATGCCAGGGGCTCTTGAGGAAGACGCCCGAGATCGCCCAGAGCGTGTCGCCGGACTTGATGGTGTAGGTGTCCGGGGCGTTCGGGGCCAGCTCGGAGATCGGCACGCCGGCCTGGGCCACACGCTCGGCGGTGGCGCGCTGCTCGGGGGTGATGGGGTAGTCGCCCGCGGCGCCCGCGGTGCCCAGAGCCGCCAGCAGGGCCAGCGCAATTGCCGATCGAAGGTGCAGGGATGCAGCGGGCATGGATCTCTTTCCGAGGAGGGTGGTCGGCCTGTTTCGTTCTTCGGTCTCGGCCAGGGGCTTTTGCATTTCGGCGAAAATCCCCTCTTGCTGCGGCGGATTCTGCCCCCATTCCCCGGGGCCAGCAATGAAGGAGTCCGTGCGTTTTCGGCTCTTGCAAGCACTTACAAACAGACGTTGTGTCATGCCCACAACGCGAGCGTTATGGCGAATCTGAACATTCTGAAGTACCCCGACCCCAAGCTCCACACCGTGGCAAAGCCCGTGGCCGAGGTTGACGCGCGCATCCGCCAGCTTGTGGACGACATGCTGGAAACGATGTATGCCGCCGATGGCGTCGGCCTCGCCGCCACCCAGGTGGACGTGCACGAGCGCGTGGTCGTGATCGACACTTCCACTGATCGCAACGAGCCCCGCGTGCTGATCAACCCCGAGCTGACGGCCGTCAGCGAGGAGATGGTCGATGGCGAGGAGGGCTGCCTCTCCGTGCCCACCATCTACGACAAGGTCCGGCGGCACGCCCGCGTGAGCGTGCGAGCCCTGGGCCGCGACGGCCAAATGCAGGAGTTCGACGCAGAAGGCTTGCTGGCCGTGTGCGTGCAGCACGAGATGGACCACCTGCTGGGCAAGGTCTTCGTCGAGTACCTGAGCCCGCTCAAGCGCGACCGCATCAAGACCAAGCTGGTCAAGAAGGCGCGCGACGAGCAGGCTGCCGCGCGCTGAAGCCCCGAATCATGAAGCTCGTCTTCGCGGGCACGCCGGAGTTCGCGGCCGTGGCCTTGGCCGCGCTGCTGGAGGCCGGTTTTGACGTCCCCCTGGTGCTGACCCAGCCCGACCGCCCTGCCGGCCGAGGCATGAAGCTGCAGGCCTCGCCGGTCAAGCAACTGGCCCTCGGGCACGGCATCTCGGTCGCCCAGCCTCAAGGCCTCAAGCTCGACGGCAAGTATGGCGCCGATGCAGCGGCGGCCCGCGAGGCCTTGCTGGCGGCGCAGCCTGAAGTGATGGTTGTGGCAGCCTATGGCCTGATCTTGCCGCAATGGGTGCTGGATCTTCCGCCGCGCGGCTGCCTGAACATCCATGCCTCGCTCCTGCCACGCTGGCGCGGGGCCGCGCCCATCCACCGGGCGATCGAAGCCGGTGATGCCGAGACGGGCATCACCATCATGCAGATGGATGCGGGCCTGGACACGGGCGACATGCTCCTGGTCGAGCGCTTGCCCATCGCGGCCGAGGCCACCACGGCCAGCCTGCACGATCAACTCGCAGAGCTGGGCGGCCGGCTCATCGTGCGCGCCCTGCGTGAAACGCTCACGCGCACGCCGCAGCCTCAACAGGGTGTCACCTACGCCCACAAGATCGAGAAGGCCGAGAGCCGCATCGACTGGCACCAGGATGCCGCCCAGATCGAGCGCCGCCTGCGTGCCTTCGATCCATTCCCCGGCGGTGTTGCCGAATTCGGTGGCGAGGCGATCAAGGTCTGGCGCGCCCGGCTGGCCAGCGGCAGCGGCCAGCCGGGCCAGTTGCTGGGGCAGGGCGGTGAAGGCCCCATCGTTGCCTGTGGTCAGGGTGCCCTGGAGCTGACCGAACTCCAGCGCGCCGGCGGCAAGCGCCTGCCAGGCCATCTCGTCGACTTGAAAACCGGCGCCTGAGTACCATCTCCACGGCGAAGGAGACCCTCACGATGTTCAATCTCTTCAAGACTGCCGTGCTCATGGCGGCCATCACGGCCCTGTTCATGTTCATCGGCGGACTGATCGGCGGCCGAACGGGCATGATGTTCGCGCTCATGCTGGCCCTGGGCATGAACTTCTTCAGCTACTGGTTCTCCGACACCCTGGTGCTGAAGATGTACAACGCCCGCGAGGTCGATGCCTCGACGGCGCCGCAGTTCTACCGACTCGTCCAGGAACTGGCCGCCAAGGCCGAGTTGCCCATGCCGCGCGTCTACCTGATCGAGGAGGAGGCGCCCAACGCCTTCGCCACGGGCCGCAATCCCGCCAACGCCGCCGTGGCAGCCACGACAGGCATCTTGCGCGCGCTGAGCGAGCGCGAACTGCGCGGCGTGATGGGGCATGAGCTGGCGCACGTGAAGCACCGCGACATCCTGATCTCCACCGTTAGCGCCACCATGGCCGGCGCCATCTCCATGCTGGCCAATTTCGCGATGTTCTTCGGCGGGCGCGATGAGGAGGGCCGGCCGGCCAATCCGCTGACGGGCATCCTCGTAGCCATCCTGGCTCCGCTGGCCGCGAGCCTGATCCAGATGGCCATCAGCCGCGCACGCGAGTTCGAGGCCGATCGTGGCGGCGCCGAGATCTCGGGCGACCCGGCCGCGCTCGCCTCGGCTCTCAACAAGATCCATCGCCTCGCCCAGGGCATCCCCCTGGAGCCGGCCGAGGCGCACCCGGAGACGGCCCAGATGATGATCATGAACCCGCTCTCGGGCGGCGGCCTGGCCGGCCTCTTCGCCACCCACCCGCCCACCGAGGAGCGCGTGGCCCGGCTGATGGCCATGGCTCAAGCTCGCGGCTGATCGGCCGATATCCGGGGATGCGAGGAATGCACCGCTACGTTTATCTCCTGCCTGTCGTCGCGGCCCTGGTCGGCTGCGACAAGCTCGGCATCGAAACCCCTGCCACCATCGCCGCCAGGAAGGAGGCCGACGGCAAGGCCGTGGGCGGGGCCTGTCGAAATGCGCTGCGGGCGATCGAGGACTGCTACACGCTCAATCCGAAGGCGAACAAGGCGGCGGTCTACGCGGGATGGATGGAGATGGATGCGTATATGCGAGACAACAAGCTCGAAGGCACGCCGCCCATGATCCAGCGTTCGGCGGCGTCGGGCCCGGCCGGCGAAGGCGATGCGGCAACCGACTCTGGTGAAAAGGCTGACAAGCCCGAAAAATCGGACAGGACCGACAAGGTCGAGAAGGTCGAGAAGGCCGACAAGACCGAGAAGGCGGACAAGGCGGACAAGGCGGACAAGTCCAAGGGCCGCTGAGCGGCTGGCCAGCGGCGCTCGCCGCAGATCAGGCCGTCAATCCCGCAGTCCGTCGCGCCCCCCTGTCGCCCACCCGGCTGCAGTTGCATGATCCGCTCCGTCCAACACTCAGGAGCCTCTCATGCAAAAGCGTCGCCTCTTCCTTGCTCTGACCGCCACCGCCCTCGTCGCCGGTGCCGCCCATGCCCATGACTGGAACTGGGGCGGCGGCGAGCGCATCAAGGGCTCGGGCGAATTCGCCAGCGAAACGCGCGACACCGGCGCCTTCGACGGCGTGTCATTGACCGGTGGCTTCAAGGTCCAGATCCGCCAGGGCGCCGGCAACAAGGTTGAGCTCAAGGCCGACAAGAACATCCTCCCCTACATCGAGACCAAGGTCGTCGATGGCGGCAAGGGCCGCACGCTGGAGGTTGGCGTCAAGCGTGGCTACAGCATCAGCACGGGCAACACGCCCCAGCTCGTGCTGGACATGCCGCAGCTGCGCCTTGTCTCCATTTCCGGGTCGGGTGATGTGAAGGTCGAGCCGATGAAGACCGGCCCCGTCGACATCAGCATCGCCGGCTCAGGCGACATCAAGCTGGACGCGCTGCAGAGCGAAAGCCTGGGCGTCTCGGTGTCCGGCAGCGGCGACGTGAGCGGCAGCGGCAAGACCGGCAGCCTCAAGATTTCCGTGGCCGGCTCCGGCGACGTGAAGCTGCGCGGCCTGGAGGCCGAGGAAGGCAAAGTCACCATCGCGGGCAGCGGCGATGCCGAGGTCAACGTCAGCAAGAAGCTGCACATCTCAGTCGCAGGTTCGGGCGACGTCAGCTATGTTGGCTCGCCGGAGATCAGCACCTCCATCGCCGGCAACGGCAAGGTCAAGAAGCTGAACTGAACCCGGGCGGTAACCGCTCATTGGTAAGCTCGCGGGGTTTTGTCGAACCGAACCCGCGAGCCAATCCAATGAACGTCCTTCGCTTCACCGACCTGATCGCCGCCGGCAAGGTGGCCGGCCAACGCGTCTTCATCCGCGCCGACCTCAACGTGCCCCAGGACGATGCCGGCAACATCACCGAGGACACGCGCGTGCGCGCCTCTGCCCCCGCCATTGAGATGGCCCTGAAGGCGGGTGCTGCCGTGATGGTCACCTCGCACCTGGGCCGCCCGACCGAGGGGGAGTTCAAGCCCGAGGATTCGCTGGCGCCCGTGGCCAAGCGACTCTCCGAGTTGCTGGGGCGCGAAGTGCCCCTGGTGTCCAACTGGGTCGACGGCGTGAGCGTGCACCCCGGCCAGGTCGTGCTGCTCGAGAACTGTCGCGTCAACAAGGGTGAGAAGAAGAACAGCGAAGAGCTGGCCAAGAAGATGGCCAAGCTCTGCGACATTTTCGTCAACGATGCCTTCGGCACCGCCCATCGCGCCGAGGGCACGACCTACGGCATCGCTCAGTTCGCGCCGATTGCCTGTGCCGGCCCGCTGCTGGCCGCAGAGATCGACGCCATCACCAAGGCCCTGGCCGCGCCCAAGCGTCCGCTCGTCGCCATCGTCGCTGGCTCCAAAGTCTCGACCAAGCTGACCATCCTGCAGTCGCTGTCCAAGAACGTGGACGGCCTGGTCGTCGGTGGCGGCATCGCCAACACCTTCATGCTCGCGGCTGGCCTCAAGATCGGCAAAAGCCTGGCCGAGCCCGACCTCGTCGGCGAAGCCAAGGCCGTGATCGAAGGAATGAAGGCCCGCGGCGCGGCAGTGCCCATTCCCGTGGACGTGGTCTGCGCCAAGGCCTTCGCGGCCGATGCGCCCGCCACCGTCAAGGCCGCCAACGAAGTGGCCGACGACGACCTGATCCTCGACATTGGCCCCAAGACGGCGTCGATGCTGGCCGAGCAGCTCAAGGCGGCTGGCACCATCGTCTGGAACGGCCCGGTCGGCGTGTTCGAGTTCGACGCCTTCGCCCACGGCACCGAGACGATTGCGCGCGCCATCGCCGCGAGCAATGCCTTCTCGATCGCCGGCGGCGGTGACACGCTTGCGGCCATCGCCAAGTACGGCATCGAGAAAGACGTCGGCTACATCTCCACTGGCGGCGGCGCCTTCCTTGAGGTGCTTGAAGGCAAGACCCTGCCGGCCTTCGAGATCCTGGCCAAGCGCGCAGCGGGCTGAGTTGGGGCGTCGGTCGGCCAAGATCGACTGAATGTCGCCGCGCCTGCTGGCTGTCGTCGCCGTAGCGGCTCAAGGGCTGCACCAGATCTTTTTGTTGCTACCCTTGGCCGTGATGTTCGGCATTGCCGCGGCCTTGTATGGCAATCCGATTTACGCGGCGCTATGTGGTGCCGGATTCGTGTTGCTGGCCTGGTTGCTGCAGCCGGCCACTCGCGACAACTTTGAGCCGGTCAGCCGTGAGCATGCGCCGCAACTCTATGCCGACATTGACCGGCTGGCTGATGCGATGCTGGCGCCGCGATTGCACGCCATCGCGCTCAACGATGAGTTCAACGCCGGGGCGCTGGAGCTGAATCGTGGCATTTCGCTGCGGCCGACGCGGCGCGTGCTCCTGCTGGGCAGGCCTTTGCTGCAAAGCCTGGATCGTGAGGCCGTGCTCGCCATCGTCGCTCACGAGCTGGGGCATTTCTCGCGTCGGCATGGTCGTCTGGGGCACTGGCTCTATCGCGCCCGGCAAGCCTGGGAGTCCTGGCAGATTCACGTCAGTGCAGGGGAGATGTCAGTATGGGAGCAGGCCGCTGGCTGGTTCGCATCGACCTTCGTGCCCTGGTTCCGCCGCGTCAGTCTTGCCCATTCACGGCGTTGTGAATTCGAAGCTGACGCAGCGGCAGCGCAATCTTGCGGCACACCCGCCATCGCCCGGGCGCTGACCCTGATGGATCGTCTGGGTCGCGGCATGGAGCTTTCCGACGGGCCAACTCAGCGTCGCTTGCAGCGCCGCCTCGCTGAGCCGCCAGCCGACCTCTTGGGGCAACGCATTGCAGGCTGGCGTGCCGTGCCGCGCAGCGACCTGCTTGCCGCCGAGGAGGCTCAGGCGACGCACCCGCCTACCGCTGAACGATTGGTTGCGCTCGGCGTGATCCCGCAGGACTGGGCCTGGCCTGAGCAGCCGGCCTATACCGGGTGGCCGGAGAGAGTCGACGCGCCTGCTGGGCGTCGTGTGTGGGCGCAGTGGGCGATGTGGCATGCGATGTTTCAGGGTATCGACCAGGCGAGTGAATCCTTGCGCAAAGCCGGCGTAGCGCAGACCCTGCAGTTGGCGGCCCTGCTCGACGAACATGGCGAGGTTCTGCGCCTCAGCGAAGGGTTGGCGGGCGATGCAGCCTCCGATCTGCTGCGCGCCCGGGCGTGCTTCGCCACGGCGCGTCTGGCCGAGGCGCGAGATCTCTGGCGCGCCCGGGCGGCGACTTCGCAGCCGCGCCGCGGCGAACGTGATGTCGCGTGCCGCGCTCTCGCTGAACACGGCCTGACGCTTGGCCTGCCGCAGGATGAGCGAAGCCAGCTCGAACGGCGCCTCGCAAGCATCCGGCAGCGTCGCAGCGAAGCACTCGACAAGCTCGAACAAGCCGTCGAGAGCGGTCAGGTGCAGGCTGGAGGCGAATGGCCTGAAGCGCTACGCGCTGCACTCGCCTTGGGGTTGAGGCGGCATCCGGCCCTGCGTGAGGCATGGCTGGGAGCTGCCGAAATCGACTTGGCAGGGGGCTGGTGCTACCGGTGCATGTTGCTGTGGATACGCATTGATCCGGTCATCATGGACGAGTTGGGGCAGCGTCAGCATCAGGTGGCAGACACCTGCGTCCAGCTGCTGAGGCAGCTTGCATCTCCCGGGGTGCTGTGCA
The DNA here is from genome assembly GCA_019234295.1 of Roseateles sp. Classification (GTDB taxonomy): domain Bacteria; phylum Pseudomonadota; class Gammaproteobacteria; order Burkholderiales; family Burkholderiaceae_C; genus JAFALK01. Next base: position 104,992 of record JAFALK010000087.1, read on the forward strand.
GAACGCGCGCCAGCTATACGACCGAGGAGTTGCCTCCCGGCTTGAGCCGGGTGAGTGCGAGGCTGCGCCTGCTCTGATCGGTCTACATCGCCAGATAGTCGGGCACCTTGCCGTCCTGGGCGCGGACGGTGCTGAAGCGGGCCGCGAGCCGCGATTGCAGGCGCAGTGGCAGCGGGGCGAAACCGGTGCCGCGGGTCAGGTCGTCGCCGTGCAAGAAGCACCAGTAGATGAAGCGCATCACCGGGCTCGCGTCGTCGCTCTTGGCGGGCTTGGCGTCGATCAGCACGAAGCTGGTCATGGTGATGGGCCAGCTGTCGGCGCCGTCGCGGTTGATCAGCGGCGCCAGGTCATCGCCCTGGCGGGCCAGGTCGCTGGCTGCGATGGCGGCACTGAATCCCGACTCGCTCGCCGCCACCCAGTGGCCGGCGGCGTTGCGCAAGCGCACGGCGTTCAGCCGCGACTGCTGCACCCGGTCGAAGCTCACGTAGCCGAGGGCGCCGGGCGTGGCCTTGACGGCCTTGACCATGCCGTCATTGCCTTCGGCGCGCTCGACCTCGCCGGGCCAGCTCGGCAGCTGGCTCGTGCCGACTTCGCTCGAGAAGGCGCCGGAAACTGCGCTCAGGTACCGCGTCAGGCCCTCGGTGGTGCCGGACTTCTCGGCGCGCACCACTCGATGGACCGGCAGCGCGGGCAGGGTGATTCCCGGGTTCATGGCGATCAACCGCACGTCGTTCCAGACGCGGATGCGGCCGGCCAGAATGTCGGCCAGCAGGTCGCCGGTCAGCTGCAGGCGACCCTCGGGCACGCCCGGCAGGTTCACCACAGGCACGACGCCGCCGACCAGCATCGGGATCTGCACGAGATGGCGTTGACCCAGCTCGGCTGCACTCAGCGGCGAATCGCTGGCGCCGAACTTCACGCTGCGGGCGCTGATCTGCTTGACGCCGTCGCCCGAGCCGGTGGGCTTGTAGGCCACGGTCTGGCCTGAGCTCTTGGCGTAGGCCTCAGCCCAGCGCGCGTAGACCAGCGAGGGGAAGGTAGCACCGGCACCGGTGATCTCGGCATGGGCGACGGCCAGCGAGGAGAAGAGGGCGGCTGCGCACAGCAGGCGTGCGAGAAGACGTGAGGGCAAACGCATGGGAGATCTGAATAGGAAGTAGCGGACGCGAAGCATCCGTCGGTGCGCGCAAGATTCTAGGGATGGTGCCGCTGCGCCCGAGTGACGGATTACCGATTGCGACAAACTCTCGCTCATGCCGAGCCGGCATGCGGACCAAGCATTGAGGCATCGTCAGCCGGCCGCGACGGGCGTAACCTCGCCGTATCCACCAGAACCAGGAGACATGTTCATGGACAAGAAGTCGTTGTCGCCGGCCGAGGCCGCATTGCGCGAAGCTGCGCTCGATTACCACCGCACGCCCTCGCGCGGCAAGATCTCCGTCACGCCCACCAAGCCCTTGTCCAACCAGCGCGACCTGTCCCTGGCCTACTCGCCCGGCGTGGCCTATCCCTGCCTGGACATCGAGGCCGACCCCACGCTGGCGGCCGAGTACACCTCGCGCGGCAACCTGGTGGGCGTGGTCACCAACGGCACGGCCGTGCTGGGCCTGGGCGACATCGGCCCGCTGGCGGCCAAGCCGGTTATGGAGGGCAAGGGGTGCCTGTTCAAGAAGTTCGCGGGCATCGACGTGTTCGACATCGAACTGGCCGAGCGCGATCCCGACAAACTTGTGGACATCATCGCGGCGCTAGAGCCCACGCTCGGCGGCGTGAACCTGGAGGACATCAAGGCGCCCGAGTGCTTCTACATCGAGAGGAAGCTGCGCGACCGGATGAACATTCCAGTCTTTCACGACGATCAGCACGGCACGGCCATCATCAGCGCGGCAGCCCTGCTCAACGGTCTGGAGCTCGTGGGCAAGGACATCGGCAAGGTCAAGCTCGTGGCCTCGGGTGCCGGCGCGGCGGCCATCGCGTGCCTGGATGTGATGGTGGGCCTGGGTGTTCGGCGCGAGAACATCTACGCCGTTGATTCCAAGGGCGTGATCCGCGAGGGGCGTGGCGACAAGCTCGACGAGAGCAAGCAGCGCTACTGCCAGAAGACCCAGGCCGCGACGCTGGCCGAGGTCATTCGCGGCGCCGATGTCTTCCTTGGCTGCTCCACGGCCGGCGTGCTGACCCAGGAGATGGTGGCGACGATGGCGGACAAGCCCATCATCCTGGCCCTGGCCAACCCCGAACCCGAGATCCGGCCGGAACTGGCCAAGGCCGCGCGGCCCGACTGCATCGTGGCCACGGGCCGTTCGGACTATCCGAACCAGGTCAACAACGTGCTGTGCTTCCCCTACATCTTCCGCGGCGCGCTCGATTGCGGCGCCACCAAGATCACCGAGGCGATGAAGCTGGCCTGCGTGCGCGAGATTGCGGCCCTGGCCAAGGCCGAGACCAGCGACGAGGTGGCGGCGGCCTACGCGGGTCAGGACCTGGCCTTCGGCCCTGACTACCTGATCCCCAAGCCCTTCGATGCGCGCCTGATCCTGCGCATTGCGCCGGCTGTGGCCCGGGCGGCGGCCGAGTCGGGCGTGGCCAAGCGGCCCATCGCCGACCTCGACGCCTACCGCCAGGAGCTGAGCCGCTTCGTCTACCAGACCGGCATGTTCATGCGTCCGGTCTTCGCCGCCGCCAAGGCCGCGCCCAAGAGCGTCATCTTCGCCGAGGGCGAGGACGAGCGCGTGCTGCGCGCCGTGCAGGTGGTGCTTGACGAAGGCCTTGCAAAGCCCGTCCTGATCGGCCGCCCCGAGGTGATTGCCATGCGCATCCAGCGCGCCGGATTGCGCATCCGGATCGGCGAGGACGTGACCGTGGTCGATCCCAACAACGACGCCCGTTTCAGGCGCTACTGGGAGACCTACCACCGCATCATGGGCCGTAACGGCGTCACGCCCGAGATGGCCAAGGCGACGGTGCGGCGCTCGGCCACCGTCATCGGCGCGCTCGCCATCAAGCTCGGCGATGCCGACGCGATGATCTGTGGCATGGTCGGCCGCTTCGACGGCCATTTCGAGCATGTGCAGGACCTGATCGGCCTGCGCGCCGGCGCCAAGCATTTCGCCACCATGAACGCGGTGATGATGGAAGAGGGCACGCTTTTCTTGACGGACACCTACGTCAACGACGAGCCCGACGCAGAGACCCTGGCCGAGATCGCCGCCATGGCCGCCGAGGAACTGCGCCGCTTCGGTCTTCCGCCCAAGCTCGCCTTCGTCTCGCACTCGATGTTCGGCTCCAGCAAGAGGCCCTCGGCGCTGAAGATGCGGCGCGCGCACGAGCTGTTCGCCGCGGCCCACCCCGAGGTCGAGAGCGACGGCGAGATGCATGGCGACGCCGCCATCTCCGAGAGTGTGCGCGACACTTTTCTGCCCGACAGCCGGCTCCAGGGCTCGGCCAACCTGCTGGTGCTGCCGACGCTCGACGCGGCCAACATCTTGTTCAACGTGCTCAAGATCAGCAGCGGCAGCGGCAAGACCATCGGCCCCATCCTGCTGGGCAGCGCGGCCCCGGTGCACATCCTCACGCCCTCGGCCACGGTGCGGCGGATCGTGAACATGACGGCGCTGGCGGTGGCCGACGTCGGGGCAGCGCGTTAGCACTAACCCGAGTCCCGGGCGTGAAGGAGGGCGGCGGCGAGTCAGTAACCCGATGAAACCGGGGGGCCGCGGGTTTTGCGGCACATAATCTTTCGCTCTTACAAACCCGCGAGACAAGCTCCATGAACCGTTCCACCAAGATCGTCGCCACGCTGGGCCCGGCCTCCTCCTCGCCCGAGGTGCTGGAGCAGATGATCCGCGCGGGGGTCGATGTCGTGCGCCTGAACTTCTCGCACGGCAAGGCGCAGGATCACATTGACCGCGCCAACCTCGTGCGCGAGATGGCGCGCAAGGCCGGCAAGGAAGTGGCCATCATGGCCGACCTGCAGGGCCCCAAGATCCGCGTCGGCAAGTTCGAGAATGGCAAGATTGAGCTGATCAACGGCCGGCCCTTCGTTCTCGACGCCGAGCGTACCGAGCCCGGCAACGACGACATCGTGGGCCTGGACTACAAGGAACTGCCGCGCGACGTGAAGCCTGGCGACACCTTGTTGCTCAACGACGGCCTGCTCGTGCTTCAGGTCGACTCGGTGCGCGGCGCCCAGGTGCACACGACCGTGGTGCTCGGCGGCGAGCTGTCGAACAACAAGGGCATCAACAAGCAGGGCGGCGGCCTGACCGCGCCGGCCCTGACGGCCAAGGACATGGAGGACATCAAGACCGCGATGAGCTTCCAGTGCGAGTACCTGGCCGTGAGCTTCCCCAAGAACGCCACCGACATGGAGATGGCGCGCCAACTGGCCAATGTGGCCGGCGAGCCGTATCGCCACAAGCCGGCGATGATCGCCAAGATCGAGCGCACGGAGGCCATTCCTCAGCTCGAAGCCATCCTCAGGGCCAGCGACGGCATCATGGTGGCGCGCGGCGACCTGGCCGTGGAGGTCGGCAACGCCGCCGTGCCGGCCCTGCAAAAGCGCATGATCAAGCTGGCTCGCGAGATGGACAAGGTCGCCATCACAGCCACGCAGATGATGGAGAGCATGATCGTCAACCCGGTACCCACGCGCGCCGAGGTGTCCGACGTGGCCAATGCCGTGCTCGATGGCACTGACGCCGTCATGCTCAGCGCCGAGACCGCCGCGGGCAAGTTTCCGATCGAGACCATCCTGCAGATGGCGGCCATCGCCCACGCCGCCGAGCGTGCCGAGGACGTGAATCTCGACACGGACTTCACCGGTCGCACCTTCGGGCGCATCGACCAGTCCATCGCCATGGGCGCGCTGTTCACGGCCTACCACCTCGGTTGCCGCGCCATCATCGCGTTGACCGAGTCGGGTTCCACCGCGCTGTGGATGAGCCGCCACCGCATCAATGTGCCCATCATCGCGCTGACCACCACCGAGTCCAGCCAGCGCCGCATGGCCCTGTACCGCAATGTGACCCCGCTGCTGATGCCCAAGTACGATGACCGCGACATCGCCCTGGCCGCGGCCGAGCGCATCCTCGTCGAGCAGGGCGTGATCCGGCCGGGCGACACCTACGCCATCACCTGCGGCGAGCCCATGGGCTACCCGGGTGGCACGAACATGCTCAAGGTCTGCCGGGTTGCATAAACTCGCATAGCCGCTGATAGGCTGCGCGGCAAGGGGGCCGAGCGATGGCGGATTCAGCGCGGTTTCTTCGACGGCAGTTCTTGATGGGCCTGGGGGCCTGGAGCGTCGCGCGCGCGGCGGACCGGCCCGTATTGCCCGTTCTGGTGGCCGAGCAGGCCGATCTCGATTTTGTCCGGCCCCTGCTCAAGCTCGTCGCCGAGGGCGGCGGCTTCGATTGGCAGTTCGTGATCGTGCCCTGGGCGCGCCTGCTGGTCCTGGCAATGCAGGGCGATGCGCTGGCCTGGGGCCTGTCGCGCAGTCCCGAGCGCGATGCCGTGCTCAACTTCAGCGAGCAGGTCTTCAACACGCGGGTCTGGCTCGTCACTCCCGCGGGTCAGCCTCTGAGCGCGCCGACGGTGGCCGGCCTGGACGGCCGCAAGCTCTGCAAGCGGCGCGGCTTTACGCTTGGTGCGGCGCTGGATTTAGCTGAGCGGGAGCAGCGCTTCCAGGTCATCGACTCCGATCTGGGGTACGACGGGCTGCTGCGCATGCTCGCGGCCGGCCGCTGCGACGGGCTGCTCATGACTTATCGCAGCGGCGACCCCGCCGTCGTGGAGCAGCGCATCGCCATGATGGCTCCGCCGGCCGGGCGCTTTGTCGTGCAGCGCCCGCCGCTCAGCGAGGGCGGTATCTACTTCGCCGCTGCAAGGAAACGGCCCGAGCTTCAAGCACAGCTGCAGCGCGTCAACGCTGGTCTGCGGGCGCAGGCTCAGGCAATCCAGGCCGTGGTGGCGAGCAACGCTTAGTGGGCCTCAGGCTTCGGTCGAGCGCTGCTGACTTCGCCTGGGCACGCCATTCGCGGCGAGGCATTGGCCCAGGCTCGCCAGGCCGAAGGGCTTGGCCAGGTAGGCATCCATGCCGGCGGCTTGGCAGGCAGCGCTGGCATCGCCCTCGGCGTCTGCCGTCATGGCCACGATGGTGACGGGCACCGAGCCGCGCGCGGCTTCCCATACGCGCCAGCGCCGCGTGGTCTCCAGGCCGTCGAGCTCGGGCATTTGCACGTCCATCAGCACGAGGTCGAAGCGCTCTTCATCAAGGTACTCAAGCGCCTTGAGCCCGTCGCCGGCCACCCTGCAGGAGGCGCCGAGCTCGGCCAGCATCGCCTGGATGACGACCTGATTGACCGGGTTGTCCTCGCACAGCAGCACGCGGCACAGCGCCGTGGCCGGCGTGACAGGGCCGACGCGCTCGACGCCTGGGGCCGTCGGCCGCAGCAGGGTGGCCAGCGCGGCACGGCGCACCGGCTTGTGCAAGACGCGCCAGCCCTGGGGCAGGGCGCCGGGCAGGGAGTCCGACAGCGGTGCGATGAGCACGATTTCGATGTCGGCGCCGGTCTGGGCCATCCAGCGCTGGCTATCGGTGCCCAGCAAGGCCACGTCGATCAGCAGCAGCCCACGCCCATGCAGGTCGCTTTCGCCGGGCAGGCGGTTGATGCGATGAGGCTTGACGCCGAGTTCACCCAGCAGCGAACCCACGTGGCGCTCCAGTCCCGGGCTGGCGCAGGCCAGCACCACGTCCGGCCTGGCCTTGGGCAGCCGACGTTCAGCCGCGGGCTGGGACACCTGCAGCGGCAAGACCAGTGTGAACTGGCTGCCCTGGCCGGGCGTGCTGCGCGCCTCGATGCGCCCGTCCATCAGCCGCGCGAGCTCAGCCGAGATGGACAGGCCCAGGCCAGTGCCACCGTAACGGCGCGATGTCGAGCTGTCACCCTGCTCGAAGGCCTCGAAAAGCCGGCCCATGTGTTCGGGCTGAATGCCGATGCCGGTGTCGCTGATGTCGATGCGGGCGAGGACTTGATCTGCATCGGGCGCGTCCGAGCCGTCCACCGACAGGTGGATGTGCACGCCACCTTCAGCCGTGAACTTGACGGCGTTGGAGACCAGGTTGTTGACGATCTGGCGGATGCGCGTGGGGTCGCCCAGCAATTTGCGCGGCACGTCGGCCGCGCAGCTGGAGCTGAGCTCGAGGCCCTTGTCGAAGGCGTTCATCGCAAAGAGCTCGTTGCTCTCGAACACCAGCGCCCGCAGGTTCAGGGGGCGCGGCTCCAGATGCACCTTGCCGGCCTCGAGTTTGGACCAGTCCAGCACGTCATTGATCATCGCCTGCAGGGCCTTGGCGCTGCGATCTTGCAGGGCGATGAGCTGCTCGCGCTGCGCGGCGTCGATCCTGCCCGAGCGCAGCAGCTCGATGGCGCCGATCACGCCGCCGAGCGGGGTGCGAATCTCATGGCTCATATTGGCCAGGAAGCGGGCCTTGGTCTCGGCAGCGACGCTGGCGGCATGTCGCGCTTGCTCGAGCTCGCGCTGCAACTGCAGTCGCCACAGCACGGAAAAGCCGGTGATGGTCAGCAGCACGACGGTGGACACCACCTCGGCGATCAGCATCTGGGCGTGCCCTTCGCGCAGCACCAGGCTCATGCTGTCCACCGACCGTGGGCCGTACAAGGCCAGGCCGAAGAACATGGCCAGCAAGACGGCCCCGGTCAGGACGCCCAGGCGCAGTGAGCCAGCCAGCAGCAGCACGACGGGCTGCAGCACCAGCCACCACAGACTGCTGGAATAGATGCCCTGCTGGTGCAGCGTGGAATAGGTGAAGGCGACGAAGAGGCCCAGATTGATGATCTGGATGCCGCGCAGATAGTCCCGCGTACGCCATGACCAGAGCAGGCTCAGCGCGCTGAGCACGGTGATGCTGGCGCTGATCCAGGGGAAGTGCTGCAGGCCTGCATGCAAGGAGAACCAGCAGTAGAACAGGCCCAGGCAGACGAACAAGGGCCCCTGGAGCAGGAGCATCTTGCGATGGACCTGGACTTCGAGATCACTCGCTGCGGACAGACGCAACATCGGGGCACTCACGCTGGGTGCAGAGGATTGGGCGGCGCGCGCATCATAAGCGGCGCCCGGAGAATCTGTCCCGTTCTGGGGCAGCTGGCGGTCGCGACTGCTTAGAATCCTCGGTAGTTACAGCGCGGTTACATCAAGCGATCGGAGTAGGCTGCGCTCGCGAATTTCGTTCTCAACTCTCCCGAGGGAATTCCCATGGCACTCGTCTCCATGCGCCAGTTGCTCGACCACGCCGCTGAACACGGCTACGGCATTCCGGCGTTCAACGTCAACAACCTCGAGCAGGTGCAGGCCGTGATGGCCGCCGCGGACGAAGTCGGCGCACCGGTCATCCTCCAGGCGAGCGCGGGCGCCCGCAAGTACGCCGGCGAGGCTTTCATCAAGCATCTGGTACTGGCCGCCGTCGAGGCCTATCCGCATGTGCCCGTGGTGATGCATCAGGACCATGGTCAAAGCCCGGACGTCTGCCGCGGCGCCATCAACCTGGGCTTCTCCTCCGTGATGATGGACGGCTCGCTCGAGGCCGACGGTAAGTCCATCGCCAGCTACGACTACAACGTGGACGTGACCCGCAAGGTCGTGGACATGGCCCACGCGCTGGGTGTCACCGTCGAAGGCGAGCTCGGCTGCCTCGGCTCGCTGGAGACCATGAAGGGCGACAAGGAAGACGGCCACGGCACCGAAGCGACCATGACGCACGAGCAGTTGCTGACCGACCCCGAGCAGGCGGCCGACTTCGTCAAACGCACCCAGCTCGACGCCCTGGCCATCGCCATCGGCACCAGCCACGGTGCCTACAAATTTACCCGCAAGCCCACAGGCGACATCCTGGCGATCGGTCGGGTCAAGGAGATCCACGCCCGCATCCCCAACACCCACCTGGTGATGCACGGCTCCAGTAGCGTGCCGCAGGACCTGCTGGCCCAGATCAACCAGTACGGCGGCAAGATCCGCGAGACCTATGGCGTGCCGGTCGAGGAGATCCAGGAGGCCATCAAGTTCGGAGTCCGCAAGATCAATATCGATACCGACATCCGCCTGGCCATGACGGCCGCCGTGCGTAAGTTCCTGACCGAGAACCCCGAGAAGTTCGACGCCCGCGAATGGCTCAAGCCCTCGCGCGAGGCGGCCAAGGCGGTCTGCAAGCAGCGCTACCTGGAGTTCGGCTGCGAAGGCCAGGCCGGCAAGATCAAGGCCCGCACGCTGGTGGAGGTGGCCGCCTCCTACGCGCGCGGCGAACTGGCCCAGCTTGTCCAGTAACTGCTTCACCTACGGCTCGCTGATGTGGGCCGTGA
>JAFALK010000043.1 GCA_019234295.1 Roseateles sp.
CGCCGCTCGCCCTTTTGCTGGCGATCTTTCCGATTGCCACCGCGACCATCGCGCTGCGTCGGGTCAACTACACCCTCCACGTGGTTTGCGTGACCTGCCTCTTTGTGCTGGTCGCGGAGCTACTCGTGCCGGCAACCGGCATCCCCATGGCGCGAGCCGTCAACAACGTCATCGGCAGCGTCGTCGGAGCCGCCGCCGCACTGGTGCTCTGGCCGGACCGCGGGAGCCATGGCGTGGCGACCCAGCTGGCCGACGCTGTCACCACCAATCTTGCGCTCGCTGCCCAGTCGCTCACCGTCGAAGGCTCCTCCGTGGCGTTCGACGCGGCACGCCGCGCCGCCGGCGTCGCCAGCACCACGGCCGAGACGACATGCCACCGCTTGACGTTGGTCGGCCAGGCGCGGCGTCTACACCTGCGCGAGGCGACCATGCTCCTTGCGGCGCTGCGCCGCTTGGCTGGCGCCGCGACGGCCCACGCGCTCGCTGGCTACGCACCGAATCCGACTCGTGCCGTGTTCGTCGCCGAGAGTGCGGCACCATGGGCCGACGCCCTTCGGAATCCGGCTGTATTGGTGACCCTACCGGCCCCCGCTCCGCAGCCGGAAGACGGGATCGGCGCAGCTCTTGACAGCGTGACGGAAGCGATTGCAGCCTATGTCGCCGAGTTTCGGCCCAATGCTCAACGCCCAGCCTGACAGGCAATCCTCATGCCTGCCGAAGGGGACAGCTCGTCCGAGCTGCCTGCGCTGAAAGTGCTACCGATCGTCCACATGCTGACCGACCTGACGCTGGGCGAAGGCGAAGTCGCGCACAACGTGAAGTCGCGCACGACGACCGCGCGGACCGCCGCGCCGCAAGGGCTGAAGCCAGCAACCCCTCCCAACATCGGAGCACTGCAATGGACTGGAAGAGCACTCGGGTCACCGTCATCAGCCCATCCCAGAGGCTCTTTCGATTCCGACACCCGGTTAACGAACCTCCAATTGCGCCCCCAGTTGGCGCAGAAGCAGCGCCTGCGCCCAGTCCATGAACGCCTGCAGGCACTTTCGAGCAACCCAGGCTTCGTGGAACTCGTGACCGTCGCGGGACGCGCGAACGATGTCCACCGCTGGGCGCGTTCGAGGGTTTGCCTTCCTCTTGAGCTTGAGCTTGGGCTTCGGCATTGCCTTCTGCGGGGTCACCGCCCTACGGGTCGCCGTGGACTTCTTCGTCGTCATCGCCATTGCCTGTTCCGCTGAGACCGGATTTAAGGATACCCACGATGGCGCCCCGTCAAGTTGAGGGGGCAGATCGCGCTCGCTGTGACGGTCGGGGGGCAGGTTCCTGGAGGCGCTTGAACTCACGGTCTCGGCCATAGCCAGCCCTCGGCAAGCGGCAGCTTTCCTGCCGCGCAGTGGAACCGGCACTGGTTGTGGCAAGCTATAGATTGTTAAGCGCAATCGCGTCGGAGATCACTATGACCACGAGCCTCGAAGTTCTGGAAGCTGAAGCCCTAAAGCTTGCCCCTGCGGACCGTTCGCACCTGCTCGAGCGCCTCATCGTTAGCCTCGACGCCGATCCCGAAGTCGAGGAAGCCTGGGAAATGGAAGCGGATCGACGAGAGGCGTCATTGGAGTCGGGCTCTGCGGCCGAAGTCCCGGCGCAGGAAGCCGTGAACCGTCTTCGTTCAAGGCTTGCTCGGTTCGTATTCGCTTCATCCTGGCGCCGAGCAAGACATCGCTGACGCCTTGGATTTCTATATGGAGCAGGCTGGCTTGCTGGTAGCGCAGCGGTTCCTCGACGAGTTCGAGCGCGTTGCCAAACTGTTGGTCATGCATCCCGGCTTCGGCACGCCATCCGCAAGAGGTCGCCGCGTTTTTCCGCTGCGCGTTTTTCCGTACTCCGTCGTATACCGCAGCCTTGAGGCGGGCATTCGAATCATCGTCGTGCGTCACCAGCACAGGAAGCCTGGCTACGGCGCCCCCCGCGTCAGAATAGTTGTCGCCCCGATAAATCCAGAACAGGGGGCGGCGATGAAGGACGAGAGTGGCTCGATACGGACAAGCATTCAAGGACAAGGCTGTAGCGCGCATGCTGCCGCCGGAGAGCGCGCCGGCGGAAGAAGT
>JAFALK010000013.1 GCA_019234295.1 Roseateles sp.
GAGCAAGGCGCGCAGGCCCGAGCGGCCCGTCAGGTCGCGGCCGAACTTGCGCAGCAGCGAGGCACGGCTGACCGGGTAGTTCGCATAGTTGCCAAGGTCCGGATCTTGGGCCGTGCCGGTCTTCACGTGGTGAGTCATGTGGTAGCCGCGGTAGATGGCCAGGTCCACGAAGACCGGGGCGGTCGCGCGGCCGGCAAATGGCCGTTTTCGGAGTTCTCCATGGATTGCTGCAGCCTTCACCACGTCTTCCCCACCTGCTGTTGACGTGAATCGCAAACCTGGACGTCCAGATGGGGGGGTGAGGTCGGGCGCTAAAATGTCGCCACCGCAACCGCTGTGACGCCCTATCAGGCCATTGCATTGACTAACTGTGGGGTTCGTTGTGAGGCTTTTGGTGATCGGATTCAAGAATATCCAGCTAGATCAAGTTCTTAGCGTCGGTCTCGACGTCCAGCTCCAGAACATCGAATAAGCTCCCTCGATGGAATATCCCGGCAATCTTTTCGTCGTTGCCGCCCCCAGCGGCACGGGCAAATCCAGCCTTGTCAGCGCCCTGCTGGAGCTGGACGCCAAGCTCGACGTCTCCATCTCCCACACCACCCGCGCTCCGCGCGGCCAGGAGCAGCATGGCCGCGAGTACTGGTTCATCAGCCGCGACGAGTTCAAGGCCAAGGTGGATCACGGCGACTTCTTTGAGTGGGCCGAGGTGCACGGCAATCTCTACGGCACGTCGCGCGCCGCCATTGAGGCCCGCATGGCCAAGGGCGACGATGTGGTGCTGGAGATCGACTACCAAGGCGCCCTGCAGATCAAAGAGCTCTTCCCTTATGCCGTCCTGATCTTCATCCTGCCGCCCTCCTGGGAGGAGTTGATGCAGCGCCTGAACCGCCGCGGCGACACCGCGCCGGACGTCATCGCCGAGCGCATGGCCAATGCGCGCGAGGAGGTGGCCCAGGCCAAGGACTTCGATTTCATCGTCATCAATGCCGACTTTGACAAGGCCGTTTTCGACCTGAAATCCATCGTCCACGCGCAACGGTTAAAATACGCGGCTCAGCGTCGGAACCGCTCCGCCGTGTTCAAAGCGCTCGACCTCCCCTGAAGGAACAACACAATGGCCCGCATCACCGTCGAAGACTGCCTGACCAAGATCCCGAACCGCTTCCAGCTGGTGCTCGCGGCAACCTACCGCGCCCGCATGCTGAGCCAGGGCCACACGCCCAAGATCGAAAGCAAGAACAAGCCCGGCGTGACCGCCCTGCGCGAAATCGCCGCTGGCGAAGTCGGCGTGGAGATGCTGCGCAAGGTTCCGGTCTGATCAAGCAGATCGTGATGCCCACGGGCGCCTGCGGGCGCCCGTTTGCATTTGGGAGGGTTCAAGCCCTCTCGCCCGGCAGGAGCAGCGGCATACGGTAAATTCCAGCTATGGGATTGCGCTCTTTCGCCGCTGCCAAACTACCGACCTTCTCCGGCTTGGGGCTGCGCCATGCCGCGCCCGACGCCGAGCCGAGCCTGGCCGAAGCAGCCTCCTTCGACGCCCTGCTGGGCCGCCTGACCTACCTCGCCAAGGCCGACCTCAAGCATGTGCGCGAGGCCTACAAGTTCGCGGATGAAGCGCACCTGGGCCAGATGCGCGCCAGTGGCGAGCCCTACATCACCCACCCGATTGCCGTGGCCGGCATCTGCGCTGAATGGCGGCTCGATGCCCAGGCCATCATGGCCGCGCTGATGCACGATGCCATGGAAGACTGCGGCATCACCAAGACCGAGCTGATCGAGCGCTTCGGCTCCCCCACCGCGGAGCTGGTGGACGGGCTCACCAAGCTGGACAAGCTCCAGTTCTCCACCAAGGAGGAGTCGCAGGCCGAATCGTTCCGCAAGATGCTGCTGGCCATGGCGCGCGACGTGCGCGTCATCCTGATCAAGCTGGCCGACCGTCTCCACAACATGCGCACCATGGAGTCCATGGCCGCGCACAAGGCGCAGCGCATTGCCCGCGAAACGCTCGACATCTACGCCCCCATCGCCCACCGGCTGGGCCTGAACCAGATCTACCGCGAGCTGCAGGAGCTGTCCTTCAAGTACAGCCATCCCTGGCGCCACGCCGCACTCAGCAAGGCCGTGATGCGCGCGCGCGGGAACCGGCGCGACCTGGTGGCACGCATCGAGAAGGAAGTCGTCAAGGCCTTTGATGCCTCGCCCGTCAAGCTGCAGATCTACGGCCGCGAGAAAACGGTCTACTCGATCTACACCAAGATGCGCGAGAAGCGCCTGTCCTTCGCCCAGGTCAGCGACATCTTCGGCTTCCGCCTCGTGGTGGGCCAGCTCTACGACTGCTACATCGCGCTGGGCGTGCTGCACCAGCTCTACAAGCCGCAGCCCCGCCGCTTCAAGGACTACATCGCCCTGCCCAAGCCCAATGGCTACCAGTCGCTGCACACCACCTTGCTGAGTCCACTGGGCACGCCGGTGGAGTTCCAGATCCGCACCGAGGCCCAGCACCTCGTCGCCGAAAAGGGCGTGGCCGCGCACTGGATGTACAAGAGCGACGAGGCGGCCAGCGGCATGCAGCAGCTCGGTGCGAACTGGCTTCAATCGCTGATCGACATCCAGGACGAGACGCGTGACGCCAACGAGTTCCTCGAGCACGTCAAGATCGACCTCTTCCCGGATGCCGTCTACGTCTTCACGCCCAAGAGCAAGATCATGGCCCTGCCCAAGGGCGCCACACCGGTGGACTTCGCCTACGCCATCCACTCCGACGTGGGCGACCATTGCGTGGCGGCCAAGGTCAACGGCGAACCTGTGCCGCTGCGCATGCCGCTGCACAGCGGCGACGTGGTCGAGGTCGTGACGGCCGAGTCGGCGCGCCCCAACCCGGCCTGGCTCAGCTTCGTGCGCACCGGCCGCGCCCGCTCCAAGATCCGCCACTTCCTCAAGAACCTCGAGCAGGAGGAGTCGCGCGGCCTGGGCGAGAAGATGCTTGCGCAGGCTCTGCGAGCCGAGGGCCTGGGCTTGCCCAGTCTGGACGACGACGACGAGGCCGCTGCCCAGCTCTGGCAAAGCCTGGCCCGCTGGGCGGGCAACCGAACCGTGGACGAACTGTTGGTCGACGTCGGCCTGGGCCGCAAGATCGCGACCATCGTGGCCAAGAAGCTGGCCCGCATGCTGGCCGAGCAGGGCCAGAAACCCGACGCCGTGATGCTCTCGATGGGCCGCTTCGCCGCCGACGACGCGCCCGCCCACGGCGAGGTCACACTGGACGGCAGCGAAGGCGCCTCGGTGCGCCTCGCCTCCTGCTGCCGCCCCATCCCGGGCGATGAGGTCAAGGGCTATCTGGGCCGCGGCGAGGGCCTCGTGGTCCACACGGCCGAATGCTCGACCGGTAAGCGCCTCTTCCAACGCGACCCCGACCACTGGATCGCCGTGAGCTGGGGCGAGGAGCTCAGCCGCAACTACGAGGCCGCCGTCGGTATGCTGCTCAGGAGCGGCAAGGGCATGCTGGCCCAGGTGGCCACGGCCGTCAGCATTGCCGAGGCCGACATCACCCACATCGCAATGAGCGAGGAGTCGCAGGAAGGCGAGTCGGTGGAGATGAACCTGCTGATTGCCGTGCGCGACCGCCTGCACCTGGCCGATGTGCTGCGCACCGTCAAGCGCTCGCCGGCGGTGATCAAGGCCTGGCGCGTCAAGCCTTCGGTCGTGGGTAGCTGACCTCCAGCACCTCGATGCGCTCGACGCCCTTGGGCGTCACGAGTTGCAGCTCATCGCCTTCGCGCGCCTTGAGCAAGGTGCGCGCGATTGGCGAGATCCACGAGACCTCGCCTTTCAGGCTGTCGCTCTCATCGATGCCCTTGATCGTGATGGTGCGCTCCTCGCCAGCCTCGTTCACGTAGGTCACGGTGGCACCGAAGAAGATCTGGTCATGCCCAAAGTGCAGGCTTGGGTCCGCCACCTCGGCGATGTCCAGCCGCTTGGTGAGAAAGCGCAGGCGGCGATCGATCTCGCGCAGGCGCTTCTTACCGTAGAGGTAGTCGCCGTTCTCGCTGCGGTCGCCGTTCTTGGCCGCCCAGGACACGACCTCGACGATCTTGGGCCGCTCCACGTCGAGCAGTTCCATGAATTCGGCGCGCAGCCGCGCATAACCCTGCGGCGTCATGTAGTTCTTGGTGCCTTGGGGCAGCGCAGGCAGAGCGACATCATCATCGTCGTCGTCGCCGTCGGATTCCTTGGTGAAGGCCTTGTTCATGGGCGTATTTTCCGCCCATTGCGACTCAGCGTTGCCGTGCGAATCCGATCGCCGCGTCGGCCTCGCGCGCAGCCACGCCGATCCAGCCCTCGCGCAGCAGGCGCTTGTGCTCCTCGAGATCCTCGGCCGCGACCCAGCACCGATCGCCCTCACCGCCCTCGCCGCCCTCCCCGCCCTCCCCCAGCCAGGCCGGCTGCGCCACGGGCCGCCACATCACGTGCCGCAGCGAACCTTCGGCCTGCACGCCCAGCCAGACGATGGCGAACCCGTGGGCCAGCAGGGTGCGTCGCGATTGGGCGTTGGCGGGAGCCGCGCGCACGAGCACTTCTACGGCGCCGCGTTCGGCCGCCAGTTGCAGGCGCGCCTCGATCAGCGCGGGGTGCAAGCCCTGCCCGCGGTGGGAGGGGTCGACCATGGCGGCAGACAGCAAGGCCACCCGGCCTGCGCGCTGCGGCGGCCAGTCAAGATTGCGGGCGTAATTGTCGGCGTCGTCGGCCATGGGCAGGGTCAGCGAACCATAGGCCAGCACGCGCTCGCCATCGAACAGGCCCAGGCTCTCGCCGCGCTCGCCGAAGTGGCTGGACAGAAAACTCCGGGCACCACCGAAGAGGCGAAACAAACTCGGATCGGGCAAGGCCGCCATGACGGCGGCATGCAGCTCGAGCAACGCCGGGAGATCGGCGGCATTCAGGCGTCGAAGCATCACCGTGCGTCTCCGATCAGCTCGGCATAGTTGAACATGTTCAGGGGCGGCAGCATGCCCAGGCGGCGCGCCACCGGCAGGTTGATCTGAAGGGCCAGGCGGGTCAAGGTCTCGACGGGAATCTTCGAAGGCGGGACCTTGTCCTGCAGGATCTGAGCGGCCTTGTGCGCGGCGAACTGACCGACGTTGTAGTAGCGGCTCACCAGGCCCAGCAAGGCGCCGGCGGCCATGAGCTGTTCGGTCGAGGCGAATGCGGGCAAGCCGGCTTGGAGCGCAGCGGGAATGACGACACTCTTGGCCTGCGTGCTGAGGAAGGAGTCCGGCGGCAGGTAGAGCCAGTTTGCGCCTGCCGCCTTGAGGCGGTCCACAACGGTCGGCACGCCATCGGCCATGCTGCGTCCGGCCGCGTCGACCTTGAAGGATTCGGCGATGACCTCGAAGCCCTGAACTTGCCCGAGTGCCCGAAGCTCCTTGAGCACGGCGGCCGAGTTGGGCTCGTTGGACGAATACAGCATGCCGATCTTGCTGAATGGGCGGTAGCTGCGCATGGCCTGCACCTGCGCGCCCAGGCTGGCGACGTGGCTGACGCCGGTCACCGCGCGACCCGGCGAGCGCAGATCGGGCACGATGCCCGCACCGACCGGCGACGCGACCAGGCTGAACACGAGCGGGATGTCCTGGACGTAGCGCTGGCGGTCTGCGTCGTCCCAGCGGCCCGCGATGCCTAGGGTCACGCCAGTGCCCCAGGTGTGCACGAGGTCAGGTCTGTCGCGGCGGATCTCCTCCACGAGCGCGGGCAGCCGCCCCGGGTCCAGCGCAATATCGCGCCAGACGATCTCGACCGCGATGCCGCGCGCCTTGAAGTAGTCGGCGAAGCCGCGTTCCACCTCGGTCTTCCCACGATACGTGACGACGTAGATGCGCCACGGCCTTTGCGGGCTTTGCGGGCTTTGCGGGCTTTGCGGCCCTTGCGGCCTTTGCGCCCATGCGGCCGTGCAGGCCAGAGCCAGCGACAGGGCAAGGCTTTGGCGGCGCTTCATGCTTGCGCCCTTCCCGCCATAACGAGAAACACCAGCCCGCTCAAAAGGATCAAGGCAGCCAGGCCGAGGAAGGCACCGGCCTGGCCGACCCACACCGCCAGGCCCGCTGCCAGGAGCGGCCCGCTCGCATTGCCCAGCCGCTCGACCAGCCGGTACGCGCCAAACACCGGGCCGGCTCCGTGCGCCGCAATCTCCGGCGCGCACACCTGGGCCAGCAAGCTGCTCTGCGCGGCGATCGACACGCCCTGCCCCAACCCCATCAGCGCTGTCACGGCATACACCGGCGCCAGGCCGGGCAGCAAGATCAGCGCCAGCGCGCCCAGCGAGGAGAGACACAGGCCTACGCCAACCAGGCGCGACAGCGGCACGCCGCGTTCGACCCAGCGTGTGCCCTGCGGCAGCACCAGCACGAGCACCACGGCGTAGAGCATGAGCGCACGCCCCGCAACCGAGGGCGGCGCTCCTGCTGCGATCACATACAGCGGCACGAGATAGAAGCAGCTGCCCGCCAAGATGAGCTTGGCTGGCAACGCGGCCAGGGCGGTGATCCACAGAAAGCGCCCCTGGCCGAAGATGCGCGCAAAGTCGCGAAGGCCGGGCGGCGCGTCGGCGGTCGTGCTCGCCTGCGCCGCGGGGAGCCCACGGGCCGCCACACAGGCGGCAGCGGCGATCACGGCCGCTACTGCGAATGCCCAGCGAGGCCCGAGGTGATCGGCAAGCATGCCGCCGATGGGAGGGCCGCACACCGCGGCCACCATGATCGCGCCGACGAAGATCGCAAAGCCCCGCGTGCGCTGCGCCGCCGAGGTGTTGTCGATCACCAGACCCTGCCCTGCCACGAAGACCATGCCCCAGCCCAGGCCGCACAGCGCGCGCCAGGCCATGAAGCTAAGGATGCCGCCCGCCGTCGCCGCACCGCCCAAGCCCAGCACGCCGAGCGCGGCACCACGCAGCAGTGTGCGGCGATGGCCGGCGCGCTCGCTCCAAGGCGCGAGCAAGGGCTGCCCCAGGGCCACCACCCCCATGAAGACCGCGATGGGCAGGCCCGCGATCAGCTCCGGCGAGATCGTGCTGCCCACAGGCATCAGCGTGCGCGCATGCCCCGGCAAGAAGGCGCGCGTGAGTTCCTCAGCGAGCATGAACAGGAAGAGCGGGACGCGCAGCCGGGCCAGCGTCGCCTCGCCCGGTGTCTCAGCGGCCGCCACGCCGGTGATGCCGTGCAGCAATTCGCGAGTCAGGAACATGGCCACGACGAAGACCACACCGAGGTCCAGAGCCGATTCGAGCAGGATGTGCTGGATGTAGCCCGCGCTGACCTGTGCCTCCACGGCTCCCACACGCCGGCCTTCGCTGACCAGAGGCACCTCGATCCCCTTCACCTCTTCGGCATGGCCGGCGTCAAAGAGCACGGCTGCGGCCGCATCGCGCAAGGCCAGGTAGGCCAGCTCCGGATGCTCCTGGCGCAGCTCCTGCAGATGCGCGCGCACGCCAACGAGTTCGGTCAGCCCGAGGCCGTGATCGAGCGCCTTGCCGACGAGTTCACCGACGGAAGTGCCAACCACGCGCGCCTTGGCTTGCAGCGCAGGCCGCAGACCGGCCTGGAAAGCCTCGTGCGTGGCCCAGCTCGCCAAAAGCATGCCGACCATGACGGCAAGCAAGATCACCAGGGCCGGCCGGCGCGGACGCCGCGCGAGCACGAGCGCCGCGATCAGCAGCGTGCCAGCCGCGCTGGCCGCGGCGATGCGCAGCAATCGCGCCCGCATCGCCACCAGCGCTCGATCTTCTGCATCTTGGGAGTAGCGCACCACCACCTCGCCAAGCCGCAGGTCGAAGCTGTTGCGCAGCGGCATGCGCAGCTCGTCGCTTCCTTCCATCGGCGCGCCGGCGCTGAACAGCACGCGACCTCGCTCATCGTGGACGCTGATGGAGGTGATGGCAGCGTCAACACCACGTTCACGCTCCAGCAAGGCGGGCGTCTCGCTCGCGCCGGCCAGCGGCACGCCAAGCGCCAAAGCGGCCTCCACCCCCTCGCGCACCGACGCAGCCGGCACCGCCATGCGCGAGCGGGCCGCGGCTTCCAGCGCGGACTCGAACTTGAAGTAGGCGAGGAAACCGCACATGCCGATGCCGAACAGCGCCACCACTGCGGCGGCAAGCATCAGGCGAGCAAGTCGGGCGAGGCGAGGTTCTTGGTGCACAGGCTGGCGAGATTGAACTATCGTAGCAGCCGTCGAAACAGGGAGTTAACAGATTGGATGACGACGCGACGGTGATTCGCCCTCCGGCTGCGGATCCAGGTCCCGGTCCCGATCCGGATCCGGATGCGACCGTGGTTCGGGCGCCGCCCGCGACGACGGCGCGGCACAGTCTCGCTCCAACGGCCCTCCCCTCGGGCTATCGGCTACACGAATACCGCATCAGCGAGGTGCTAGGCCAGGGCGGCTTTGGCATTACCTACCTGGCGACGGACGTGAACCTGAATGCGCAGGTCGCGGTCAAGGAGTACCTGCCGATCCAGCTGGCCGTGCGCATGGGCGACGGTACGGTACGCCCGCGCTCGCTACAGAGCACGGCCACCCTGCTCGACGGCCTGGACCAGTTCCTCATTGAGGCGCGCACCCTGGCCACCTTCCGCCACCCGAACATCGTGCGCGTGGCGCGCTTCTTCGAGGCCAACCGCACGGCCTATATGGTGCTGGACTTCGAGCGCGGCCAGCCGCTGGGCAAGTGGTGGGGCAAGCTCCCGAGTGGCGCCCTTGCGGAACCAGAGCTGCTGACGCTGCTGAGCCCGCTGCTCGACGGCCTCTCCCTCGTGCACCACAAGGGCGTGCTGCACCGGGACATCAAGCCGGACAACATCCTCGTGCGCGATGCCGACGGCAGCCTGGTGTTGCTGGATTTCGGTGCCGCGCGCGCAAGCGGCAACGCCGACGAAGAGGGCCCCACCCTGCTGACGCCCGGGTATGCGCCGATCGAACAGTACGTCGGCGGCAGCCAAGGGCCCTGGACTGACATCTACGCGCTGGGCGCCACGCTGTACTGGATGGTCTGCGGCCACAAGCCGCGCGAGGCGCCGGACCGCCAGGTCGCGCCTGAGGCCGATGTGTCCGCCGAACAGATCGGCGCGACCCGCTACAGCCCGGAGTTCTTGCGCGCCATCGACTGGGCCTTGCAACTGCGGGCCGAAGACCGTCCACAGGATGTGGCCAGCTTGCGGCGCGCGCTGTTCGCGGCCCACGCCGCAAGCTTGGGCCTGCAGGAGGCTTTGGCCAGCGGCACGGAGGCCGAAGGCGGCAAGCGGGGCGGGTTGCGCCTGCTGCGCAGCCGCATCTTGCGTCCACCGTCCTGGCCGCTGGCCGTGAAGATGGCGCTGGCCCTGGTGCTCGCCGCCGTGCTGCCCATGAGCATCACGGCTTGGCAAAACTACACGGGTAGCGTGGAGGCCCTGGCCAGTTCGGAGCGCCGCAACCTCGAGCGTCTGGCGCTCAGCACCTCGGGGCGGCTTTCGCAGCTGATCGAGGACAGCCGGCGCGTGACGGCCTATGTGGCTCAGAGCCCGGGCGTAGCGGAGCTGCTCGTCGAGCCAAGCGAGGCCGCTAAGCAGTCCGTGCTTCTGAGATTGCAGAACCTCGTGGCCACCAACCCGGACCTGCACCTGCTGACGCTGATGGACGCCCGGGGCGAGGCCGTCGTGTCCACGGCGCCCGAAGTCGTGGGAGGCAACTTCGCCTTCCGCGACTACTTCAAGCGTGCCATGAACGGGCGCTCCAACGTCACCAGCATCATCGTCGGCTCGGTTCTCGGACGTGCCGGCGCCTACGTGGCCTACCCCGTGCGGCAAAAGGACAAGATCGTCGGCGTGATCGTGCTGCGGCTGCGCGCCGAGACCATCGGGGCCATCGTGGACACGGCGCGCAACCAGGATCGCGAACCCTTTCTCATCGACGGTGACGGCGTGGTGATCCACCATCGCGACGAGCACCTGCTCTTCCACAGTCTGGCCGAGCTCAGGCCCGAGGTGCAGGCCGACATCGCAGCCGACCAGCGCTTTCGCCTGCCGCGCGTGGAGAGTCTGAACATGCCCCCATTGGCCATCGCCATGACCGGTGCGCGGCACGAGGGCACGATCAATTACGACTCGACGGTCTCAAAGGTGCGCGAGGTAGCTGGCTTTGCTCCGGTGTCGGGCGTTGACTGGGTCGTGGGCGTGACGGAATCGCATGCCAGCTTCGAGGCCCCGCTGACGGCGATCTTCCGCCATGCGCTCTACAGCCTGGCCGTGGTCGGCGCCGCGTTCGTCTTGCTGGCACTGCTGTTCGCGCGCTCGATCACGCGACCCGTGCTCGCCCTGACCCAGGCGGCCGATGCGCTCAAGCGCGGGGACTACGATCAGGCTCATGTGCACGTAAAGGCCGGGGACGAGATCGGTGCCCTGGGCCGCACCTTCAACGTCATGATCGATGTGCTCAGACAGCGTGAGCGAGAGCGCGGCATGCGCAGCGGTTCGCGCGAGTGAGAAGAATCAGATTGGGGGAATTCACATAGACCCGGCGCGTACGCCTGAACAAATATCTTGGGGCGACTCCACCAATAGTCCCCCAGCAACGGAAAACGGGCTAGACGCTTACGCATCTAGCCCGTTGATTCTCTTTTTATTATTGGTGCGGCTGGCAGGATTCGAACCCACGACCCCTTGGTTCGTAGCCAAGTACTCTATCCAACTGAGCTACAGCCGCAAATTGTGCGATCCGGCCGATCAATGGGTTCGCCCGGATCTGCTTTCGCGCGATCTACGAATCGCGCGAAAGCATTCTTTCTTCTTGTTCTCTTCTTGATATTTGGCGCGGCTGGCAGGATTCGAACCCACGACCCCTTGGTTCGTAGCCAAGTACTCTATCCAACTGAGCTACAGCCGCGCAGAGCCTTGCACTATAGCATTAATTTCAAGCTGCCGGCAAGAATTTGACTCGCCATCACTGGAGAACCGCGGCCGCTTCGAAGCAGCGGGCGCGCCTGTCCAGGTCGCCGTCGTTCTCTGCCAGCTGCGCCAGCGTGAGCCAGCTGCGCCGGCGCGTGGCCGTGGGCAGATTGTGGTCGTCGGTCACCTGCTCGAGCGCAAGGCGGGCCTTGCCCCAAAGCTGGCGCTCCGCGAGCGCGTGGCCCAGCGCATAGGCCAGGTGCCGGTCGCGCGGGAACTGCTGCACGGCGGACTCCAGCCTTTGCAGCCACTCGGGGCCGAGGCCGGGCATCACGAGCACGAGAGCTTCGGCCAGTGCGGCGCGCTCATCGGCCGCCAGCGCCGCGATATCGTCCCAGAACGGCCGCAGCCACCCACGTCCATCGTCATGCGCGGAGAAGACGGCCGCCCTCTGCGCGGCGCGCGCAGCGACGAGAGGGTCGCGTCGATCGGCGGTGTCGAGTTGCTGCCAGACCACGCGCAGCTGATCGGCATCGCGCGCCGCTTCCACGGCCTCGAAGGCCAGTGCGCGCAGCAAGCCCTGGGCTGCGGCCTTGGAGAAGCCTTGGTGCTTGGCGAGCAGCCTCGCGGTGCGCAGCGCTTCGAGCGGATGCTTGTCCAGGCGCGTGGCCTGAAGCTTCAGCCGCAAGGCCTGGGTGCGTCGCGCCACACCCGGCCCCAGCTCGGCGAGCAGGCCCAGCGCGCGCGCGGCATCTCGATCGTCGATGGCCCATTCGGCGGCCAACAGCCGCGCGCCCTCCTCCATGGCAGCGCTGCGCGCATTGCTCAGGGCGAGACTGAGCTGTTCGTCACGTCGGCGCCGGTCCTGAAGGCGGTGCGCGCTATTGGCCGCAAGCAAATGGACCAGCGCCAGGAAGTCCGCGTCGCGCCGCTCGTCGGGCAGGGCCCCTTGAATGGACAGGGCCCGCAGAGCAGCCTTCTGCGCGCGGCTGTAGCGTGCCCCGAAGTATTCTCCGAGGGCCTCACGCAAGGCCGCCTGGGCGCCCTTTTCGCGCTGCGCAAGCCGCCATTCGCGCGCGCGCCCCGGCAGGGTCACGAGCGCGTTGATCGCGCGCACAGCCGTCAACAGCGCGCCACAGCCGATCACGAGCGCAATCAGGAAGAGATTGAGTGAAACGTCGAGCCGCCATCCGCGCCAGTACAGGCTGACCAGGCCGTCGTTGTTGCCCAGCGTGAGCGCCGCCACGACGGCGACGGCGAACAGAAGAAAGAGCCAGATAACACCGCGCATGCCTAGCGCCCCGCTACGGCAGCAGCCAAGGCCGCCAGCGTGTCGTCAGGCCGCGGCACATTGACCTGCCTTGCCTGGCCAGCCACCTGGCGCAACAGTTCGTTGACCACCGTGACCTTGCGCCCGACAGGGTCGAAATAGCGTGCAAGCAGCTCCTGGCTTTCTCGCAGGTCCGACTGCGCCGTGTCGAACTGACGGCTCAGCAGGGCCAGCCGTGCATTGAGCAGGCGCAGCTTGAGGTTCTCGCGCAGGAAGAAGCCCTGCTCAGGGGTGACGAGCGCGCCCTCGGGCCGGTCGATGCGGGTCACGCGCACGAGATCGCGGGTCTCGCTCCAGGCCGAGGCCGCAAAGGTGTCCCAGCGCTGGCCCATGCGCCACATCCACTGCGCGAAGCGCCCTTCGTCGGCACCCGGCTCGGGCTTGGACGCCGGCTTGGGCACGGCCTTGGCGGTCGATTCGCGCTTGGCGGCTCGCGCGTCGTTCAGCAACGGTAACTCGTCAAGCAGTCGCGCCGCCTCGTCGAGCTTGATCGTGAGCGTGGACACGTCGACCACGCTGACCGCCTTGACGCGATCCAGATCGCGTACCACCGCGCGGCGGATGCCCTCCAGGCGAGGCTGCTTGTAGCGCTGCAGGCGCTCATCGGCCTGCTTGAGCGCCGCGACCAGGGGTTCGGCGCTGCCGGTGATGCTGTTTTGCTGCATGGCCACGCGCAGCGCGGCCTCCACGTCGTTGACGATGTTCTCGTCCCTCGAGCGCGACATGCTCTGCATCAGCTCCTCGAGCTGGGCGCGCTGCAAGGCGACCTCGGCCAGACGTGCGTCGAGCAGGGCCACCTTGGCGGCCGTGTCGCGGGCCAAGTCCTGTGCGGACTTGGCATTCGCCTTGGCCGCGCTGGCGTCAGCCTGCCCGGCTTCCAGGCGGCGCACGAGGAGTTCCTCAAACGACTCCTGACGCGCGTGGCTCTGCCAGGCCAGCGCCAGAGCGGCAATGCTGATCAGGAGCAGGGCTATGGCCAGCGGGCCGGCCCATGCGGGGGCGCTGGGCGCGGAAGCTGGGGCCGGCGGAACGGGTGCTGCGTTGGTGTCTTCACTCACGATGGCGCAATTCTAGGGTCGCCCTCCCACAGCGCTCGGTAGGCCTGGGCGACCTCGCCGGCATCAGGTCGCGCCAAAACCACATGACCAAAGCCCAGCTCACGCGCCGCCGCGGCGATGCGCTCGTGCGTGGCGATGGCGCGCTGGCGCCGCCAATCCGCCTCCGGCGCGAGTGTGCGCAGATGGCCGAGCGCTTCAGCGCTGGAGAGCAGCCAGACATGACGCGCCGAGATGGCTTCGTCAAACACGGCTCGCTCGGCCGGGGCCCACGATGGGCAGACACGCCGGTAGAGATTGAAGTCCCGTGTCTGCGCGCCCTGCTCCTGCAGCCGCTGTGCCAGCCACTCGCGGCCGCCCTCGCCGCGCAGCATGAGCGCGAGGCGGTCTCGCCAGTCGCGCCCGGCCAGAAGTGGCCACAGGTGTTCCGAATCGAGACTCGGCGAACCCTGCGGCGGCTGCACGATCAACTCCGCCGGCACGCCCGCCTCGAGCAGAGCCCGGGCCGTGCCGGGTCCCACGCATGCGGCGAGCACGTGCGCCGGCCAGCGACCATGCGGGACGGCGAAGAGCGCCGCCGCCGCATTGGGACTCACGAACATCGCCAGCGCGGCTTTCGGCAGCAACGACCAAGCTTCCTTCGCAGCAAGCCCATCGCCGGCTTCGATGCCGATGAGGGGAAGACTCTGCGCCTGCACGCCCAGCGCATCCATGCGGGCCAGCCAATCGGCGGCCTGCTCGCGCGGGCGAGTAAGGATCAGCATGCAGGGAGATAGCCGGCAGCGCCCCGCTCATGCAACGCGGCAGCCGCCTGTTCGCCCAGGGCCAGGGCCTGCGCGGTGCTGCGCACGGCCGCGCGCACTCGGGTCCTGAGCAGCGCGCGCCCGGCGTTCTCGCCGTCGCCGAGTGCCGCGTCGAGCACCAGATCGCCGTCCACCCACTGCGCATGCGCGGCCAGCGGCATGCTGCAACTGCCGCCCAGGGCGCGCGAGACGGCGCGCTCGGCCTGCGTGGCCAGCCAGGTCGGCTCGTGGGTCATGGCATTCAGGAGCGCGACCAGCTCCGCATCATCGCTGCGCACCTCGATCCCCAGCGCGCCCTGTCCGGCGCAGGGGATCATCTGCTCCAGGCCGAAGCGGCCGCGGATGCGCGAGGCCAGGTCCAGCCGCATGAGGCCGGCAGCGGCCAGCACGATGCCGTCGTAGCCGCCTTCATCGAGCTTGCGCAGCCGTGTATCAAGATTGCCGCGTAAGGGCTCGATGCGCAGGTCGGGGCGCAGCGCCTTGAGCTGCACGACACGGCGCAGGCTCGAGGTCCCCACGCAGGCCCCCTGTGGCAGTGCCTCCAGCGATTCGTATTGGTGAGAGACCCAGGCATCGCGCGGGTCCTCGCGCTCCAGGATGGCGGCCAGCTCGAAGCCCTCGGGCAGCTCCATGGGCACGTCCTTGAGCGAGTGCACGGCCAGCTGGGCGCGTCCCTCGGCCAGCGCCATCTCCAGCTCCTTCACGAAGAGGCCCTTGCCGCCGACCTTGGACAGCGTCCGGTCCAGGATCTGGTCTCCCCGGGTCGTCATGCCGTGCAATTCAACCACCAGACCCTGTTCCTGGAGCAGGGCCTTGACGTACTCGGCCTGCCAGAGCGCGAGCCGGCTTTCGCGCGTCGCGATCATCAACTTGTTCATCATGCGAAGGATTATCGCGGGCGAAACTGATACATTCGTAATCAGGTAACTTGGTTACACGCACCATGAGCAAAGCCCAGCCCGCCCGCAAATCCAGCAAGCCCGTCGGTAGCGACAAGAACCAGCCGCTGATGGAGGACATCCGCCTGCTCGGTCGCATCCTCGGCGAGGTGATCCGAGAGCAAGAAGGCCGCGAGGCCTACGAGCTCGTGGAGCGCATCCGCAAGCTGGCCGTGGCCTTTCGCCTGAAGCGCGACGCGCAGGCCGGCAAGAGCTTTGACAAGCTGCTCAAGAGCCTGTCCGGCGAACAGGCGGTCAGCGTGATCCGCGCCTTCAGCTATTTTTCGCACCTGGCGAACATCGCCGAAGATCGCCACCACGTGCGCCGCCGCGAGATCCATGAGCGCGCCGGCAGCCAGCAGCCCGGTTCGCTGGCCTATGCGCTGGATCGCCTCTTCGAAGCCGGCGTGCGACCGCACGACGTGGCCAAGACGCTGCAGCACAGCTTCGTCTCACCCGTGCTCACGGCTCACCCGACCGAGGTGCAGCGCAAGAGCATCCTCGATGCCGAGCGCGCCATCGCCGAGCTCGTGGGCCAGCGCGACAGCCTGCACACCGAAAGGGAAATGCACGCCAACGAGGCTCTGATCCGTGCCCGCGTGACCCAGCTCTGGCAAACGCGCATGCTGCGCTACTCCAAGCTGACCGTGGCCGACGAGGTGGAGAACGCCCTCTCCTACTACAACGCCACCTTCCTACGCCAGATCCCCAAGCTCTACGGGGAGCTGGAAGAAGCGCTGCCCGGCCACGGCATTCCGAGCTTCTTGCGCATGGGCCACTGGATCGGCGGCGACCGTGACGGCAACCCCAACGTCACCGCCCAGACGCTGCGCCACGCGCTCAAGCGCCAGAGCGAGGTGGCCCTGCGGCACTACCTGACCGAGTTGCACGAGCTCGGCGCGGAGCTGTCCATCTCGCTGCACCTGACCAGCATCACGCCCGAGATGCAGGCCCTGGCCGAGCGCAGCCCGGACCAGAACGAGCACCGCAAGGACGAGCCCTACCGCCGTGCGCTGACGGGCATGTATTCGCGCTTGGCTGCGACCCTGCACGATCTGACCGGCACCGAGGCCTTGCGCCATGCTGTCGCGCCGCAGCACGCCTATGTCTCACCGGAGGAGCTGCTGCTGGACCTGCGCGTCATCGAGGCCTCGCTCAGGAGCCATCACGCAGATGCCCTGATCGCACCGCGCCTCAAGCCCCTGATCCGCGCCGTGCAGGTCTTCGGCTTTCACCTCGCCACGCTCGACCTGCGCCAAAGCTCCGACCAGCACGAAGCCGTGATCGCTGAGCTGCTGGCCACGGCGCGCCTGGAAGACGACTACTGCGCGCTGGACGAGATCGGTCGACGCGCATTGCTGGTCTCCCTGCTCAACGACGCGCGCCCGCTGCGCGTGATGGGCGCGGTCTACAGCGAACGCACGCAAGGCGAGATCGCCATCTTCGAAGCCGCCCGCGAGGCCCTGGGCCGCTTCGGCCGCGAGGCACTGCGCCACTACATCATCAGCCACACCGAATCGGTCAGCGACCTGCTCGAGGTGCTGCTGCTGCTCAAGGAGACGGGCCTGCTGCGCGGCACGCTGGAGCGCGGTGCGCGCAGCGATCTGATCGTCTCGCCCCTGTTCGAGACCATCGGCGACCTGCGAGAGGCGCCCATGATCATGCGCGAGTTCTACGCCGTGTCGGGCGTGCCCGAGCTGATCCGTGCCTCGGGCGGCGAGCAAGACATCATGCTCGGCTACTCCGACTCCAACAAGGACGGCGGTGTGTTCACGAGCAGCTGGGAGCTCTACCGCGCCGAGATCGCACTGGTGGCCCTGTTCGACGGCATGAAGAACAAGCCCACCCTGCGCCTGTTCCACGGCCGCGGCGGCACGGTGGGTCGCGGCGGCGGTCCGAGCTATCAGGCCATCCTGGCCCAGCCGCCGGGCACTGTGAATGGTCAGATCCGCCTGACCGAGCAAGGCGAGGTCATCGCCTCCAAGTACGCCAACCCCGACATCGGCCGGCGCAACCTCGAGACCCTCGTTGCCGCCACCCTGGAAGCCACGCTGCTGCACCCCACGCAGGCCGCACCGCAGGCCTTCTTGGAAGCGGCGCAGTCGCTCTCCGACCTCAGCTTCAAGGCCTACCGAGGCATCGTCTACGACACCCAGGGCTTCGCCGATTATTTCTTCGCCGCCACGCCGCTGCGGGAGATCGCCGGTCTGAACATCGGCTCGCGCCCTGCCTCGCGCAAGGCGACGAACGCCATCGAAGACCTGCGCGCCATCCCCTGGGGCTTCTCCTGGGGCCAGGCGCGCGTAGCCCTGCCGGGCTGGTGCGGCTTCGGCTCGGGCGTGATGGACTTCCTCGCCAAGGATCGCGTGAAGAACCTCAGTCTGCTGCGCCGCATGCACCGGCAGTGGCCCTTCTTCAGCACGCTGATCTCGAACCTCGACATGGTCCTGGCCAAGACCGACCTCGGCATCGCCGCACGCTATGTGGAGTTGGTCGAGGACAAGCGGGTTGGCAAGAAGATCTTCGCGGCCATCGTCGCCGAATTCGAGCGCACCCAGGAGGCGCTGACTCTGATCACTGGCGAGAAGAACCGCCTCGCGGCCAACCCGGCCCTGGCTCGTTCGATCGAGCACCGTTTCCCCTATATCGACCCGCTCAACCACCTCCAGGTGGAGCTGCTGCGCCGCTTCCGCGCCGTAGCGGCGGACAAGCGGGCCGAGGACCCGGCGATGGAGCGCGTGCAGCGCGGCATCCATCTGTCGATCAACGGGATTGCCGCGGGGCTGCGCAATACCGGCTGACGTGTGAGCAGGGCCGGCGTTCCCGGCCCTCAGCGCTTCAGTGCAGCCAGCGCTCGAACCAGGCAATCGTCCGCCGCTCGATGTCCGCCGTCGTCTCGGGCTTTCGGAAACGGTGGCCTTCGCCTTCGTAGATCACCGTCGACGAAGGCACGCCCAGCGCGTGCAGCGCGGTGCCGAACTCCTGCGTCTGGGCGGGCGGGCATTCGATGTCGGCGCCGCCCACATAGGCCAGCGTTGGCGTGCGCACGTTCTTGATGAAGTTGATCGGTGAGGACTTCGCGTACACCGCCGGGTCGTCGTAGACGGTGGCGCCAAAGTACGGCGGCATCCATTCGTTGATGCCGTTCTGGCCGTAGTAGGACTGCCAGTTCACGATGCCCGCGCCGGCCACGGCTGCGCGAAAGCGCACGGTCTGCGTGACAGTCCACATGGTCATGTAGCCACCGTAGCTGTGGCCCATGATGCCCAGCCGCTGCGGGTCCACGGCCTCGGTGCGGATCACTTCGTCGACGCCAGCGAGGATGTCGCGCAGATCGCCGTGGCCGAAGTCCTGGGCATTGGCCTGCGTGAAGGCCTCGCCCTGGCCGAAACTGCCGCGCGGGTTGGGCAGGAAGATCGCATACCCCTTGCCGAGCAGGCTGCGCTGCACGCCGTTGCCGACATAGTGCGGACGATGCGCGGCCGCCGGGCCCCCGTGCACGTCCACGACCATGGGGTGCTGGCCCGGTGCAGGGCTCTCAGGCCAGAGCAGCCAGCCCTGCACATTGCGGCCTTCGCTCGTCCAGTGCAGGCTGCGGGCCGTGAAGTTGGCCTTGGCAAGCTCGGCGTTGCGGCGCGTGATGTCCTTCCATTGGCCGTCGCGCAAGACCTGGATCTCGGCGGGCTTGTCGAAATTCTCGCGTACGCTCACGCTCGACTTGGCAGCACAGGCGCTGTCCAGGTCTCGCAGCGATTCGGCCGAACGCCACAAGAGCTTGGGCGCCAGCGCGGCGCGGCCTTCGCCGAGGTCCAGGCGCTGCAACTCGTCGCCAGCCAGCACCATGGCCTCGAGTCGGCCCGAGCAGCCCCACTCCAGCTGACTGGCCGAGGCGGCCATGTCGGGGGTGAGCGCCAGCGGCGCGCCGCCGGCCGTGGGAACGGTCATCACATCGCCCCCCGTGGAGCCGAAGTCGCTCATCAACCCGACAATGAAGGCCGTGCGGGTGCCGTCGGGCGAGACCTTGGGATCGGCCAGCTGTTCACGGGCATTGCGCGGTGCGTAGAGCAGGCGTTCCTTCACTTCCTTCAGACCGTCGAAGGCATAGAGCTTGGCGATCCACCAGTTGCGGTCGCCGTCGCCGGGCGCGGCCGTGGCCACGAAGCCGCGATTGCCGTGCACCCAGTCGTATTCGTAGACGTAGAGACCGTCGCGCGAGACGAAGCTCAGGCTGGACGCGCCCGGCTCAAGCACGGCCAGGCGCTGCGAGGGCGTGGGAGCATCGAGTTCACCTGAGATCGGTGCGCCGGCTTCAACGGCCCCGACCTCCTTCTGCGCGCCTGAGGTCGCCAGCATGGCCAGCACGCCCTTGTCCCCGTAACGCAAGTCCTTGATGGTGCCGTCGAAGGCCAGCAGCTGCTCCACCTTGCCATCCCGCGTGGCGCGGTAGATCGAGCGTGCATGGCTGCCGGGCGTGCGCAGCACGAACGCGAGTTGCTTGCCGTCCGGCGACCAAGCCAGTGAGGCAGGCCAGCATTCGGGCGTGTCGCCGCAAGGCATGGTCAGTTTGCGCTCACCGCTGCCGTCGCTGCTGCGCAAGATCAGCTCGCGCCGCACCGGGAAGCCGCCGCTGGGCGGGGCATCGCCCTCGACCGAAGCCACGAGGCTGCCGTCGGGCGAGAGGCGGACCTCGAGGAACAGGTGCTGGGTCGGGGCAGCCATCGCGC
Source organism: Roseateles sp. (assembly GCA_019234295.1). Lineage (GTDB taxonomy): Bacteria > Pseudomonadota > Gammaproteobacteria > Burkholderiales > Burkholderiaceae_C > JAFALK01. Next base: position 19,761 of record JAFALK010000013.1, read on the forward strand.
CAGCGAGGGGAGCGAGCGAAAGAAGAAGGGAGGCGAGCAGCTTCATGGGACTGGATGGGGAGCAAGGACTTCGACGGGAAGCCGGGCGGACTTTAGCAATCGCGCAGTACATTGCGACCCATGGCCTACCCGGAAGGAACCCATGTTTTCGCATGTTTACATTGGCATCCAGGACTTCGAGCGCGCTCATCGCTTCTACAAGGCGCTGATGGACCTGCTCGGCAACGAGCCGCGTTTTCACAATGCCGAGCAGGGCTGGGCCGGCTGGTACAGCGCAGGCCGCACCAGGCCACTGCTGGTGATCGGCAAGCCCTATGACGGCCAGCCTCACGCCACCGGCAACGGCCAGATGGTGGCGCTGAACGCGACCAGCCGCGCGCAGGTGCAGGCGCTGTACGAGGCCGCGCTCGCGCAGGGCGGCCGCTGCGACGGCCCGCCGGGACTGCGGCCACATTACCACCCCGACTACTACGGGGCCTATTTCCGCGACACCGAGGGCAACAAGCTCTGCGTCGTCTGCCACAGCGCCGAACACAGCGCCGAACACATTGCCGAATGACATGACCCGCCACCTGCTTCTCATCGACCCGCAGAACGACTTCTGCGACATTCCCGGCGCCGCCTTGCCCGTTACCGGCGCCGATGCCGACATGCGCCGCCTGGCGGCGCTGCTGCGAGAGCGCGGCGCAGAGTTCGACGCTGTCACCGTCACGCTCGATGCGCATCAACGACTGGACATCGCCCACCCTGGCTTCTGGCAGCGCGCAGACGGCAGCGAAGTGCCGCCCTTCACGCCCATCCAAGCGGTACAGATCCGCAGCGGCGAGTTCAAGCCGCGCGACCCTCAGGCTCTGTCTCGTGCCCTGGCCTATGCCGAGGCACTGGAGGCCCAGGGCCGCTACACCTTGATGGTCTGGCCCGTGCATTGCGAGATTGGCAGCTGGGGGCAAAACGTCCATGCGGAGCTGAATGCAGCCCTGATCGAATGGCAGCTCAAGCGCCAGCGCAATGTGCGCTTTGTCGCCAAGGGCAGCAACCCCTGGACCGAGCACTACAGCGCCCTGCAGGCCGAGGTACCCTGCGCCGACGACGAAGGCACGCAGCTCAATCGCGCGCTCATCGAAGAGCTCGACCGATCAGACGAGATCTGGATCGCGGGCGAGGCAAGCAGCCATTGCGTCAAGGCGACGGTCGAGCATCTGGCGGACCACGTGCGGCCCGCCAAGCTGCGCCTTCTCACCGATTGCATGAGCCCGGTGGCAGGCTTCGAGGCGCAGGCCTCTGCCTTCCTCACGAACATGCGCGCCCGGGGAGTGCAAGCCTGATGCACAAGCCCGTCATCACCAGCCTGCTGGAGACCGATCTCTACAAGTTCACGATGTGGCAGGCCATGCTGCATCGCCACCCCGAGACCCACGCCCAGTACGCCTTTCATTGCCGCAACGAGCCGGCCTATCCGCTGGCCGAGCTGCTGCCTGACCTGGAGCGCGAGCTCGACCATCTGTGCTCGCTGTCCTTCAACGAAGGCGAGCTGGCCTATCTCGCCGGCCTTCGCTTCATCAAGAGCGACTTCATCGACTTCTTGCGCATCTTCCGCTTCCAGCGCGCCTTCATCACCGCGCGGGCAAACGGCCCCCACCTGGAGATCAAGGCCAGCGGCCCGCAAGTACACGTGATGGCCTTCGAGATCTTTGTGCTGGCCATCGTCAACGAGCTCTACTTCCGGCGCTTCGATGCCCAGGTCGCCATCGCCGAGGGCCGGCGTCGCCTGGCACTGAAGCTCGAGGACCTGCGCGCGTTCACCATCAAGCCGGCCCGCGCCGTGCCCTTCGAGTTCTTCGACTTCGGCCTGCGCCGCCGCTTCTCGGGGCAATGGCACCGCGAGGTGCTCACGCGCTTGGCCAGCGACGCCACGCCCTGGTTCCGAGGCACCAGCAATGTGCTGCTGGCGCGTGAGTTGGGCCTGGTCCCCATCGGCACCATGGCGCACGAGTACCTGCAGACCTACCAAGCCCTGGGCGTGCGCCTGCGAGACCACCAACGCGCCGCGCTCGAGAGCTGGGTGCAGGAGTACCGCGGCGACCTCGGCATCGCCCTGACCGACGTGGTCGGAATGGACGCGTTTCTCGCCGATTTCGACCTCTACTTCGCCAAGCTCTTCGACGGCCTGCGCCACGATTCGGGCGACCCGTTCGAGTGGGGCGAAAAGGCACTCGCTCACTACGCCAGGCTGCGCGTCGACGCGCGCACCAAGCGCCTGGTCTTCTCTGACAGCCTCACCATTGCCAAGGCGCTGGAGCTCTACCGCCACTTTGCCGACCGCACCCAGTTGGGCTTCGGCATCGGCACCTCGCTGTCCAACGACATGGGCCTCAAGACCCTGCACATCGTCATGAAGCTCACGCACGCCAATGGCCAGCCAGTGGCCAAGCTCAGCGACAGCCCCGGCAAGACGATGTGCGAGGACGAAACCTTCCTCGCCTATCTGCGGCAGGTGTTCGGTGTGAGCCCCACCCAAGGCTGAACGCGGCCATCGCATTGCCCCCTCTTTTCAAGCTCGATCAGGGTGTACTCGTCCACCTTCTTCGTCGCCCCCGGCCCTGACGATGATGCCTTCAACTGCCCCGACTAGGAGATCGCCGCGATGGCCAAGTCCATACCCGGCCATCTCGGTGAGGAGACCTGAGAGAACACTCAGACAGGCCTGGTCTCGAACGTCTACTGCGGGGATTCGCTCGATGCGTTGCAGCAGCTCGTCATCCAGCCAAGACACCCAGAAGCGAAGGCGGCGCAGGGCAACTGGCTGGCCGGGTATCAGCTCGTGATCACGCAGGTGCTGCGCACTTATGACGACTCGAGGATGAGTGCGCTTTTGCCGAAGGCGCTCTTACCGACGGCGCCTTTGCCGACGGCGCTTTTGCCGCAGGCCCTGATGCTGCAGACCCTGTTGGCGCAGACCCGATTGCCGCAGTCACTATTGCTGCAGTCACTATTGCCGCAGACGCGATTGCGGCAGGCGCCTCGCCTTGCCCCCCGAGACCACGTGCGAGGACGAAGCCCTCTTTGGCCTATCCGCGGCAGGTGTTTCGCCTAAGGCCATGATTGGCGATTAGGGTAAGAATGGTCCCCTGATTGCGGGATGCGCGACAGGCGCCAGACCTTAGCATTCACGGACCTCAACCCCACGGGACTTCACATGCTCCATTACCTCTGGATGTTCATCGTCGGCATCGTGGTCGGCGCCATTGCCCGCTTCATCATGCCAGGCAGCGAGCACATCGGCCTGCTGATGACGGGCGTACTGGGAATTGCTGGCTCCTTCGTCGGCGGCTTCATCACGCAGCTCTTCAACAAGCCCGCTGACGGTGCCCTGGTGCACCCGGCCGGCTTGATCATGTCCATCATCGGCGCAATGATCCTGCTCTACCTGTACGGTCACTTCGTGCACTGAAAGTGCACCACAGGCTGGTGGGGCACCCGAGAGGCCCGCGACTCGCTCGGAAACCATTGCGAGCGCAAGCCCATGAACGGCTGCTCCACCAGTCGATACAGCAGCCAGCCGGCAGCGATACCCGCTGCGACGATGGCAATCAACGCCCAGCGCGTATCGGTGGCAAGGCCTTGGGCCCGCATCGCGTCGGCCAGCAACTTGTAAGCCGGCTTGTGGGCCAGGTAGATCGCGTAGGACCATAGCGCTAGCTGCGCCGCGCCCGGCACCTGCCAGCGGTTCAGCAGCGAGGCAGGGCTCAACGCGGACAGCGTCATCAGCCCGAAGCCGATAGCCAGCATCGAGAAGCCGACGCTGGCTCCCACCAAGGTCGGCTCATCGCCGGCCATCCACAGGTTCAGGCACAGGATCACCAACGAGAGGCCGCCGACCAGCCACATCAGGCCCCGCTTCAGCACACGCTCGAACAGCGCCGGATGGAAGTTGCGCAACATCGCGATCGCAACACCGGGCAGCAGCTCGTCGAAGCGGGTGGTGCTGCCGTAGTAGACCTCGGCCGAGAAGCTGCCGTGCCCATCCACCACGAAGGCGTGCCCCCGTGCCGCGATGCCCAGCACCAGCGCGGCGACCAGCACGGCCCAGCACTGCGCCGCCGCGTGCCGACCCCTGGCCACGGCCAGCACTACAAGAGGCAGCAGCAGGTAGAACTGCTCCTCGATGCACAACGACCAGGAGTGCGTGAAGGTCTCCCCGTACTGCAGGCCGAAGTTCTGCGTGAAGGTCAGAAAACGCCACAGCTCGGCCGTGTGCCGACCACTCAAGCGTTGCGGCAGCAGCCAGTACACGGCGAGCACAACGACATAGTTGGGCAGGGTGCGCAGAAGGCGCCGAGCGAAGAAGTTGCCGAGCGCCAGCCCCCCTCCCCGCGCGACACCCGACAGCACCTGGTTGCCGATCAGGTAGCCGCTGAGCACGAAAAAAAGATCGACGCCGCACCAGCCCAAGGCCGTCATGCCGGGCACGCGCGGCAGTGGCCCAACCACGACCGCGTAGTGATAGACCAGGACCAGGGCAATCGCAGCAGCGCGAAGCAGGTCGAGACCGGGAATCCGGCCCTCGCCGCGTTCAGATCTCATCCAGCTCCGGCAGGTGGATCAGGCCAGTGTTGAACTCGTACTCGAAGACCTCGCCGTAGCGCGCCCATTCGATGGCCACGTTGAGCACGCGCTGGGCCTCGGTGCGGTCCATGCTCTCGCCGAGCATCTGCAGGAAGGGCTCTTCCTTGATCTGGCCGCTGCTCTCTTGCTCCAGGCTGTGGCGGATGTGGGCAATCAGCGGCACATGCGCGAGCAACTGCTGGCCAAAGATCTGGCGGCGGAATTCGTGCTCGCCTTCCACGTAGCGCTGGCCCAGGCCGGTGATCACGAGGTCGCCGCGCTCCAGCTTGGCCAGACCCAGGCGGTGCAGCGCGTCGGACAGCGGCAGCAGTTCCTCGTCGGTGAGTTCGCTCTCGTCGGCAATCTTGGGCAGGTCGGCGTGGCCATCGAAATCGCTAAGCAACAGCTCCAGCAGAGACTCCATGCTGCCCACGTCGGCCTCCGGTAGCCGCTCGGTGAGATGCGGGCCGGCGGGCTCGGCCGTGCCGGCCACGGCGTGCGGCGCGGCAGTCATGAGGCTGTAGACCTCGTCGATGAGGTTGCGCACCTCGAGGCTGTCGGGGTCGCGCGGGCGCGGCAGGTTGATCGACAACTCGGAGCGCACGCGGCCCGGGTTGCTGGAGAAGATCAGCACGCGGTCGGCCATCATCACGGCCTCCTCGATGTTGTGCGAGACCACGAGCATGGCTTTGGTGGGCATCTCGCCGCCGGCCCAGAGCTCGAGGATTTCGTTGCGCAGCCGCTCGCCGGTCAGGACATCCAGGGCCGAGAAAGCTTCGTCCATCAGCAGCACTGCGGGCTCGGTCACGAGCGCACGCGCCAGTCCCACGCGCTGACGCATGCCGCCCGAGAGCTCGCGCGGCAGCGCGCCCTCGAAGCCGGACAGGCCGATCAGCTCGATGGCGGCCTCGGCGCGTCGCTCGCGCTCCTCGGCATCCACGCCGCGCGCTTCCAGGCCCAGTTCCACATTCTTCTGCACGGTGAGCCAGGGGAAGAGTGCGAAGGACTGGAACACCATTGCAATGCCGGCGGCCGGGCCGAACAAGGGCTGGCCGCGGTAGCGCACATCGCCGCCGTCGGCCGAGATCAGGCCGGCCATGATGCGCAGCAGCGTGCTCTTGCCCGAGCCCGACTGGCCCAGCAGGGCGACGATCTCTCCCTCCTTGAGGGTGAAGTCCACGTGCTCGAGCACCGAGCGGGGCGTGCCGTCCGAAGCCTTGAAGCTCTTCGCAACGTTCTTGAGTTCGACTAGAACAGTCATGGTGTGCCTCGATCAGAAGTGCAGGCGCGATTCGGCCAGACGGTAGAGCCGCCGCCACAGCAGGTGGTTCATGGCCATCACGAACACGCACATGACCCCAATGCCCAGGGCCAGGCGCGGAAAGTCGCCGGCGTCGGTCATCTGCTTGATGTAACTGCCCAGGCCATGGGCGCGCAGGGTGGTGTCGCCCCACTGCACGTACTCGGCCACGATGCTGGCATTCCAGGAGCCGCCGCTGGCCGTGATGGCGCCGGTGACGAAGCTCGGGAAGATGGCCGGCAGCAGGTAGCGCCGCCACTTCAGCCATCCCGAGAGGCCGAGGTTCTGCGCCGCGAAGCGCAGCTCGGCCGGGATGGTGGAGGCGCCCGCGATGACGTTGAAGAGCAAGTACCACTGCGTGCCCAGCACGATCAGGGGCGAGAGCCACACGTCCGGGTTGAGGTGCCAGTAGGCGATGACCATCACCGCCAGCGGAAACATCAGGTTGGCCGGGAAGGCGGCAAGGAACTGGGCCAGGGCCTGCACCTTGTTGGACAGGCGCGGGTTCAAGCCCAGCCACACGCCGATGGGCACCCAGATCAGCGAAGCGACGACGATCAGGATCATCACGCGAATCAGGGTCAGGAAGCCCAGACCCACAACATGCGCGGCCTCGCCCCACCCCACTTCAGCATGGACGAAGCGGACCAGCTGCACGGCCGCGTAGAGCAAGCAGGCCATCAGCAGCGCATCCCAGGCCCGGCCCCACAAGGGGTTGACGGGCTGAGCTCTCGCGCGGATCGAGGTGCCGTCGTAGTCGCGGCGAAACCAGCGGAAGCTGCGTCCGAGCAGTCCGTTGGGCAGGTCTCCGATGCGCTGCAGCAGCTGGGTGCGCAGCAGCCACGTCAACAGCCAGGAGGTGGGCACGTTCTCGCCGCCGGATTCCTCGAAGCGGAATTTGTCGGCCCACGCGATCAGCGGGCGGAAGAAGAGCTGGTCGTACGCGACGATGCCTGCCAGCATGGTCAAGATGGCGTAGACGATGGCCTGCATGTCGCGCGCCTCAATGGCGGTGGCGATGTAGGAGCCCATGCCCGGCAGCTTGATGTCCTGGTTGGCCACCGAGATGGCTTCAGATGCCACCACAAAGAACCAGCCGCCAGACATGCTCATCATCATGTTCCACAAGAGGCCCGGCATCGCGAAGGGCAGCTCCAGCCGCCAAAAGGACTGCCAGCCGGAGAGCTGGAAGATCCTGGACGCCTCCTTCAGCTCCTGCGGCACCGTGCGCAGCGACTGGTAGAGCGAGAAGGCCATGTTCCAGGCCTGGGAGGTGAAGATGGCGAAGATGGCTGCGCATTCCACGCCCAGCAGATTGCCCGGGAACAGCGCGATGAAAGGCGCAACCGCAATGGCCTGAAAGCCCAGGATGGGAATGGACTGCAGCACGTCCAGGAGCGGCACCAGCACCTTCTCCAGCGCCCTCACCTTGGCCGCCAGCGCCGCGAACACGCACGCGAAGACCAGCGAGGCGGCGAGCGCGATGAACATGCGCAGGGTGGTCCGCAGCAGGTAGTAGGGCAGCACCGCGGGCTCGAGACTGATCGGCAGTGCCTCGCCCACATGAAAGGGTCGCGCCATCTCAGCGGCCGCCAGCGCCACCAGGGTGACCAGGGCCAGCATGATGGGCAGCATCACCCAGTCCCAGCGATTGCCGCTGGCTTCCACCACCTGGCGGGGGAAGAAACGCTTGTCTTTCATGAAGTGCTGCTCGGGGAGGGGCGGGAAGGGGTCGGCGCGGATGCTAACGGATTGTCATGACGAGGACTTGTCACGCAGCCTGCGCAGAGAAACCCACTCGCCTTCGGCGGCCACCACCTCAAGGTGGTGGCTCAGGCTCACAAGGGCACCATGATGCGCACGCTGAAGCGATGCTTGCCTGGATGCAGCTCAAAGCGGGCCGCCACGTCGTGCCTGAGCATGAGGCGGCGACGAACATTGTCCAAAGTCAGTCCGTCGCCAGCGAAGCGGCGGGGAGCCCTGACGCTGTTGCTCACGAGGATCTCGACCTCGCCGCCCTTGCAACGGGTGCGGATCTCCACGCTGCCGCCATCGTCGTTGGGCTCGACGCCATGGCGTACGGCATTCTCCACGAGCGGCTGCAGGAGCAGCGGCGGCACGCGAGCGGCGCCGGCCTCGCTGTCCAGCACCCAGCTCACGCGCATGCGCTCACCGAATCGGACGCGTTCGATCTCCAGATAGCGCCGCGCCAGCTCGATTTCTTGAGCGAGGCTCACGACCGCGCCCTGGTCCTCGATCACTGCGCGGTACAGCTCGCTGAGGTCCTCGAGCAGCCTTTGCGCGCGCTTGGGGTCCTCCTGCACGAGCGCGATGGCACTGTTGAGGGTGTTCAAAAGAAAATGCGGCCGGATGCGCGCCTGCAGTTCGACCAGCTTGGCCAGGGCATCGGCCGACATTTGCTGGCGCGCACGCAGGCGCAGCCAAGCAAGCACCGCTCCTGCCCCCACCGCGCCGGCAAGGGCCAGGCTCAACTGCCGCCAAAGACCGGCCGGGTCTGCGCCCATCAAGGCGACCAGAAGCTCTCCGCTGAACAGCGCGCATGCGGCGCCGAGACTGCACAGAAACACGGCTTGCCCCGCCGGGCTCGAACGCGCCAGCACGGACTTCAGGCCGCAGGCCAGCAGCAGCCAGGTCAGCGTGGCGGGCAGCGTGACCACGGTATCGAGGGCCACGGCCTGCATCCAGGCCTGCGCATCGCGCGTGTTCAGCAGCAGCACCAGAGCCAGCAGGCCCTGCACGCCCAGCAAGACGCGCAACACCACGCCGACGTGGCAGACATCGAGGAGGTCGGAAGTACCATGCGCGCGCATTGCTTCATTGTGGCCTCGACCCATGCTTCTTCCCCCACTCAACACGCTGGACCACGGGCCGCGGCGCATCGTCTGTCTCACCGAGGAGACGACCGAGTGGCTCTACCTGCTCGGCGAGGAGGCACGCATCGTCGGCATCTCGGGCTACACGGTGCGCCCCCGGCGGGCCCGCAGCGAGAAACCCAGGGTCAGCGCCTTTCTCTCGGCCAAGATCGATCAGATCCTCGCGCTAGAACCCGATTGCGTCTTCGGCTTCTCGGATCTGCAGGCCGACATCGCCAGCCAGCTGATCCGGCACGGCGTGCAGGTGACCGTCTTCAACCAGCGCTCTGTGGCCGAGATCTTCTCGATGCTGGGCCAGGTGGCCGGCATGATCGGCTGCGCGGACAAGGGTCGGGCGCTGCTCGCACAGATGCATGAACGCATCGCAGCCATCCAGGCCGTCGCCGCAGCCCTGCCGCGCCGGCCACGCATCTACTTCGAGGAGTGGGACGCGCCGCAGATCAGCGGCATCCGCTGGGTGTCGGAGTTGTTGACCCTGGCCGGCGGGGAGGATTGCTTCCCGGAGCTGGCGAGCGAATCGTTGGGCAAGAATCGCATCATTGCCGACCCGCTCGAAGTGCCGCGCCGCGCGCCAGACATCATCATCGGCTCCTGGTGCGGCAAGAAGTTCAGGCCGGAGAAGGTGGCGGCCCGGCAGGGATGGCAGGACGTGCCGGCGGTGCGCGACGGGCAGCTCTTCGAGATCAAGTCGACGGACATCCTCCAGCCCGGGCCCGCCGCACTGGGCGATGGGCTCGCCCAACTGCACAAGATCGTCACCGACTGGGCCGGGAGCACCGCCTAGAATCTCGGGTTTCCCCTCGCCTCGCCCGCCCATGCCCTCCGACAACCAACTCGCCAACAAGTCCCAAGCCTGGTCCGCCCTGTTCTCGGAGCCGATGAGCGAGCTGGTCAAGCGCTACACGGCGAGCGTGGATTTCGACAAGCGCCTGTGGGCCGCGGACATCACCGGCTCCCTGGCCCATGCCGAGATGCTGCACGCCCAGGGCATTCTCTCGGCCGAAGACCACGCCGCCATCGAGCGCGGCATGGCCCAGATCAAGGGCGAGATCGAGGCTGGCCAGTTCGAGTGGAAGCTGGACCTGGAAGACGTGCATCTGAACATCGAGGCCCGCCTCACCGAGCTCGTGGGCGTTGCCGGCAAGCGCCTGCACACCGGCCGCAGCCGCAACGACCAGGTCGCCACCGACGTGCGTCTGTGGCTGCGCGGCGAGATCGACGAGCTCATCCCCCTGCTCACAGCTCTGCAAAGCGCGCTGGTCGAGGTCGCCGAGCGCAACGCCGACGTGATCCTGCCCGGCTTCACTCACCTGCAGGTGGCCCAGCCCGTAAGCTTCGGCCACCATCTGCTGGCCTATGTGGAAATGTTCGCCCGCGATGCCGAACGCCTGGCCGACGCCCGCCGCCGCGTCAACCGCCTGCCCCTGGGCGCCGCCGCCCTGGCCGGCACCAGCTACCCACTGGACCGCGAGCGCGTGGCCCGGACCCTGGGCATGGAAGGCGTGTGCCAGAACAGTCTCGACGCCGTCAGCGACCGCGACTTCGCCATCGAGTTCAGCGCTGCCGCCAGTCTGGTGATGATCCACGTCTCGCGTTTCTCTGAAGAGTTGATCCTGTGGATGAGCCAAGCTTTCGGCTTCATCGACTTGGCAGACCGCTTCTGCACGGGCTCGTCGATCATGCCGCAGAAGAAGAACCCCGACGTGCCCGAGCTCGCCCGCGGCAAGACCGGCCGCGTGGTCGGCCACCTGATGGGCCTGGTCACGTTGATGAAGGGCCAGCCGCTGGCCTACAACAAGGACAACCAGGAAGACAAGGAACCGCTGTTCGACACGGTGGACACTTTGAAGGACACGCTGCGCATCTTCGCGGAGCTGGCCGCCGGCATCACCGTCAAGCCCGAAGCGATGGAACGCGCGGCTTCACGAGGCTATGCCACGGCGACGGACCTGGCCGACTACCTCGTCAAGAAGGGTCTGGCCTTCCGCGACGCCCATGAGGTTGTGGCGCATGCGGTGAAGACCGCCATCGCCAAGGGCGTGGACCTCTCGCAGCTGCCGCTGGCAGAGCTGCAGAAGTTCGACGCGCGCATCTCAGAGGACGTCTTCGGCGTGCTCTCGCTGCGGGGCTCGCTGGAAGCGCGCAACATCCTCGGCGGCACCGCGCCAGCCCAGGTCCGCGCGCAGGTGGCGCGGCACCGGGCACGGTTGGCCTGAGCCTCAACCGCGATAGCTGTACGGATCCAGCACCGAAACCTGGGTGATCTTGTCGATCGGCAGCTTGAGGCTGGCAGCGGTCTTGCGGATGGCGTCCGGGTTGGGTGCGTCGTAGACGCAATAGGTCTTCTTGGTGTCCGGACTCACGTAGGAGTGGACCCAGGTCACGCCGCTCGCGGCATTGGTCTCGACGACTGCGGCGCAGGTCTTGGCGCCCTCTTCGTTTTGCGGAATGTGCAACCCTTCGGGGAAGGTGCGTTCGACCATGTAGCGAGGCATGTGCATCTCCTTGGCCTTGGCGGTAGCCTGCCGTGATCGAGCTTAGGCACTGCCCCAGGTCTTTCAAGCCAATTTACCCCCGCCCTCCTACCGGTGTAGGAGGACGCTGCTGCCAGGTCCTGGCAGGACGGGCGGTGAAAATACAAGCCATGTCATTGCCCGAGCGCCTGATCGCCCACCTCGACATGGATGCCTTCTACGCCTCCGTCGAGCTGCTGCGTTATCCCGAGCTCAAGGGCCTGCCCGTGGTGGTGGGCGGGCGGCGCGAGCACGCGCCCCAGCTGCTGGCCGATGGAACGCGGCGCTTCGCGCGGCTGCGCGACTACACGGGCCGCGGCGTGGCCACCACCTCCACCTACGCGGCGCGGGACCTCGGCGTGTTCTCCGCCATGGGCCTGATGAAAGCGGCCCTGCGCGCCCCCGACGCGATTCTGCTGCCGACCGACTTCGAGTCCTACCGCCGCTACTCGCGCCTGTTCAAGGCCGCCGTGGCCGAGGTGGCGCCGGTGATCGAGGACCGCGGCATCGACGAGATCTACATCGACCTCTCGGAGGTGCCCGGCGTGCGCGAGGCGGTCGGCCACGACCCGTTGGGCGGCGCCCGTTCCGTGGCTCGCGAAATCAAGAACTCAGTGCTGCGCGCCACGGGCCTGACCTGCTCGATCGGCATCACACCCAACAAGCTGCTGTCCAAGATCGCCTCCGAGCTGGACAAGCCCGACGGCCTCACCCTCGTGATGGCCGAGGACCTCCCCACCCGCATCTGGCCTTTGCCGGTACGGCGTATCAATGGGATCGGCCCCAAGGCCGGCGCCCGACTCGCGCAGATGGGCCTGGAGACCATCGGCCAGCTCGCTGCCGCCGATCCGGGCCTGCTCGTCGAACGCTTCGGCGATCACTATGGCCATTGGCTCTTGGACGCCGCCCACGGCCGCGATGCCCGCCCCGTGGTCACCCACAGCGAACCCGTCTCCATCAGTCGCGAGACCACCTTCGAGCGCGATCTGCATGCCGTGCACGACAAGGCCGAGCTCGGCCGCATCTTCACCCGGCTGTGCGAGTTGCTGGCCGGCGACCTGGAGCGCAAGGGCATCCTGGGCCGCACCATCGGCATCAAGCTGCGCTTCGAGGGTTTCGTGACGGTGACCCGCGACGTGACACTGGATCACGCCGTCAGCAGTGCCGCCGACATCCGCGCCGCCGCCGGCTCCTGCCTCAAACGCGTGGATCTGGGCAAGCGGCTGCGCCTGCTGGGCGTGCGGATCGGCAACCTCAGCCGGCCCGGCGAAGCGCCACCGAAGCTGCGCACGAACGGCAACCGGGTGCGGGCAACGGATACGAGCGGCGAGTTGTTCTAGGGGCCTGCAACGAAAGTTTTGCCCACCGAATCTTTCGTTGTCGAATGTTCCTTGTCGAAGGACTTGACGTCAAGACTTGATGGGGATCGCCCGCATCCAGCAACGTATTGATTCAGAAGGAGATTCCTCTCCCGTAACAAGTTGGCACCCAAGTTGCTTACTGTCTTAGCGACGCACTGGAAACAGTGCGCGCCACTTCCCCGTGGTATTCCAGTCCGGCTCGTCCGGACTTTTTTTTGATCGGTAACAATGCGGCCATGATCGATCAAGCCGTCTTCGACTACGACCGCCAGGACGCCTCGGGCGCCACCTGCACCGCCCACGCCTGGGCCAAGATTCCCGCCCCGCTCCAACCCGCCGAACGCGCCGATTTGAAGGCGCGTGCCGCCGCGCTGCTGTCGGCCCGCGGCGCCACCCTCGTGGCCCACTACTACGTGGACGGCGAGCTGCAGGATCTGGCGCTCGAGACTGGAGGCTGCGTGGCCGACTCGTTGGAGATGGCCCGCTTCGGCCGCGACGCCAAGGCACAGACCCTGATCGTCGCCGGCGTGCGCTTCATGGGAGAAACCTCCAAGATCTTGTCGCCGGGCAAGCGCGTGCTCATGCCCGACCTGGACGCTACTTGCTCGCTGGACCTGGGCTGCCCGGCCGACGAATTCGCGGCCTTCTGCGACGCACACCCGGACCGCGAGGTGGTCGTCTACGCCAATACCAGCGCCGCCGTGAAAGCCCGCGCTGACTGGATGGTGACCAGCTCCTGTGCGCTCGAGATCGTCTCCCACCTCAAAGCCCAGGGGCGCAAGATCCTCTGGGCCCCGGACCGTCACCTCGGCCGCTACATCCAGGAGCAGACCGGCGCGGACATGCTGATGTGGAATGGCGCCTGCATCGTGCACGACGAGTTCAAGGGCCTGGAGCTCGATCTGCTGCGCAAAGATCACCCCGGCGCGATGATCCTCGTCCATCCGGAGTCTCCCAAGAGTGTGGTGGCGCAGGCCGACGTGGTGGGCTCGACCTCGGTCTTGATCAAGGCCGTCGTCGAGGGCTCGGCCAAGGAATACATCGTCGCCACCGACAACGGCATCTTGCACCGCATGCGCCAGCTCGCGCCGGGCAAGACCCTCATCGAGGCGCCCACGGCCGGCAGCAGCGCCACCTGCAAGAGCTGCGCGCACTGCCCCTGGATGGCCATGAACGGCCTTCAGGGCGTGATCGACTGCCTGGAAAAGGGCACGGGGGAGATCCACGTGGCCGAGCCGACACGGCTCAAGGCGCTGGTCAGCATCGAGCGCATGCTCGATTTCACGGCCGCCCTCAAGGCGAGCAAAACCGCAGGCTTTGTGCCGAACATCGGCGCCGCTTAACCTTACAGTTGGGGCATTCGAACCGGAGACTTTCATGGCCGACTTCAGCTCGCTGTACAACCATCACGAACGCGAAGTATTCGCCGCCATCATGGCCGAGGCCCAGAAGCACCCCGACATCGCCCGCGATGCCGACCTGCTCTGCGACGTGGCCTGCGTGGCACTGAACCGGCTGCCCCCGCGCTACATCCGCCACGAGGTTGACTTCAGCTTCTATATGACGGCCGGCGAACGCCAAGAGATCGATAACGCGATCAACGAGGCCGTCACCTTCGCGTTCCAGTTCGTCGAAGCTCGGGTGGCCCTGCGCAAGCAGGCCTGAGGCCCTGGCCCCTTGTCCTAGCGCCGAATCTCGGCGACGAGCACCGTCGGCAGGCTGGCCGGCAGCGTGCTCGGAAAGTCGCGGCTGTAGTGCAGGCCGCGGCTCTCGCGCCGCAGCAGGGCCGAGCGCACGATCAGCTCGGCGCAGTCCACGAGGTTGCGCAACTCCAGCAGGTCGCGGTTGACGCGGAAATTGGCGTAGTAATCGTCGATCTCGCCGCGCAACATCTCGATGCGGTGCAGCGCCCGCTGCAATCGCTTGGTCGTGCGCACGATGCCCACGTAGTTCCACATCAAGAGGCGCAACTCGTCCCAGTTGTGCGCGATGACGACTTGCTCGTCGGCGTTCTCGACCTGGCTCTCGTCCCAGGCAGGCAGCGGCGCGGCCTCGCGCTCGGCCTGCGCGGCGATGTCCTGGGCACAGCTTTGGCCCAGCACCACGCACTCCAGCAGCGAGTTGCTGGCCAGGCGGTTGGCACCGTGCAGGCCGCTGTAGCCGGTCTCGCCGATAGCGTAGAGGCCCGGCAGGTCGGCGCGGCCGTTGCTGTCCGCCACCACGCCTCCGCAGGTGAAGTGCACCGCCGGCACGACGGGAATCGGCTGGCGCGCAATGTCAATGCCCAAGGCGAGGCAGCGCGCGTGGACGGTCGGGAAATGTTCCTTGAGGAAGGCTTCTCCCAGGTGGGTGGCATCCAGCCACACATGGTCCAGGCCGTGCTTCTTCATCTCAAAGTCGATGGCGCGGGCCACGATATCGCGAGGCGCCAGCTCCAGGCGCTCGTCGTGGGCGGCCATGAAGCGCGTGCCATCGGGCAGCTTGAGGTGCCCACCCTCCCCGCGCAGCGCCTCCGTGATCAGGAAGCTGCGCTCCTGGGGGTGGTAGAGGCAGGTGGGGTGGAACTGGATGAACTCCATGTTCGCCACCCGGCAGCCGGCGCGCCAGGCCATGGCAATGCCGTCGCCCGTCGACGTGTCGGGGTTGGTCGTGTAGCGATAGACCTTGCCGGCTCCGCCCGTGGCCAGCACCACGGCGCGCGCGGCGATGGCCTCGACACTGCCCGCGTCGATGTCCAGCGCATACAGACCGTAGCAGCGCGGTGATTCCTCGCGCTGCACATGGCGGGACGTGATCAGGTCCAGCGCCATCCAGCGCTCGCGCAGACTGATGTTCGGATGAGCTCGCGCAGCGTCGAGCAGTTGGTCGTGGATGGCCTTGCCCGTGGCGTCGGCCGCATGCGCGATGCGCCGCACCGCGTGGCCGCCCTCGCGAGTGAGGTGCAGACCCATGGGGCCGGCGTCGTCCTGCGTGAAGGGCACGCCCCGCTCCACCAGCCACTGGACAGCCGCCGCACTACGCTCGGCGATGAAGCGGGCCATGCCTTCGTCGACAAGGCCCGCGCCGGCCTCCTGCGTGTCACGCACGTGGCTCTCGATACTGTCGTCCTGGCCCAGCACGCCCACGATGCCACCCTGGGCCCAGGCGGTGGCGCCCACGCCGAGTTCACGCTTGGCCAGCACGACCACGGGCATGCGGTCGGCCAGGTGCAGGGCCACGGTCAGCCCGGCCAGGCCGGCGCCGACGATCACGACAGGAGTGCTGCTCATCAGGACAAGGGTTCGATCAGGACAAGGGTCCGATTCTAGAAGTCAAGTTCGAGCTCGACGGCAGCGTCTTCTTCCAGCGAGCGTCCCGCCCGCATGCGGCCATAGACGCCGAAGACCGAGGGAGCGCCTGGCTGGCGCTGCGCACTGGCCGCTGCAACACGCTCGGCCACGCGAGTGTCCACGGCGCCCGTCTGCGGATCGACATTGGGCACGATGCAGCGGATGCAGGGCGCGTAGATTTCCATGCGCCCACCCGTCCAGATCATGGCCTTCGCGCGCTCTTCGATGAAGGGCTGAAGATCGGGTCCGTCGAGCACGACGTTGGCGCGAAATCGCCGCGCGTCCAGGCCTGCGCAGATTTCGGCCAGGGCCGGCGTGCTGACGATGTGCACGGCGTTGTTGAGCGGACGCAGCTGGGCGTCGGCCCCAAGCCGCACCAGGCGAAGCGGCGCACCGCAGAGCTCGCTCAGCAAGGCGGCGGCCTCGTCGCCACCGTCGAAGGCTTCGAACTCATCAACGCTGCAGCTCTTGTCGTTCCAGAAACCCGCTCGAATGGACCGCTGCCGCAATTGGCGCGGCAGCCGCACCTGCGCACGGCCCGGCGCCTCCAGCACCAGCTCCTCAGCGTCCAAAAGAGGCCGCAGCAGCGCCAACTCGGGATGCGCGCCCTGCCAGCTCGCCACGCCCTCGTCATTGAGTACGACCCATTCGCGGTCGCCGAGCACGCGGCCGTCCGGCCGGAAGTCCAGCCGCGGCACGCGCAGCGGGGCGCAGGCCTTGATCGGGTGGACGTAGAGTGCGGCGACGCGAATGGCCGGGGGCATGGAACTCAGTGCACCACGCGCCCGAAGCTGAACTCGCCGCCCACCGCATCCACTGGGATCAGGTCCTTCGGGCCGAAGCGGCCCTGCAGGATCAGCTGCGACAGCGGGTTCTCGATGCGCTGCTGGATCGCACGCTTGAGCGGCCGCGCGCCGAACACCGGATCGAATCCAACCTTGGCCAGTTCGGCCACGGCCGCGTCGCTGACGTCGAGCTTCATGTCCATGCGTTCGATGCGCTGGGCAAGAACACGCAGCTGGATGCGCGCGATGTCGGCAATGTGCCGGGCGTCCAGCGCATGGAAGATCACCGTCTCGTCAATGCGGTTCAGGAACTCGGGCCGGAAGTGGCTCTTGACTTCCTTCCACACCGCGTCGCGGATGATCTCGTCGCTCTCGCCCGACAGCGCCATGATGTGCTGCGAGCCCAGATTGCTGGTCATCACGATCACGCAGTTCTTGAAGTCCACGGTGCGGCCCTGGCCGTCGGTCAGACGGCCGTCGTCCAGCACTTGCAGCAGTACGTTGAACACGTCGGGGTGCGCCTTCTCGACCTCGTCGAGCAGCAGCACGCTGTAGGGCTTGCGGCGCACGGCCTCGGTCAGGGTGCCGCCCTCTTCATAGCCCACATAGCCGGGCGGCGCACCGATCAGGCGGCTCACGGAGTGCTTCTCCATGAACTCGCTCATGTCGATGCGCACCATCTGCTCCTCGCTGTCGAAGAGGAAGCCGGCCAGGGCCTTGCACAGCTCGGTCTTGCCCACGCCCGTGGGGCCGAGGAACAGGAACGACCCCAGCGGCCGGTTCGAGTCGGACAGGCCCGCACGCGAGCGGCGGATGGCGTTGGACACGGCCGTGATGGCCTCGTCCTGGCCGACCACGCGCTCATGCAGCTTGCCTTCCATCTGGAGCAGCTTGTCGCGCTCGCCCTGCATGAGCTTGGCAACCGGGATGCCCGTGGCGCGGGCCACGACCTCGGCAATCTCTTCCGCGCCGACGAGGGTGCGCAGCAGCTGCGGCCGATCGGTCTTGCCGTCCTTGCCCTTGGCTGCGCTCTTGCTCGCTTCCTTGTCCTGCGCCTCCTTGAGGCTCTTCTCCAGCGCCGGCAGCTTGCCGTATTGCAGCTCGGCCACGGCGTTGAAGTCGCCCTTGCGCTTGAGCTCCTCGATCTGGAAGCGGATCTTGTCGATCTCTTCCTTGAGCTGGGCCGAGCCCTGGGCCTGGGCTTTCTCGACGGTCCAGATCTCTTCCAGCTCGGCGTACTCGCGCTGGAGCTTGACCAGCTCCTCCTCGATCAGCTCGAAGCGCTTCTTCGAGGCCTCATCGGTTTCCTTTCGCACGGCCTCTCGCTCGATCTTGAGCTGGATCATGCGGCGATCCAGGCGGTCCATGGCCTCGGGCTTGGAGTCGATCTCGATCTTGATCTTGGCGGCGGCCTCGTCGATGAGGTCGATGGCCTTGTCGGGCAGGAAGCGGTCGGTGATGTAGCGGTGCGAGAGCTCGGCCGCGGCGACGATGGCCGGATCGGTGATCTCCACGCCATGGTGGACCTCGTACTTCTCCTGCAGGCCGCGCAGAATGGCGATGGTGGCCTCAACGGTCGGCTCGTCGACAAGCACCTTCTGGAAGCGCCGCTCCAGCGCGGCGTCCTTCTCCACGTACTTGCGGTACTCGTCGAGCGTGGTGGCGCCGATGCAGTGCAGCTCACCACGCGCCAGGGCGGGCTTGAGCATATTGCCGGCGTCGATGGCGCCTTCGGCCTTGCCGGCGCCGACCATGGTGTGGATCTCGTCAATGAAGAGGATCACTCGGCCCTCTTCGTGCGAGACCTCCTTGAGCACGCTCTTGAGCCGCTCCTCGAACTCGCCGCGGAACTTCGCGCCCGCCAGCAGCAAGGCCATGTCGAGCACGAGCACGCGCTTGTTCTTCAGGCTTTCCGGCACCTCGCCGTTGACGATGCGCTGGGCCAGACCTTCGACGATGGCCGTCTTGCCCACGCCGGGCTCACCGATCAGCACGGGGTTGTTCTTGCTGCGGCGCTGCAAGACCTGGATGGCGCGGCGGATCTCCTCGTCGCGGCCAATCACGGGGTCCAGCTTGCCTTGGCGCGCGCGCTCGGTCAGGTCCAGTGTGTATTTTTTGAGCGCCTCGCGCTGGCCCTCGGCCTCGGCGCTGTCGACCGGTGCGCCACCGCGCACGGCCTCGACGGCGGACTCGAGCGCCTTGCGTGTCAGGCCGTGGCCTCGGGCCACGCCAGCGAAGTCGGTCTTGCTGTCGGCAAAGGCCAGGAGCACCATCTCACTGGCCACGAATGCGTCGCCGCGCTTGAGCGCCTCCTTCTCGGCCGCTTGCAGCAGCACGATGAGGTCCCGGCCGGCGCTGATCTGCTGGCCGCCACCCTGCACCTGGGGCAGGCCGGCGATCATGGCCTCAGCGGCGGACTTGAGCGCTGGGACCCGGACGCCAGCGCGCTCCAGCAGCGCCTTCGGCCCGTCGTCCTGGGTGAGCATGGCCACCACGAGGTGGGGCGGCTCGATATAGGGGTTGTCGTTGGCCAGGGCCAGGCTCTGGGCCTCCCCCAGTGCTTGCTGCAGCGTGGTGGTGAATTTGTCAGGGCGCATGGTGTGCTCTCAAACTTTCAATGCCCTTGAATATGGGCCCACCGCGCGGCAATTCAAGCCATCAGACGCATCAGTCTGAAGCCGGCGGCCGCCGCCGCGAGCGAGCCCAGCACATGGACGGCCGTGTGCGACAGCGCCAGCCCGAAATGGCCTCGCTGGAGCATCGCCAGCGATTCGCCCGAGAACGAAGAAAACGTCGTCAGACCGCCCAGGAACCCCGTCACCAGCAGCAGCTTGAGCAGCTCGTTGGGCTGACGGCCGAACCATTCGAGCGCCATGCCGATCAGCAAACCACCGATCACGTTGACCAGCAGCGTACCCAGAGGAAAGCCGGAGGTCCAGCGCTGGTTGAGCCACAGACCCACGCCCCAGCGCGTGAGCCCCCCCACAGCGGCACCCAGTGCCACGGCCATTGCGTTCAAACAGCGTTCTCCACGGTGATGCCCCAGCGGGCCAGGGCGGCGTCGTCGGCTGCGCGGGCGTCCACCCAGCGGCCTGCACCGTCGGGCGTCAGCTCCTTCTTCCAGAACGGCGCCTGGGTCTTGAGATAGTCCATCAGGAATTCGCAGCCTTCAAAAGCGGCGTGGCGATGCCGCGCAGCGGTCAGGACCATCACGATCTGCTCGGACGCGGCCAGGCGGCCCACACGGTGGATCACGCGCACAGCCCGCAGGGCGAAGCGGCTCACGGCCTGCTCGGCCATGGCCTCGATGGCGGCCTCAGTCATGCCCGGGTAATGCTCGAGCTCCATGGCGGCGAGCCGTCCCGACTGGTCGCGCACCGTGCCCACAAAGGCCACGATGGCGCCCACCTCGCCGTCACCGGCACGCAGGGCGGCCGTTTCGGCAGTAAGGTCGAAGTCCTCGGTCTGGATGCGGATGCGGGGCTGCATCCGCCCATTATGGGGTGCGGCCGTTCGGGCGATTTTTCGCAAGCCAGATGGTGAATCTTGACGGCCACCGCGCAAGACCGGTGTCGCGACTTGCCGCATACTTGCGCCGCGGCCGATTCGTGGCTGCGTTGTACGGAGGGGCCTCAACATGAGCCTGATGAGCTTCATCAAGAAACAGTTCATTGACATCCTTCAATGGACCGAGGACGGAGACGACACCCTGGCCTGGCGCTATCCCATGGCCGATATGGAAATCCAGTACGGCGGTTCGCTGACGGTTCGTGAGTCGCAGGCGGCGGTCTTCATCAACGAAGGCAAGGTGGCCGATGTCTTCGGACCCGGCATGTACAAACTGACGACACAGACCCTGCCGGTCCTGACCTACCTGAAGAACTGGGACAAGCTCTTCGAGAGCCCGTTCAAGAGCGACGTCTACTTCTTCAGCACCCGCCAGCGCATTGACCAGCGCTGGGGCACCCAGCAGCCCATCACCATCCGCGACAAGGACTTCGGCGCTGTGCGCCTGCGCGCCTTCGGCAACTATGCCTACCGTATCGCGGACGCCAAGACGTTTCACACCGAGGTCTC
The DNA here is from genome assembly GCA_019234295.1 of Roseateles sp. GTDB lineage: Bacteria > Pseudomonadota > Gammaproteobacteria > Burkholderiales > Burkholderiaceae_C > JAFALK01. The sequence goes on from JAFALK010000013.1 coordinate 40,625, forward strand.
GGGCACGCGCGAGCGCTACTCGATGCAGGACCTCGACGGCCAGTTGCGCGGCCTGATGCTCCAGCACATCAGCGACGCCGTGGCCCAGAGCGGCATGGCCTTCCTGGACCTTGCCGCCAACCAGATCGAATTCGCTAAGGCTCTGCAAGAGGCCACGGCGCCCGCCTTCGAGAAGCTGGGGCTCAAGCTGGAATCGGTGACCCTGCAGAACATCTCCCTGCCCGAGGAGCTGCAGAAGATCCTCGACCAGAAGATCGGCATGGGCATGATCGGCAACGACATGGGCAAGTTCATGCAATACCAGACCGGCCAGTCCATTCCGACCATGGCCCAGGGCGTGGGCCAGGGCGGTGGCGGCATTGCCGGCGACGCCATGGGTATGGGGGCCGGCATCGCCATGGGCCAGGTGATGGCGCAGCAGATGGCGCAGGGTCTGAACCCGGCCGTCGCGGCGCAGAACAGCAAGCAGGCCACGGACGACGTCATGGCCATGCTCGAGAAGCTCGGCGACCTGAAGGCCAAGGGCATCCTCACCGAGGAAGAGTTCGCCGCCAAGAAGACCGAGCTGCTGAAAAAACTCAGCTGAGCTGAGGCTTTTTGGCCACCCAACGCCGCTGGCAGGCCGCGTGTCCCAATTGCGGGGCGCCGGTCGAGTTCGCCTCCGCGGCCAGTGCCAGCGCGGTCTGCAGCTTCTGCCGCAGCACCTTGCTGCGCGAGGGGGAGGCGCTGCGCAAGATCGGCACCTCAGCCGAACTCTTCGAGGACTACTCCCCGCTGCAACTGGGCGCGGCCGGCCGATACGCGGGCGAGCCCTTCACGATCGTTGGCCGGTTGCAACTGGCGTATGCCGAAGGCAGCTGGAACGAATGGCATGCGCTGTTCGATGCCGGCAAGAGCGCTTGGCTGTCGGAAGACAACGGCAAGTTCGTCATCAGCTTCGACGCGGATCTCTCCGGCGCGCCTCCAGCACATGCCCTGGCGCTGGGTCAGCAGCAGCTCCTCGCCGGCCAGGCCTTTAGCGTCGCCGCGCTGACGCAGGTCACCCTGGCCGCGGCGCAAGGCGAGCTCCCACGCCCGCCGGCTCTAGGCAAGCAGTTCCTTGTTGCCGAGCTGCGCAGCACGCAAGACGAAGTCGGCTCGCTCGAATACAGCAACCCCGACAAGCCGCAGTGGTCCGTGGGCCGCTCGGTGCGGCTGGCCGACCTCGCCCTGACCGGACTTCGCGAAGACAGCAGCAAGACCCTGGGCAGCCGCTCCCTGCCTTGCCCGAATTGCGGGGCAGCGCTGGAGCCCAAGCTCGAGAACAGCAAGTCCATCACCTGCCCGCAATGCCAGTGCGTCGTGGACATCAGCGGCGGCGCGGGCGCGGACCTGGCGCACTACACGCAAGCGATCGGCGTGCCGCCGTTGATCCCGCTTGGCAAGCAAGGCAGCCTGCCCCTGCCGGACGGCACGGCGGTGCCTTGGCAGGTGGTTGGCTACCAGGAGCGCGCCGACATCCCCGAGAGCGCAGAAGACGAGGAAAGCCACTGGCGAGAATACCTGCTCTTCAACAAGACCGAGGGCTTTGCTTTTCTGGTCGATGCCGAGGATGGCTGGAGCCTCGTGCGTCCGCTCACGGGCGCCCCAGCCACCAGCGGTGACCGCGTGCAATGGCAGGGCAAGACCTACGCCCTCAAGTACCGCTACAGCGCGCGCACGGTTCATGTGCAGGGCGAGTTTTACTGGCAGCTCAAGAAGGACGATGTGGTCAAGGTGGCCGACTACACGTCGGGCAACGAGCTGCTTTCGCGCGAGGCCGCGGACGCAGAAGTGACCTGGAGCCAGGGCCCGCGTATCGACGCGGCAACCGTCATGCACGCCTTCGGCATCGCCCTGCCCGTGCGCGACGCGCGCCCCGGCAGCGGCAGCAGCATGGTCAGGGCCGTCATGGTATTCGCCGTGCTGCTCATCCTCATCGCTCTGCTCACGCGCGGTTGTACGAGCAACAGCAACGATTGCGCCTCGTATGCGCAAGCCTATGGCGAGAACAGCGCGGAGTATGTCCAATGCCTGAACAGCCACGGCGGCGGGCGCATCTACCCGAGCGGCGGCGGCTCCTGGGGCGGCGGATCTTTCGGTGGCTCAGGCAGTGGCGGTGGCCACAAGTGAAGAAGAAAGGAGAGCAAACATGAACGGTATTTCCTGGCTCAATCCCGGCGTCGTGCTGGGCTCCATCCTCTACGCCCTGATCGGCGTACTGGTCTTCTGGATCTGCTTCATGGTCGTGGACAAGCTCACGCCCTACCACCTGTGGGACCAGATCGTGGAGAAGAAGAACGTGGCTCTGGGCATCGTGGTCGGGTCCATGTGCATTGCGATCGGCCTGATCGTCTCCGCGGCGATCCATGGCTGAGGACTTCGGGACGCTGAGCTCGAACACGCACGAGGCGTGGACACTGTTCGCCGTCCGATTTCATGACAAGCCCGGCTGCGGCGAATTGCGCAGCCAACTACTCCCCGCCCATCTCGAGTGGGTGGCCGCGCAACGGAGCAGCTTGCGGGTGGCAGGATCGCTGCGTGAATCACCCGGTGCCGCGCCCGTCGGCGGCCTGTGGGTTGTGCGCGCCAAGGACAAGGCCGCCGTGGAAGAGCTGATCTGCGGCGATCCCTTCACGTCAGAGGGCCTGCGCGCGAGCTGGGAAATCTTCTACTGGAGCAAGGCGCTACCACAGGCCGTCAGCTTCTGACTCACATCACCGGGCCAAGCTGCCAGGGCACGGACGCGTTCGCCCCATGGCCATGCACCTTGCTGTGCGTGTGCTGTCCCGTAGCCGGAGCCGTAGCCGTAGCTGTAGCCAGAATCAGCTCGAATATCAGCTCCAAGACGCGCTGCCCCATCTCGGTCACCGTGCCGCCCAGGAGCTGCCGGCCGGCGACCACGACGTCGTCTTCGGGATGCAGGCGCAAAGTGGGAATCAGAACCTTGTGGTGTGACGGAGTCAGTCGTGCCCCGCCAGCTTGCCACAATGCGCCATGGACCTCAGCGCCGACGAATCACAGTCCTCCTCCCGCATCTCCCTTGCCGAAGTACTCCTGCTGGCCAGCGTCTTCATCGTCGCGGCCTGCGGCCTGGTCTACGAGCTGGCGGCCGGCGCCCTGGCCAGCTATCTGCTGGGCGACTCCATCCTTCAGTTCTCCACCGTCATCGGCACCTACCTGTTCGCCATGGGCATCGGGTCCTGGCTGTCACGCTACTTCGAGCGCCAGCTCGTGGCGCACTTCCTGCGCATCGAGTTGCTCGTCGGCGTGGTCGGTGGCCTGATGCCGGCGGCGCTGTTCTGCGCCCACAGCTTCCTGCCGCCAGCCAGTCTCGCGCCCTTCCGCGCCCTGCTCTACGGCCTCGTGCTGCTCGTCGGCCTGCTCGTTGGGCTGGAGATCCCCCTGGTCATGCGCATCATGAAGCGCCACTTCCGCTCGCGCTACGCGCTCAAGGAGCTGGTCTCGCAGGTGCTGACCTTCGACTACCTCGGCGCGCTGGTCGTGGCGCTGGCCTTCCCGCTGCTGCTCGTGCCGCAGCTGGGCCTGATCCGCACCGGCCTGGCCTTCGGTCTGCTCAATGTAGCGGTGGCCGTCTGGGCGCTCGTGCTGTTCCGCCACGAGCTGCGGGCCTTTGCGGCCCATGCGCTGGCCTGCGGCCTCAGCGTGGCCGTGCTGATCGGCGCCTTCATCGCCTCCGACGCCTTGACGAGCTGGTCCGAGGATCGCTTCTACGGCGAGCACATCCTCGTGCGCGAGAGCAGCGACTACCAGCGCATCGTGGTCACCGAGGGCCATGGCGGCAGCCGCCTCTTCCTCAACGGCAACCTGCAGTTCAACTCCAAGGACGAATACCGCTATCACGAGGCCCTGGTCCATCCGGCCATGGCTGCGCAGGGGGCGCCCAAGCGCGTGCTCGTGCTCGGCGGCGGCGACGGCCTGGCCGTACGCGAGATCCTGCGCTACGCGTCGGTGCAGAGCGTCACCCTGGTGGAGCTGGATCCGCACATGACGCGGCTGTTCTCCACCCTGCCCATGCTGCGCAAGCTCAACGCCGACTCGCTCCTCAACCCCAAGCTGAAGATCGTCAACGCCGATGCCTTCGGCTGGCTGGAGCAGAACGAGGCGATGTTCGACGTCATCGTCATCGACTTCCCCGACCCCAGCAACTTTGCCCTCGGCAAGCTCTACACGGAGAGCTTCTACAAGCTCGTGGACCAGCACCTCGCCGCCAGTGGCTACGCCGTCGTGCAGACCACCTCGCCGCTGGTGGCACGCCGAAGCTTCTGGACCGTCGTGACGACACTGGAAGCCGTGGGCCTGACGACCACGCCCTATCACGCCAACGTGCCCAGCTTTGGCGAATGGGGCTTCGTGCTCGCAAGCCGGCGGCCCTGGCACATGCCGCGCGATCTCCCCAAGGGCCTGCGCTTCCTGACGCTGGACGACTTGCCCACGCTGATGATTTTTCCGCCCGACATGGGCCGCGTGCCCACCGAGGTAAACCGTCTCTCCAACCAGGTCCTGGTGCGCGAGTTCGAGCAGGAATGGGGGCAGGTGCATTGAAGCGGCGCTCCGTCCTGGCGGCCGGCGCCCTGCTCACCGGATGCCACCGCTTCGCTCCGCACTTCGAGGGCGGCTGGCTTGGTGCCAGCGTGGCGCGCGGCCATCGCCTGCGCGCACCGCTGCCCAAAGCCGGCGACGGGCCGCTGCGCAGGGCGGACGTGCTCATCGTGGGCGGCGGCGTGGCCGGCCTGGCCTGTGCGCGCGAGCTGGCCCGGCGTGGCATCGATTTCGCCCTGCTCGACCTCGAGGACGAGGCCGGCGGCAATGCGCGTGGCGCCCTCGTGGCAGGGAGACCCTGTCCGCTTGGCGCACATTACCTGCCCTTGCCGGGCCGCGATTCCGGCGAGGTCTACCGGCTGCTCGAGGAGCTGGGCCTTGCGCGGCGGGAGCTGGGCCGCGTCATCTGGGACGAACGCCAGCTGTGTCACAGCCCGCAGGAGCGGCTGTTCTACCGGGGCCAATGGCTCGAGGGCCTGCTGCCACCGGCCGAGGACAAGGCCACGCGCATCCAGTACCGGCAGTTCGCCCTGCTCGTCGAGACAGCGCAGCGGACGCTGGGTTTTGCGATTCCCACGCGCCGCGCGAAGTGGACGCCCAGCCATGCGGTGCTCGACGCCCAGACCTTCGCGAGCTGGCTCGATCACCAGGGTCTGACCGCGCCGGCCCTGCGCTGGTACCTCGACTACTGTTGCCGCGACGACTACGGCGCCCCCGCGGCCGAGGTCTCGGCCTGGGCGGGCCTGCACTACTTCGCCAGCCGCCACGGCTTCCATCCGCCCGGCATGGAGACGGCCGAACGCGAGGCCGTGCTGACCTGGCCAGAAGGCAACGCCTGGCTCACACGCCGCATGGCCGAGCCGCTGCGCGAGCGGCTCCACCTCGGCCGCACCGTGCTGCAGGTCAACCCCGGGCGCCAGAGCGTGGAGGTGCTGGCGTGGAACGAAGGGGCCGATACGCCCGAGCGTTGGTCTGCCAGGCAAGCCGTGCTTGCCACGCCGCTCTTCATCGCGCGCAAGCTCATCACCGAAAAAATGGCGGCGCTGGAGGCAGCAGCCCAGGCACGGCATGCGCCCTGGCTCGTCGCCAACGTGCTGCTGCACGAACCGCCGCTGGAACGGCCGGGTCTGTCCATGGCCTGGGACAACGTCCGCTATGGCGCCGAGTCTCTCGGTTATGTGGACGCCGGGCACCAAGCCCTGCGCCCTGATCGGCCCCCCGTGCTGCTCACCTACTACGAGGCCCTGGCCACCAGTCGCCGCCCCGAGTTGCTGGGCGGCGACTGGCGTAGCTGGTCCCTGCACGTGCTCGCTGAGCTCGGCGAGCTCCACCCCGATGCGCCACACAAGGTGAGCCGCGTGGAGCTGATGCGCTGGGGCCACGGCATGAGCATTCCGACGCCAGGGCTACGCAGCTCGGCAGCGCTCGCCTCGCTGAACGAACCCCAGGGCCGGCTGATGTTCGCGCACAGTGACCTGGCGGGGTATTCGGTGTTCGAGGAGGCGTACACGGCAGGCATCAACGCGGCCCGTTCCATCAAATTCGTCTGATTTGGCCGTTAGCATCCGCCCATGCTCGAACATCCCCTCACTCTCCCCTGCGGCCAGGTCTTGCCCAATCGCTTCTGCAAAAGCGCCATGACCGAGGGGCTGGCAAGCCCGCGAGGCCATGCGACGGCGGCGCATCAGCGCCTGTATTCAAGCTGGGCGGCAGGTGGAGCCGCTCTGCACGTCAGCGGCAACATCATGGTGGACGGCCGCTACCTGGAGCGTGCCGGCAATGTGGTGGTGCAGGACGAATCGAGCCTGCCCGGTTTGAAAGCCTGGGCCGACGCTGTGCATGGGCAGGGCAGCCTGCTGTGGGCCCAGATCAGCCACCCGGGCCGGCAATGCCCACGCCTGGTAAACCTGCAGCCGCTCGCGCCGTCGCAAGTGCAGCTGAGGATCGCCGGCAATTTCGGCAGGCCGCGCGCAGCGACGGAGGCCGACATCGCGGACATCATCGCGCGCTTCGGCCGCACGGCCGGGCTGCTCAAGCAGGCGGGCTTTGACGGCGTGCAGATCCACTCGGCGCACGGCTACTTGCTCTCGCAGTTCCTCTCTCCGCGCACCAACCAGCGCGAGGACCGCTGGGGTGGCCCGCTGCGCCAGCGCGCGGCCCTGTTGCTGGCGGTGGTGGCGCAGGTGCGCTCGGCGGTCGGAGCAGCCTTCCCCGTGGCCGTGAAGCTCAACTCGGCGGACTTCGTCAAGGGCGGCTTCACGCTCGAGGAATGCATCGAGGTCGTCGGCTGGCTCAGCCAGGCCGGTGTCGATCTGCTGGAGATCTCCGGCGGTACCTACGAGCAGACCGAGTTCTTCAAGCTGCACGACCCGAACGAGGTCCGCGACAGCACGCGCCAGCGCGAGGCCGTGTTCCTGCGCTACGCCAAGTCCATCAAGGCCGTGGCGCGCATGCCGGTGATGGTGACCGGCGGCTTTCGCACGCACGACGGCATGAAGGCGGCCCTGGCCGAGGGCCACACCGACATGATCGGCCTGGCGCGGCCTTTCTGCCTCGACCCGGATTTCCCGAAGCGGATGCTGGCCGGCACTCTGGATGCGCTGCCCGTGCCCGAAGACAGGCTCGTGCTCGGCCGCGGCTGGCTCGGCCCCAACAGCGGCTCGCCCACGATGCGAGGGCTCAACGACCAGGCCCACGCCGGCTGGTACTACCACCAGATCGAACGTATGGGCGCGGGCTGCGCGCCCGATCCGGAACTCTCGGCGTGGAAGGCCTTGGCAAGCCACTTCACGCACGACTTCGGCCGCGCGATGCGGCGCAAGTTCAGCTGAGAGCCAATGCCGCGGCCCGGCGCCATCGGGCATCCGGCCTCAGCCGATCCTCCTGCCAGCAGGCGTGCACGAGCTTGAGCGCGTGCTCGTCCATCTGCGCCAGCGCGGCCTGGCGCAGGACAGGCCAGGCCAGTGCATCGTCTTGAAGTGGCACAGACGTGAACTGCGGCTCCCCGCGCTGCCAGCCGACCGCAAAGCCCTGCTTGAGCAAGGCGAAGACCTCGGGACGATCGGGCACGAAGAAGCCCCTGGCAAGCCATGCCGAGACCTCGGGACGATCAGGCACGAAGCGCGCGAGCACTCGCAGGGCGCGCAGGCCCGTGATCAGGTGCAGGACAAAAAAATTGCCGCTGGCGAGATAGGCGTCCAGCGCGCGGTCGATCAGCCGCTTGCGGACGTCCTTCCACGGCTCATCACCCGCGTCGGCTACGTTGGGCACGGCGGCTGCGTCGGCCACGGCGGCTGCGTCGGCCACGGCGGGCTGCGGCCGCCACAGCGCTGTCCAGTAAGCCAGCGCCGCGGCCAGCTCGCGCGCATGGCCACTCTCCCATGCATGGGCCGTGCGGATCATGCCGTGGAAGAGACCAGCATGCGGCATGCTCACGAGCTGCGGTACGTGGCGGTGCAGCACGGCCTCGGCGCCGTATGTTTCGATCTCGACGGCGATCCGCGTCTCCAGTTCGGAGGGCGGGGCACGTTCGAGCTTGGGCGCGTCGTGTTGCAACTGAGCCTGCAGCCGGTCGACCTCGGCGCCCAGTTCCCAGGCCGCGTGCAGGGCCATGGGCAGGTGGTTGGACAGGTGGCCATTCCAGGTCGGACCAAAGACGAGGGCCGCGTCCAGAGACCGATGGAGTTCTGCGAGAGGTGACATGGCGCTTCCTTTTCGATGCACCGCATAATGCAAGTTCAAGTTCACTTGAAGTCAAGCATGGATCGCATCGCCATCGGAGAGCTGGCCCGGCGCAGCGGCGTTGCGGCCAGTGCCCTGCGCTTTTACGAGGAGCAAGGCCTGATCAGTAGCGAGCGCAGTAGCGGTGGGCGGCGGCATTACGCGCGCTCCGAGCTGCGCCGAGTGGCATTTATCGGTGCGGCGCAGAGCGTGGGTCTGAGCCTGGAGCAGATCCGCGCGGCCTTGAACAGCCTGCCCGAGGGACGAACGCCGACGGCAGCCGACTGGGCCCGGCTCTCTCGCGAATGGCGACCGCTGCTCGATGCGCGCATTGCCGCACTCACACGGCTGCGTGACCAGCTCGACGCCTGCATCGGCTGCGGCTGCCTGTCGATGAAGAAATGCGCCCTCTACAACCCGGGCGACGGCGCGGCGGCGCTGGGCAGCGGACCGCGCTACTGGCTGGGCGACAGGAGTGCGCGCGTCGACCCTCGCTCCAGGCGCTGAACCTGGGCCTCGGTTGGCCCGAAGGCCCGCTGCAGTGCGCTGAGCAAGGCCTCGGCCTTGGAGCTGTTGTCCTGCCCCAGATTGCAAACATAGACATCCAGCGTCACCGCACCGAGCTCGGGCCAGGTGTGCACGGCCAGATGCGATTCGGCGAGCAACACGACGCCGGTGATGCCACCCTGAGGCTGGCCTGTTGCAGGCACGAAGCGGTGAAAGAGCTCTGCCACGGCTCCCAGCCCCGCCTCGGCCACGGCATGCAGGCACAGCGCGCGCAGCGCCGCAGGGTCCAGCATCAGTGGCTGATCGGCCGTGCAACCGGCCAGGTCGGCGGTCAGATGGAGGCCGCGCACGGACGCCTCAACCGCCGGTCACGGGCGGGAAGAAGGCCACTTCCGCACCGTCGGGGATCAGCGCGTCTTCCTTGCTCATCTGCTGGTTCAGCGCACAGCGCACGGCACGCTCGCGGCTCAGGGCGGCGGCATGGCTTGAATCCATCCCGATCAGGGCATCGCGCAGGCTCGCCAGCGTCAGGCCCTGGCGCCAGAGGATGCGCTCCTCGGTGCCCAGTTGCTCGCGCAGCGAGGCGAAATAACGAACGGTGATCACGCCAGGAGTTCCGAGAAAGGGATGAACTCGACGGTATCACCAGCGGCGATGGCCCGGCCCGGCGGATTTGTGACAAGACCATCGCCCCAGACCGCCGAGGTCAGCACGCCCGAGCCCTGGTTCGGGAAAAGCTCCAGGCCGCCGGCCGCGTTGAGCCGTGCGCGCAGGAACTCGCGGCGCTTGTCGGGCTTGGGCCAGCTGAAATCGGCCCGCAGGGTGTAACGGTGCGGTTCGACGGCAGTGGCCCCCAGCAGGCGCAGGATCACCGGTCGCACCAGCATCAGGAAGGTGACAAAGCTGGAGACGGGGTTACCGGGCAGGCCGATGAAGTGAGTGTCCCGGACCCGGCCATAGGCCAGGGGTTTGCCGGGCTTGAGGGCGATCTGCCAGAGTTCGAGCTGGCCTTCAGCCTGCACGGCCGCACGCAGGTGATCCTCCTCGCCGACCGACACGCCGCCCGAGGTGATGATGAGGTCGGCCTGGGCGGCCGCATCGCGCAATGCGGCACGCGTGGCGTCGAGCCGATCGGGCACGATGCCCAGATCAACGACTTCGCAGCCCAGCGATTGCAGCAGGCCGCGTAGCGTGTAGCGGTTGCTGTTGTAGATAGCGCCGGGCTTCAGCGGCTCGCCGGGCATGACGAGTTCGTCGCCGGTCGAGAACAAGGCTACGCGCAGCGCTTTGGCCACGGTCAGGGTGGCCGCGCCGACGGAGGCGGCCATGCCGAGCGCCGCAGCGTCGAGCTTGTGGCCCGCGGCAAGCACAGTGCTGCCGTTGCGCACATCCTCGCCACGGCGCCGGATGTGCTGCCCGGTCTTCACTTGCGCCTTGACGCGCACGGCTTCGCCCTCGAGCTCGCACAGCTCCTGCATAACGACGGCGTCCGCGCCTGCGGGAATCTGCGCACCGGTGAAGATGCGCGCGGCCGTGCCGGGCAGGAGCGGCGCGCCGACCACGCCGGCGGGGATGCGCTGGCTGACGGGCAAGAGCAGATGGGCATCGGCGGCGCGCAGCGCGTAGCCGTCCATGGCCGTGTTGTCGGCCGGCGGCACGTCGAGCCCGGAGATCACCTCGGCGGCGAGCACCCGGCCCAGGGCTTCGAAAGTGCTCAGCTCCTCATGCCGCCCGAGCGGCTGCACGGCTGCGAGCAGCCGCGCCAGCGCCTCTTCAAAGCTCAACATGGCGGACGATGAACTGCTTCACGGCGGCCGTGTCGGCGGGCATGACCTCGAAGCGCTTGGGCAGGGCTTCTATGTTTTCCAGCCCGGCCGGCCGCGGTGGCTCAATTCCCACGGCCTCGCGGATCGTCTCAGCGAACTTGGCCGGCAAGGCGGTTTCCAGCACGAGCATGGGCGTGCCCGGCTGATGCTGTTCGAGCGCGACCTTGAGGCCGTCGGCCGTGTGGGTGTCGATAAGCACGCCGTGGGCTTCCCAGCAGCGCTTGATGGTCCAAAGGCGATCGGCGTGCGTGGAGCGGCCTGAGACGAAGCCGAAGCTGGCGATGCGCGCGCGTTCGGCCGGGCTCAACTCGAACCCATTGGCCGTGAACAGCTCGCGCGTGCGCGCCGCATCACGGCCCAGCAGGTCGAACACAAAGCGCTCGAAATTGCTGGCCTTGGAGATGTCCATCGACGGGCTTGAGGTCTCGAAGGTCTCGGCCGCGCCGCGGGGGGCGTAGCGGCCGGTCTTGAAGAACTCGTCAAGCACGTCGTTCTCGTTGGTGGCGAGCACGAGCTGATCGATAGGCAGGCCCATCATGCGCGCCACGTGACCGGCGCAGATGTTGCCGAAGTTGCCGGAGGGCACGCAGAAGGACACCTTCTCGGCGTCGGTCTTCGTCGCCTGGAAGTAACCGGCGAAGTAGTAGACGACCTGGGCCAGAAGGCGCGCCCAGTTGATCGAGTTGACGGTACCGATGCGGTACTTGCGCTTGAAGTCGAGGTCGTTGGAGACGGCCTTGACGATGTCCTGGCAGTCGTCGAACACGCCCTCGACGGCAAGGTTGTGGATGTTGGCGTCTTGCAGGCTGAACATCTGGGCCTGCTGGAAAGGGCTCATGCGCCCGTGCGGGCTGAGCATGAACACGTTGACGCCCTTCTTGCCCCGCATGGCGTACTCGGCCGCACTGCCGGTATCGCCGCTGGTCGCACCGAGGATGTTCAGCGTCTGGCCGCGCCGGCCCAACTCGTACTCAAAGAGCTGGCCCAGCAGCTGCATGGCCATGTCCTTGAAGGCCAGGGTCGGGCCATTGGACAGGGCTTCGAGCGAGATGCCGTCGGCCAGCGGCTTCAAGGGCACGATTGCCTGGGTGCCGAAGACCTTGGCCGTGTAGGTGCGGCGCACGAGGGCGCGCAGGTCCTCGGCCGGGATGTCATCGATGTAGAGCGAGAGGATCTCGAAGGCGAGTTCCGCGTAGTCCAGACTGCGCCATTTGGCGAGCGTAGCCGCATCGACCTGCGGATAGCGCTGCGGCAGGTAGAGCCCGCCGTCGGGTGCCAGGCCTTCAAGCAAGATCTCGCTGAACCGGCGCGGCGTCGGGTCGCCCCGCGTGCTGAGGTACTTCACGCCAGCTCTTCCTTGCGGATCTTGACGATGGGGGCGAGCACGCTGGAGAGGGTCTGCATCTGCGCCAGCGCTTTGTTCATGCGGCCCTCGACGGTGTCGTGGGTGAGGATGATGAGATCGGTCTGGCGCTCGCCCTCGGCCGACTCGCGCTGCAGCACGGCGTCAATGGAGATGTCGTGCTCGGCCAGCGTGGTCGTGATCCGGGAGAGCACGCCCGCCTCGTCTGCGACGCGCAGGCGCAGGTAGAAGCTGGTGCGCACCTGGTCCATGGAGAGGATGGGGGCGCTGCTCATCGCGTCGGGGCGGAAGGCCAGATGGGGCACGCGGTGCTCCGGATCGGCCGTGGCCAGCCGGGTGATGTCCACGAGGTCGGCCACGACGGCGGAAGCCGTGGGCTCAGCGCCCGCGCCCTTGCCGTAGTAGAGCGTGGTGCCCACGGCATCGGCCTGGACGACGACCGCGTTCATCGCGCCTTCGACGTTCGCGATCAGGCGATTGGCCGGGATCAGCGTGGGATGCACGCGCAGCTCGATGCCCTGCTCGCGCCGGCGTGCCACGCCCAAGAGCTTGATGCGATAGCCGAGCTGTTCGGCGTACTTGATGTCGGTGGCCTGTAGCTGGGTGATGCCCTCCACATGCGCCTTGTCGAACTGCACGGGGATGCCGAACGCGATGGCGCTCATCAGCGTGGCCTTGTGGGCGGCATCGATGCCCTCGATGTCGAAGGTCGGGTCGGCCTCGGCATAGCCCAGGCGCTGCGCTTCCTTGAGCACCTCGGCAAACGGCGCTCCCTTGGCGCGCATCTCCGAGAGAATGAAGTTGGTTGTGCCGTTGATGATGCCAGCCACCCACTCGATGCGGTTGGCGGTGAGGCCTTCGCGCAGGGCCTTGATGATGGGAATGCCTCCGGCCACCGCGGCCTCGAAGCCAACCATGACGCCCTTGGTGTGTGCGGCGGCGAAGATCTCCGTGCCGTGCACGGCCAGCAGGGCCTTGTTGGCCGTGACGACGTGCTTGCCACGGCGAATAGCCTCCAGCACGAGCTCCTTGGCGATGCCGTAGCCGCCGATGAGCTCGACAACGATATCGATCTCGGGGTTGTCGATGATGGCGCGGGCGTCGGCCACGACCTCGCAGGCATCGCCCACGATGGCCTTGGCGCGCGCGACGTCCAGGTCGGCCACCATGGTGATCTCGATGCCGCGGCCGGCGCGGCCTTTGATCTCTTCCTGGTTGCGGCGCAGCACGTGGAAAGTGCCACCGCCCACGGTTCCGATGCCCAGCAGGCCTACTTTGATTGCGTTCATGGTGTCTAGAGCGAAGGTTGGATCAGGCGCTGTGGCGCTTGCGGTAATTGCCCAGAAAGCGTTCGATACGGCCGACGGCCAGGGTCAGGTCGTCGACATTGGGGAGGAAGACGAGGCGGAAGTGATCGGGCGCGATCCAGTTGAAGCCCGTGCCCTGGACGATCAGCACCTTCTCCTCGGCCAGCAGCTCGTAGGCGAATTGCTGGTCGTCGGCGATCGGGTAGATCTTGGGGTCCAGGCGCGGGAACATGTAGAGCGCCGCCTTGGGCTTGACCACGCTCACCCCCGGGATCTGCGTCAGCAGCTCGTAGGCCTTGTCGCGCTGGTGGCACAGCCGGCCGCCGGGCGCCACGAGGTCCTTGATGCTCTGGTAGCCGCCCAGGGCGGTCTGAATGGCGAGCTGGCCCGGCGTGTTCGAGCACAGGCGCAGTGAAGCCAGCATGTTCAGGCCTTCGATGTAGTCGCGCGCATGGCGCTTCTCGCCCGAGACGATCATCCAGCCGGCGCGGTAGCCGCAGGAGCGGTAGTTCTTGGATAGGCCGTTGAAGCTCACGAAGAGCACGTCCTCCGCTAGCGAGGCCATGCTGACGTGCACATTGCCGTCGTAGAGCGTCTTGTCGTAGATCTCATCGGCCAGGATGACCAACTCGTGCTGGCGCGCCAGCTCGATGATCTCCAGCAGCACGCTCGTAGGGTACAGCGCGCCGGTGGGGTTGTTGGGGTTGCAGACCATGATGGCCTTGGTCCGCGGCGTGATCTTGGCGCGCATGTCGGCTACGTCGGGCATCCAGCCGGCCTGTTCGTCGCAGACGTAGTGCACGGGCTTGCCGCCCGAGAGGCCCACGACGGCCGTGTAGAGCGGGAAGTCGGGCGCGGGGATGAGGATCTCGTCGCCGTCGTTGACCAGGGCGCTGATGGCCATCTGGATGAGCTCGGAGGCGCCATTGCCCAGGTAGACGTCATCAACGCTCACGCCCTTGATGCCCTTCTCCTGGCTGTAGTGCACGACGGCCTTGCGCGGCGCGAACAGGCCCTTGGAATCGGTGTAGCCGGCCGCGTCGGGCAGATTGCGGATCATGTCCTGCACGATCTCGTCGGGTGGCTCGAGGCCGAAGGCGGCCACGTTCCCGATATTGAGCTTGATGATCTTGTGCCCCTCCTCCTCCATCGCTCGCGCCTTGTCCAGCACGGGTCCGCGGATGTCGTACGAGACATTGGCCAACTTGGCTGACTTGGCGATGGGCTTCAAGACGATACTCCAGCTTGGGCGATAAAGTGGGGCATTGATTTAATCACAGGGGTCTCCGGGCGACGCCCCGGCAATCCGCAAGCCAGCCTCCATGAAATTTCAACTCGACGAACAGCTCGGCGGCAACGCCATCTCGCGCCATGACGGCCAGTGCGTGTGGGTCAACGGCCGCCCGAACAAGGCCAGCCTGCTCGTTCCCTGGCGCGGCGAGGTGGTGGACTGGGGCGTCGGGCGCTTCGAGGACTTCGCCGAGGCGCACTTCGAGCGCGTCCTGGCGCTCCGGCCGGAACTAGTGGTCCTGGGCACCGGCCCGAAGCTGCGCTTCGTCTCGCCGGCCCTGTACCGCAGCCTGATCGCCGCCGGCATCGGCCTGGAGACCATGGACTTGGGTGCGGCCTGCCGCACCTACAACGTGCTGGCCAGCGAAGGCCGGGCGGTGCTGGCAGCGCTGCTGATCGAGCCCTGAGGCCGCCCTCGACGCCGGTGAGTCCCCACGGGGCGGCGCTCATGTGAACAACGTATAATTGCTGGCTATCGCCCACCCGGCCACCCGGTTCCCGCCGCATCCACCGGCGAGGCCTGGGACCAGACTCTAAAGAACGCCCACATGACGCCAGCGCTCAACAAGAACCTCCCGGAAATTGAAGCTCTTGCCACCGGCGGCGTGAAGTTCACAGCCAACACCTATCTCGGCCAAGCCGTGGTGCTGTACTTCTACCCCAAGGACAACACGCCCGGCTGCACCACGGAAGCCATGCAGTTCCGTGATCGTCACAAGGATTTCGTCAAGGCCGGCGCCGTCGTCCTGGGCGTTTCCCGTGACAACATGGCCTCGCACGACAAGTTCAAGCAGGCCCTGGAACTGCCCTTTGAGCTGATCGCCGACACGGAAGAGAAGCTCTGCCATATGTTCGGCGTTGTCAAAAACAAAATCATGTACGGCAAGAAGGTCAAGGGCATCGAACGCTCGACCTTCCTGATCGACGCCCAGGGTGTGCTGCGTGCCGAATGGCGCGGCATCAAAGTCGCCGGCCATGTGGACGAAGTCCTCAAGGCCGTCAAGGCGCTCAAGAAGGAAGCCGCCTGAGATTCGCGGTGCTGCGGCCCCAGCCGAGCAGCGCAGTATCCGGTCAAAGCCGCCCAGGAATGTGAATTCCCGGCGGCTTTGTTGCATCTGAGCCCCGCTCGTTTGCATGGACATTTTTGACACAGTCCACGTGCATAATGGCCCACATGACCCCGAGTCGTAACGTCCAGATTCAGCGAACAAGCCGCACAGCCGACTGTGCGGCTTTTTGCTTTTCTGGGCGTGAGTTTTCCCTCCTGAGGATCAAGCGCTGCACATGCCACTGCCCAAAGCCCCGACCAAACGCGCCAGTCGCCTAGACGCTTCCGCCTTCTCCACCTCGCTTGCGGTGAGCAAACCCGACACCTCCCGCTCAAGCCCCGCCGCCGAACCGGCACCCAAACCTCCGCTGCTCAAGCTAGCCAGCGCCAAGCCGGCAGCTTTGCTCTCGCCGGTGGCCAAGCTCCCCGAGAAGCAGCCCGACCTGACGGCCGTTGCCTCGGTGGCGCCTCGCCTTGACAGGACCCCCGCCCGCGGCAAGGCGCCCAAGAAGAAGGACTCCGGCGTCGCCAAGCTCTTCGTGCTGGACACGAACGTGCTCATGCACGACCCGATGAGCCTGTTCCGATTCGAGGAGCACGACGTCTACCTGCCCATGATCACGCTCGAGGAGCTGGACGGGCACAAGAAAGGCATGACCGAGGTTGCACGCAATGTGCGCCAGGTCAGCCGCGAACTCGACGCCCTGGCGGCGGGCCTCAAGACCAGCAGCCTCGAAGAGATGGCCAAGGGCTTGGCCCTGGACGGCACCGGCCACCGCGAGGCCGGTGGCAAGCTGTTCTTCCAGACCCAGCTCGTCGACATGCCCTTGCCGCAAGGCCTGCCCCAGGGCAAGGCTGACAATCAGATCCTCGGCGTGGTGCAGGTGCTGAAGAAGTTGCACCCGAGCCGCGAGGTCGTCCTGGTGTCCAAAGACATCAACATGCGGATCAAGGCCCGCGCCCTGGGCCTGGCCGCGGAGGACTACCGCAACGACAAGGCCCTCGAGGACGCCGATCTGCTGTACTCCGGCGTGCAGGCCCTGCCTGCCGACTTCTGGGAGCGCCATGGCAAGACCATGGAGAGTTGGCAGCAAGGCGGCCAGACCTATTACCGCATCAGTGGTCCCCTGGTCCCGAGCCTGCTCGTCAATGAGCTCGTCTACCTTGAAGCGCCAGGCGCCGCGCCGCTGCATGCCAAGGTGATGGAGATCACCGGCAAGACGGCCGTGCTGCGCACGCTCAAGGACTACACGAACCAGAAGCACGGCGTGTGGGGCGTGACGGCGCGCAACCGCGAGCAAAACTTCGCACTGAACCTCCTGCTCGACCCGGACTGCGATTTCGTCACCCTGACCGGAACGGCCGGCACGGGCAAGACCCTGCTCACGCTCGCCGCGGGCCTGTCGCAGGTGCTCGACGATCGCCGCTACACGGAGATCATCGTCACCCGCGTGACCGTGCCCGTGGGCGAGGACATCGGCTTCCTGCCCGGCACCGAGGAGGAGAAGATGAGTCCGTGGATGGGCGCGCTCGACGACAACCTCGAGGTTCTGGCCAAGGGCGACAACGGCGCCGGCGAATGGGGCCGCGCCGCCACCAACGACCTGGTGCGCAGCAAGATCAAGATCAAGAGTCTGAATTTCATGCGCGGCCGCACTTTCCTCAACAAGTTCGTCATCATCGACGAGGCGCAGAACCTCACGCCCAAGCAGATGAAGACGCTCATTACCCGCGCCGGCCCCGGCACCAAGATCATCTGCCTGGGCAACCTGGCCCAGATCGACACGCCCTACCTCACCGAGGGCAGCTCGGGCCTGACCTTCGCCGTGGACAAGTTCAAGGGCTGGGCCCACAGCGGGCACATCACCCTGGCCCGCGGCGAACGCTCGAGGCTGGCCGATTTCGCATCCGAAGTTTTGTGACCCTTTACGTTTCAGATCTCGACGGCACCCTGCTCGACCCCCAAGCCCGGCTCTCCGACACCACGAAGTCCGGGCTCATCCGTCTGCTCGACGAAGGCCTGCACTTCAGCGTGGCCAGCGCGCGCCATGTGGTGTCCATCCAGAAGATCTTCGAGGGCGTGCCGCTCAGGTTGCCCGTGATCTCCAGCAACGGCGCCTATCTCAGTGACGCGCTGACGGGCCGCCACGAGCTCGTCAATGCGATGGATCCGGCGCTTTCGCAGGCCGTCTTCGCCCTGATGCGCAGCCATGGCTTCACGCCCTTCGTGCTCACGCACGGGCCCCTGGGCGACCAGCTGTTCTACGAGACGGTTCAGAACGAGGGCCAGCGCCGCTTCGTCGAGGAGCGGCAGCTGGGTCATGACCCGCGCCTGCGTCACACGGCCCGCATCTCAGACGAACTCGTACACCCGGCGATCACGCTGCTCGTGATCGCCGAGCCGGCGCCGCTTGCGGCGCTGTACGCGGAAATCGAGGCCTTGTGTGGCCCGGCGATCGAGATGCACCTGGCCGACGACCTCTACGTACCCGGCTGGCACTGGCTCAATGTGCACGATGCCAAGGCCAGCAAGGCCCAGGCGATCCGAAGCCTCGCCGAGCGCTACGGCCTGCACGATCGCGAGCTGGTGGTCTTCGGGGACCACGTCAACGATCTGTCCATGTTCCGCACGGCCGACCGCGGCATCGCCGTGGCGAATGCGCTCGACGAGGTCAAGCAGGCCGCGCAGATGGTCATCGCACCGCATCACGAGGACGCGGTGCTCAACTTCATCGAGCGGGACTGGCGCCGCCCATGAACTGACCCAGCATCTGGGTCAGCACGTCACCGCTGGGCAACTGGCCGTTGGGCGTCAGGTGGTTGACAAGCTCCGGCAGGGCCTGGGCCAGCAGGCCGGCCGTGTCGGCATGGCTTTGGCCCAGGTGCTGGGCCAACTGGCCGAGCACGCCGCCCGCGCCACCCAGTGCTGCGGTGATCTGGTCTGCCGAAACCGGCTGGTTCGCGCCCTGCGAGACCCAGGACTGCACATGCTCAGCCAGGCCCCCGGCCTGCAGTTGCTGGAGCAGGCCCGCAAGGCCGCCCTGCACGGCGCCGTTGTTCAGCAAGCCGCCGATCAGGCCGGCCAGATCGGCGCCGCCCTGCCCGCCACCCTGGGACTGCCCCATGGCCTGCTCAGCCGCGCCAATCAAGGAATCCAACAAACCCATGTTCCTGCTCCTCAAAAGACGGCAAGGTGCCGCCGGGGTGCATCCTAATCCTCCGCCAGGGCCGAAGCCTGTGCCTCGATCCGTCCTTCTTGGGGTTGCAGCTGCGCGAAGATGAAGGCGGCCAGCGCAGCCATGGCACCCACCGAGACATAGGTCCAGTGAAACGCCGGCATCAGGTCCACGCTCACGGCCTTGCGGTCGAAATGACCGCCCGAGTAAAGCAGGAGAAAAAGACCTGAACTGGCGACACCGAGGCTCATGGAAAGCTGCATGACCACCGAGAGCAGGCTGTTGCCGCTGCTCGCCGTCTCGGGGCCCAGCTCGGAGAGCGTCAGGGCGTTCATGGCGGTGAACTGCAGGCTATTGAACAGCCCAAAGACGGCCAGCTGCACCATCAGCCAGACCGGACTCACGTCGCGCGGCACCAGAGCGAAGCCGGCGATCAGCAGGGCCAGCAGCAAGGTGTTGGTGACCAGCACGCGCCGGTAGCCCAGGCGCTGGATGACGGGAACGGCCCAGGTCTTGGTCGCCATGGCGCCCAGCACGGCCGGGATCATGAATAGGCCCGCCTCGCTCGGCGCAAAGCCCAGGCCCAACTGCAGGAACAGCGGTGTCAGGAAGGGCGTAGCCCCGCTGCCCAGGCGTGCGAACAGATTGCCGGCCAGACCGATGCGATAGCTCGGCACGGCAAACACGGCCGGGTTGAACAACGGTTCCGGATGCCGCGCCGCGTGCAGCCAGTAGGCCACCAGCAGGGCCAGACCCGCCACCAGCCCCATCACCGCCAGCGCGGCGCCGCTCACGTGCTCGCCCAGCGATTGCAGGGCCAGGCTGGCGAGCATCAGGCCGGCGCTGAAGAGCAGGAAACCCAGAGCGTCAAAGCTACGCCGCTCCGTCGAGCGGAACTGCGGCATCACGCGCTGTGCGGCCACCATGCCGACCAAGCCGACGGGCAGGTTGATCAAGAAGATCCAGGGCCAGCTCGCATACTGCACAAGGAAGCCACCCAGGGCCGGACCGATCAGCGGACCGACGAGGCTCGGAATCGCGATGAAGCTCATCACCGGCAGGAACTGCTCGCGCGGGAACGCGCGCAGCACCACCAGTCTCCCCACCGGCAGCAGCAAGGCCCCGCCCGTGCCTTGCAGGACCCGTGCGGCCACCAGCAGCGCCAGCGTGGGGCTCAGGGCGCAGGCCAGCGAGCCGAGGCTGAACAGAGCGATGGCCCAAAGGAACATCGTGCGCGTCCCGAAGCGGTCCGCCAGCCAGCCCGAGGCCGGAATCAGCAGGGCCACGGTCAGCATGTAGGCGATCACCACCGCCTGCATGCGCAGCGGGTTCTCGCCCAGTGCGTGGGCCATGCCGGGCAGCGCGGTGTTCAAGATGGTGATGTCCAGGGCCTGCATGAAGAAGGCCAGGGCGACGACCCAGGGCAGAAAGCGGTGCGGGGTGGCTTGCATGAATAAAAACCGCCCAACAGCGCGATGGCGGTTGGGCGGGAATGCCGTCTAGCGGCTTGAGGACTCCACAGGAGACAACCTTCGGCGCCGAAAAGCTCAGCGCTTCAGGTCAGCGAAGAATGCCTGCGAATTCCACGGACGGCCAAGGAACTTGTTCACGAGTTCGATGGCTGGCTGCTGGCTGCCCTGTGCAAGCACCTCATTGCGGTACTTCATGCCAACCACGGGGTTGAGCTTGTCGGCGCCGAAGGCCGTGCGCATGTCCATGGCCAGGACCAGGCTCCACAGGTAGCTGTAGTAACCGGCGCCGTAGCCGTCCGAGGACAGGTGCGTGAAGCGCGAGGGGAACATGGTGCCAGGCACATGGCCCAGCGGCGTCTCGCCCTCCATGCGGGCCCAGAGTTGCTGCGGGTTGGGCACGTCGCGGCCATTGAGCGCAAGGTCGTAGGCCGCTTGCAGGCGCTGGCGGTTGTAAAACATGCCCTTGCCGAAGTCGCGCGCGGCAACGGCCTTGGCCAGCAGCTCGTCGGGCACGGGCTTGCAGCTCGCGCAGACCTCGGTCATGAGCTTGAGCACCTTGGCGTCGTAGACCCACTCCTCGAGCATCTGCGAAGGCGCCTCCACGAAGTCGCGCACGACCGAGGTGCCGGCCTGCAGCGAATGGCGAGTCAGCGACAGGTTGTTATGCACCGAGTGGCCGAACTCATGCAGCAGCACGACCATCTCGTCCAGGCTCAGGCCCTTGTCGTTGAGGTTGACCACCAGCGCCGCCACGGGCATGCGCTGGAGCTCGGTGCTACCCCCGCGCAGGCCCCAGACGGCGGCGTGACCGTACTTGCCTTCGCGTGGGTAGAGGTCCACGTAGAGCTTGGCGATGTCCTGCCCGCTGGCCGCATCGCTGACCTTGTAGACCGACACGCCGGGCGCCCAGGCTGATTCCTCCTGCTTCGCATAGCGCACGCCCATGGTCTTCTCGATCACGCGCATGACGAAGGCCAGGGCCTGCTCGGACGGAAAGTAGGGGCGGAACGCCTCCTGGTCGACCTGAAAGCGCTCGCGCCGCACGGCTTCGGCGTAGTACTCGGCATCCCAGCGCCTGAACTCGGTCGTGGCCGGATCCGTGCCCAGCGCCTTGGCCTTGGCCTGACGCAGCACCTCGGTGTCGGCGCGGTCGCTGGCGTCGACGGCGTTCTTGACGTCGTCGAGGAACTTGCTCACCGTCTTGGCGTCATGCGCCATGCGGTTGCGCAGCTTGAAGTCCACGTAGTTGTCGTAGCCGAACAGACCCCCCAGTTCATGACGCAGCTTGCCGATCTGCTCCAGCAGATCCATGTTCGCCTGGCCACCTTCGTTGGTCTTGGCCCGCCACATGCGCTCGCGCGCCTCGGCCGACTCCGCCGTGCGCAGCACCGAGGTGTAGACCGGGTTGGAAACGCCCAGCACGATGCGGCCATCGGCCTCGCGCGGCGCCTCCCTCCACACGTCCTGAGGCACGCCCGCGAGCTCGGCCTCGGTGAAACGCACCTGGATGCCGGCGTCGCGGATATTTTTGTTGAAGGCCTGGTCGAGCTCGGCCAGCTTGTCAATGATCTCCTTGGCGCGCCTTTGCTTGGCCGGCGCCAGCGTGACCCCGCCGGCTTCGAAGTCAGCCAGATTGGTTCGCTTGAGCTCCCGGTCCGCGCCGTCCTTGGCCGGCACCGCCTTGAGCGCCTTGTAGAGCTTGGCGTTTTGCAGGAGGGCCGAGTTGAATTCGGTCCAGCGCAGCGAGCAGGCCTGGGCCGCGTCGCGCAGCTCCTTCGTGACAGCCACGTACTGGAGGAAGTCGATGTCGTTGGCATCGTCCTCGTTGGCCGCGGCAAAGCGGTCCAAGGCGCTGATCCAGCCGGCATCGGACTTGCGGGCCTCCAGGGCTCGCAACCGTGCCTTGGCCGCATTGAGCCCTTCGTCACACGCAATATTGATCGCCTCCGGCGACTTGAAGACGGGATACGGCGGCGCCTTCAGCCCGGCCTGTGCAAGGCTCGCGCCGCCCAGCAGCAAGGCAGCGGCCAACGTCTTCTTGATCATCATGGAAGCGATCCCGGAATTGAAGATGGGAGGCATTGTGCAGGCGCCCCGCGGGCCTGCAACTCGTCATGCCAGCAGTTCGCGGATCTGCTGGAGTGCGCCCGGATCTTCAATGGTCGAGAGGTCGCCCGGATCGCGCTGCTCGCACAAGGCCTGGATGGCGCGGCGCAGAAGCTTGCCCGAGCGGGTCTTGGGCAGCACGGTGACAAAGCGCACGCGCGCCGGTCGCGCCACGGCGCCCAGCTGCCGGTCGACGAGCTGGAGGATGGCGGCCTCCTCCTTGTGCACGTCGTCGACAGGCCTTCTCAGCACCACGAAGGCCATCGCCACCTGGCCCTTCAGCTCGTCTTGCACGCCCACCACGGCCACCTCGGCCACGTTGGAGTGACCGCTGATGCACTCTTCGATCTCGCGCGTGCCCAGGCGGTGGCCGGCCACGTTGATGACGTCGTCGGTGCGGCCCATGATGAAGAAATAGCCGTCGGTGTCGCGCGTGGCCCAGTCGAAGGTCGAGTAGACCTGCCGGCCGGGCACCGAGGACCAGTAGGTCTTCACGAAGCGCTCGTCGTCGCCCCAAACGGTCTGCAGGCAGCCCGGCGGCATGGGGTAGCACAGCGTGAGCACGCCCTTCTTGCCGGGTTCCGTGATCTCTTCTCCGGTGCTTTCGTCCAGCAGCCGCGCGTCGTAGCCGAACACGGCCTTGCCGGGCGAGCCGAATTTCGGGACCTGGGGCTCCAGGTCCGGCACAAAGCGTGAGAGCGTGAGCATGGGCCAGCCGGTCTCGGTCTGCCAGTAGTTGTCGATGATGGGCACGCCGATGCCCTTGGAGATCCACTGGGCCGTGGGTTCGTCGAGCGGCTCGCCGGCGAGAAAGAGCGCGCGCAGCGAGGAAAGATCATGGCGACGCAGCAGGGCCTCGTCGTGCTTTTTCAGTATGCGGATGGCTGTGGGCGAGCTGAACATGACGTTGGCTTTGTACTTCTCGACGATGCCCCACCACACGGCCGCATCGGGCTGGATGGGCAGGCCTTCGTACATCACGGCCGTCATGCCCGTGATCAGAGGGCCGTAGACAATGTAGCTGTGGCCCACGGTCCAGCCGATGTCGCTGGTGCAGAAATAGGTCTCGCCCGGCTTGCAGCCGAAGATGTACTTCATGCTCGCGGCCAGGGCCACGGCGTAGCCGCCGGTGTCGCGCTGCACGCCCTTGGGTCTGCCCGTGGTGCCGCTGGTGTACAGCGTGTAGCTCGGCTCCGTGGCCTCCAGCCATTCGCAGGGCACGTGCGTTCCCATGAGGCGCGCGCGCATGGCAGCGTAGTCGTGGTCGCGGCCTGCGGTCTTCACCATGGGCGCGAGGCCACGGTCGAGCAGGAGCACGGCCTGCGGCTTGTGCAGGCTCAGCCGGATGGCCTCATCGAGCAGGGGCTTGTAGGCGATGATCTTGCCGCCGCGGCTGCCGGCGTCGGCGCTGACGATGAGCTTGGGCGAGGCATCATCGATGCGCGTGGCCAGGCTGCCGCTGGCGAACCCCCCGAACACGACCGAGTGGATGGCCCCGATGCGCGCGCAGGCCAGCATGGCCATCACGCCCTCCGCCACCATGGGCATGTAGATCAGCACCCGATCGCCGCGGCCCACGCCGAGCTCTTTCATCATGGCCGCCAGGCACTCCACCTCGGCCAGCAGTTCGCGATAGGTGTAGCAGCGCTCCTGGCCGACCTCGGTGGACACCCAGGCGAGCGCCACCTGCTCGCCGCGCACCGCGGCGTGGCGATCCAGGGCGTTGTGGCAAAGATTGGTGCGCCCCCCGACGAACCAGCGCGCAAACGGCGGCTTGCTGGTGTCGCAGACGATCTGCGGCGACGCTTGCCAATCAATGGCCCTGGCCTCTTCGGCCCAGAAAGCATCGCGATCCGACAGCGATCGGGCGTGGAACTGCTCATATTTCATGCGATGTCTCCAAGAGTATTCGTGCCGGATTGCATGGTGCTCGGCACGCCTGACGCCAAGCTCACGCAGAGCTGTGGTTCAATTCAGGGTTTGCCCTTGGTTTCAGCCTACTATCCGGCCGCTCCGGTCCTCCTGCACGGGATTTACCCGGAGTTACGCCGCCCAAGTCGCGGATTGGGTTGACGCTCGTCACGAGCGCCCCCTAAAGTCCGCCAGCCCTATGGATAAGCACTGCCAGCCCCGCCCTGCCCTGCTGCGCCAGACCCTGGTCTGCGTGCTCGGCTTCGCCCTGCTCGCGGCCCAGGCCGAGCCCGGCAATAGCGCTCCGCCGCCGGGCATGGTCATGGGAGCTTACGGGCAGAGCCTGCAGATGGTCCCGAAGGAGGCCGCCGCGCTGCCGGCTGCCACCTCGGCCGATCCGGTCAGCCGCTTCCTCCAGGAGCAGGGCCTTCTGCCGCAAGCCCAGGGCACCGTGCTCGACCAGGTGCGCGACAAGGCCTCCAACCTCGTGCTCTCGGCCATGAATTTCCTCGGTGTCCGCTACAAATACGGCGGCACTACGATGGAGAACGGTTTCGACTGCTCGGGCTTCACGCGCCACATCTTCGAGAACTCGATCGGCCTCGTGCTCCCGCGCCGCGCCGACGAGCAGGCACGCTCTAGCAGCTTGCTGTCCATCAACAGGGACGAGCTCAAGCCCGGTGACCTGGTGTTCTTCAACACCATGCGCGCCACCTTCTCGCATGTGGGCATCTACGTGGGCGACGGCAAGTTCGTCCACGCCCCCCGCACCGGCGCCGCCATCCGCGTGGACGATATGCGCGAGGCCTACTGGGCCAAGCGCTTCACCGGCGCGCGCCGCGCCGATGCCAAGGCCGCCGCGGCTGTCACGGCCGGCGATCCGGGCAGCTGAATTCCAGCTCGGGCTTCAGAAGCTCAGCACGAAACAGGCCCCGCCCTGCGGCACGCGCACATGGCGCACCGTGCCGCCCATGGCATGAACCAGGTTGCGAACCACGGCCAAGCCGATACCTCGGCCCGACTGCGCATCCGCGCGCCCACTCACAAAAGGCAGGAAGATCCGCGACTCCAGTTCGGCCGGCACGCCGGGGCCGTTGTCGCGCACCTCGACCAGCAGCCGTCCGCCGCGCACGAGCCGCGCGCGCAGCTCCAGCCGCGGTGAGGCCAGTGCCGCCGTGGCTTCAGCTGCGTTGCGGACCAGATTGAGCAGGGCTTGCTCCAGCTGCCCGGGATCGGCCATCAGGCTCAACGTCTCGGGCTCGACAACGAAGCTCGCCTCGCCGCCACGTGCGCGCCAATCGGCGCCGACCATGGTCTCGATGCGCGCGAACAGCAGGCTCAGCGGGACGGGCTCGGGTCGCGGCGGCGGGAGTTCGCTCACGCGGCGGTAGTTGGCCACGAAGCGGCTCAGCGCTTCGGCCCGGCGCGCGATGGTGTCCAGCGCCAGGGCCAGGTCCTCGGCGGCGGACGGATCGCCTTGCAGATCGCGTGCCGAGCGCGACAGCGAGGCGATTGGCGTCAGCGAGTTCATGATCTCGTGGGTCAGCACATGGACCAGCTGCTGCCAAGCCGTCAACGCAGCGGCCTCGAGCTCGGACTCCACGGGCAGCAATGCCAGCAGGCGGCGATCTTGGCCGCTCAAAGCCACGCGCGTTCCCGCCGCCAGCCAGCGCTCCTCGCCGCGCTCGGTCTGGATACGCAGGAGCTGGCCGTTGGCCACCCGGCCCAGGTCCTCGATCAGCAGCTCACGTTCAATCACGCCCCCCGGCGCCAGCAGCCGGCGCGCGCGCGAGTTGAGCGGCGCCACGGCCTGCCCTTCGCGCTGCTCCCACAATGCCACAGGCATGTGCTCGATCTGGCCATCGATCAGGGCCAGCTTCTCATTCAGGGCCTGCGCGTCGAAACCAAATTCCGAAATCGGTTCCGGAAGCGGTCTCGTCAGCTGCTTCAGGTGCCACCAGCCCCACGCGGCCACGCCGAACAGCAGCAGGCCCGCGGCCACCTGCAGGCGCGGCCAAGCCTGCAGCGCAACCAGTGCCGCCGCGGCCGCACTCATCAGCAAGCCGGCCATGCCGACGCAAAATCTAGAGCCCATGCTTGTCCAGTCGGCGATACAGCGCCGCGCGGCTCAGGCCCAGCAGGCGCGCGGTCTCGCTGATATTGCCCTGGGCCTGCCGCAACGCCTCCTCAAGGGCCGCCCGTTCGCGTTGGGCCAGCGGCGCGATTCGGGCACTCTCACTGCGGGGAACCTGCAAGGCGAAGTCCGCTGCCTCGAAACGCGCTCCCGTGGCCAAGATCACGGCGCGCTCGCACGCATGCCGCAGAGCCCGCACATTGCCGGGCCAATCGTGCGCCTGCAGCGAGGCCTCGGCCTCATCTGACATGGGCCGCGGCGCCTTGCCGTACTGCTGCGCGTAGCCGGCGAGGTAATGCCGGGCCAGTAGCGGCACGTCTTCGCGCCGCTCGCGCAGCGGCGGCACGCGCAGCACGATGGTATTGAGCCGGTAGAGCAGGTCGGGCCGGAAGCGCTGCGCGTCAAAGAGTGCAGCCTCGTCCAGATTGGTGGCGCTGAGCACGCGCACGTCCACGTCCTCGGGCTGGTCCGCGCCCAGCGGCGTGACCTGGCGTCGCTCTAGCACCGTCAGCAGCCGCGCCTGCTGGGCCAGGCCCACATTGCCGATTTCGTCGAGAAAGAGCGTGCCACCATGCGCAGCTTGGAAGCGGCCGGGCCGCTCGGCGCGCGCATCGGTGAAGCTGCCGCGCCGGTGACCGAAGAGCTCGCTCTCGAACAGGCTGTCGGGCAGCGAGCCCATGTCCACGGCCAGGCAGGGCCCCGCCGCCCGCCTCGAAGCCTGGTGCAGGGCCTGCGCCACGAGCTCCTTGCCCACGCCCATCTCGCCCAGGACCAGCACATTGGCCTCGGTCGGCCCTACGGTCGCGATCATGCGGCGCAGCTCGGCCATGGCCTTGGACTTGCCCAGCAAGGGCGAGGTACCGGCCTCCTCGCGCGGCGCGCGCAGGGCCACGGCGGCGGCGATCGTGGCGACGAAGCGCTCGTTGTCCCAGGGCTTGGTGATGAAGTCGAAGGCGCCCAGCTTGACGGCCTGCACGGCCAGGTCCACCTCGGCATAGGCCGTCATCATCACGACCACAGGCGCATCGGGCCGCGCGAGCACGCTGCGCAGAATCGCCAGGCCCTCATCGCCGCTCGTGCAGCCGGGCGTGAAGTTCATGTCGAGCAGCAGGACGTCGGGCCGGAAACCATCGAGTTGCCTCGCGAGCCCGGCCGGGTCCTCGATCGTTTCGACCGCCCCGAAGCGGCGGCGCAGCAGCAGCCGCGCGGCCAAGCCCACGTCGGCATCGTCGTCCAGCACCAGGATTCGCGCAGCTTCATTCATCTCGGCCGCGACCATAGCAGGGCCCACTGTCCGGAAGCGAACAGGCGCCCATGTTCAGATGCGCACACCGGGCAGTTCGAGCCTGCGCCAAGTGCTTGATTGGCCGACGCAGCCCTGCTGGCCCGCCTCTTGCTCTGAACCCGATATGCAGACCCACACCCTCCTCACCCACGCCCGCTTCGCCGCTCGCCAGTTGCGCGGGGCGCCCGGCCAGGCGGCCATCGTCATTCTCGGTCTAGCTCTGGGCATCGCCCTGGCGCTGCTCAGTTGGTCCCTGGTGCTGGACACGCTCAGGGCCGACGCTGGCCTGCCGGCGGCCGAGCGCCTCGCCACCTTGGAGTGGCAGGTGCGCGGCCCCGGCGGCATCCGCACCGACTGGTACAGCGACGTGCCCTCGGTGGCGATCTACCAGGGCCTGCGCGAAGCCCAAGCGCCGGTCGAGGCCATGAGCCGGGTCTTGCAACTCGATCTGGCGATGCGCGTGAGCGCCGATGCAGATGGCAAGCCGCGCAGTGCCAAGCTCTCGACCACGCTGGCCGATGCCGACATCGAATCGCTGATGGGCCTGCACGCGGTGGCCGGCAATATCGCGGCGGCTTTGGAAAGCCCCTCGGGCCTGGTGCTGACCGAATCCGGCGCCGAAAAGCTCTTCGGCACGCGCGATGCCATGGGACGCAGCCTGACCATCGTGCTGCCCGGTTTCGAGGACGCGCCGGGCGCCGACAACCAGATCACGCTGACCGTGATGGCCCTCTTGCCCGACGCCAGCCACAACGGCTTCCTCCATCGCTACGAAGCCCTTGCTGGCTTCAACTCGCCTCGCGCGAAGGAGTTCGCCCGGCAGGAGGGAGGCTGGTTCCTCGGCGCAGGCCGCCTGCTCGCGCGGCTCAGGCCCGGTGTCACGCCGCAGTCCTTGGGCGAACTGGCCCAGCACCTGCTCGACCAGCAGCCGGTGCCGCCGGGCCTGCCGGCCGACTTCCTCAAGGGCGGCGGCAAGCCGGCCTATCTGCGCAGCATGGCCTTGCTGGACCTGGGCCTGCATGGAGCCGGCAGCCAGCGCCTTGTGCTGCAGATGGGCGCCCTGCTCGGCGCCACAGCCGGCGTGCTGGGGTTGGCGATGATCAACTTTGTGAACCTCTGGAGCGTACGCACCTTGAGGCGCCAGCGCGAGATCGGCCTGCGTAAGTCCATGGGCGCGAGCGCGGCAGCGCTGGCCCTGCAGTTCTTCGTCGAGGCGCTGCTGGTGACCCTTCTGGCCGGCACCACGGGTGTCCTGCTGGCTTGGTGGGCCACGCCAGCTTTGGGTGTGCTCTTGCAGCATGGCAGCGATCACTCGGTGCTGGCCCCGGACATGCTGGCTGCGGCCGTGCTGATCTGCGTGCTCGTGGCCGCCGCCAGCGCGCTGCCGCTGGCCAGCATCGCGGTGCGCGTGCGCGCGGCCGAATCACTGGCGGGCCGCAGTCACAGCGAAGGACGCGCCGGTCGCTGGCTGCGCCGCGGCCTGACCGTATTGCAGTTCGCCGCCGCAGCGCTGTTCGCGGCGTTGACCGGGGTCGTGCTCTGGCAGAACCACTACACCGGCAGTCTCGACCGCGGCTTCAAGATCGAAAACCGGTTGGCCTTCGACATCGCCTTCGGCACGCCGCCTGAGAAAGCGAATGCGCTGCTGGCGCGCATCCGCCGCTGGCCGGAGGTCATCCAGGCCAGCACCAGCAACGACATCCCGGGGCGCAACTTCGCCAGCTGGTACTCCGACTTCATTGGCCCGCGCGGCGAGCGGGTGAACCTGCGCACGGGCATGGCCTTCACGCCCGGCCTGCTGGAGCTCTACAGCGTGCCCCTGATTGCCGGCCGGCTCTCGGCCACGCATGAGGCAGAGGTCGCCGGCAATGCCGTGGTGATCGACCGAACGGCTGCGCGAGCGCTCGGCTTCGCCAGTCCCGAGGCCGCCATCGGCAAGACAGTGCAAGTCAGCCCGGTCTACCGCGACGGCAAGCCGGTGATCGTGGCGGCGGTGACCGAGGACATGCATCTCGAGGGGGCCCGCACCGCCTACGTGCCGACGCTGATGCAGCCGCTCACGGAGCTGCACGGAGGCGCGGCCACCGTACACAGCCGCGATCCGGCACTGACGCGCAAGCACCTCGAAGAATTGCTGGCCACCGAGTTCCCCGAGGAGCCGCCTCAACTGCTCAGCGTGCGCGACCAGCAAGGTCTGCAATACGGCGACGATCGACGCCAGGGCCAGCTCGTCGTCGCCATCAGCGCGATTGCCTTGCTGCTGGCCGCCGTGGGCATTTACGCGCTGGCCGCCTATACCTTGCGGCTGCGTGAACGCGAGATCGTGCTGCGCAAACTGCACGGGGCCGGACCGGGCGCGGTGACGCGGCTTTTGGCGCGCGAGTTCGCCACCGTGGCGGGCCTCGGCTGCCTGATCGGCCTGCCCCTGGCGGCCTGGTTGGCCCAGGCCTGGCTCAGCGGCTTCATCGAGCGCGCGCCGATGGGCCCCTTAACCGCCTGGCCGCTGCTGGCCACGCTCGCGCTGCTGGCCCTGGTCACCCTGGGCGCTGTGCTGCGCCATCTGCGCGCGGCCTTCGCCCTGCGGCCCATCCAGGCGCTGCGCGGATGACCGTCTTCGCCCAAGTCTCGCCGCTGCACAACGGCGCAGCCATGGATCGGCCCGCGCCAGCGCCGCATCGCGGGCGCCGCCGCGCGCTGCTGGCGCTGAGCCTTGTGGGCGCGGCGCTGCTGGCCTGGCTGGCGTGGGATCGCCTGCCGCACGGATTGCCAGTGGCGCGTGCCGACCTGGATATCGCCGCCGCCGAGCAAGGACTATTTCACGACGTGTTGATCAGCCGGGCCACTGTCCAACCCCTGCGCTCGGTGCTGCTCGACGCCGCAGAGGACGGCCGCGTGGAGCAAGTACTCGTCAAGGAAGGCGCGGAGGTCAGCGCCGGCCAGCTGCTGTACGTGCTGAGCAGCGCGCAGCACGCGCAGGAGCTGATGGCGCGATCGAGCGAGGCGGCGCAGCAACTGGCCAATCTCTCCACTTTCCGCGCCGCCTACATGGCCGCGCAGGCTGCGCAGCGGCGCGAGCTCACCCAGGCCGGTTTCGAGCTGGACCGCGCGCGCCGCGACCACCGCCGCAACGAGGCGCTGGCAGATCAAGGGTTCGTCTCGCCCGCTTCGCTCGACGAATCGCGCGACAAGCTCGCCCAGGCGCAGCAGCTGCTCGACCAGCTTCGCAGCGATGGCCGCGAGGAACTGGCGACGCGCGAGCAATCGGTGCGCGCCATGGAACGCGCGGTGGTCGACATCGACCGCCGCCTGGCCGCGCTGCGCGCCGCCAGCGACGGGCTGGCCGTGCGCGCGCCGGTGTCGGGCCGGTTGACCGGGTTCTCTCTGCAGCTCGGCGAGAGCGTGCACGCCGGCAGCCATGTGGCGCGCATTGACAGCACTGGCCGCTTCAAGCTCGTGACCCTGCTCGACGAGTACTACCTGCCGCGCATCTCCGTCGGCCTTCAGGGCGTGCTGGAGGTCGGCGACGCGGCGCAGCACCTGCAAGTCTCGCGCATCGACCCGCAGGTCAAGGACGGCCGCTTCAGCGTGGAGCTGGAGTTTGAGGCCGATCCTCCGGCGGGCCTGCAGGTCGGGCAAGGCATCGATGCCCGGCTGACCCTGGGCCGGCCCCAGGCCGCTCTGCTGCTCAAAGACGCCGGCTTCACGGCCGACACCGGCGGGGCCTGGGCTTTCGTGATCGACGCCGACGGCCGCCATGCTGCGCGCCGCGAACTGCGCCTGGGCCGCCGTGCCGCCGGCCAGCTCGAAGTGCTGGGCGGACTCCAGCCCGGCGAGCGCGTCATCGTCTCCAGCTACCGCGCCTTCGCTGGCGCCTCTTCACTTCAACTCAAGGACTGAAACTCTCATGTTCAAGATCCGTTCCGTCTCCAAGACCTTTCGCACCGCCGACATCGAGACCACGGCGCTGGACCGCGTCAGCCTCGACATCGAGGCCGGCGAATACCTTGCCATCACAGGGCCCTCGGGCTGCGGAAAGTCCACGCTGCTGGGCATCCTCGGCCTGCTCGACGCGCCGAGCGGTGGCGAGTACTGGTTCGACGGCGAGAACGTGGCCGGCTGGAAGGAGCAGCGCCTCTCGCGCCTGCGCCGCGGCCGCATTGGTTTCGTGTTCCAGAGCTTCAACCTGATCGACGATCTCAGCGTGGCCGAGAACATCGCGCTGGCCCTGGAGTACGGTGACATGCCGGCGCGTGAGCAGCGCAAGCGCGTCGACGAAGTGATGGCGCGCCTGGGCATCTCGCACCGCGCCGGCCACCGACCGCACCAGCTCTCCGGCGGCCAGCAGCAGCGTGTGGCCATCGCGCGCGCCATCGCCGCCCGCCCCGCCTTGCTGCTCGCCGACGAGCCCACCGGCAATCTCGACAGCGCCCATGGCGACGAGGTCATGCGCATCCTGCGCGAGCTCAACGCCGATGGCACGACCCTGGTAATGGTCACGCACTCCTCGCAGCATGCGGCGCAGGCGTCCAGGGTGCTGCGGCTGCTGGACGGGCGGGTTCTGGTGGATGCGCTCGCGGCTTGATTGACTGCTCAGTAAATATTAGCGTTCTAGCGAATTTTCGGTGCCTTGGCCATCGCTCACTCTTGGGAGAGGTATGTCCAATGTATATGCATCGTCATAACTTCTTCGCCACCAGAGTCAGGATGTCATAGCTCGCCACCAGCTCGCCGCGCTGATTCATCACTTGCACGTCCCAGGCCACCACGCCCTGGGGCGGCTGGTCCGGGCGGTTGCCGCGGTCGATGCGGCGCTTGCAGGTGAGGCGTGCCTGGATGGTGTCGCCGATGGCCACTGGGTTGATGAAGCGCAGCGTGTCCAGGCCGTAGTTGGCCAGCACCGGGCCCGGCGCGGGTGAGACGAACAGGCCGGCCGCGGCCGAGAGCACGAAGTAGCCGTGGGCGATGCGCCGGCCGAACTGCGTGTCCTTGGCCGCGATCTCGTCGAAGTGCATGTAGAAGTAGTCGCCCGAGATACCGCCGAAGTTGACGATGTCTGCCTCGCTGACGGTGCGGCGGTGCGTGAGCAACGAGTCGCCGACCTCGATCTCCTCGAAGTGCTTGCGGAAAGGATGGACCACGTCTTCCTTGACATTCGCGCCGCGCTGGTACTCGCCGGTGATGGCCGTGATCATGGTCGGCGAGCCTTGCACCGCGCAGCGCTGCAGGTAGTGCTTGACGGCACGGATGCCGCCGAGCTCCTCGCCGCCGCCCGCGCGTCCCGGGCCGCCGTGCTTGAGCGCAGGCATGGGCGAGCCGTGGCCCGTGCTTTCCTTGGCGGCCTCGCGGTCGAGGATGTGCAGGCGGCCATGCCAAGCGGCGGCCTCGAACACGGCCTTGGCGGCGAGCGCAGGCGTCTTGGTGACGACGGAGCCCACGAGGCTGCCGCGCCCCTTGGCGGCCAGCGCCAGCGCTTCGTCGAAACCACCCGAATCGCTGTACGGCATCAGCGTGGAGACGGGGCCGAAGGCCTCGACGCTGTGCACCGTCTCGTTGGCCAGCGGGTCGCGGCACAGCATCAGGGTGGGCGCGAAGAAGGCGCCCTCGCCCACGCCCTCGCCGAGCGGCGCGAAGCCGTCGCGCCCGCTGAGCAGGGTCTCGCAGCCTTGGCCGAGCAAGGCCACGCGCTCGGCCACGTCGGCCTGCTGGGCCTTGCTGGCCAGGGCACCCATCTTGACGCCCTCCACGGTCGGGTCGCCCGCCTTGATGCGCAGCAGCCGTTCGCGCAGCTGCGCCGCGACGGCATCCACATGCCGGGCCGGCACGATCGCGCGGCGAATGGCCGTGCACTTCTGGCCCGTCTTGGCGCTCATCTCGCGCGCCACCTCGCGGACGAAAAGCTCAAACTCCGGGTCGCCGGGCTCCACATCAGGCGCGAGGATGGCGCAGTTGAGGCTGTCGGCCTCGGCATTGAAGGGGATGCTGCGCGCGATCAGGTTCCGGTTCACGCGCAGCATGGCGGCCGTGTCGGCCGAGCCGGTGAACGTGACGACATCGGTCTCCAGCAGGCGGTCCAGCAGATCGCCCGAACTGCCGATCACGAGCTGCAAGCTGCCGGCAGGCAGCAGGCCCGACTCCATCATCAGCCGCACGCAGGCCTCGGCCACATAACTGGTTGCCGTGGCTGGCTTGACGATGCAGGGCATGCCGGCCACGAAGCTCGGCGCGAACTTCTCGAGCATCCCCCACATGGGGAAGTTAAACGCGTTGATGTGCACCGCCAGGCCACGGCGCGGCGCCAGCACGTGGGTGCCGATGAACTGGCCCTCGCGGCCGAGTTGGGTCGCCGGGCCTTCGTGGGCGATGTTTGAGGACGGCAGCTCGCGGCGCGCCATCGAGGCGTAGGCAAACAGCGTACCGATGCCGCCCTCGATGTCGATCCAAGAGTCGGCACGCGTGGCACCCGTGTGGGCCGAGATGGCGTACAGAGCTTCCTTGCGCTCGGTCAGAAAGTTGGCGATCGCCTTGAGCCGCGCAGCGCGCTGCTGGAAGTCCAGCGCCAGCAGGGCCGCCAGGCCGGTGCTGCGCGCGTGGTCCGTGGCCTCGCCGAAGTCGAGTTCCTCGGCATGCGTTTGCGCCACGCCGCGGCCGTTGATGGCCGAATGCAGGGAGGCTTTGGGCGTCTGACCGATCCAGCGATCGGCGATCAGGCTTTGCAGGATTTGCATCTCTTCAATCTCCGTTGATTTGCAGGGCAGTGATCCCACCGAAGAAGAGGTCGGCCACGAGGGGCGCGACATCGGCGTGACTCAGCTTGCCATCGGCGCGCAGCCAGGTGTGCATCCAATTGATCATGCCGAAGAGCAGCATGGTCAGGGGCTTGCTCAGCGAGGAAGCCTGCAGCTCTGGCCGCACGGCCGCCACCGCTTGCGCGAAGGCCGCGACCACACCGCGTTCGACGTCCAGCAGCCGCTCGCGGTCCTCGGGGGCGAGGAACTTCACGTCCTCGGTCAGCACGCGGTGCGCGTCCTGCGCCTGGCCATACTCGCGAACGAAGCGTTCGATCAGGGCCCGCAGATGCTCGCGCGGTGCCAACTGCTCCGCCCTCACCGCCTCGACCAGCGCGGCCAGCGCCTGCACATGGCCCTGGCAGATGTGCATGGCGAGCTCGTGCTTGTCGCGGAAGTAGTGGTAGAGCGTGGGCTTGGAGAGCTCGCAGGCTTCGGCAACCTCGTTCATGGAAGTGCCGACAAAGCCTTGCGCGGCGAAAAGGCGCGCGGCATGGGCGAGGATCTCCTCGCGCTGGGCGTCGAAGGTGGGAGCGCGACCGCGGGCCATCAGCGTTCGTCGAAAGAGATCACGACCCGTTCCGTCAGCGCATGCGCCTGGCAGGACAGGACGAAGCCGGCCGCAACCTCGGCCTTGTCGAGCGCGAAGTTCTTGTCCATGCGCACCTGGCCCTCGAGGAGCTTGCAGCGGCAGGTCGAGCACACGCCACTCTTGCAGGAGTACGGCACCTCGATGCCGGCGCGGGCCGCGGCGTCGAGCAGGCTGGGATCGTGGCGTGAGAACTCGAACTCACGGGAGAGGCCATCGCGGATGAGCGTGACCATGGCCTGGGCGTCGCCGTCCCGAGTCTCATGCGGTGCCGCACGACCTTGCTGCATCTCGGGCGTGCCGAATCGCTCGATGTGGATCTGCCCGGGCTTCAGGCCCAGCGCCGAGAGCACAGCCTCGGCATGTTCGTTCATCTCGAAGGGGCCGCAGACGAAAGCCTCGTCCACGCTCTTGAGCGGCACTGCCGAGGCGAAGATCTGCGCCAACTTGCCCGCATCGAGCCGGCCCGCGAACAGCGGCGCATCGACGGCCTCGCGAGAGAAGACGTTGAACAGCGAGAGCCGCGTCATGTGGCGGTTCTTGAGGTCCTCGATCTCCTCCTTGAACATGGTGCTGGACTGGCGGCGGTTGGCGTAGATCAGCGTGAAGCGGCTGTGCGGCTCACGCTCCAACAGCGTCTTCATGATCGAGAGGATGGGCGTGATGCCGGAGCCGCCGGCAATGCCGAGCACATGGCGGCCCTTTGCGGCGGCCGGCAGGCAAAAACGCCCCTGCGGCGGAAAGACCTCGATCCGATCGCCGGCCTTGAGGCTAGCGTGGACGAAGCTCGAGAACGCGCCGCCCTCGACGCGGCGAACGCCCACACGCAGCGCCTCGCCCTCGGCGGCGCAGATCGAATACGAGCGACGCAGATCCTGTCCGTTCACCTCACAACGCAGCGTCAGGTACTGCCCAGCGGTGAAGCGAAAGCTCTCGCGCAGTGCGTCGGGTACATCGAAGCCGACGATCACCGCGTCTTCCGCATCCGGACGGAGTTCGCTGACCCGCAGCGAGTGAAAGTGCAGGCTCATAGCGGCTTGAAGTAGTCGAAAGGTTCGCTGCAACCGCGGCAGCGGTACATGCTCTTGCAGGCGGTGGATCCGAAGGCCGAAAGCTTCTCGGCCTGACGGCTGCCGCAGCGCGGGCAGGCGGGGAAATGCGGTGTCACCGCGTTCACGGGCCCCGGCGGCGCGATGCCGTAGGCGTTGAGCTTTCGGCGGCCCTCCTCGCTGATCCATTCGGTCGTCCAGGCCGGCGCACGCTGCAGGCGGATCTGGATCTCGCCGAAGCGCTCAAGCGCGCGGCGCACATCGTCCTGGATGGCCTCAGTGGCCGGGCAGCCGCTGTAGGTGGGCGTGAGCACCACTTCCAGCCCGCCGGCGGTTTCAAGCAGATCACGCACGATGCCCAGGTCCACCAGGGTCAGCACGGGGATCTCGGGGTCGGGGACTTGCCGCAGCACTTCCCAAGCCGCGTCGAGCCGCGTGCAGGCCATGTCGCTGCTCACCAGCGGCCTCCCGGATAGGCGCGCTGCAGGTATTGCAGCTGGGCCAGCAGCGGGCCCATGTGCTCACTGTGAACGCCGTTGCGGCCACGGCTCTGGTAGCGGCTTGCGCCGGGGACGACCATCGCCGCGTTTTCAAGCAGGGCGCCGAAACGCACCGTCCAGGGCTCGCGCAGCTCGCTCCATGCCGGGCCGAGGCCGGTCTCGCTGGCGGCGGCGTCCGCGCCATCGGCGTCGAAAAGCTCGTTGAAGTAGGGCCACAGCGTCGTTAACGCAGCCTTCATGCGCTGCGCCGATTCCTCGCTGCCGTCGCCGAGCCGCACGACCCAGTCGCCCGCGTGCTCGAAGTGATAGCGCACTTCCTTGACGGCCTTGGCGGCGATGGCGGCCAGCTCGGCGTCCGTCGAAGCCTGCAGCCGCTCCCACAGCAGCAAGAGCCACAGCGCGAGAGCGGCCTGGCGCAGCTGCGTGAAAGCGAAATCACCGCGCGGCAGTTCAACCAGCACGGGGTTCAGGTAATGGCGCTCTTCGCGCAAAAAGGCGAGCTGGTCTTCGTCATGGCCGCGGCCGTCGAGCTCACCGGCGCGGGTCAGCACGCCGCGCGCCTGGCCCAGCAGGTCCAGCGCGATATTGCTCATGGCGATGTCTTCTTCGAGGATCGGCGCGTGGCCGCACCACTCGGAGAGGCGCTGGGCCGCGATCAGACAGGTATCGCCCAGTCGCAGCAGGTAACGGACTTGCGGCGTGGTGCCGACTTCGATGGAAGCTGTCATCGCATCACATGTGGTTCAAAGACTCGGGCAACTCATAGAAAGTCGGGTGCCGGTACACCTTGTCTTGCATCGGGTCGAAGTAGGCACCCTTGTCGGCCGGGTCGGAGGCCGTGATCTGGCTGCTGGGCACGACCCAGATGCTCACGCCCTCTTGCCGGCGCGTGTAGACGTCGCGGGCCATCTGCACGGCCATCTTGGCGTCGGCCGCGTGCAGGCTGCCGCAGTGCTTGTGATCCATGCCTGCCTTGGAGCGGACGAAGACTTCCCACAGAGGCCATTCCGCGTTCGTGCTGGTATTCGTGCTCATGCCGCTTCCTTCTTCGCCGCTTCCTTCTTCGCCGCTTGCTTGCGGGCATGTGCCAGGGCCGCGTCGCGCACCCAGGCTCCGTCGTTCCAGGCCTTGACGCGAGTGCCGAGGCGCTCACGGTTCAGGGGCCCTTCGCCATTCACCACCCGCCAGAACTCGTTCCAGTCGATGGGTCCGAAGTCATAGGACTCGCGCCCGGCATTCCACTTCAGCAGCGGGTCGGGCAGCGTGACGCCCAGGATCTCGGCCTGAGGCACGGTCGCGTCCACGAACTTCTGGCGCAGCTGGTCGTTGGTGATGCGCTTGATGCCCCAGCGGATCGACTGCTCTGAGTTCGGGCTCGCGTCGTCCGGCGGGCCGAACATCATCAGCGAGGGCCACCACCAGCGGTCGACCGCGTCCTGCACCATGGCCTTTTGCGCGGCCGTGCCCTCGCGCATCAGGGTCAGCAGCGATTCATAGCCCTGGCGCTGGTGGAAGCTCTCCTCGCGGCACACGCGCACCATGGCTCGCGCATAGGGTGCGTAGGAGCAGCGGCACAGCGGCACCTGGTTCATGATGGCCGCACCGTCGACAAGCCAGCCGATCACGCCCACGTCGGCCCAGCTCGTCGTCGGGTAGTTGAAGATGGAGCTGTACTTGGCCTTGCCAGAATGCAGGGCCGCGAGCATCTGGTCGCGGCTCGTGCCCAGGGTCTCGGCGGCCGAGTAGAGGTACAGGCCGTGGCCGGCTTCGTCCTGCACCTTGGCCAGCAAGATGGCCTTGCGCTTGAGGGTCGGCGCGCGCGTGATCCAGTTGCCCTCGGGCAGCATGCCGACGATTTCCGAATGCGCGTGCTGGCTGATCTGCCGAACCAGGGTCTTGCGATAGTGCTCGGGCATCCAATCCTTGGCCTCGATGAACTCGCCCGCATCGATGCGAGCGTCAAACGTGGCCATCAACTCAGTGTTCTCGGCGGCGGCCGCATCTTGCGGGCCGACGCTCATGGCTTGGGTGTACATCGCAGTGCTCCTCAGCGATCGGTGAACTGCGGCGCTCGCTTGGCTGCGAAAGCGGCCACGCCTTCGGCATAGTCAGCGCCGTAGCCGAGGCGGCTCTGCCGCACGGCCTCGGCATCCAGTGCGTCAGCATGGCTCATCAGCGCCGCGGCGTCGATGGCGCGGCGCGTTTCGACCAGGGCGCGCGTGGGCATGGCGGCCAGCCGGTTGGCCAAGGCATACGCTTCGGGCATCAACTCGGCATCGTCCACGCAGCGCATGATCAGGCCCATGGCCGCGGCATCGGCTGCGGGCAGCTTGTCGCCGAGCATTGCCAGCTGCAAAGCCCTGGCGCGCCCGACAAGCCGGGGCAGCAACCAACTGCCGCCGCTGTCCGGCGCAAGCCCGATCTTGGCGAAGGCCTGGATAAAGCTCGTCGACCGCCCGGCCAGCACGAAGTCGCAGCTCAGCGCGAGGTTCGCACCAGAGCCGGCCGCCACGCCGTTGACGGCGGCCACCGTGGGCACGGGCAGATCACGCAGCAGGCGCAGCAGGGGGTTGTAGTAGTCGGTGAGCATCGGCCCGAGGTCACGGGCCGGCGCGTTGGGGATGGGCGCCACCAGCGGGTCGCCCAGGTCCTGGCCCGCGCAGAAGGCGCGGCCTGCGCCGGTGATGAGCACGCAGCGCACCGCGGGATCCCTGGCCGCCGTTTCCAGGCGCTCGCGCCATTGCAGCAGCATGGCCGCCGTGCAGGCGTTGAGCGCCTGGGGACGATTCAGGGTGATCGTTCGGACCCCGCCCTGTTGCGCAGTCTCGATCAGCCGTTCGCTCACTGCCGTCTCCTTGTTTCGAGCCATGTCTTGTTTCATATACCGACCGGTCGGTCGATTATAGGAGCACAAAAGAGCCTGGCAAACCGCCGCAGCGCGTCGACAGGCTCAGCTCTTTACAAAGAAATGTTGCCGTTAAACGCTGAGGTTCAGGGTTCAGCCGTATTTGCTTGGAAAGCCGCCCCTTTTCCGCCCTTATCGACGGATGAGACTCCCTAAAGTTTTCCCCGTGGTTGCCGCAGGTCTGGCCCACGGGAGTCCCTGTCAATGCCGTCCACGTCCGCCCTTCCGGTTTCTCAACTGAGCTACAGCGCCATCGGTCAGTTGACCGCGGGCGATTGGGCCTTGGTCGGCACCGATCAGTTCGCCCTGCTGAGCAGCCTGCAGATCAGCGCGATCGCGACCGCCGCCTGGCCCGGGATTTCGCTCGACCAGATGGCGGTGATCAACCCCACGTCCGTGGCCGGCATCAACGCCCATGCCATGCCGGCGCTGTCCAGCCTCCAGTTTGAGGCGCTGTCGAGCGAACAGCTGGCCGGCTTGAGCACCGCGGGCTTGCATGCCATGACGAGCAGCCAGGCCCCGGCCATGAGCGGCGACACCCTGGGTGCGCTGTCTACGGCGCAGCTTCAGTCCATCTCCACCAGCCTGATCTCCGCCCTGGGCAGCGACCAGATCGCCACCATCGCTACCGACTTCGTGCCGCAAATGTCGTCGCTTCAGCTGCAGGCCTTGAGCTCCTCGGCGCTGCAGGGCCTGGGCGACGCGGGAGTCGCTGACCTCTCGACTGGCCAGGTGCACGCCCTGCTCAGCACGCAGCTGAGCGCGCTCTCGACGGATCAGCTCCAAGCACTGGGCAACGATCAGGTTGCGGCCCTGGGCTCCCAGGCGCTCGCCGCGCTGACCGGCGCGCAATTCCAGAGCCTGAGCCCCGAGCAGCGCCAGGCTTTGACGTCCAACCAAATCGCCGCCTTGAACAGCGTCGAAGTTGCTGCGCTGACGTCGGACGACCTCACGGGCTTCAACTCCGTCCAGCTCGAAGCCCTGAGCAGCATTCAGTTCAGCCAGCTGAACGCGGCCGCGGTCGAGGGGCTGGACGGCGTGACCATCGCCACCTTGACTTCGCGCCAGATCGCCGGGCTGAGCGCGAGCGTGCTCCAGGCCCTCAGTGATGGGCAGATCAACGCGATCAACAGCGGCGCGCTGCAGGGCCTGAGCGCGCAGCAGCTGCAGACGATGACGCCCCAGCAGGTGTCGTCCATCGATCCTGCCCAACTGCCAGGCCTGAGTTCTGCGCAATTTCGCGCGCTCACGGACGCCCAGCGCAGCGCCCTCACCGACGACCAATGCAGCGCGCTGAGCTCCTTGCAGCTCAATGCGCTCAACACCCACCAGTTCCAGACCTTCAGCGCCAGCCAGATCGCTGATCTCAGTACGGCGGCCCTGCACGGCCTGACCTCGGTCGCCGGCACGGCCTTCACCGCCACCCAGTTCGCGGCCCTGTCCCTGGACCAAACCCAGGCCCTCAGCACGATGGCGATCAGCGCCTTGTCCACGGCGGTGCTGAACCAGTTGAGCGCCGAGGAGATCGGCAACCTTTCCACGCTGCAGATTGCCTCGCTGACATTGCGCCAGATCGCCGCGCTGGACGTCGCGGAGGTCCAGGCCCTGCTGCCGGTTCAGCTGGGCGCATTGAGCAGTGCTCAGATGGCCCATCTGAGCACTGCTGCACTGGCCGCCATCAGTGCGGACCAAGCCCAGGGCCTGACGAGCCGGCAGTTGCTGGGGCTGGGCAGCGCGGCGATGAGCCTGCTGAGCGCGGAGGCGATCGGCAGTCTCGGCACGGCGGCCCTTCACGGCATGACTTCCATTCAATTGGAAGGCCTGGGTTCCGACGACTTGAACGCGCTCGGCGACGCCCAGTGGCAGGCCCTCGTGAGCTCTCAGTTCCGAGGCCTGAGCGACGCTGCACTCGCTTCCGTGCAGCCAGCAGAGCTTCAAGCTCTGACGTCCGTCCAGTTCAGTGGCATCAGCAGTCACCAGCTGCAGTTGCTCGACATCGACCAGATCGCGGCCTTGAGCACCTCGGCCCTGCATGGCCTGAACAGCCTCGCCGCCGCTGCGCTGTCCAGCACGCAGGTGGCCGTTCTCGACGTGGACCAGATCGCCGCGCTGTCCACGGCGGCCCTGCACGCGCTGTCCACCGCGGTGATTGCCGCGCTGACACCCTCGCAGCTGGGTGCGCTCAGTCCCGCGCAGGTCGCGGCCTTGAGCACGACGCAGATCGCCGCGCTCGGCGCCCTGGACGTGCAGGGGCTGAGCACCGCGCAGATCGCCGGCCTGAGCAGTGCCCAGTTCGCGCACCTCGATGCCTCGGCACTGGCCATGCTCGACGACGACCAGCTCGCCGCGCTGGGGTCGCGGCAGATCGTGGGCGCCAGCACGGCGCAGCTGGCCGCCCTGTCTGCGGAGCAGCTCAGCTTTCTGGGGACCAACGCGATTGCGGCCTTGAACAACGCTCAGCTCGCCGTGCTGGACGCGAGCAAGATTGCGCAACTGGGCGCCGACCAGGTCGCCCATTTCACCGCCAAGGAACTCCAAGCGCTGCCGGACAGCATCTTTGGCGCGCTCAGCGTCGACCAGATCGCCGCGCTGACCAGCACCCAGGCGGCGGCCCTGAGCGCTCATCAGCTCCAGTTGCTCAGTGCCGACCAACTCGCCGCGCTGAGCACCAGCGCGCTGCACGTGCTGAGCGCCACCGCCGTGATGGGCCTGACGCCCAGCCAGTTGCTGTCGCTGCAGCCGCAGCAGATGGGTGCCCTGTCGCTCACGGCCGTCGCCAATCTCAGCTCGGCGCAGCTGGCGGCCCTGAACGCCGACCAGATTGCCGGCATCGGCACGGCCGGCGCGGCGGCG
Organism: Roseateles sp.; assembly: GCA_019234295.1. Lineage (GTDB taxonomy): Bacteria > Pseudomonadota > Gammaproteobacteria > Burkholderiales > Burkholderiaceae_C > JAFALK01. Next base: position 83,032 of record JAFALK010000013.1, read on the forward strand.
CTGACGGTCCGGCAGCTCGACCAGCTCGGCGTCCAGGCGCTGGGCGCCTTCACACCCAACCAGCTGGCTGCACTGAGCGCCGGTCAGTTCAGCCACATCTCGACCCAGGCGCTGGCGGCCCTCGATCCAGACAACATGACCCTGATCACCGGGCGCCAGACCGCCGGGATCACCACCGCGCAGCTACTGGCCCTCACGCCCGAGCAGATCTCCGCCCTGAGCCCGAGCGCGCTCGGCGGCCTGCCGGCCAGCGAGATGGGCTTGGTCAGCTCGGCTCAGCTCGGTGCGGTGTCGCAGGCGCAGATGCAGGGCTTCACCGTCACGCAGCTGCACGCGCTCGCGCCGGCCGCCTTTGCCGGACTCACTCCGGACCAGCTGGGCGGCCTCACCCCCAGCCAGGTCAACAACCTGACCACGGCGCAGCTCGAGGCATTGAGCACCGAGCAGATTGCCTCGCTCAGCACCGGCGCCCTGTCCGCGCTGAGCGGGACGCTGGCCGCTGCCCTGTCGCCGGCCCAGCTCGGAGCACTCACGGAGGCCCAACTGCAGGTGCTGAGCACCGCCGCGGCGCACGCACTGTCCAACGCCCAGTTGCAAGTGCTCAGCAGCGCTCAGGTCTCCGAACTCAGCTCCGCGGCCATTGCCGAGCTCAGCTCCAGCCAATTCATGAGCCTCTCATCGGCGGACATGCTGGCGCTCACCTCGCTGCAGCTGCCTGCCTTGTCGAGCCAGGAGATCCGTGCCTTGGGCACGGGCAATCTGAACCTGTTCAACGACCTGCAGTGGTCGCAGCTGGGCAGTTCGCAGCTGCGCTCGCTGTCCACGCAGCAGATCACCGCCTTGAGCAGCCAGCAGGTGGCCGATTTGCCCACCAATGCGATCGCGGCGCTGAGCACCGCTCAGATTGACGCGATGGGAACGCTGCAGCTCCAGGGCCTGGGCAGCGCGGACATGCTGGCGTTCAGCGCCAGCCAGGTCGCCTCGCTCCTGACGAGCCAGGTCGCCAGCCTGGGCACCCTTCAGCTGGGTGCGCTCGGCGCGGCGCAGCTGAGCGGCTTCAATACCGCGCAGCTCCAGGTCCTCAGCGATGCGCAGGTCGCCGCCATCGACAGCAGCGCCTTCAGCCTGATGAGCAGCCAGCAGATGGCGGCACTCGCGCCGCAGCAGATCAGCGCCATGCTCACCGCGCAGATCAGCAGCCTCAACGGGCAGGCGCTCCTGGGGCTGAACAGCACCCAGGTCCAGTCGTTCAACAGCGACCAGATCCAGGCGCTGCCGATGACGGCCTTGCATTCGCTGAGTTCCAGTCAGGTGATGGAGTTCAGCAGCCTGCAGATCGCGGCCATGACAAGCTCGCAGATTGGCGTGTTGGCGGCCAGCGCGATGCCTGCGCTGAGCGCCGACTTCGCCGTGCTCGGCAGCAGCGCCATGGTCGGCATCACGCCCGCTCAGGTGCAAGCCTTCAGCAGCAGCGACGTGAGCTTGCTCGGCACCTTGCAATTGGCGAGCCTCACGAGCACGGCCTTCGCAGCGCTCTCGACGCTCAACGTCGAAGTTCTCAGCGCGGCGCAGCTGGGCGCCATCACCAGTGAGCAGGCGCAAGCAATGGGGGCAGGCCAGCTGCACGCCCTGAGCACCCTGCAACTGGGCGAACTGGGCACGCTGCAGATCAGCAACTTCAGCGGCAGCGCCGTCGCCGCCTTGGGAACTGACCAGATCGCCGTTCTGGCCAGCAACGCAGCCAGCGCGCAGGCGCTCAACTCCTCGGCCTTCGCGGCACTGGGCAGCCTGGCCATCTCCCAGCTCACCGCCAACGCCCTGCCCGGCCTGGGCACCGACCAGATCAGCGCCTGGTCGTCGATGCAGGCCCCGGGCCTGAGCACCGCAGAGCTGGCCTCGCTTGACACGGCGCAGATGGAAGCCCTCTCCGTGGGCGCGGTGCAGGCGCTGAACACGAGCCAGTTCCTTGCCCTCAGCAGCGTGGCGCTCGCCGCCATGACCACTGCGCAGGTCGCTGCCCTGCCCACCGCCGACGTCGCGCTGTTGGGCACGGGCGCGCTCAGCCTGTTCGGACCTGGGCAGGTCCATGCGCTGGACACCCTGCACGTCCAGGCATTGAGCACGGCGCAGGTGGCGGCGATCGCACCTGACAGCTTGGCGGGGCTCTCATCAGCGGCACTGCAGTCCTTGAGCCCGGCCATCATCGGCTCGCTGTCCTCCAGCCAGGTGGCAGCGCTGAGCGACCAGCAGGTCGCCGCGCTCGCCCCCGCCCAGCTGCAAGCCATCACCACGCAGGGGCTGCTGGCCCTGAATGCCGAGCAGATGTCGCAGCTGAACGCGACCCAGCTGCAGTCCCTGTCCACGGCCCAGATGGCCGTGCTCATGCCGCAACAGTTCGAGGCCTTCACGCCGGCGGTGATCGCAGGCCTGACCGGGGCGCAGCTCGAAGCGCTGCGGCCCGCCCAGTTCGCGAGTCTGAGCCCGCAGCAAGTGGCGGCAATCTCGCCCTATCACCTGAGCCTGCTGGGCACGGCCGTGATCGCTTCGCTGAGCCCACAGCAGCTCGCCGGTCTGACCGACGCCCAGGTCGTGACCCTGAGCCGGGACCAGCTCGAGGCCCTCGGCCCAGCCCAGATTCCCGGCATCAACCCAAGCGCCCTCTACGCCATGGCGCCGAGCCAGTTCGCGGAGCTGCTGCCGGGCCAGATCGCGGCCATGAGCGGCAACCAGATCGCCGCGCTGACCTACGCCGACATGGCCGCGCTGAGCACCCAGGCGATGGCCGGGCTGGGGCAACTCCAGCTGCAGGCCCTCACACCGACCCAGGTGAGCGCGCTGAGCGTCGGACAGGTAGAGGCCATGTCGGCCAACCACTTCGGGCTGCTCAACGCCAACCAGGTCGCGGCGCTAGGCACCGCACCGATGGCCGCCTTGACGGACGCCCAGTTGAACGCCCTGGGCACGGATGCCATCGCGGCGCTGACACAAGCTCAGATCGGCGCGCTCAGCGCCCCGCAACTCGGCGGCATGGACATCGCCCACGTCGTGGCCTTCACCGCGACCCAGCGCGACGCGATGTCGGCCACGCAGATCGCTGCCGTGAACGCGGTGTTCGCCGCCTTGACGCCCGACCAAGTCAATGCGCTCACCGTCCAGCAGGTCCTCGCCTTGACCCCCGTCGAGATTGGGGCGCTCGGGCCCGCGCAGGTCGCCGGCATCAGCATCGATGCGATCTACGCCATGTCGCCCACCGAGTTCGCGGAGTTCCGCTCGGACCAGATCGCCGCCTTGACCACAACTCAGATCAGCGTGCTGACCTTCGGAGAGCTGTCCGTCCTCGGCAGCGCTCAGATGGCGGCGCTGCAGCCAGCGCAGATCGAGGCGCTGAGTCCCGCCCAGCTGAGCGGCCTGAATTCGGTGCAAGTCGGGGCCCTGTCGGCCGAGCATTTCGGTCTGCTCAACACCCAGCAGATCCAGGCGCTGAGCGCCAGCGTCGTGGCGGCCTTGACGCCCGACCAGTTCAACGCGCTGAGCACCGATACCGTGGCCGCTCTGCTGCCGGGCCAGATTGCCGCGCTGAGCACGCAAGAGCTCTCGCTGATCGACATGACGCATGTCGCCGCCTTCACGGGCCAGCAGCGCGCCGAGATGAGTACGGCGCAGCTGGCCGCGCTCACAGGCGCCTCGCCCCTCGTGCTGGACCTCTCCGGCACGGGCATCCAGACGGTCAACGCCGCGCACGGCGTGAGCTTTGACATCAACGCCGATGGCCACGCCTCGCAGATCGGCTGGGTGGGCGCCGGTACCGGGCTGCTGGTGCTCGACCGCAACGGCAACGGCGTGATCGACAACGGCAGCGAGCTCTTCGGCACCGCGACCCATCTCGCCAACGGGCAGTTGGCCGACAACGGCTTCCAGGCACTGGCCCAGCTCGACACCAACCACGACGGCAAGATCACGGCTGCCGACGCCCAGTTCAGCGAACTCAAAGTCTGGGTCAACAGCGGCAGCGGCGGCCAGGGTCAATTGGTATCCCTCACCTCGCTCGGGATCACGGAGCTGGACCTGAACGCCACGCACAGCAGCACCATGCAGAACGGAAATCTCATCGGCATGGTCGGCACCTACAAGACCAGCGACGGCAGCACACACGCCATGGACGACGTCTGGTTCGCGCAAAGCACCACACCCAGTGTCGCGCCACTCCCGCATCTGGGAGACCTGCTGCAGTCCGCTTCCAGCCCGCTGCTGCCGACGGCCCACGGCACGAGCCTCTCGCCGGACCATTCCGCTGGCCCCCTGCTGGCGGTCCACCGATTCAAGGATCCGCGGGACGAAGAAAACGGGCACTACTGGCTGCTCTGAGCCCGGGGGCGCCGCGGCGCAGGCGGGGCACAATCCGCCCTCCGAGATGTTCCTTGGCTCCCGTTTTCCATGCTCCCCGCGTCCTGCGATGTCCTCGTCATCGGTGCCGGCCCTGCCGGCAGCGCCGCCGCACGCGTGCTGGCCGGCGCCGGCCGCGAGGTCGTGCTGATCGACTCGCAGGACTTCCCGCGCGACAAGACCTGCGGCGACGGTCTCGTGCCCGATGCGCTGGCCGCTCTCGCGCGTCTCGGCCTCAAGGACCGCGTCATGGCCGAGGCACGGCCGGTCCGGTTCGCCCATTGCGTCGGGCCGCGCGGCGGCTTCGTGGACGTGCCCGGCGAGATGGCCGTGATGCCGCGCCGCCGGCTCGACGAGCTGCTGTGCCGCGGCGCCGTCGAGGCTGGCGCGCGCTTCGAGGCGAACGTGCGCTTCCTCGCACCCTTGCTCGACGCCGAGGGCCGCGTTTGTGGCGCCCGGCTGCAGCGGGGCGGGCGGGAGCACGAGCTGCACGCCCGCTGGGTCCTGCTGGCCACCGGTGCCGCAGCCGGGCCGCTGCAGGCCGCGGGCCTGTGCGAACGCCGCACGCCCAGCTCCATCGCCCTGCGCGGCTACGTCGAGCTGCCGGGCGTCCAAGAGCAGCTCGAAGGCCTGCATTTCATCTGGCATCCGCGCATCCGCCAGGGCTACGGCTGGATCTTCCCGGCGGGCCGCGACCGCTACAACCTCGGCGTGGCGATTCTCGATTCGCACGACGTCCAGGATGGCGACGGCCGACGCAGCATGAAGAACCTCAATCTGCGCGAGCTGTTTGCGGAGTTCTGCGCCGTCTATCCCCTGGCGCGCCGCCTGCGCGACGAAGGCAGGTGGGTCAGTGAGCTCAAGGGCGCGCCGCTGCGCTGCAATCTCGACGGCGCGGCCTGGAGCCGCCCGGGGCTTCTGGCCGTCGGCGAGGCGGCCGGCACGACCTACGCCTTCACCGGCGAGGGCATCGGCAAGGCCATGGAGACAGGCATCGCTGCTGCAGACTGCCTGATCGACAGCGATGAAGATGCCGCTGTACGCACGCGTTATGCCGAGAAGCTGCGGGCTCTGCTGCCGCGCTTTCAGATGTACCGCAAGGCCACCAGTTTCAATCGCTGGCCCTGGCTCGTGGACCTGGTCATCTGGCGCGCGCGCCGCAGCCCGCGGCTGATTCAGGCCTTTGCTGGGGTGCTCGACGAGAGCCGCATGCCCGGCACGGTGCTGAGCTGGCGCGGCATCAAGCGCCTGATCCTTGGCTGAGCCAGAATCGGGCCATGTCCACCCACTTGCTCGACGCCCTTGGCCGCCCACTGCGCGATCTGCGCATCTCGGTCACGGACCGCTGCAACTTCCGCTGCAGCTACTGCATGCCCAAGCAGGTCTTCGACAAACACTACGAATTCCTGCCACACAAGGAGCTGCTGACCTTCGAGGAGATCACGCGGCTGGCGCGGGTCTTCGTGGGCCTGGGTGTGCGCAAGCTGCGCCTGACCGGCGGTGAGCCGCTGCTGCGCCGCGGCCTTGAAGACCTGGTCGCCATGCTCGCCGAGCTGCGCACGCCCGAGGGCTCGCCCGCCGACCTGACTCTGACGACCAACGCGTCCTTGCTCGCGCGCAAGGCCGCAGCGCTCAAGGCCGCGGGCCTGCAACGCCTGACAGTCAGTCTGGACGGACTCGACGACGCCGTCTTCCAGCGCATGAACGACGTCGGCTTCCCCGTAGCCGAGGTGCTTGCTGGCATCGAGGCCGCGCAGGCCGTGGGGCTGGCGCCGATCAAGGTGAACATGGTCGTCAAGCGCGGCGCCAACGAGGACCAGATCCTGCCCATGGTTCGTCACTTCAAGGGCACGGGCGTGCGGCTGCGCTTCATCGAGTACATGGACGTCGGCGCGACCAATGGCTGGCGTATGGACGAAGTGCTGCCCTCCGGCGAGATTCTGGCCTTGCTGCGGCGCGAGTTCGACCTGCGAGCCGTGGCGGCCGACGATCCGGGCGAGACTGCCGAGCGCTTTGCCCACGCCGATGGGGGCGGCGAGATCGGCCTGATCTCCAGCGTCACACGCGCCTTCTGCCGCGACTGCAACCGCGCGCGGCTCTCGACCGAAGGCAAGCTCTACACCTGCTTGTTCGCGCATCGCGGCGACGACCTGCGCGGCCTGCTGCGCTCCCGCGCCGACGATGCCATGATCGCGGCGGCCGTTCAAGCCGTGTGGGCGCGGCGCAGCGACCGCTACTCCGAGCTGCGCGGCGCGGGTCAGGCGCCCGTGGCCGAGCGCAAGATCGAGATGCACTACATCGGTGGATAAGGTGGAAATCACCGGCCTCGTGCTCGCGGGCGGGCGCGCGCAGCGCATGGGCGGTGTGGACAAGGGGCTGCAGCTGCTCCACGGCCGCCCGCTCGTGGCCCATGTGCTGGAGCGTCTTGCACCCCAGGTGGGCACGCTCATGATCAGCGCCAACCGTCATCTGGACAAGTACGCGGCCTTCGGTGTCCCTGTGCTGGCCGATGCCGAGCCCGATTTCAAGGGCCCGCTGGCCGGGCTGCTGGCTGGCCTTGGCGCGGCTGGGACCGCATGGCTGGCCTGCGCCCCTTGCGACGCTCCGCAACTGCCCGCGGATCTGGTGGCACGGCTCGCCGCCGCACGCGGCACCGCGCAAGTCGTGCTGCCGCGCGGCCCCGACGGCCGAGTGCAACCGCTCTACGCCCTGATGAGCACGACTCTGCGCCATTCCCTGGCAGCGGCGCTCAAAGCCGGGCAGCGCCGCGTCACGGACTGGATGCTGGCCCACGAGCACCGCATCATCGATCTCGACGCGGACTTCCCCAATATCAACAGCCTAGACGATTTGCAGGCTCTCAATGACTGACGTCCGTCCCGTTCGCCTGCTCGCTGAGGCCGATCTCCCGGCCTACAAGGCACTTCGTGACCAGATGCTGGCCGCGCATCCCGAGGCCTTCACTTCCGACGCGCTCACCGAGCTGCGGCGCGATGCCCAGAGCTACCGCAGCCGCCTGGCCGGCGCAAGCCACGGCAGTTGCCTCTTCACGCTCGTGGTGCCGCGCGCGGGTCAGCTCGTCGGCGCGATCAGTTGCGAGCGAGAACAGCGCTCCAAGGTGCGGCACACGGCCCATATCGCCGGGATGATGGTGCTGCCTGCCGTGCAGGGCCATGGCATCGGGCGCCTGCTGCTCGAGTCAGCCCTGGCCCTGCTGGAGCGCCAGGAAGGCATCGAGATCGTCACGCTCAGCGTCACACGCACGAACGCGCGCGCGGTGAGCTTGTACGAAAGCGTCGGCTTCACGCGTTATGGTCGGCTTGAGGGGGCGATCAAGCTAGCGGACGGCAGCCTGCTCGACAAGGACTTGATGAGCCGGCGGATCGGCTGAGCCCAGGCTCAGATCGAAGTCGATCTGGAGTGCGTCCTGGACCGCCAGCAGACCGCCCAGCACTGAGTACGGCGTCACGCCGAAGTCAGACTGCAGCACGGTGAAGGTGCCCTGGGTGCGCCATGCGCCGGCCTCGCGCCATGCGCGCAGCGGCAGCACGCGCCGCTGGTGCCGGCCGTGCAGCTCGATATCCACATCCACCCTCAGCTCGGGCGGCGTGCCCTGAATGCCGATCGAGTGCATCCGCACCCACGGGTGCCTCGCGGCGTCAAGGTTGTCTGGCCCCAGCATGTGCTCGCGCGTGCCGGCGATCGCCTGGGCGTCGAGCGGCGTGGCGAAGGCCGGACCGAGCGCCGCGCGTTCCTGCGGCCGGTCGATCTCCAGCTCATCCAGGCGCAGGCTCAGCGAGAAGCGCGCGCCCTCCAGCCCTTCGAGAGGTGTCCACAGCGCGCCCTGGAGCCAGGGCGCCGTCAATACATGGTTATGGCCCAGGGCTGCAGCACGGCCAGCGCTGAAGACCCGGATGCGCAAGCTCGAACGGGCGGCATCCAGGCGCGCCAGTTGCCCGCCCTGCGGCCAAACCTCGGTCTCGGTCTCGGTCTCGGCCTCGGGCACCGGCGCGGGCGGCTGCGGCGGCCCCGACTGCCCGCAGGCCGTCAGCAGCAAGCAGACCAGGATCCAGCGGGTGGAATGCGCGAAAGCCATGAGCATGGGGGATCATTTTGCAGGCCAGATCCGCGCTAGCATCAGGCATCGACGCACATCGGGAGAGCCTCATGGCTTCCAACGCCCTCCGCAATGCCACCGAACTGATGGTGCAGTACGCGCGCTATCACCGCGACCGCCGCAACATCGCCACGCATTTCGTCGGTATTCCGCTGATCGTCTTCGCGATCGGCGTGCTGTTGGCGCGCGCTCGCTGGCAGCTCGGCGAAGTGACCATCACGGCGACCGAAGTGCTCTTCGTGCTCGGCGCGGTCTGGTACCTGACGCGCGGCAACCTCACGCTGGCCCTGGCCACCGTCCTTGCCAACGGCCTGCTCTTCGCCGTGGGCGAGCCGCTGGCCCAAGGCTCGGCAGCCTCCTGGCTGGCCTGGGGCCTGGGCAGCTTCGTGGTCGGCTGGGTGATCCAGTTCATCGGCCACTACTACGAGGGCCGCAAGCCGGCCTTCGTCGATGATCTGATCGGCCTGATGGTCGGCCCCATGTTCGTCGTTGGCGAGGCGCTGTTCTCGCTCGGTTGGGGCGCCGAGCTGTTGGCCGAGATTGAGCGCAGCGCCGGCCCGACCGTGCTGCGCGATCTGGCGCATCCCGCGGCATGAGCCGCGCATGAAGCAGACGGTCCTCGTCATGGGGGCCGGCTCGGTCGGCTGCTATCTGGGCGGCCTGGCCGCGGGCGCCGGCCATCTGGTTCACTTCGTCGGCCGGCCGCGCGTGTTGTCGGCCCTGGCTTCGCAGGGTCTCACGCTGAGCGACTGCGACGGCCGTCGCCTGCATTTAGACGCCAGCCAGCTCCAACTCCATGAGGCGCCGCCTCGGGGCCTGGTCGCTGACGTGACCCTGCTTTGCGTGAAGAGCGGTGCCACCGCAGAGGCCGCGCATTCGCTCCATCAGGCCCTGCTGCCCGACAGCCTCGTGCTGTCGATGCAGAACGGCGTGGGCAATGCCGAGCGCGCTCAGGCCGCGGCGCCCATGCTAGCGGTCCGGGCGGGCATGGTGCCCTTCAATGTCGCCGAGCTCGCGCCCGGGCACTACCACCGCGCCACGAGCGGGCAGCTGGTAGTGCAGAGCGCGCCTGGCCCGGCGCTGGACCAGTTGGGCAACGCCTTCGCGCTGCAGGGCGTGCGGCTGCGCCAGGAGGAGGACTTGCGCGCCATTCAGTGGGGCAAGCTGCTGCTCAACCTGAACAACCCCGTCAACGCGCTCTCGGGCCTGCCGCTGCGCGCCCAGCTCCTGCAGCGCGGCTACCGGCGCTGCCTCGCGGCCCTGCAGGCCGAGGCGCTCGACTTGATGGATTCCGCCAAGGTCGAGGCGGCCCAGCTCACCCCGTTGCCGCCGCGCCGCCTGGTGCAGTTGCTGCGCGCGCCGACGCCGCTGTTCCGCATGCTGGCGTCGCGCATGCTGCAGATCGACGACAGGGCCCGCTCCAGCATGGCCGACGATCTGCGCCTGGGCCGTCCCACCGAGATTGACGCCCTGTGCGGCGAGGTCGTGCGGCTCGCACACCGCCAGGGCCGCCAGGCACCGCTCAATGCGCGCATGCTGACGCTGGTCCAGGCCTGGTCGTACGCACCGCAGCCCTATGGGCCAAGGGAGCTCGAGGAGGCGCTGGGGCTGGCCTGATCTGAAGAGGCAAGCGGTCCGGCTTGCATGTCCGCAAGCGGCCAGACGGCGCACGATGGGGCCGCGAAGATGCAGTCATCGCCACCACACTGCGCCGTCATGGACTTCCGCATCCGGGGACTCGATCCCCGCCCCTTCTTCCCGCTCTACGGCCAATCAGACGCTGCGCTACGCAAGCTGGGCGTGCTGCGCACACGCGTGGACACGCCGAACTGCGCCCCCGACCGCATCGAGCTGCGGGATGCTGTACCCGGAGAGAACGTGCTCTTGCTCAACCACGAGTACCTCGACGCACGCAGTCCGTACCGCGGCCGCCATGCGATCTTCGTTCGCGAAGGAGCCACCCAGCCCTTCGACGCCGTCAACACGGTGCCCGAGTGCCTGCGCCGGCGTTTGCTGTCGCTGCGGGCCTTCGACGAGCGGGGCATGATGCTCGACGCTGACGTGGTCGAGGGCTCCGAGGTCGAGCCGCTGATCGAGCGGCTGCTCACGCTGCCCGAGGTGTGCTTCGTGCACGCTCATCACGCCCGGCGCGGCTGCTACGCGGCGCGCATCGAGCGGGTCTGAGCGCTCAGCTGTTCTTCGAAATCGTGATCGTCGGGAACTTGGCCGAATAGTCCTTGGCCTGGGCCGCAATCTTGACGGCCACGGCGCGCGCCAGCGACTTGTACAGAGCTGCGTGCTCGCCGCAGGGGTCAGCCACCACGGTCGGTCGGCCCGAATCGGCTTGCTCGCGGATGGGCATGGCCAGGGGCAGTGCACCCAGGTAGCTCAGACCGTACTGCTCGGCCAGCTTGCGGCCACCATCGGCGCCGAAGATGTGCTCGGCATGGCCGCAGTTTGTGCACACGTGGACGGCCATGTTCTCGATGATGCCGAGGATGGGCACGCCAACCTTCTCGAACATCTTGAGGCCCTTCTTCGCGTCGATCAGGGCGATGTCCTGCGGCGTGGTCACGATCACGGCGCCCGTGACCGGCACGCGCTGCGAGAGCGTCAGCGCGATGTCGCCCGTGCCGGGCGGCATGTCCACGATCAGGTAGTCCAGGTCCTGCCAGCGTGTCTGGCGCAACAACTGCTCCAGCGCCTGCGTGGCCATGGGGCCGCGCCAGATCATGGCCTGGTCGTCGTTCACCAAAAAGCCGATGGACATGACCTGCAGACCGTGGCCGATCTTGGGCTCCATCAGCTTGTCGTCAAGGCTTTCGGGCGCTCCGCTGACGCCCAGCATCTGCGGCATGCTGGGGCCGTAGATGTCGGCGTCCAGCACGCCCACGCGCGCGCCTTCGGCCGCCAGGGCCAGAGCCAGGTTGGCCGCTGTCGTGCTCTTGCCCACTCCGCCCTTGCCTGAAGCCACCGCGATGATGTTCTTCACGCCGGGCAGCAACTGCACGCCCCGCTGCACGGCGTGCGCCGTGATCTGACTGGAAATCCCGACGGTCACGTGGCCGACCTCGGGAATGCCCGCCACGGCCGCTTCGAGACGCATGCGCAGGCCCTCATGCAGGCTGGCGCCGGGGTAGCCCAGCTCGACGTCGAAGCTCACCGCGGCGCCGTTGATGCGCAGGTTCTTCACCTGCTTGCCCGTCACGAAATCCTGCCCCGTTTCGGGATCGACGACGGTCTGCAGGGCTTGGAGGACTCGGGCTTCGGTGGGTGCGGTCATATGAGAAAACCGAGTAAGTATCGGTGTTTTGATTCGTTCCGGTAGCAGCAACGCCTTCGTAGCATCGGCTGCGTCATTCCCAAGGATAAACCGTGCTGAAAAGACCCCTGTTCGCCGTGTTCTGTGGCCTCGTGCTGGCGGCCTCCGTTCATGCCAAGGACATCACCCTGCTGAACGTGAGCTACGACCCGACGCGCGAACTCTACGCGGACTACAACAAGGCATTTTCCGCATACTGGAAGGCCAAGACCGGCGACACCGTCACCATCCGCCAATCGCACGGCGGCTCGGGCAAGCAGGCCCGCTCGGTGATCGATGGCCTGGACGCCGACGTCGTGACCCTGGCCCTGGCCTACGACATTGACGAGCTGTCCGGGAAAGCCAGCCTGCTGCCGCCTGAATGGCAGAAGCGCCTCACGCACAACAGCACACCCTACAGCTCCACCATCGTTTTCCTTGTCCGCAAGGGGAACCCCAAGGGCATCAAGGACTGGGACGACCTCGTCAAGCCCGGCGTCTCCGTGATCACGCCCAATCCGAAGACCTCCGGCGGCGCGCGCTGGAACTATCTCGCTGCCTGGGGCTACGCGCTGAAGAAGAACGGCGGCGACGCGAAGAAGGCGCAGGCCTTCGTCACCGCGCTCTACAAGAACGTGCCTGTGCTCGACAGCGGGGCGCGTGGCGCCACGGTCACCTTTACGGAGCGCGGCGTTGGCGATGTGCTGCTGGCCTGGGAGAACGAGGCCTACCTGGCCATCGCCGAGCTGGGGCCGGACAAGCTGCAGATCGTCACGCCTTCGCTGAGCATCCTGGCCGAGCCCCCCGTGGCCGTGGTGGACAAGAACGTGGACCGCAAGGGCACGCGCGCCGTGGCCCAGGCCTATCTCGAGTACCTCTACTCGCCCGAGGGTCAGGAGATCGCCGCTCGCAACCACTACCGGCCGAGCGACGCCAAGGTGGCGGCCCGCCATGTGGGCGAGTTCGCCAAAGTGGAGCTCTTCACCATCGAAGATCTCTTCGGGGGCTGGACCAAGACGCAGGCCACGCACTTCAACGACGGCGGCGTATTTGACCAGATCTATGCCCGCAAGTAAGTCCCTGCTCGAGCGGGCGCTGCTGCAGCGCCATTCGGTCCTCCCGGGCTTCGGCCCGGTTCTGGGCCTGGTGCTGCTCTATCTCGGACTGATCGTCCTGCTGCCGCTCTCCGCGGCCTTCCTCAAGACCTTCACGATGAGCTGGGGCGCCTTCGTCGAGGCCATCGGCTCGCCGCGCGTCGTGGCCTCATACCGACTGAGCTTCGGCGCGTCCTTCCTGGCCGCCCTGGTCAACGCCGTCTTCGGCCTGCTCGTGGCCTGGGTGCTCGTGCGCTACGAGTTCCCGGGCCGCAAACTCATCGACGCCTTGATAGACCTGCCCTTCGCCTTGCCCACGGCCGTGGCCGGCATCGCGCTGACAGCGCTCTACGCCGAGAACGGCCCGATCGGCCGCCTGCTGCCCTTCAAGGTCGCCTTCACGCCGCTGGGCGTTTGGGTGGCGCTCGTGTTCATCGGCCTGCCCTTCGTCGTACGGACCTTGCAGCCCGTGATCGAGGGCTTGGGCAAGGACCTTGAAGAGGCTTCGGCCCTGCTCGGCGCCAGCCGCTTGCAGACCCTGCAGCGCGTGATCTTGCCCGCGCTCGCCCCGGCCCTGCTGACGGGCTTTGCACTCGCCTTCGCACGGGCGCTCGGCGAGTACGGCTCGGTGATCTTCATCGCCGGCAACATGCCCATGCTCAGCGAGATCACGCCGCTGATGATCGTCACCAAGCTCGAGCAGTACGACTACCAGGGCGCGACCGCCATCGCCGTCGTGATGCTGCTCGCCTCGTTCTTCTTGCTGCTGGTGATCAATCTGCTGCAAGCCTGGAATCGCCGCCACGAGGTGCGCTCTTGAATACCACCACGTTGAGCTGGAACGAACCCATCGTCCGGCCCATAAAACGCGCGCCCGGGTCCGTCTGCGGCGAGGCCCCGTGGGCGCGCCGGCTGCTGATCGCCATCGCACTGGGCTTCCTCGCCATCTTCTTGCTCGCGCCGCTGGCCATCGTCTTTGCCGAAGCGCTGAAGAAGGGCTGGCAGGTCTACGTGGCGGCCATCGTCGATCCCGACGCACTCTCGGCCCTGCGCATGACCTTGCTGGCTGCGGCCATCAGCGTGCCGCTGAACCTCGTGTTCGGCGTGGCCGCGGCCTGGCTGGTGACCAAGTTCGAGTTCCGTGGCAAGCAGCTGCTCCTGACGCTGATCGACCTGCCCTTCTCGGTCTCTCCCGTCATCGCCGGCTTGATCTACGTGTTGATGTTCGGCTTGCAGGGCTGGTGGGGCGAATGGCTTCGGGATCACGACATCCGCATCATCTTCGCTGTGCCCGGCATTGTGCTGGCCACGGTCTTCATCACCGTGCCCTTCGTGGCGCGCGAGCTGATTCCGCTGATGCAGACGCAGGGGACGGAGCAGGAGGAGACGGCACGCGTGCTGGGCGCCAGCGGCTGGCAGACCTTCTTGCGCGTGACCCTACCCAATATCCGCTGGGCCCTGCTCTACGGCGTGATCCTGTGCAACGCGCGCGCCATGGGCGAGTTCGGCGCCGTCAGCGTGGTCTCGGGCCATGTGCGCGGCGAGACCAACACGCTGCCTCTGCACATCGAGATCGCCTACAACGAATACCAGTTCGCCGCCGCCTTCGCCGTGGCCTCGCTGCTCGCGCTGCTGGCGCTGGTGACGCTGGCGCTGAAGCACCTGGTGGCTGCACGCATCAAGAAGGAGTCCGCAGCATGAGTATCCAGATCCGCCATCTCGTCAAGCGATTCGGCGACACCACCGCCTGCGAGCAGCTCTCGCTCGACGTGGCCGAGGGCGAGCTCGTCGCCCTGCTCGGTCCTTCGGGCTGCGGTAAGACCACGCTGCTGCGCATCATCGCGGGACTGGAGCAGCAAGACGAAGGCCAGGTGCTCTTCCATGGCCAAGACACGAACGCGCTGAGCATCAACGAGCGTCGCGTCGGCTTCGTGTTCCAGCACTACGCGCTGTTCCCTCACCTCAGCGTGTTCGAGAACATCGCCTTCGGCCTGCGGGTGAAGGCGCGCGCGCAGCGGCCACCCGAAGCCGTGATCCGGGCCAAGGTCGAAGAGTTGCTGGGGCTGGTCCAGCTCGAAGGTCTGGCCAAGCGCTATCCGCAGCAGCTCTCGGGCGGCCAACGCCAGCGCGTGGCCCTGGCCCGCGCGCTGGCGGTGGATCCGCGCGTGCTGCTGCTGGATGAGCCCTTCGGCGCGCTCGACGCCAAGGTGCGCAAGGAGCTGCGCCGCTGGCTGCGCCAGCTGCACGACGAGCGGCCGGTGACCAGCCTCTTCGTGACCCACGATCAGGAAGAGGCGCTGGACCTGGCCGACCGCGTGGTGGTGCTCAACCGCGGCCGCATCGAACAGATCGGCACGCCCGACGAAATCCGCACGCGGCCGGCAACGCCCTTCGTGCGGGACTTCCTGGCCGACGCGCTCTCAGATCTCGAAGCCGCTCCCCTGCTCCTGCGCAAGGGCCTGGTGCACGAGGCGCGGGTTTAGGGGCGGCGCGAAGGTCTCGATGAAGTCGTAGACATAGCCGCGCAGGAAGGCGCCCCGGCGGATGCCCAGGCGCGTGAGATTGGGGGCGAAGAGGTGACGTGCGTCGATGGCGCGAAGCAGCGTGTCACGCTGCTCGTCGATGGCGATGGCCGCGACGATGCCCACGCCCAGGCCCAGCTCCACGTAGGTCTTGATCACATCGGCGTCCATGGCCTCCATGACGACATTGGCCGAGACGCCCGCGCGCGCGAAGCCCGCGTCGATATGGCCCCGGCCCGTGTAGCCGGATTCATAGGTCACGATCGGAAACTCCGCCAGCCGGGCCGCGCGCAGCGGCTGTCCGGCCTCGGCCTCGAGCGCCAGGGCATGGCCGGGCGGCACGATGGCCACGTGGGTCCACTGATAGCACGGCAGTGCCAGCAACTGATCGAATTCGGCCAGGGCCTCGGTGGCGACGCCGATATCGGCCTCGCCCGAAAGCAGCATCTCGGCCACCTGGCGCGGGCTGCCCTGACGCAGCCGCAGGGCCACCTCGGGGTGGCGAGCCGAGAAGTCGCGCACGGCAGATGGCAGGGCGTAGCGCGCCTGCGAGTGGGTGGCCGCGATCGTCAGCGTGCCGCGGTTCTGCGATGCGAAATCATCGCCGGCCCGCCGCAGGTTGTCGGCCTCATGCAGCAGCCGCTCGACGATAGGGAGCACAGTCTCCCCCGGCGCGGTCAGCCCTGTCAGGCGCTTGCCGGCGCGCACGAAGATCTCGATGCCGAGCTCGTCCTCCAGTTCACGGATTTGCCGGCTCACGCCCGGCTGCGAGGTGTGCAGGCTCTCGGCCACGGCCGTCAGATTGAAGCCCAGTCGGGCCGCTTCGCGCACGGAGCGCAGTTGTTGGAAGTTCACCGGTTGGGCAGGTCGTTATGCGGAAACCGGATTTTGACGAGCGGGCTTATGCTGTGCATCGAAGATTTCGGCATAAACAAAGATGACAACGGCATAGGACGCCTGCGCGCACTTCAGGCCACATTCGGATCGAGCCTGACCCACCCATCGTTCGCCCCCTTTGAGCGCCGCACGGACACGCAGAGCTGGTGCCCAGACGTGGCGCGCTGTCCGCCCGCGCTGTCCGGCCGCGCTGTCCGCCCGCAGTGGACGCGCCAGCCAGCCAGCGCAGCATTGAATGCGCAGCATGGGACATACCGTCCCCGTCTCCCGTCTCCGTCTGCCGATGGCGCCACATCACTGAGCTGGCCAGCATGCAGGCGATGGCATGGTGACAACAGATGACAAAACGCAAAACGGGGCAGCCTCTCTCGAAGCTGCCCCGTCCGACTGGTGGGCCCTGAAGGATTCGAACCTTCGACCAACGGATTAAGAGTCCGCTGCTCTACCAACTGAGCTAAGGACCCGAATTCTTGGCTTGCGAATTCGGTGCGGGATCGAGTGGTGGGCCCTGAAGGATTCGAACCTTCGACCAACGGATTAAGAGTCCGCTGCTCTACCAACTGAGCTAAGGACCCACTGCGATACCGATACAACTGTGGTGGGTTGTACAGGATTCGAACCTGTGACCAACGGATTAAAAGTCCGCTGCTCTACCGACTGAGCTAACAACCCCAATTCTCTAAAGCGACCTCAAATGATCCCTAAAGATCAGAGCACTTCGCTCTTCAGCAGAGCCTCACATTATAGGAGGTGTTTGCCCTGCTTGGCAAGGATTCGCCAAAAATTCCTGGACAAGCCGCGCCGATGCCGCCATGCCGAAGGACGCCGTGACCATCACGCTGGAACCATAGCCGGCGCAGTTGAGCGTGCCATCGACCTCGCAGGCTTCACCCTCCTGCTGCGGGCGCGTGACCGACTCTTTGGAGAACACGCAGGCCACGCCCATCCGGCCGGAACGTGGCGCCGCGTGGAACTTGCGCAGGCGCTGGCGCAGGCTCGCCAGCAGCGGGTCGTGCGTGGTCAGCGCCAGGTCCTCGACCTCGATGGCTTGCGGCAGGCGCTTGCCGCCGGCGGCGCCCACGCTGACGAAAGGCAGCTTGCCGTCGCGCGCCCACGCCGCGAGCCGCGCCTTGGCTCGGACCTGGTCGCAGGCATCGATCAGGCCATCGATCTCGTGCCTCAGCAGGCCGGGCCAGTTGTCCTCGGAGACGAACTCCTCGACGAAGCGGACTTCGCATCCCGGATGGATGTCGGCAATGCGCTCGCGCAGCGCGTCGCCCTTGGATTGCCCGACCGTGCTTCCTAGCGCCTGCACCTGGCGGTTGATGTTCGACTCGGCCACCTGGTCAAAGTCGATCAGCGTGAGCTGTGCCACGCCCGATCGAGCGAGCGCCTCGACAGCCCAGGAGCCCACGCCGCCGAGCCCCACCACGGCGAAGCGCGCGCCGCGCAATCGCTCATAGTCGGCATCGCCATAGAGGCGGCGCAGCCCGCCGAAGCGGCGCTCCAGGTCGGCATCCATCACAGGCGCGAGAGTTGCCAGCGCAGACACGCCACGGCTCCCGCGATGATGGAGCCCAGCGCGATGAAGCTGCCCAGGCTCAGCGTCGACACGCCCGAGAGGCCCTGCCCGATGGTGCAACCCAGGGCCACGACGCCGCCCACGCCCATCAGCGCGGCACCGATCAGGTGCTGGGCCAGGTCTTCGGTCGTGCGGAAGGACTCCCAGCGGAAGGCGCGCGTGGCCAGGGCGTAGACGCCCGAGCCGCTCGCGATGCCGAAGACCGAGACGATGGCGATCGTCAGCACCTTGCTCTTGTCGCTGAAGAACATGAGCCAGTCCAGCACATAGGCGACGGGCGAGACGAAGCTCAATGCCTCCATGCGCTCGTGCGAGGTCGAGCCCACAAAGACTTCCTCGAGCGTGTTCGGATCCTCAGCCACATGCCCCATCACGCCGCTGACCCACCAGATGCCGACAATCACGAGTCCGGTGACGAGCCCACCGAGCAGCGCGTCGGCGCTGCGGCCTTCAGCGCGCATCAGGGCCCAGGCGACCAGTACGAGGCCGAGCACGCCACCGATCCACAAGGCCAGTTGAGCCTTGGCCACGCCCGTCGATGCCGCCAGCAACGAGGGCAGGTCCTGGCCGGTGGACAGTTGCACTGAGACCGCATCGACCGTGTTCACGCGCAGCACGGCGGTAATGCCCTTGAGCGTGGCGAAGGCCGACAGTCCCATCACGAGGAAGACGACGAGCGACTTGAGGTTGCCCGCACCCATGCGCACGAGCGTCTTGCTCCCGCAGCCCGAGGCCATGACCATGCCGAAGCCAAACATCAGCCCGCCGACGATGTTGGAGAGCCAAAGCAGGCGCGGCGCCGCGTAGATGGTCTTGCCGGCGTCGATCCAGCCCAGGCCCACCATGGCGTTGAAGCCCAGCATGGCCACGCCGATCGCCAGCACCCACATGCGCATGCGCGCCCAGGAACCCATATTGACCACGTCGGCCACCGCGCCCATGGTGCAGAAATGCGTTCGCTGGGCGATGGCGCCCATGAGGAAGGAAAGGCCAAAGGCCGCCCACAGCACATGGTGGCCGAGCGCGACCGTGTCGATGTCTTGCATGGAGCGAATTTTATGGGCGCCAAGAAGAAGGCCTCCAAGATGGAGGCCTCTTTGCATCAACGCAGTGCTTGTGATCGTTCCTTGGCCGCCGCCGCGGCTTCGGTGCCAGGGTAGGTCTTGATCAGCTCCTGCAGGGTCTTCTTGGCGCCCTTGTTGTCTTTGAGCTCGATCTGGCAGTTGGCCACGGCAAGCAACGCATCGGGCGTGCGCGGATGATCGGGCCGGGACGAAGCAAACGCCTTGAAGCTGGCGATCGCGTCCTTGTACTGCCGGTTGCCGTACTGGGCGTTGCCGATCCAGAACGCCACCGAGTCTGCATAGCCGCTGGCCGGGAAACGGCGCGCGAAGCTCTGCAGCGTGTCGGCCGCCTGGCCAAAATCGCCGCGACGCACCATGCCCATGGCCGCCTCGTACTGGCGCTTTTCCTCGGGGTCCACCTGGAACTGCTTGCCATCGAGGCTGACCGTCTGCGGCTCCAGCGGCTTGAGCCGCGAGTTCAGCGAATCGGTCTGATCCGCCACCTTGCGCTGCGTCTGGGCAAGGTCGTAGGCCAGTTGCTCGTTGACGCCGCGCAGTCGCGCGACCTCGGCGCGCAGGACCTCGATCTGGTTATTCAGATCGAGGATCGAGCGCTTGAGCGGATCGACCGATTCGGCCAGCTGCTGGTACTGCTGCTGCTGCTGCGTACGCGCGTCTTCCAGTGCCGTGATCTTGGCGCGCAGCTCCAGGATGGCGCGGCGAGCCTCGTCATCCTCGAAAAGCGCGGCTCGCGCGGGCAGGCTGAACAGCCCGGCCAGGCACAAGGTCAGGCAGGCGACGCGAACGCGCATCACTTGTCCTTCAGCTCGACGCGGCGGTTCTTGGACCAGGCGGCTTCGTCGTGGCCTTCAGCAGCCGGACGCTCCTTGCCGAAGCTCACGGGCTCGACCTGGCCGGCTTGCACGCCCAGCGCTTCGAGCGACTTGGCCACGGCTTCCGAACGCTTCTGGCCCAGGGCAAGGTTGTACTCGCTGCCGCCGCGCTCGTCGGTGTTGCCTTCCAGACGCAGGGCCACCTTGCGGTCGTTGTTCATGCGCTTGGCATGGGCGTCGAGCAGGGGGGCGTAGCTGTCCTTGACGACGTAGCTGTCGAAGTCGAAGTACACGACGCGCTTGTCGGACACGGCCTTGGTCAGCTCAGCGCCAAGGTCCACGGTCGCGACCTTGGACTCAGGGGCCGGGGCCGGGGTGGCGGGCGGCGGGGTGGTCTGGACCGGTTGGGCGGTCTCGACGGGTGCGGGCTTGTCGAGGTCAACCTTGGAGGCGCAGCCGGCCATGGCGGCCAGAGCCAGCACGGAGAGGGCGTAGCGGGTCGTCTTCATTGCGAATATTCCTGTGGTTTCGAGGGTCGTGTGCCCGGTGCCCCGGGCTGGTTCTCAGTCTTCTGAATTCGGCGTTAGCGCTATCAGGAGCCCGATGTGCACCTGTCATTGTCCAACAAGTACAGCCGGGGCCTTCTTAAGCCTTGCTGAAACAAGTGAGACGCACTGCAACTATTTCTCATAGGCGCCCGCGCAAGCTCAGCGGCCGAAGGGTCCCCAGGTGGGCTCGCGCACATCCGCCGCGGAAGCCAGGCGCGCCTTCACGCGGCCGTCCAGCGTGGTAGTCATGAGCACGTCCTTGCCGCCCACGCGGGTGGCGTAGACGATCAAGCGGCCGTTGGGTGCAAAGCTCGGCCGCTCGTCGTTCGAGGTGTCGGTGATCTTCTGAACGGCACCGCTGGCCAGGTCCATCACGCACAGGCGGAAAGTGCCCCCGCCCTCCCGGGTGATGTAGGCCAGGCTGCGGCCGTCCGGGCTGATGGAAGGGCTGATGTTGTAGCCCCCCGAGAAGGTCACGCGGTCGGCGTTGCCGCCGGCCGCGGCCATGCGGTAGATCTGCGGGCCGCCCCCTCGGTCGCTCACGAAGAAGAGGCTGAGGCCGTCGGGCGAGAAGACCGGCTCGGTGTCGATCGCCAGGCTTTGCGTGATGCGGCGCACATTGCTGCCGTCGCGATTGATCAGGAAGAGCTGCGAGCCGCCAGCCCGCGAGAGCGTGACCGCCAACTGCGAGCCATCGGGCGAAAACGCCGGCGCGCTGTTGGAGCCACGGAAGTCGGCCACCTTGCGGCGCTTGCCGCTGTTGACCTCTTGCACCCAGACCACTGCCTTGTTCGACTCGAAGGACACATAGGCCAGCTCGCGACCGTCAGGCGACCACGAGGGCGAGATGATGGGCATGGGGCTGGCCAGCGCGATCTGGCCGCCTTCGCCGTCCGCGTCCGTGACGCGCAGTGTGTAGCGGCCGCCGGTCTTGCTCACATAGGCCATGCGTGTGGCGAAGACGCCGCGCTCGCCCGTGAGCTTTTGGTAGATGGAGTCGGCCACGCGATGAGCCGCGAGCCGCAGGTCATCCGGAACCACGGCCTGGGCTTCACCGCCGAGGTCTGCACCCTTGACCACGTCGAAGAGCTTGTATCGGACATCAAAGCGGCCGTCGGCCAGCTTGGCTGCCGAACCGGCGGCCAGGGCGTCGGTGCCCTTGCTGCGCCACTCCCCGTAGTTGATGGCACTGGCCTCGTAGAGCTGGGCCCCGCCCGCGTCCTTGATCATGAACTGGCCGCTGCGCTCGAGGTCGGCGCGGATGATCGAAGCCAGCGGCTGGCCGGATCGGCCTTCGTCACGGAAGTCGGGAATCGCGATGGGCAGCTGGCTGCCCCCAACACCGGTGATCTCGACGCGGAACTGGGCGACGGCCGGCACGCAGGCCAGGACCGCGATCACGCCGGCCAGGAGCTTGCGGCGTGAAGCAATGGATGCATTGGTTTCGGACATGGCGCCGGATTTTGCCTTCAGAGCAGGACGATGTCGTAATGCTCGGTCTGATTGGAGGGTTCGGCCGTCAGCGAGATCGGCTTGCCGATGAAGTCCGAGAGGCCCGCCAGATGGGCACTCTCCTCATCGAGCAGCATCTCGACCACATTGGCAGCAGCAACGACGCGGAACTCCCTCGGGGAGAACTGACGTGCTTCTCGCAGAATTTCTCGCATGATGTCGTAACAGACGGTTCGTGCGGTCTTGATCTGGCCGCGGGCATCGCAGGTCGGGCAAGGCTCGCAGAGCATGCGGGCCAGCGATTCGCGCG
Source organism: Roseateles sp. (assembly GCA_019234295.1). Lineage (GTDB taxonomy): Bacteria > Pseudomonadota > Gammaproteobacteria > Burkholderiales > Burkholderiaceae_C > JAFALK01. Next base: position 105,135 of record JAFALK010000013.1, read on the forward strand.
TGCGCTTGCGGGTCATCTCCACCAGGCCCAGCTGGGTGAAGCCGCCCAAGGTGACCTTGGTGCGGTCCTTGGCCAGCTGCTTGCGGAACTCGGCGAGCACGGCCGTGCGGTGCTCCTCGCGCGTCATGTCGATGAAGTCCACGATGATGATGCCGCCGAGGTTGCGCAGCCGCAGCTGGCGCGCGATGGCGCCGGCCGCCTCGAGATTGGTCTTGAAGATCGTGTCGTCGAAGTTGCGGGCGCCGACGAAGCCGCCGGTGTTGACGTCGATGGTCGTCATCGCCTCGGTCTGGTCGACGATCAGGTAGCCGCCGCTCTTGAGGTCCACGCGGCGCGAGAGCGCGCGGTCCACCTCGGCGTCCACGTTGCACAGGTCGAAGATCGGCCGTTCGCCACGGTAATGCTCGAGCTTGGCCACGGCCGCAGGCATGAACGACTCGCCAAAGGCATGCAGCACCTCGTGCTGCATCTTGGAGTCGATGCGGATCGTGCCGGTGCGCTCGGTGGTGAGGTCTCGCAGCACGCGCTCGACCAGGCTCAGGTCCTGGTGCAGCAGGCTGCCCGCCGCGGCGCGGTGCGCGCGCTCGCGGATCGTGGTCCAGGTCTTGCGCAGGTAGGCGATGTCAGCGGCCAGTTCCTCATCGGAAGCGTCTTCCGCGTTGGTCCGCAGGATGAAGCCACCTCCGCCGCCCTCCTCCGGCGTGCTCACCAGGGCCACCATGCGGGCGCGCAGCGCTTCGCGGGTCTCGTGTGAGCCGATCTTTTGCGAGATGCCGATGTGATCGTCCTGCGGCAGGAAGACCAGCATGCGACCCGCGATGGAAATCTGAGAGGAGAGCCTCGCGCCCTTGGTGCCAATCGGGTCCTTGATGACCTGCACGGTCAGCGTCTGCCCCTCGAATACGAGCTTCTCGATCGGCACGGGCACATGGCCCTCGGCATGGTTGCGCGGCAGGCTGCCGTTGACGTGCAGGTCCGCCACATGCAGGAAGGCCGCGCGTTCCAGCCCGATGTCAATGAAGGCCGACTGCATGCCCGGCAGCACCCGCGCCACGCGGCCCAAGTAGACGTTGCCCACCAAGCCCCGCTCGAGCGTGCGCTCGATATGAAGTTCCTGGACCACGCTGTTCTCGACGATGGCCACCCGCGTCTCCTGCGGGGACCAGTTGATCAGGATGTCTTCCATCGCGGCAAATTCTTTTTGAGTACTCTCGCATGGCTCTCGGGGCACGGGCCATGCGGCAGGACTCCTCAGATCGGCACGCCGAACTGCTTCAGCAATTGCGCCGTCTCGAACAAGGGCAGGCCCATGATGCCTGAATAACTGCCCGAGATGCTGCGGATCCAGGTTGCAGCCTGGCTTTGTATCGCATACGCGCCCGCCTTGCCGAAGGGCTCGCCGCTGTCCACATATCGGCGCAGCCGCTCGGAGTCCACGTCGGCGAACTCGACCTCGGAGACATTGAGGGCTGCAGCGCGCCGCGCGCCGCGCCCCACGGCCACAGCCGTCAGCACGCGGTGGCGGCGGCCCGCCAGCTGCTCGAGCATGCGTAGGGCATCCGCGGCGTCCGTGGGCTTGCCTAGGATCTGCATACCCAGCGCCACAGTGGTGTCCGAGCACAGCACGGGCGCCTCGGGCAGGCCGCGCGCGGCGAGCCGCTTGAGCGCGGCGTCCAGCTTGGCCTCGGTCACACGCACGCAATAGGCGTCGGGTGACTCACCCTCGATCACGACCTCCAGTGCCTCGGCGTCTTCCTCGGCTCCTGGCAGCAGCAGTTCATATTGCACGCCGATTTGCTCCAGCAGTTGCCGACGGCGCGGGCTCTGGGACGCGAGATAGATCATTCGCGGTGATACGGGTGGTTGACCATGACAGTCCAGGCGCGATAGAGCCCCTCGGCCAGCAACACGCGCGCAAACGCATGCGGCAGCGTCAGATCCGACAGGCGCAGCGTCTCGTCGGCCGTTGCCTTGAGTGCGGGTGCGAGGCCATCGGGCCCGCCGATGATCAGCACCGCATCGCGGCCCTCGCCCATCCAGAGCTCGAGGCGCTCGGCCAACTGCATCGTCGTGCGGCGTTCGCCGCGCTCGTCGAGGATGATGCGGCGCGCACCCTTGGGAATGACTGCCTCGATGCGCTGGGCCTCGGCCGCCATCATCTGCTCGGCCGTCTTGCCGCTCGTACGAGGCTCAGCCTTGATGGCCTTGAGCTCGAGCCGGAGTTCGGGCGGGAAGCGCTTGGCGAAGTCTTCGTACGCCGCGTCGGCCCAGGCCGGTTGGCGCTGGCCGACGGCTGCGAGGACCAGGCGCATCAGGCCTTCTTGCTCGAAGTCTTGCTCGAAGTCTTGCTGGCTGTCTTCTTGGCGGCAGGCTTCTTGACTGCAGCCTTGCTGGCAGGCGCGACCTTGGCGGCAGGCTTCTTGGCCGCAGCCGCCTTCTTGGTCGGTGCGCCCACCTTGAGCGTCTTCACCGGTGCTGCAGCCTTTTTCACGCCGGTCGTCTTGGTCACGCCCTTCTTGGCGGGGGCGGCCTTCTTCGCGACAGGTTTGACGGCCGGGGCCCGCTTGGCTGGAGCGACCCTTTTCGCGGGGGCCGCCTTCTTCGTCGGTGCCTTCTTGGCAGCGGGCTTGGAGGCATCTTCCGAGGCCTTGACGAGCTTGGTCTCCGTCTCGGCCGGCTTGAGCTTGATCTGCTTGCCGCCCCAGATCTCCTCGAGGTGGTAGTAGTCGCGGATGGCCGGCTGCATGATGTGGACCACGGCGGCGCCGCAGTCGACGATGATCCATTCGCCGTTGTCCTCGCCCTCGCAACGCATGACCTGCATGCCGCGGCCTTTGACCGTCTCGCGCACACTGGACGCCAAGGCCTTGGTTTGGCGATTGCTGGTGCCCGAGGCGATGATCACGCGCTCGAAGAGCGGCGACAGGTGCTCGGTGTTGAAGACCATGAGATTTTGTGCCTTCACGTCTTCGAGACCGTCGACGATGGCGCGCTGCAATTTGCGGATGTCCATGCTTGCTTATTGATTCGAGTAGAGACGGTGCCGGGCAATATACCCGGCGACCGCCGTGCCCACCAGGGGCGAAAGATCCTCGCCCCGCGCAGCGGCGGCTCGGATGGAAGTGGATGAAATCTGCATCGCAGGCATGTCCAGGCGCTCGATGCGGTGAACGGCGGCGCTAGCGTGCACCGCCTCGCCACTGCGCGCGGCCACGGCCAGCGTGACAAGACTGCATAAGTCCTGCCACTCGTGCCAGGTCTCGATGCGTGCCAGCTGGTCCTGGCCGACGATGACGAAGAGCTCTTCGCCGAGATGCTCACGCACGGTATCGATCGTGTAGCTCGGGCCCTGGCGCTCGATCTCACTGGCGTCGAGCTCGAAGCGCGGCTCGCCCTCGAGCATCAGCGCCACCATGGCGCGCCGATGCTCGGCCGGGCTCACACCGGCCTTCTGCCAGGGCTGGCCGGCCGGCACCCACAGCACCCGGTCCAGGCCCAGCTGATCGAGGGCCGTCTGGGCCAGGGCGCGGTGCGCCAGGTGCGGCGGATCGAAGGTGCCGCCGAACAGGCCCGTCTTCACAACCATAGGTGCGTAGGCTGCTCATGCGCCCAGTCGCGCGGGCGCAGGAAGTCGGTGTAGAGCCGTGCTTCGGGCGTGCCGTCTTCGGGCTTCCAGTCGTAGCGCCAGCTCACCTGCGGCGGCATGGACATGAGGATGCTTTCCGTGCGTCCGCCCGATTGAAGGCCGAACAGCGTGCCGCGGTCGAAGACGAGGTTGAACTCGACGTAGCGGCCGCGTCGGTAGGCCTGGAAGTCCCGCTCGCGCTCGCCGTAGGCATAGCCGTGGCGGCGCTCGACGATGGGCAGGTAAGCGCCCGTGAAAGCGTCGCCCACCGAGCGGATCAAGGCGAAGCCCGCTTCGAAGCCGCCTTCAGAAAAGTCGTCGAAGAAGATGCCGCCGACGCCGCGCGGCTCGTTGCGGTGCTTGAGGAAGAAGTACTCGTCGCACCAGGCCTTGAAGCGCGGATGCAGGTCCGCGCCATGCGGCGCCACGGCCGCTTCGCAGGTCTTGTGGAAATGCTGGGCGTCGCGCTCAAAGCCGTAGTAGGGCGTGAGATCCATGCCGCCGCCAAACCAAACTACCGCTTCCTTGCCCTCGGGCAGGGCCGCGAACATGCGCACGTTCATGTGGACCGTGGGCACGAAGGGGTTGTGCGGATGCAGGACCAGCGACACGCCCATGGCCTCGAACGGCGCGCCGGCCAGTTCGGGCCGGTGCTGCGTGGCGCTGGGCGGTAGCACGCGGCCGCGTACATGCGAGAAATTGACGCCGCCGCGCTCGAAGACGCTGCCGCCTTCGATCAGGCGCACGAGGCCGTCGCCTTCCAGGCGCCCGCCGGGCTCGCGCTCCCAGCCGTCCGTCAAGAAAGGCAGACCATCGGCCTGCTCGAGCGCATCGACGATGCGCTGCTGCAGACCGAGCAGATAACGGCGAACTTCAGCGGTCTCTGTCATGGGCGAAGCGCAATCGGCCCGGCTTGCTCAGGGCGCTTGGCTCGGGCACCGGCCAGGATCTGCGCGAAGAGCGCGAAGTCGGCCTGGGCGTCACCGCTGAGTTCCACGAACTGCGTGAATCGCACGGTCTTGGTCCCAAAGTCCAACGCCGCCAGGGCCACCGGCACCTTGGCCTCCAGCGCCACGCGGTAGGCACCCGAACGCCAGCCCGTCGTCAGCGAGCGCGTGCCCTCCGGAGCCACGGCCAGCCAGAAGAATTCACCCGCGTCTCGCGCGGCATCGATCTGCGCCACCGTGCCGCCCACCATGCCCTTGGAGCAGGTGCGGTCGATGGGCACGCCACCGATCCAGCGCATCCAGCGTCCGATCACCGGCGGCTTGAACAGGCTGTCCTTGCCCCAGAACTTGACCGGAATGCCGATGGCCCACTTGGCAAAGATGCCGACCGGGAAATCCCAGTTCGAGGTGTGCGGATAGACCATCACCACGCCCTGCAGCGCAGGCAGGCCCTCGAACTCCACACGCCAACCGAACAGGCCCATCAGAAAGCGGGCGACGGCGCTGCCCTTGAGCTGGATCGGGCGCGGGCCCGTGATCAGGTGCGGTGTCTGCATTCGATCAATTCGATCAACGCTTCGCGGCCCGGTGGCCGATGTCGGTACGGAACTGCTTGCCGGCGAACTCAATGCTCTTGATTGCATCGTATGCATGTTGCTGTGCCGTGCGCACCGATTCTCCGAGCGCGGTCACGCAAAGCACGCGACCGCCGCTGGTGAGCAGCACTCCGTCCTTCTCGGCCGTGCCGGCGTGGAAGACGACGGCGTCTTCGGTCTCGGGGGGCAGGCCCGTGATCGCATCGCCCTTGCGGGGGTGCAGCGGGTAGCCCTCGGCGGCCAGCACCACGCCCAAGGCCACGCGACGGTCCCATTGCAGCTCGACGCCATCGAGCGTGCCGTCCGTCGCGTGCATGAGCACATCGCAGAGGTCGCTCTTGAGTCGCATCATGATGGGCTGCGTTTCGGGGTCGCCCATGCGGGTGTTGAATTCAACCGTGCGCGGGTTGCCCTGCGCGTCGATCATCAAGCCCGCGTAGAGGAATCCGGTGAAGGGGTGTCCGTCCTTGGCCATACCGGCAATGGTCGGATGGATGATCTCGTGCATGACCTTGGCATGCACATTGGGCGTGACGACGGGGGCTGGCGAGTAGGCGCCCATGCCGCCCGTATTGGGGCCCTGGTCGCCATCTTGCAGGCGCTTGTGGTCCTGGCTGGTGGCCAGCGCCAGCACGTTCTTGCCGTCGCACAGCACGATGAAGCTGGCCTCCTCGCCCTGCATGAACTCCTCGATCACGACGCAGGCGCCACCGGCGTTGTGCGTCACGCCGAGCCTGTTTTCCTCAAGGATCCACTCGATGGCGTCGTGGGCCTCCTTCAGCGTCATGGCCACGACCACGCCCTTGCCCGCCGCCAGACCGTCGGCCTTGATGACGATGGGCGCGCCCATGCGGTCCACGTAGGCCTTGGCCGAGGCCACGTCGCCGAAGGTCTCGTAGGCCGCAGTGGGAATGCCGTGGCGCTTCATGAAGTCCTTGGCGTAGGCCTTGCTCGATTCGAGCTGGGCCGCGGCCTTGGTAGGGCCGAAGATGCGCAGACCGCGGGCACGGAACTCATCCACCACGCCCAAAGCCAGATAGGCCTCAGGGCCGACGACGGTGAGACCGATCTTCTCGCTCTCCACGAAATCGGCCAGGGCCTTCACGTCGGTGATGGGAACGTTCTTGAAGCGATGATCGCGTGCCGTGCCTCCGTTGCCGGTGGCCACGTAGACCTGGGAGACCTTCTGGCCTTGCGCCAGCTTCCAGGCCAGCGCGTGTTCGCGGCCGCCGCCGCCGATGACGAGAACCTTCATGCTTCTTCGGGCAGCGAGGCGTTGTGGTAGACGGCCTGGACGTCGTCGAGGTCCTCGATCACGTCGAGGAGCTTTTGCATGCGCGCCGCGTCGTCACCACTCAGCTCGATGTCGCTGTCAGCGCGCATGGTGACCTCGGCCATCTCGGCCTTGAGGCCAGCCGCCTCGAGCGCGTTCTTCACGGCCTCGAAGTCGCCCGGCGCGGTCAGCACCTCGATGGCGCCGGCCTCGTCGGTGATCACGTCCTCGGCGCCCGCCTCCAGGGCCACTTCCATGACCTTGTCCTCGCTGGCGCCGGGTGCGAACACCAGCTGGCCGCAATGCTTGAACTGAAAGGACACGGAGCCGTCCGTGCCAAGGTTGCCGCCGTACTTGCTGAAGGCGTGGCGAACCTCGGCCACGGTGCGCACGCGGTTGTCGGTCATGGTGTCCACGATCACGGCGGCGCCGCCGATGCCGTAGCCCTCGTAGCGGATTTCCTCGTAGGTCACGCCGTCGAGATTACCCGTGGCCTTGTCGACGTTGCGCTTGATGTTGTCGGCCGGCATGTTGGCGGCCTTGGCTTTTTCGATCGCCAGGCGCAGGCGTGGGTTCATGTTGACGTCGCCGCCACCCTGGCGGGCCGACACGATGATCTCCCGGGTCAGGCGCGTCCAGATCTTGCCGCGCTTTTCATCCTGCCGTCCCTTGCGGTGCTGGATATTGGCCCATTTGGAATGACCTGCCATCGCCTGTTCTCTTTCTTCACATCTCTGTTGGATTGGCCGTGATTTTAGTCTGCCCTCCCAAGCGCCTCCCGGCTGCCCGATCGCCTCTTGCCGGCCACCCGCCGGATCAGCCTCGCCACAAAGCTGTTGCGTGGCACGGACACCCCCGTGCTCTGCAGGGTATCCCCGCGGATTTGAACCACAACGAACCCCTTAGTTGCGCAGCAGACTGACATGATTGGTGACATGATCGGTCCGCTTTATCGCGCATCGCACAATAGAACCAGGAGCTTTGCATGAATCTCTTCCAGAAACTCAAGCTCGGCCCCCGCCTGGCACTGGCCTTTGCAGTCGTGCTATTGATGATGGTCATCGTGTCCTTTTCGGGTGTGATGGGCCTGGGCTCAGTCAATGCGCGCATGAAATCTCTTTACGATGACCGTACGGTGCCGGTGGCGCAGTTGTCGGAGATTCAGTACATCTTCCAGCGCAACCGGGTCCTGATCATGGACATGCTGGCCCGGCCGACGCCGGAGAACGTCGAGCAGCGCTCGAGCGAAATCAAGAAGAACGTGGCGCGCTCCGCCGAGCTGGTCAAGGCCTATGGTGAGACGACGCTCACCGAAGACGAGGCGGCGACCTTCAAGGATTTTCAGCAGTTGAGGGAACGTTACGCGCGCGAGGGCCTGCTCCCCGCCGCTGATGCCATGGTGGCTGGCAACACGGAAGCAGCCCAGAAGGCTTACTCGGAAATCATCGCACCGATGTCTCCGCCCATCGAAGCCGACTTGAAGAAGCTCGTGCAGATTCAGATCGACGTCGGCGCCTCGGACTTCGAGGCGGCCAAGGGCACGGCGAAGTCTGCCAACCTGACCATCATCCTCATGACCGTGGCCGCCATCGCCATCGGTGCGGCCCTGGCCTGGGCCATCTCCGCCTCAATCACCAAGCCAGTCGGCACTGCGCTCAAGCTGGCTGAGGCCGTGGCCGCGGGTGACCTGACGCAAGACGTCGCGGTCGAGGGCACGGACGAGCTGGCCATCCTCGTGCGGGCGCTCGGCAGCATGAACGAGTCGCTGGTCAAGATCGTCTCGCAGGTGCGCGCCAGTTCCGACTCCATCGCCACTGGCTCGGCCCAGATCGCCACCGGCAATGCCGATCTCTCGCAGCGCACCGAGGAGCAGGCCTCGAGCCTGGAGGAAACCGCGGCTTCGATGGAGGAGATGAACGCCACGGTCAAGCAAAACGCCGACACGGCCCAGATGGCCACCCAGCTCGCGACGTCCGCCAGTGGCGTGGCGGCCAAGGGCGGCGAGGTGGTCTCGCGCGTGATCTCCACGATGGAAGAGATCACGGCCAGCTCGCGCAAGATCAACGACATCATTGGCGTCATCGACGGCATCGCCTTCCAGACCAACATCCTGGCACTGAACGCCGCGGTGGAAGCCGCCCGGGCCGGCGAGCAGGGCCGTGGCTTCGCGGTCGTGGCCGGCGAGGTGCGCAGCCTGGCACAGCGCTCGGCACAGGCGGCCAAGGAAATCAAGGCTCTGATCGGTCAGAGCGTGGAGAAGGTGGACTCGGGTTCTGCTCTCGTGGGCGAGGCCGGCACCACCATGAACGAGATCGTGGCCCAGGTGCGTCGCGTGGCCGACCTGATCGGCGAGATCGGCGCCGCCACCCGAGAGCAGACCACCGGCATCGGCCAGGTCAGCGAGGCCGTGAGCCAGCTCGACCGGGTGACGCAGCAAAACGCCGCCCTCGTCGAGGAATCGGCCGCCGCGGCCGAAAGCCTCAAGCTCCAGGCCCAGCGCATGTCCGAGGTCGTCGGCGTGTTCAAGCTCTCGCGCCATGCGGCCGTCGCGCCAGCTCATGCGCCAGCACCGACACCCAAGCCTGCAGCCAAACCAGCCTCCACGTTCAAGCCTGCCGTCAAGCCCCTGGGCAAGGCAGGCGCAAAGCCGGCAGGCAAGCCGGCCTCCACGCCGACGGCCAAGGCCGCGGCCAAATCGGCAGCCAGGCCCGGCGCTCATTCGTCGGCCCCGGCGGCGGCCAAGGCGCCGAGCCCTGCACCGGCGCCACGCGCGGCCGCGGTGGAGTCGGCGGAAGGAGACTGGGAAACCTTCTGAGGCCTCGAGCCTGCAGGAGACGGGCCGCGTATGCGGCCCGTTTTTCATGCCCGGCCTCGCAGCTCGCGCCTTGCGGATGCAACTCGCGACCGCCCCTGACGCCCCGTCGCTTCGTGCTCGCACGTCCAGCCCAGCGCATCGACCATGCAGTCCTCGCTCAACAACAGCAGGATCTGCACCATGGACTTCGCTCGCAACGTTCTATCCCACGTGCCCTTGTGGGTCTGGGCCATCTTCGGCTACATCGTCCTCATTGGACTCAAGCAGAGCAAGGAGACGCGGCTGACGCTGCGCCGGCTGATCGTCCTCCCGGGCTTGTGGCTGTGCTTCGGCGCCTGGGGCGTGATCGGTCGCTACGGCCTGCTGAGCCTGCCGACCGCGGCCTGGCTTGCTGGCCTGGCCATCGGCCTTGGCCTCGGCCTCGGGCTGATGCTCCGCTCAGGATCCGCCGTCGAGGGTGCGCGCCTTGACGCCGAGGCAGAGCTCTACGTCGTTCCGGGCTCCTGGTTGCCCCTCGGGCTGATGTTGTCCATCTTCGTGGCCAAGTTCGCCCAGGGCGTGCTCCTGTCCATGCATCCGCAATGGGCCAGCCTGCTCATCGTACAGCTCGTCACCGGCCTGGGCTTCGGTACGATCAGCGGCTGCATGCTGGGTCGTACCGCCCGCATCTTGCAGGTGGCGCACTCCCCCTCTCAAGCCGCCTTCGCCTGAAGGTCCTGATGGCCTCCATCGTGTCCCGCGTCCTGCCCTGGCTCACCCAACAGTTCCTGATGGTGATGGCCATCTCCCTGATCTTCGCCGTGGGCGTCAGCCTGGCCCTGCATCAGGACTTCGGTCGCACCTTCGTCTACTGCCTGTCCATTTCGATCTGCTGCTCCGCTGGTGCCCAGGGCTTGCACGCACTTGTGTCGCGTCTGCGCGGCGGCGATCGCATGCGCGGCCTGCCGCTGGTCGTCGTCGTGATGATCGGCGCCCTGCCCGGCTATCAGATTGGCTACTGGATCGCCGATGCACTGACGGGTCAGCATTCACCCTCTTTGAGCGAAGCCTCGCCGCGCGAGCTCGCCTTCCTGGTTTTCATGGTCGCCTTGCCCAGCATTGCCGCAAGCTACTACTTCCGCAGCCGCGAACAGCTGGCGCAGGCCAAGGCACTGGCGGCCGAACACGAGCTGCAACTCTTGCAGGCCCAACTGGAGCCGCACATGTTGTTCAACACCCTGGCGAATTTGCGCGTGTTGATCGGCCTGGACCCGCTGCGCGCGCAGTCGATGCTGGACCAGTTGATCGCCTTCTTGCGCGCCACGCTCCAGGCCACACGCAGCGGCAGCCATTCGCTGGCGGACGAATTCGCGCGCCTGGCGGACTACCTGGCGCTGATGGAAGTGCGCATGCAGCATCGCTTGCTAGCGGTGCTGACGCTGCCGCCCGAACTTGCGAACGAGCAGATTCCACCCCTGCTGCTGCAACCCCTGGTAGAGAACGCGATCAAGCATGGGCTGGAGCCGCAAGTCCAAGGCGGCGAACTGCGGGTCAGCGCGCGCCGCGAGGGCTCCGCTCTGGTGCTGGAAGTGCGCGACACTGGCGCCGGCCTGTCCGGCTCCAACAGCGGCACCTGCTTCGGTCTTCACCAAGTTCGCCAACGCCTGGCCACGCGCTATGGCGCTAGCGCCGAATTCACGCTGACCGACCACCCCGAGAGCGGTGCGCTCGCCCGAATCCTCATCAAGATGCCATGACACTCACCGCCCTGATTGCAGAGGATGAACCGCTGCTCGCGCATGCGCTCCAGCAGGAACTCAACGTGCTGTGGCCCGAGCTTCAAGTGCTGGGCGTCGCGCCCCACGGGCAGGCCGCTGTGGATCAGGCCCTGGCGCTGCACCCGGCGATCTGCTTCCTCGACATCCGCATGCCCGGCATGAGCGGCCTGGACGCCGCGCGCGCCCTGGCCGAAGAGTGGCCCGAGGAGCAAGCCCTGCCCCTGCTTGTCTTCGTCACTGCCTATGACCAATACGCTGTGCAGGCCTTCGAGCAGGCGGCCGTGGACTATGTGCTCAAGCCCGTGCGTCGCGAGCGCCTCGCACAGACCGTGGACCGCCTCAAGCGGCGGCTGACGCAGCCTGCAACCATGGACCAGACCCTGGCCCAGCTGCGCCAGTTGCTGGCGCCCGCGGCCGTCCAGCCGCTGCGCCTTCTGCAGGCCTCCGTGGGCCAGACCATCCACATGGTGCCGGTGCAGGAGGTGATCTTCTTCGAGGCCTCGGACAAGTACGTGCGCGCCGTGACGGCGGCCAAGGAGCATCTGCTGCGCACCTCCCTGCGCGAACTGCTGCCCCAGCTCGATGCCCAGGTCTTCTGGCAGATCCACCGTGGCGTGATCGTGCGGGCTGAGGCCATCGAGCGGGCGGTGCGCGACGAGGCCGGCAAGCTCACGCTGCACTTGCACGGCAGCCCCGAGCGCTTGGGTGTGAGTCGCATGTACAGCCACTTGTTCAAAGGCCTGTGACGCGGCGGCGATAATTCGCCCAAACCCCCAGATCCAGCAGCATGTCCCAGCCGAACAACGACGAGGCTCTCAAGCCCAACAATTTCCTGCGCCACGTCATCGAGCATGACCTCGAGACGAATGCCCTCGCGGGCCGCCACTTCGCCGGCACACCGGGCGACGCGGCCCACCACGCGGCCGGTCCGCTGGATCCCGCCCGCATCCGTACCCGTTTCCCGCCCGAGCCCAACGGCTACCTCCACATCGGACACGCCAAGGCCATCTGCCTGAATTTCGGCCTGGCGCGCGACTACGGCGGCATCTGCCACCTGCGCTTCGACGACACCAACCCGGAGAAGGAAGAGCAGGAGTACGTGGACGCCATCAAGGAGATGGTGAGCTGGCTCGGCTGGGACTGGAACGCGGGCGGCACCAGCCACCTCTTCCAGGCCAGCGACTACTTCGACTTCATGTACGCCGCTGCCGAGCACCTGATCACGGCCGGGCTCGCCTATGTCGACGAACAGACGGCCGAGGAGATGCGCGTTAACCGCGGCGACTTCAATACGCCCGGTACCGCAAGCCCCTGTCGCGCCCGCTCGCCCGAGGAGAACCTCGCCCGCTTCCGCGAGATGCGCGACGGGCTGCATGCCGACGGCGCCATGGTGCTGCGCGCCAAGATCGACTTGGCCTCGCCCAATATCAACCTGCGCGACCCGACGCTCTACCGCATCCGTCGCGCCACCCACCACAACACCGGCGACAAGTGGTGCATCTACCCGATGTACACCTACGCCCATCCGATCGAGGACGCGCTGGAGCGCATCACGCACTCGGTCTGCACGGTCGAGTTCGAGGACCAGCGCCCCTTCTACGACTGGCTGCTGAACGCCCTCGCCGATGGAGGCCTTCTCGCCCGCCCGCTGCCGCACCAGTACGAGTTCGGCCGTCTGAACCTGAGCTATGTCGTGACCAGCAAGCGCAAGCTGCGCCAGCTCGTCGAAGACGGTTACGTGGCCGGCTGGGACGACCCGCGCATGCCCACGCTGGTCGGTATGCGCCGGCGCGGCTACACGCCCGAGAGCATCCGCAACATGGTCGACTCCAGCGGCGTGACTAAGCAAAACGCCTGGCTCGACTACTCGGTGCTCGACGGCTGCCTGCGCACCGACCTGGAAGGCAAGGCCGGCCGCGCCTGCGCCGTGCTGGATCCGCTCAAGCTCAAGCTGACGAACTACACGGAGATCTTCGGCAGCGCCGATCACCGTGAGGCCTGCAGCGCTCCGGCCCACCCGCATCTGCCCGAACTGGGCATTCGCCACTTCAGCCTCGGCCCCGAGCTTTGGGTTGAGCAGGAGGACTTCATGGAAGTCCCCTCCAAGGGCTACCACCGCCTCTACCCGGGCAACAAGGCACGGCTGAAGTACGGCTACGTCATCGAGTGCACGGGCTGCGAGAAGGATGCTGACGGCCAGGTCACGGCCGTGCTGGCCACCCTAGTGCCCGACACCAAGAGCGGCACCCCGGGCGCCGACGCCGTCAAGGTCAAGGGCGTGATCACCTGGGTGGGCGCCCACGAGGCCGTCGCGGCCGAAGTGCGCCTGTACGACCGCCTGTTCAAAGAGGCCCAGCCCGACGCGGGTGGCAAGGACTTTTTGCAAGCCATCAACCCCGACAGCCTGAAGATCACTCAGGCCTGGCTCGAGCCCTCGCTCAAGGCCGTGCCGCTAGGCACGCATTTGCAGTTCGAACGTCACGGCTACTTCGTGACGGATCGCGTGGATCACGCACAGGGCCGGCCGGTGTTCAACAAGACGGCCAGCCTCAAGGATGGCTGGAAGTAGTGCTCATCAATCGCTCGTCGTGACGACGGGCGTGGCGTATTCGTGACCCACCACGGCGCGGGCGAACAGGTAGTTCTGCCGCGCCCGTTCGCTCAAGGTATCGAGGGGCACATCGCCCTTGGCGTCGCAGGGGAAGACCAGAGCCCGGCCGCTGTGGAACAGCGACTGGAAGCGCAGCAAGAACTTCGGGCTGGCTGAGGTTCTGTAGGTATTCATGGCGACGACTCCTCTCGCGACTACAACGTCGGCACCAGCCATCCGGTTGAACGGGTTCAGGCTGAGCGGCGCTTGGCATCCAATTTAGGCGTCATACGCCGCTCTGGTGCGTGCAAAGGTCGCAGGAAGCCCCCTCATTTCCGGCGATGCCCCCGCACCTTGGGGGGCGTGCCGCAAAGTTCACGGTCTCAAGCCTCGGAAAGGTCAGCCAGTCGTCTGACCTTGACCTTGCGGCCCTTGAGCTTGCCGTTCGAAAGCCGCTTGACCACGTCGCGAGCAATGCTTCTCTGCACGGCCACATAGCTGTGGAACTCAGTGACATTGATCTTGCCGATCTGACTGCCGGCAAATCCGGCCTCGCCGGTCAGGGCACCCAGGATGTCGCCCGGGCGGATCTTTTCCTTGCGGCCGCCAAGGATTTGCAGCGTGTCCATCGCCGGCAGCAGCGGTCCGCCCGGCGCCTTGCTCAGGCTGTCCAGCGGCTGCCACCGCATCTCAAAGCCAAGCAACTGCTCGATGCGGCCGATGCGGCCCATCTCGTCGAGGCTGGCCAGCGTGAGCGCCAGGCCTTGGGCCCCGGCACGGCCCGTTCGGCCGATGCGGTGCACATGGACCTCGGCGTCCGGCGTGGTGTCCACATTGATCACGCATTCCAGCTGCGCGATGTCAAGGCCGCGCGCGGCCACGTCGGTCGCCACAAGCACCGAGCAGGAGCCGTTGGCGAACTGGATCAGCACCTGATCGCGATCGCGCTGCTCGAGCTCGCCATGCAAGGCCAGGGCCACGAAACCCTGCGCCGTGAGCACGTCCACCAGATCGCGGCATTGCTGCTTGGTGTTGCAAAAGGCGATGGTGCTGGTGGGCCGGTAGTGTTCGAGCAGGGCCGACACCGCGTGCAGCCGCTCGGATTCGGCCACCTCGAAGGCGATCTGCTCGATGGCCTTGGGCGCGGCGCTGCTGGCCACCTTGACGGTCTGCGGGTCGCGCAGGAATTGCGCGGACATCTGGGCGATGCCTTCCGGGTAGGTGGCGGAGAACAGCAGCGTCTGCCGCGCCTTGGGCGCCTGGCGCGCCACGCGGGCGATGTCGTCGGCAAAGCCCATGTCGAGCATGCGGTCGGCCTCGTCGAGCACCAGGGTGTTCAGCTCGGCCAGCACGAGGCTGCCGCGCTCCAGGTGGTCGAGCACCCGGCCCGGCGTGCCCACGGCAATGTGGGCACCGAACGAGAGGCTCTCCATCTGCGGCTTCATCGGCGAGCCGCCGCACAGGGTCAGCACCTTGATGTTGTCCGCGGCCCGAGCCAGGCGGCGGATCTCCTGCGTGACCTGGTCGGCCAGCTCACGCGTGGGCACGAGCACCAGGGCCTGCACCTGCATGCGGGCGGCGTCCAGGCGGTGCAGCAAGGAGAGCGCAAAGGCGGCGGTCTTGCCGCTGCCCGTCTGCGCCTGGGCGATCAGGTCCTTGCCGGCCAGGGCCAGGGGAAGACTGGCAGCCTGGATTGGCGTCATCTCCACATAACCGAGCTGGGCCAGATTGGCCTGCACGGCGACGGAGAGCGGGAGGGAGGAAAAGGACTTGGCAGCGGGCACGTTCATCAACCGGATTGTCCCTTAGTCGATCAGCAGGTCCCTCTCGACGCTCGGCAACTCGTGGACCGACACCCAGACCGATTGTTCGGGGCGGTACAGGTACTGCGGGCCGCTGCCGGCCTTGATGCGATAGCGCAGCGGCGCGACGGCCGCGTGCGCCTCGTCCGCACGGCCCAAGGCCTGCAAGGCCCGGCCCTTGATGATCACGGCCAAGTCGCACCAGGGGGCCCTGGCCAGCACAGCCTCGGCCTGGGTGAGCGCATCCGCGGCGTTTTTCTCCTCCAGCGCTAGCCGCGCACCCAGCGCGCCCAGCGAAGGATCTGTCGGGTCCAGCAGCAGCGCCTCCTTCAGCTGCGTACGAGCCTGGTCCAGCCGCCCGGCGCGGATCAGGTCGCGAAGCTGATCGGCCCGCAGCGCGACCAAGCCCGTGCGCAGCCGCAGCACCTGCTCGTAGACCGCGAAGGCCTCGTCCCAGCGCTCGAGCTGCGCCAGCGTGGCAGCCCTGCCCCACAGCGCCTCTGGGCTGTCGGCCTGGTAGCGCAGGGCCGCGTCGAAAAACAGCAGGGCCTGGCTGCCCGTGCCCTGGTTATAGAGACCCTGGGCCATCGTGAGATCGGCGAGATAGCCATCCTCACCCTGGAGGCGCAGGCGCGCCTCGCGCAGCTGCGCCAGCACCATGGGCAGCGGCGTGCCCGTGTGCCAGCGCGCATCAGCCACGGCGGCGATCACGCGGCCGCTGCGGCCGTGCTTTTCGATGGCACGGCGCGCGAGCTCGTTCACGCCGTCGCGATCGCCGGCAATGGCCAGCGCACGCAGCATGCCGGTCTGCACGCGCTCGTCGTCAGGGGCGAGACGAAGAGCCTTGGCGTAGGCGGTGAGCGCCTGCGCGGGCCTACCCAGCTCGAGCTGCTGGCCGCCCGCGCCGGACAGCGCCACCGGCAGGCTGGCGCTGACGTCCTTCTGCGCGAACATCTGCGTCACCAGGGCCAACAGCTCTGGATCCAGCGCCACCAGGCGCTCGCGCACGATCTCGCGCGGATCAAAGCGGTCCCGACGTGGCGAGTCGGCGCTGTTGGCGCCCTCGGCAAAATATTCGAAGACCGACCCGCCCGCGTAGCGCGAGAGGAAGGCCATCTGCGCGGGCTTGTCGCGCGACTTGGCTTTTTGGTACAGCGCCTCGATGCGCCGGTCCAGATCGGCCGGCAGCACGCTCTGCACCTGGTGGCTCAGTTCATGGAGCACGGTGTTGTAGCGGTCGAAGATCGTGCGCTCCACATCCTCGATGCCGGTGACTGTGTGATATCCGCCAGCGCCGCGCACGTCGTCCCACAGGCGCGAGTCGTACTCGATGCGCAGGTCCTTCAAGGCCTGCATGTGCGGCGCCTCGGACAGCAGCATGCCCATGGGCTTGATGTAGAGCGTGGCGCCGCCCTCGGCCAGCACGGGGATGTAGGCCTTCCAGGGTTGCAGCGAAAGCGCCACGCGCTTCTGATGCCGCGGCGTCAGCGCCTGCCAGTTCAGCACGTAGCGCTCGATGCCCTCGATGTTGGGCATCGCGGCCTGCGCGAAGCGCCGCTCGTAGGCGGCGCGGTGCACGTCCACCTTGAAGCGCTGGGCTTCGAGCGTGCGCGCGAGGATCGCGTGGGCGCGGCCGAGGTCGGGCAGCAGGGCCAGCGCAGCGAAGCAGTCGTCGCGCGCGGCTTCGAAGCGGCCTTGCTCGAAGGCATCGGATGCGCGGTGCACAAGAGTCATCGCCTCTGTGAACTTTGCCCCCTCCTGCGCCGCCATCTGCGTGTAGTTGCGCCGCGAGTAGCCGTTCCCGAGCTGGTAGTGGGCCTGCTCGTGATACGGATCGAGCTTGACCGCCTCCTCAGCGGCCTGGATCGCGTCTTCGGTGCGGCCCAGGCGGATCAGCGTCTCGTTCAGCGCTTCCAGCGCATCGGCCGTGCGCTCGGCGGCCAGGCTCGCTTCGAGTTCATGCAAGGAAGCATCGAAGTCGCGTTGTTGATACGCCAATTGGCCCAGGCCACGCAGCGCGTTGGCCCTGTCGAGCGGCGTAGCGGCCTTGTCGAGCGCGCGCGCCAGCAGCTGCTGGGCGCGTTCGAAGTCGCGCTGATCCAGCGCCAGCCTCGCCGCCGCTTGCAGATCCACAGCCGCCTCGAAGCGCTTGGAGAGCTGCTCGACGGCGGCGCTATCGTCATGGGCGAAGTGCCAGCGGTAGATCAGGGCGCGCTGGGCTTCGTCGGGCGTGCTGGCCGCCAGCAGCGGCCGCACAAGTGGCGCCGCGGCCTGATAGTCCTGCTTGTGCAAGAGGGTGCCGAGGTCGGTGGCGTGAACAGCACCGGTCACGGCCAGCACCGCCGCGAAAACGAGAGGTCGCAACATCTTCAAGCTCCCGCCCGCTTGGCCTTGTGTCCAGCCGCCTGCAAGGCCGCCATGATCTTGTCGGCGTGATCGCCCTGCAGCTCGATCACGAAGTCCTTGACCGTGCCGCCGCTGCCGCACTGGGCGCGCAGTTGCTTGCCCAAGCTCACCAGTTCGGCCTGCGCCAGAGGCAGTCCCTTGACGACGGTGACGACCTTGCCATTGCGCTTCTCACGCGAAACGCGGGCGATACCGTCACCGACCGGGGCCTTCTTGCGGCCGCATTCGCACTCGGTCGCCGGCTTGCGGCAGACCGGGCACATGCGGCCGCTGTCGGTGGAATACACGAGTCCCATCAGGGCTGGAGCGCGAGCGCGCGCAACTTGGAGCTTTGCATCGGGCGATTTTGACCTAGTGGTTGTGCCGCAACTCCCCACTTGACCCAAGACGGTCGCACAAGCCCGCCTAGCGCTAGACTTCGTACCCTGCCGCGGGTGTAGTTCAATGGTAGAACGGCAGCTTCCCAAGCTTCATACGAGGGTTCGATTCCCTTCACCCGCTCCACATCTCCATGGAAGTCAGCCACCGCAGAGGGAATACGTCGGGGCCGCAGCAGGTATGACCGGGACGAACTCCGGAGATCCCATGCGCCCTGCTCCTCTTGCCCTACCCCTCGTCCTGCCCCTCCTCCTTCTTGGCCTGCTCGGCTGCCCAGTGGCTGCGCGATCCGCCCCCGGCGACCCGGTTCGCGGGCAATCGCTCTACAAGGCGCTGTGCACCGCCTGCCACTCCGTCGACCACGCAGGACTCGGACCCCCGCATCGCGGTGTGTTCGGCCGACTGGCCGGCACTGCCAAGGGCTTTGGCGGCTATTCGTCGGCGCTCAAGCGCTCGGGCCTGGTCTGGGACGAGGC
Organism: Roseateles sp.; assembly: GCA_019234295.1. Lineage (GTDB taxonomy): Bacteria > Pseudomonadota > Gammaproteobacteria > Burkholderiales > Burkholderiaceae_C > JAFALK01. Next base: position 123,800 of record JAFALK010000013.1, read on the forward strand.
AAGCCTGGAGCGCTGGCTGACCGATCCCGAGGGCCTCGTTCCGGGCCAGGCCATGGGCGTGTCCGTGCCCGATGCCGCCGATCGCGCCGACCTGATCGCTTATCTGCGCACCTTGACCCCAGCCAAGGAATAAAAAGCCGGCTCGGCCGGTATTGCCGCTCACCACCCCCTTTTTTTCAGGAGCTCCGTGATGATGCAACGCCGCGATTTTCTCCAGCTGGCCGCCCTGGGCGGCGGCGCCGTGTCCATCGCCGGTCTGGCAGGCTGCGCCGACAGGATGGGGACGCCGGACGAGTTCTACTTCGTCCAACTCTCCGACCTCCACTGGGGCTTCAAGGGCGCGCCCAACCCGGACGCGCGCGGCACGTTGCCCAAGGCCGTGGCCGCGGTCAACGCCCTGCCCAAGGCACCCGACTTCATCGTCTTCACCGGCGACCTGACCCACACCACCGACGACCCGGACGAGCGCCGCCGCCGCATGGCCGAGGTCAAGCAGATGATCGCGCCGCTGCAGGTCAAGAACCTGCGCTTCATGCCGGGCGAGCACGACGCATCGCTGGACCGCGGCGCCGCGTTCAAGGAGTTCTTCGGCGAGACCTACTACCGCTTCGACCACAAGGGCGTGCACTTCATGGCGCTGGACAACGTCTCCGACCGCGGCACCTCGCTCGGCGCGGAGCAGCTCGACTGGATGAAGACCGAACTCGCCAAGCTCGACCCCGAGGCGCCGCTGGTGGTGTTCACGCACCGCCCGCTGTTCCCGCTGGTGCCGCGCTGGGACTGGCACACGCGAGATGGCGCCCAGGCTCTGGAGCTGTTGATGCCGCATCGCCACGTCACGGTGTTCTACGGCCACATCCATCAGGAACATCACCAGATGACGGCGCACATCGCCCACCATTCGGCGCACTCGCTGATGTTCCCACTGCCAGCACCAGGCACGGCCGAAAAGCCCTTGCCCCTGCCCTGGGACGAGGCCGCGCCCTACCGCGGCCTGGGCTGGCGCGGCATCGAGATGGAGCGTGGGCAGGCCTCGATGACCGAGTACCCCATCAAGGCCGCTGCCGGTACCCACGCATGAGACGGCGCGCCCTTCTCGCCTTGGCCGCCGTCCCGCTAGGCCTGCGACACGTTGCGGCCCAGCCGGCTCCCCGCGAAATCCAGATCACGGCACAGCGTTTCCATTTCACGCCCAACGTCATCGCGCTCAAGGTGGGCGAGCCGGTCGTGCTGCAGATCAAGGCGCTGGATTTCGCACACGGCTTCTTCGTCCCGGACCTAGACCGCCGCATGGACCTGATGCCCGGGCGCACCCTGCCCTTCGCCTTCACGCCCACGAGCCCGGGCACACTGCACTTTCTCTGCGACAACTTCTGCGGGGATGGGCATGAAGGCATGGATGGCCGATTCGAGATCAGCGCCTGAAGCGAGCCGGTAACGGAACACGATGACGACGCCCAGCCAGCGCTTCGAGCTTCTCGTGCTGCCGCATCTCGATGCGGCGCACAACCTCGCGCGCTGGCTGCTGCGCGATGCGCCGGCAGCCGAGGATGCAGTGCAGGAGGCCGCGCTGCGCGCCCTTCGCTACCTCGCCAGCCTGCGCGAGGGGGAGGATGCCCGACCCTGGTTCTTGGCCATCGTGCGCAACGCCTGCTTCAGCGCCCTGGCCCGGCAGCAGGGCCGCGCCGAGCTCACCGGTCTGGACGACAGCGATTGGGATGCGTTGCCCGGCTCGACGCCCGAGCCGCCGCAGCTGCTGAGCCGCCGGCGTGAGCGCGATGCGGTGGACCGTGCGATTGCAGCGCTTTCGCCTGCGCTGCGCGAGGTGATCGTGCTGCGAGAGCTGGAGGAGCTCGACTACCGCAGCATCGCGCAGGTCGCGGGCGTACCGGTGGGCACGGTGATGTCTCGGCTTTCACGTGCCCGCGCGCGCTTGAAGGAATTGCTGACTTTCGCGGGGTGGCCCTGAGCCCACGAGCACATCATGAAAGACGACGAACTGAGCCAACTGCTACGCCAGCGCGCCACCCGCCATGCGGCGAGCGAGGCGCTGCAGGCCGCGGTGCGCACGCAGATCGCTCTGCACAGCGCCGCCGCCGGCCCGGCGCCCGCACCGCTGCCGCGCCGCCGCCTGGCGCTGGCTGGCGCGGGGATGGCCGTTGTGGGCCTCGTCGCCGGCGTGACGCTGACCCTGGGCGTGCAACGCTGGCGGGCTGCGAACCCGAGTCTGGGCGGCGAGATCGTTGCCGCCCACGTGCGGGCGCTGCAGGTGGGGCCGCTGTTCGAAGTGGCTTCGAGCAACCGGCACCAGGTCAAGCCCTGGTTCCAGGGCCGCATCGACTACGCCCCGCCCGTGCTCGACGCAGTGCCCGGTTTCACCTTGCTCGGAGGCCGGGTACAAGCCATCCAGGGCCAGCCCACCGCCGTGCTCGCCTTCCAGCTGCGCCTGCACAAGATCGATCTCTTCATCTGGCCTGCCACCGGGCGCGAGTCGGCGCCAGAGCGCACGCAGCTGCGCGGCTTCAATCTCATGCACTGGAGCGACGGGGCGATGCAATACTGGGCCGTGTCCGATCTTGACGGACGCGAGCTGGAGGGCTTTGGCACTGCATGGCGCGCGGCGGCGAACTGAGTGTCGCGCTCAACCGAGCGTCCCGCCACAGCTCCTTCCCCGGCCCTGCGCCTTCGCCTTGTAGAGCTGCTCGTCCGCGAAACTGAGCAGGCTGGCCGCGTCGCTGCGCCCGGAACTGCTCACCGCCACGCCGAGGCTCACGCTCACGAAGGGCGCGACCTCGGACTGGCCATGATCCATCTGCAAAGCCCGCACCGCGGCCTCCATGCTCTCCGCCACCGACAGCGCGCCCGCCATCCCCGTGTCCGGCAGGATGCAAGCGAACTCCTCGCCGCCGTAGCGCGCCAGCACATCGCCGGGACGTCGCAGGCAGTTCTTGAGGGCGCGCGCCACGCGGCGCAGGCAGTCGTCGCCGGCGAGGTGGCCGTAGGCATCGTTGTAACGCTTGAAGTAGTCCACGTCGGCCAGCAGCAGGGCCAGGCTTTCGCGGCTGCGCTGGGCGCGCTGCATTTCGATCTCCAGCTGCTCGTCGAAATGGCGGCGGTTGTGCACGCCCGTGAGGCCGTCGACGAAGGCCATCTCGCGCAGCAGGTCGGCCTGCAGCTTGATGGTCAGCTGGGCCCGCACGCGCGCGCGCACCACGGCCGGGTTGAAGGGCTTGGTGATGAAATCGGCCGCGCCGGCTTCAAGCCCGCGGGTCTCGTCCTCGGGCCGGTCGTTGGAGGTGACGAAGATGACGGCGATGGGCGAGAGTCCGGAGTCGGCCTTGATGCGAGTGCAAAGCTCATAGCCGTCCATGCCGGGCATCTGGACGTCGAGCAACACGAGGTCGGGCTGCTTGTCGCGGCACAGGGCCAGGGCCTGTGCGCCGCTCGTGGCCATCAGCACCTGGCAGTCGGCGGCGAAGACCTGGTGCAGCGCCTGGATGTTGACCGGCTGATCGTCGACGACCAGGAGACGGGGGCGACGACCCAACAGCTGGAGAAGACTTTGCGGGGTCGCGGCCCAGGGCGCAAGAGTCATGGAAGCGCTTCGTCCAGTTCGCCGGGCACGGTGGAGGCTCGCAGCAGGGCGCGGCAATGTCCAGCGGCGCTGGCGAAGTCCAAGCCCGCCAGCGCCGTCTCGAGGGCCTCGGCGGTGGCCGGCCATTGCGCGCGCAGCAGGCCGCGCAATTGGTCGTGCTGCTCGATCGCGGCCATGTCCGAGCCTTCCAGCAGATCGATCAACAAGCGCAGGCACGGCACCAGAGCTTCGTCCGCATAGCCTTCGTCTTCATCTTCGTCATCGGGCAGCACCAATTGCGGCATCAAGGCGTCGAGTGCTGCGAACTGGCGCGTGCACAACTCCGCCCAGCGCGCGGCCCAGTCCGGCGCCGGCGCGCGGCCTTCGCGTAGGTCCAGCTCGGCCTCCTGCGCGAGGCGGCTCAGTGGCATGAGGCCCAGCATGGAAGCCAGACCGCGCAGCCCGTGCAGGACGGCGCCGTCAAGCGGCTTTTGCAATTCGTCCGCCTTCTCGCGGAAGGCACGCACGGTGCGCAAGAACAGGTCGGTGCGGCCGGACATGCGGCCCAGGGCCTCTCCCAGCTCGATGCCCGATTCGCGCGCCCGCGCCAGCACAGCATCCGGCAGCACCGGCGCCGGCACGCTACGCGGCGCCATGGCGGCCACGCCGGTGCCGCAACGTCGCAGCAGCACGGCCACGACATGCTCGATGTCGAAGGGCTTGCCCACGTGCTCGCTCATGCCAGCGTCCAGGCAAGCCTGGCGGTCGGCCGGCATGGCGTTGGCCGTCATCGCGATGATGGGCAGGGTCAGGGCCAACTGGCGGCGGATCAGGCGCGTGGCGGTGTAGCCGTCCATCACGGGCATTTGCACGTCCATCAGCACGGCGTCGATGCGCGGCGGACCGTGCTTGGCCTGGGCGAGGAGCGAAAGCGCCTGCTGACCGTCGTTGGCGAGCAGCACCACGGCGCCTTCGCCCTCGAGCAGTTCGCGCGCCACCTGCTGGTTGTTGAGGTTGTCTTCCACCACCAGCAGATGCAGCCCAGCCAAGCGCCTCGAGCCGGCCTGGGGCCGCGCGGCCGGCAAGGCCGCTTGAAGTGGCCCGTGGCCCGCCCGCGCGTCGATCACGGCATCGTGAAGCATGGAGGCGGTGATGGGCTTGACGAGGAAGCCGTCGAGCAGGCCCTGCTCCTGCTCGCTGCGCTGGGCCAGCATCTCGCGCCCATGGGCCGTCACCATGACGACGACCGGTGGTCCCGTCCCCTCGCCGCTGGTCAGCGCGCGCAATTCGCGGCTGGTCTGCCAGCCGTCCATGCCGGGCATGACCCAGTCGACGAGCACCACCTGGTAGGGCCGGTCGCGCGCCTGGGCGTCGCGCACGCGCTGCAGCGCCGCCGTGCCCGACTCGGCGAGGTCCACCTGCCAGCCCAGCGAGCGGGCCATGGCACCGAGCATCTCGCGTGCGCTGGAGTTGTCGTCCACCAGCAGTGCACGCAGCGGCTCGGATCCAGTCGGGCGCGTGGTTTCGCTCTCGACGGCCGGATGGTGCAGCGGCAGCTCCAGCGAGAAGAAGAAGCGGCTGCCACGGCCGAGCGCGCTTTCAAGCTGCAACTGGCCGCCCATCATCTCGACCAGGCGCCGGCTGATCGCCAGGCCCAGGCCCGTGCCGCCGAAGCGGCGCGAGGTCGACGCCTCGGCTTGCGTGAAGCCGCTGAAGATGCGCTCCTGGTGCTCGGGGGCGATGCCGATGCCGGTATCGCGCACCTCGAACTGCAGGTGCAGGGTTTCGTCGTCGCAGCCCAGCAGGCGCAGGCGCAGCACGACTTCGCCGGCCTCGGTGAACTTGATCGCGTTGCCGGCCAGGTTGATCAGCACCTGCTGCAGGCGCAGAGCGTCGCCAATCACGCAGCGCGGCAGCGCTGGATCGACGTCGAACAGCACCTCAACGTTCTTGCGCCCGACGCCGGCCGCGAGGATGACCGAGAGGTCGCGCAGCAGCACGTCAATGCGCATGGGTTGCGGGTCGAGCTGCATCTTGCCGGCCTCGACCTTGGAGTAATCGAGGATATCGTTCAGCAGCCCCAGCAATGAGCGAGCAGCGCTTTCGGCCTTGCCCGCGTAGTCGAGCTGGCGCGAGGACAGCGGCGTGCGCTGCAGCAGCTTGAGCATGCCCAGCACGGCGTTCATCGGCGTGCGGATCTCGTGGCTCATATTGGCGAGGAACTGGCTCTTGGCCTCGGAGGCGCGCTCGGCCGCCTCGGTGGCGCGCATGAGGTCGGTCACGTCGAAACGGAACAGGGCCGTGTGTCCGTCGGGCAGGCGGCGCTCAGACACGCGCAGCCAGCGGGCCGTCGAACCGCTGCCCACACGGTACTGCATATGCCCGGCGCCGCTGCGGTGCAGGGCCAGGCGCTCTTCGAGCCATGCTTCCGGCCCGCCATCAAAGCATTGGCCCGGGTGCTCCGTCGCCGCAGCCACCCGCATGTGCAACAGGGTCTCGAAGGGCACGCCGGGCACCACGTCCTGGCCGCCGTCCACGTAGGTATCGCGAAAACGCTGGTTGAAGACCAGGAGCCGGTCCTCGGGATCGAAGAGCGCGAAGGCCACTTCGATGGCTTCGATGGCGCTGTGCAGCAGGGTCTCGGAGCGGATCAGGTCGGACTCATAGCGGCGCCGGTCGCTGACGTCCACGGCCGTGGTGACGAAGCCGCCCTCGGGGACCAGCGCGCCGCGCAGTTCAAGCACAACGCCGTTGGGGCGCACCCGCTCCAGCCGGAAGTCATGCGGTGCGCGCGCGAAGGCCCGGAGCCGGTCGGCCATCGCCTGGGCGGCCGGTGCTTCGCCGTATTCGCCTCGCTCGATATTGAAGCGAACCACGTCCTCGAAATTCAGGCCGGGCCGCTCCACAAGACTGGCTGGCAGCTCCAGCAGCTTCAGGTAGTGTTGATTGAAGCAGACGGCCCCGCCCTGTCGATCGAAAACGGCAATGCCGCAGGGAATTCTGGCGAGCACGGTTTCCAGGGTTGCCGAGCCCTCATGCCAAGCGCTGACACTGCGGCCTGGCGCTGCACCGCGCCAAGCCGCCGCGGCAGCCTGCCAGACTGCCGCGAGCCTGCCTTTCGTCGTCGCCAACGGCATGGCCCACCCCTCCCGAGGTATTTCGCCCTGCTCGTGCAGGATCGCCGGGCCAGTCTAACGCTGACCTGTCGCGAACGTAACTGGTTACTTCCTAGTGTCTACCCGCTGGTCATGGGCTGGGCTTGAACAGGATGCGCCCCGGCGCGACCTGGTCGACGGCCTGCGGATGTTCGCCCAGGTAGTCGACCAGCGCATCCAGGTCCTCGCCGACCGTGACGCGGTCGCGGCCGCGGCGCAGCTCGCCGAGGCTCTCGCCGCCGTCGGCCATGAAGCCATTGACGACCAGGCGGTAGTCGCGTCCCGGGTCGAGGGGCAGGCCGCCCACGGTGACGTTCATCAGATGTGGCTGGCCGTCGGCGCCGCGCGTCCATTCATAGCGCAGGGTGCTGGAGACCTGCAGCATGCGCGGCGAGGCCTCGGGCCGGGGCAGGCCGCGCAGCAGCATGGCGCGCAAGTCGGCCCCGCTGATGGTCAGCGCCACCAGCTCGTTATGGAAAGGCTGGACGGCGAAGAGGTCGCCCACGGTCACAGGCGTGCCGGGCGCGGGTTGGATGTCGGTGCGGATGCCGCCGGGGTTCATCATGGCGAGATCCACCGGACCCTGCTTGCGCGCGTAGGCCAATTGGGCGTCGGCGATCAGATTGCCCAGAGCGGCATCACCATAGGGCCCTTCGGGCTGGCGCCGCAGCGCATCCTTGAGGGTGACGACAGGGCGCAGGCGCTCCTTGGCGGTCAGCGCATCGGCTTGGGCGGCCAGCACTGCGAAGGCCGGGTCGGCCGCGTAGCGCGACTGCAGCACCGGCTCGTTGACAGCCTTGGCCTCGATCAGCTTGCCGGCGTCGTCCACCTCCAGCTGGATGTCGGTCACCCAGCCACCGAAGCTGCCGGCCTGCGTGATCAAGCGGCCGCCGATCTTGCACACATAGGCGCGGTGGCTGTGGCCGCCGATCACCATGGCGTAGGCGGGGTCCAGGCGTTGGAGGATGTCCACGCCCCGGCCGCGCATATCGCCGCAGTCGTAGCTGGGCACATTGGCCTCGCCGAGGTAGTCGGTGCCCTCGTGCATGACGGCGATCAGCACCTTCGCGCCCTTGGCCCTGAGCTCGGGAACCAGGGCATTCAGTGCGGCGGATTCCTCGGTGAAGCGCAGGCCCGTCATGTTGCGGGCTAGCGACACGGCCGGCGTCTGCAAGGTGGCCGCGCCCACGAAGGCCACGCGGATGCCGTCCATCTCCTTGATCACATAGGGCTGCAGAATCAGCTTGCCCGTCTTGTCGTCGAAGAGATTGGCCGCGAGGAAGGGAAACGGTACCCCCGTGAAGCCAGGCCAGGAGCAACCTTGCGCAGGGCACTGCCCGGCCGTCTTGCGCAGCAGCTCGGGCAGGCCGCGGTCCAGTTCGTGATTACCCAAGGCCGAGGCGAGCACGTCGAGCTTGGCGAAGGCAGCCAGGGTGGGCTCATCGGCCAGCATCGAGGAGGTCTGGGGCGAGGCACCGATGAAGTCACCGCCCCCCAACAGCACTGCGCCGGGTCGCGCGGCACGCAGGGTCTTGATCGCAGTGGCCAGGTAGGCAATGCCACCGGCCGGCTCGGGCGGGCCCTTCTTGCCGCTGGCCGGATCGAGCGGGCGGATCGTCAGCGGTACCGGCGAGCTGGCCTGGATGTTGCCGTGGAAGTCGTTGATGGCCAGCAAGTTGAGGTGGTGCACACCCGCGGCAGCCTGGACCGGCACGGTAGCCTGGGCCGGCGCAGGAGCCTGGGGGGCTGCACAAGCACTCAGCAGCAGCGCAAGACCGATGGCGAACACGGGATGCTTGGACAATTCGAACTCCTGCAACGGCGAAGGCGGCGGATCTTAGTCCTCCTGCCAACGAGGCAATATGTCACGTCTGCGCAACAATTCGCGGCGATGCTGCGAACCTCGCGTCGGCCGCTTGGCAACAAGGATTTCGGCGCGCAAGCCGCTCAAGCGTGGGGGCCTGTCCGCCCCGCGCGTGGCCAGCCACAAATGTGATGTCCTTACAATGCAATTTGCCCAGATGTTGCAAATGCCACAAGAAAACGTTTGCGCACGTCCAAATAGGTACATTTGTGGCGCCCCGTCGGCGTGGCCCTGCCGCGCTCGCTTGCCCATGTCCGGGCAGCGGGTTCGCCACACCGCCTGCCATTGAACGCTCCCGATGACATGAATTACGGTCCCACGCCTCAGCAAACCGCACGCCGCCTCCAGGGCTTCGCCTTCGTCGTCGCGCTGCACGCCATGCTGGTCTGGGCCCTCGCGTCGGGTCTTGCCCGTAAGGCGCTCGACGCGGTTCGCGGCCCGGTCGAGATGGCCGTGGTCGAGGAGAAGACGCCCCCTCCCCCGCCGCCCCCGCCGCCGCCCACGCCCGACGTGAAGATGCCGGCCATCGAACTGCCGATCAACCTGCCGCCGCCGCCGCTCAATGTGGAGACGCCCCCGCCCCCGCCGCCCCCCGCGCCTGTGGTGACCGCCCCCGCGCCCAAGGACCTCACAGCCGTGAACGTTGCGCCCCGCGCCCCGGCTCCGCCTGCCGAGCAGAGCGAGGCGCAGAAGATCGCCTCGATGGAAGGCGCCTACGTGGTCCAGGTGCGTGGCATGCTCAACAGCACCAAGCGCTATCCGACCGGCCGCCAGGCCAGCCAGCAGCGCCCCAAGGGCAAGGTCAAGGTCTGGTTCACGCTGGCGCGCGACGGTAAGTTGCTGGAGTCCGGCATCCTCGAATCCTCGGACAACAACCTGCTCGACGACGCGGCGCTGTCGACCGTGCGTCGGGGCGTCTATCCCGCTTTCCCGCCCCATACCTGGACCGGCCTCGAGCAGCAGAAGTTCACTGCGGAGCTTGAGTTCACGCCGCCGGGTTGATCCGCAGTCGCTCCCCTTTCTCTTTCTCTTTCTCCAATCCTTTTCCGGAGGCTCCCACCGATGAAATTCCTCAAAACCTCGCAAATCGCCCTGCTCGTGGGCGTTGCCTGCGCTACGCCGGCTCTGTGGGCCGCTGAAGCTGCAGAAGCCGCCGACGCCGTCGACGTGGGCAAGATCTCCGTCGAAGGCCAGGGCGTGAACAACGGCCTGATCCAGGCCGAAGAAACGCCCAAGGCCCGCAGCTCGGTCAACCGCGCCCACCTGGACACGCTGGCCCCGACCAGCAGTCCTTACCAGGCCATCGAGATGCTGCCTGGCGTGAGCACCTTCAGCCAGGACGCGACCGGCCTGTTCGGCGGCGGCCTGCGCGTGCGCGGCGCCAACTCCGACCAGATGGGCTTCACCATCAACGGCGCGCCGGTCAATGACTCGGGCAACTTCGCCGTCTATCCGCAGGAATACTCGGACCAGGAAAACCTTTGCGAAATCTTCGTGACGCAAGGCGCCACCGACACCGAAGCCCCGCACGTCGGCGCCTCCGGCGGCAATGTGGGCATGACCACCTGCCGTCCGACCGACAAGTTCGGCGTGACCTTCTCGCAATCGGTGGGTCAGCTGGACTTCTACAAGACCTTCGTGCGCGTGAACAGCGGCAAGCTGCTGGACAACACGTTCAAGGCCTTCATCTCGGTCTCCAAGACCGACGCCAACAAGTTCAAGGGCCCGGGCAAGGCTGACAAGTTCCACATCGACGTCGGCGCCGAGTACACCCCGACCAAGGATCTGACGATCACCTCGGACCTGCTCTTCAACCGCGCCCGCAATAACAACATCCTCACCCTGTCGCCCAACGACGTGGCCACGCTGGGCTACTTTGCCGACTACTCCACGGCAATCCCGCAGCACACGCCCGGCGTGAACGGCACGGCGCAGGTTGAGGTCCCGCCCAGCGCGCCGAACTCCTATTACCAGTTCCAGGCCAACCCGTTCAAGAACGCGCTGTGGACGGCCAAAGCCGAGTACAAGGTCAACAAGGATCTGAGCGTCTCGGTCTCTCCCTACTTCTGGTACGGCTTCGGCACGGGCGGCAGCCAGCTGACCACGCTGAAAGAAGGTTTCGCGCAAACGCCGGGCGCCACCTCCCTGGCCACCGCAGTCGGCGGCGGCATCGGCGACCTCAACGGCGACGGCGACACCAAGGACACCGTCATGGTCTACGGCTCCAGCGTGACCGCCACGTATCGTCCGGGCGTGACGGTGCAGACCAACGCGCGCATCGGCGACCACAATCTGATGGCCGGCATCTGGTACGAGCGCGCCCGCCACCGCCAGACCGCTCCGCGCCAGCTCTTCGGCAACGACGGCAGCGTGGCCAGCTGGTGGCAGGACGATGCGTCCGACTTCATCAAACGCGCCAATGGCACTTCGGTGGAAGGCCGTGACCAGCTGACCATCAGCCAGGGCAGTTCCTACTTCGTGCAGGACAGCTTCTACCTCGTTCCCGACAAGCTCAACGTGACCCTGGGCCTGCGCGAGAGCGAACTCAAGCGCAACTTCACGAACTGGGCCAACGAAGCTGCTCCGACCGGCAACTACAGCAGCGCCGGCTACTACCAAGTCGACGTGAGCTACCACAAGCTGCTGCCCAGCCTGGGCTTCCGCTATCAGGCCACGCCGGAAGTCTCGCTGTTCGGCAACGTCGCCCAGAACTTCCGCACGCCGAGCAACTTCACGCTGCAGAACCTGGCCCAGATGGGCACCGGCACGTGGAACAACGGCGTGTGGACCGGCTTCACCCTTCGTGCACCGCAGGTGACGCCCGAGTCCTCGACCAACGTCGACGTCGGCCTGCGCTTCGTGAGGGACGACGTGACCCTGTCGGCGTCGATCTACCACATCCAGTTCAACAACCGCATCGCCGCGTCCTACGATCCGCTGAGCAATACGACGACCGACTTTAACGTCGGCAACTCGAAGACCGACGGCGTCGAGGCCGAAGCCGGCTATCGCCTGAACTCCAACTGGTCGTTCTACGCCTCTGCGTCGTACACGAACTCGCAGATGCAGGACAGCCTGATCTGCAAGACGATCGCCGGTGGCAAGTGCACGGCCTTCTACGCCACGGCCGGCAAGCTGTTCCCCGACACGCCCCAGCTGATGGGCGGCCTGTCGGCGAACTTCAATATGGGCGGCTTCTTCGCCAAGGTTGACGGCAAGTTCACCGGCCATGTGTTCGCCACCATGGTGAACGACCAGGCGGTCCCAGGCTACACGCTGTGGAACCTCAGCACCGGCTACAAGTTCGGCAACATGTTCGGCAACCTGTTCAAGGATCCGCAGATCCAGGTCAATGTGAACAACCTGGCCAACACCAGGTACATGCGCCTGAACTCGGGCAGCGGCAGCAGCTTCACCTACGCCAGCTCGTACAACGCAGCCACCGGCCTGCCGACCGGCCCGTTCATGTACGTGGGCGCTCCGCGCTTCTCGTCGGTCACCTTGCGCACCGACTTCTAAGTCAGGCGCAACCAGGCCGGCCTTGCCGGCCTGGTGCAGACCAGGCTCGCCGGGTTTTCCCGGCGAGCCTTTTTTCTTGACAAGATCGTTTACGAGCGTAATCATGGCGCCGTTTACACCCGTAATCAAAACATGAACATCAGCGAAGCAGAAAGTCAGGTGATGGAAGTGCTGTGGCGCAGCCATCCGCTCGGCACCGAAGAGATTGCCGCGGCGCTGCAAGGGCAGCAGGACTGGCAGTTGGCCACCATCAAGACGCTCTTGAACCGCCTGCTGAACAAGGGCGCCCTGCAGGCCGAGCGTGACGGGCGGCGCTACCTCTACTCGCCGCTGCTGCAGCGCGAGGACTGGGTGGCCGAGCAGAGCAGCAGCCTGCTCAATCGCCTCTTCGACGGCAACCTGGCCCCGCTGGTCGCGCATTTCTCGGCGCGGCGCAAGCTCAAGGCGGCCGAGATCAAGGCGCTGAAGAAGCTGCTCGAGGACTACGAAAAATGAGCGGAGCGCTTCTTATCGCCCTGCTGCGCGTGAGCGGCGAGCTGTCCCTGGCGCTGCTGTTGATCCTGGCACTGCGGCCCTTGTTGTCTCGCGCCTTCGGGGCCGGCAGCGCCTATGCGGCCTGGGGACTGGTGCCTGTGCTGATACTCGTGGCCCAGTTGCCCTCGAGCCGGCCGGGTGTGGTGCTGCACCGCATGGTGATCAGTGATGCGGCGCAGGCACTCACCGTGGCACCTGCGAGGCTGGACGATGGATTCGAAGGGCTGGCCCGTGCGCTGCTGCTGGTCTGGGTCCTGGGAGCGGCGACGGTCCTGACTGTGCTCACGCGGCGGCAGCGTCGCTTTGCCAGCAGCCTGGAGTTCGACTTCGCCGGCAACCACTGGCGCGCACCGGCCGGCAGCGGGCCCGCGCTGCTGGGTGTGCTGCGGCCGCGTTTGTGCCTGCCCGCGGACTTTGAGCAGAGCTACACACCGAGCCAGCAGGCCCTGATTCGCGCCCATGAAGACGTGCACCGCCGCCGCGGCGACAACGTCTGGAACTTGCTCGCGGCGCTGCTATGCGCCTTGCAGTGGTTCAACCCACTGGCCTGGATGGCGGCCCGCGCGTTGCGCGTCGACCAAGAACTCTCCTGCGACGAGACCGTGCTGCGCGCGCAGCCGGCCCAGGCCGCCGACTACGCCCACGCCCTGCTGCAGGCCCAAGGAATCACTGCGCACGGACTGCCTTGGGCATCGTGGCGCACCACCCACCCTCTCATCGAAAGGATTGCCATGCTCAAGACCCACGCCCACGCCCGCCGCAAGAGCGGCCTCGTCGTTCTCCTCACGCTGGGCCTGCTCGGCGCTGGCGGCGTTCACGCGCTGCAATCGGAGGAACCGATGAAGGATGCGGACGTGAAGCTGGATCTGAATCTCGAATTCCGCGACACCGTGGCGGACAAACGTATCAGCCGCAAGCTTGAGACGGCCCTGGCGCTGCGCAGCAAGGGGCCGGCCACGCTGCGCCTTCCAGGAGACGCGCAGGCCCCCGAGGTCTTGATCACCGTCTCGGCCGAGCCGGCTCAGCCTGGCCAGTGGACGATCAGCAGCGAGATTCAGCGCGACGGCAAGATCCTTGGCAAGCCCAGGCTGATCACGGCCAACGGCATCAAAGCCTTGATCGAGATCGGCGAGAAGGGCCCGAACGGTGAAGACCGCGGCATGATCAGTCTCGCGGTCACGCCTACGGCGATCGTTAAACCGCAGCCGTGACCACCACTTCCAGCCGCCAGCCCGGCCTGGCCAGATTGGCCTGCACCGTGGCGCGCGGCGGCGTGTGGCCGGGCACGACCCAAGCGTCCCAAACGGCATTCATGCCGGGGAAGTCGGCCAGGTCCACAAGGAAGATCTGGGCCATGAGGATCTTGCTCTTGTCGGTGCCGGCGCGGGCCAGCAACTTGTCGATGGCTTCGAGGACCTGGCGGGTCTGGGTTTCGATATCGCTGGTCTGGTCTGCGGGCACCTGGCCGGCGAGATAGACGGTGCCGTTGTGCACGGCCATTTCGGACAGGCGCGCGCCGACGTCGAATCGTTGCAGGGTGCTCATTTCAATGCTTACCTTTCTTGGTTGACTTGGGGGCTCTCGTCACGGCGGCGGCCGTGCCCGCCGCACCCGCCGCACCCGCTTTCTGCCCAATCTTGCTCTCCGTGCCCGCCATGAGCTTGCGGATATTGCCTGCATGCCGCCAGATCAGCAGCAGGCTCATCAGTACCAGCACGCCCACCTCAGCGCCCGCGCCCCAGATCATCGCCTGGGCAATGGGCGCGAAGGCGGCCGCGACAATGGCGGCCAGGGAGGAGTAGCGGGTGAAGAACGCCACCGCCAGCCACACGACCAGCATCATCAGCCCCAGCATCCAGTTCAGCGCCAGAATGGCACCGGCGGCCGTGGCCACGCCCTTGCCGCCCATGAACTTGAAGAACACCGGCCACAGGTGGCCGAGGAAGGCCGTCAGCGCCACGAGCGCCTGCGTGCCTTCGCCCAGGCCAACGCGCTCGCCGTAGAACTTGACCAGCAGCACCGGGACCACGCCCTTGAGCGCGTCGAAGACCAGGGTCAGGATGGCCGCCTTCCTATTGCCCGAACGCAGCACATTCGTGGCGCCCGGGTTACCCGAGCCATACGAACGCGGGTCCGAAAGACCCATCAGGTGGCTGATGATGACGGCGAAGGATAGGGAGCCGATCAGGTAAGCGGCGAGGCCCGCCAGCAGGGGGAAAAGAGCTTCTTGCATAGCCTCTTATTCTGCATTGGCGCACTCGACCACCGCGGCCCCGAGCAACTCCGTCAAAACCCTGGGCTCGAGGCCCACGAGGTAGCCGCGCCGCCCGCCGTTGATGAGGATCTTCGGCAGGCCGAGGATGGTGCCTTCCACGAAGACCGGCATGGCCTTGCGTGTGCCGAAGGGCGAGGTGCCGCCGACCATGTAGCCGCTGTGACGCTGCGCGACCTCGGGCTTGCAGGGCTCCACCTTCTTGCACGGGATCTGTCGCGCCAAGGCCTTGAGGCTCACCGTGCAGTCCCCGTGCATTAGCACGATCAGCGGATCGGCCCTCTCGTCTTGCATCACGAGCGTCTTGACCACCGCGTGCTCGTCGAATCCCAGCTGCTTGGAAGATTCAGCCGTGCCGCCGTGCTCCACGTAGTCATAGACATGCTCGGTGAAGGCGATGCCGTGCCCGCGCAGGAACTGGGTGGCGGGGGTTTCACTGACGTGGGTGGACTTCTTGCTCATGCGTCTATTGTTACAGTGGACCGCGATGACGAAGCCGTACCCGAGTCGGCCTGTGCGCTGGCCCCTCCTGCTGATGCTGCTGCTCTTGCATGGCGTGCTGCTCGTGGCGATGAGCCACCAGCAGGGTCAGGCGCTTCGAGTGACGCGCACGCTGGCCTTGCGCATCCTGCCGCCCGAATGGCCGCAGCCGCGGCCGCAGACATCGACGCGGCTTGCCGCTGGTGTCGATCTCCCCTTGGCACCCCGCGCGCCCTTGCTCGTGCCGGTGCCGGAGTTCCAGATCAGCGCACCGGCGCCGGCCGGTCCCTTCGCGGGCGCCGCTCCGGCTTCAGCCGCCTCCAGCCCGCCTGCGCTGCGTCTGGGCCTGCCCGTGAACATTTGGGCCAAGCCGCATGTACCGACGGAACGAGAACAGGCCCTCAACGACCCGCGCGCCAACCAGGCCAAGCCTTCGGTGGAGTACCGCATCGCCGACGCGGCGGGCACGCTTCCGGTGACAACCTCGATCAGCACCGACGGGCGGGACTCGACCCTGGTGCGCCAGGGCAGCAAGTGCACGCGCATCAACAAGCCGCGCATCGCCACGCTCGACCCGATGGATGCGCGGCTGCGCGACCTGCCGGCGGCCTCCGGCGCCTGTACTAGATAGGCGGAGTCGCCGCGCCTGCCACCTGCGCCAGCCGCGTCTCAGAGACCGGCTCCATCCGCCCGCCCGACACATCGGCCGCCAGCTGTACACGATTGCGCCCATCGCGCTTGGCCTTGTAAAGCGCCGCATCCGCACGCCCCAGGGCCTGCTCAGGTTGGGGGGATTCGCCGGCCGTGACCTCGGCCAGACCGATGGAGACGGTCACGAAAATCCGCTCGCCCGTGGCCAGGCGGAACTGCGCATCGGCAATGCTGCGGCGCAGCCGCTCGGCATAGAAGGCGGCGCCCTGCACAGAGGTATGGGGTAGCACGATGACGAACTCCTCGCCGCCGTATCGCCCTGCGGCATCGGTCTCGCGCAAACTGCTGCGAATCTGTGCGCCGAGCTGGCCAAGCACCGCATCGCCGGCGGCGTGGCCATGCTGGTCGTTGATGCGCTTGAAGTGATCGATGTCCACCATGGCCGCGCACAAGGGCATGCGATAGCGCAGGCAGGCCGCTGTCTCAGTGTCAAGAAAATTGAGCACGGTGCGGCGATTGAGCACGCCCGTCAGTGTGTCCACCGTCAGCAGCCGTTCGACCTCGGCGTCCCCGTCGTTGAGCCAGCGTGCCGCCAGCAGCAAGGTGGCCACCAGGCCCACGCTGCAAAAGGTGGCCATCAGGGCCAGCGCATATTCGGGCACGAACCAGTCATGGCGCATGCCATAGATGCCCAGGGCGCCGAGCAGCGTGGGCAGCAGCAGGGCCGAGGGCAGCATGCGCCTGGCCGCACGGCCGCCCGAGCGGGTGCTGATCAGCATGGCCACGAAGCCCGCATCGGCACTGCCGGCCAGCAGGCCCAGTTCGATCAGCAAGAAGCACAGCGAGGTATGGAAGGCCATCGGCATATAGCCCGGCAAGCCGAACAGCGGCACCTGATAGACATAGCCCAGCAGCGCCATGAAGGAGATGGCCGAGGACAAGGTGACCAGCAGCTGCGCGAGCAGCGCCGCCCGGCCCGCCACGATCAGGCTCAGCGCAATGCCCAGCAGCAAGAGATTGCCCGCGGTATTGGGCGCCATGACGTCGACGGCCAGACGGGAAGCGAACAGCCAGCGATCTGCGCCGAGATCCCAGGGTGTCACATAGCCGATCAAGCGGCTGGTGCCGACCAGCACGAGCAGCAAGCCGCAAGCCAGGCCCAGTCGCGAGAAGTTCTTGCTGCCAGATGCCCGACGGCGCCTCCACATCACCGCACCGGCCGCCATCAAGCAAAAGGCCACCAACGGATTCATTGGCACCATGCCGGGCACGATGCTGCGCATCCAGTCGTTGTCCAGGGTCCAACCGACCAGCGCCATGATCGACAGCCCCATGACCAGCAGTGCCGCCAGCTCGGCGACACGCCGGCAACGGTTCAGCAGTTCGCCGTCGACCATGGGCTCCCCCGTCGTCCGCGCCTGTCCACAAAGCGGCAAGCCTGGACGAAGGATAGCCGCGAAGCACCGGCTTGCGTCGCTTGCCGAGGGCAAACCCTCAGCGTGAAGCCATGGCCTGCAAGGCTTCGCCGGAGGCGCGGCACAGGCGCCAGTCGGGCATCACCGTAGCGCCGAGCGTTTCATAAAAGCGGATCGCGTCCACGTTCCAGTCGAGCACCGTCCATTCGAAGCGGCCGTAGTTGCGCTCGATCGCCACGCCGGCCAGGTGCTTGAGCAATGCCTTGCCCAGGCCGCTGCGGCGATGGCCCGGGCGCACGTACAGGTCCTCTAGGTACAGGCCCGGCTTGCCGAGGAAGGTGCTGAAGCTCGTGAAGCAGATGGCATAGGCCACGACCTCGTCACCGACGAGGCCCACCCAGGCCTCGATCACTGGCCTGGCGCCGAACAGATGCTCTTGCAGATCGTCGGGCTTGAGCTTGAGCAGGTGCTCGAGCTGCTCGAACACGGCCAACTCCTCAATCAGAAGAGCGATAGCCGGAACGTCTTGCGGCGTGGCCGCGCGGAGGGAATAGCTCGTGCTCATGGGCGTCGATTCTGGCATCGCCTACAGTCGCCGCCATGAGTGAATCCAAGTACCAGGTGCGCCGCTCGCACCGCGACGAGTTCATCAAGCTGCGAGGCCTCTCGCACCACCTTCTGCGCTGGGGCGAGCCACGCGATGGCCAGCCCCTGCTCGTGATGGCCCACGGCTGGATGGACGTGGGCGCCTCCTTCCAGTTCGTCGTCGACGCCCTGAGCGAAGCGCGTGAAGTGCTGGCCTTCGACTGGCGCGGTTTCGGCCTCACGGCCCCCAGCGGCAGCGACAGCTACTGGTTCCCCGACTATCTTGGCGACCTCGACGCGCTGCTCGATGCCGTGAGCCCCGATGCGCCGGTGGACCTGCTCGGTCACAGCATGGGCGGCAACATTGTCATGAGCTATGCCGGTCTGCGTCCGCAACGGGTACACCGGCTCATCAACCTGGAGGGCTTCGGGCTGCCCGACACCCGGGCCGAGGAAGCGCCGCGGCGCATGACGCAGTGGCTTGACGAGCTCAAGACACCGGCGTCCCTCAAGCCCTATGCCAGCCTTGCCGAAGTGGCGGCACGACTTTGCAAGACGAACCCGCGCCTGTGCGCCGACAAGGCGCTATGGCTGGCCGGTCATTGGTCGCGCGAGACGGCGCCGGGCCGCTTCGAGCTGCTGGCCGATCCGGGGCACAAGCGCGCCAATCCGGTCCCCTATCGCTGGGCCGAGGTGGAGGCCCATTGGCGGGCGATCAGGGCCCCGCTGCTGTGGATGGAGGGCGCCGCAACGCCCTTCCCCGCCTTCTGGGGCGAGCGCTTCCCGATGCGCGAACTCGAGCGTCGCCGCTCCATCGTGCCGCAGACGCGCTTGATCACGCTGGCTGATGCGGGCCACATGCTGCACCACGACCAGCCCCAGCCGCTTGCTCAGTCGCTGGAGGCGTTCCTGTCAGCGGCCCAGGCGTAGACGACCACAATCAGCAGGAAGATCAGCAGCGCGCCCTGGGCCGCGATCCAAAAGCCCAGCGGCCAGCCAAGGAAGTTCTGCGAGTTCAGGCTGCGTGCGAAGTACACCAGGCCGAAGCCTGCAATGGCCCAGACCAGGAGCAGGCTGAGGCTCAGGCGCCGCATGCGGCGCCAGCGCAAATCGGAACCGAGGGACTCGTCCATTCAGCGAGTATCGCCCGGGCGTGGTTTTTCCCGACAGAACAGAGGCTGCTTTCTGGCAGCATCGCGCCCATTGCCCTGGAATGGACCGATATGCGCACCCTGTTGCTGAGCTGCCTGCTGTTCACTGCGTCTGCCTTTGCCCAGACACCTGCTCCCATTGCGGCCGCAGTCTTCTTCCAGAGGCCTGCGGTCGTCGAGGCCAAGCTCTCGCCGGGCGGCAAGCGGGTGGCCATCCGCACGGCGCTCGGCGGCGATCGGTACACCCTGGGAGTGCTGGATCTCACGGACGGTCTCAAGGCCTACAGGCCCGCCTCCTTCAGTGATGCCGACGTGATGGAATTCGCATGGGTGGGCGACGACCGCCTGGTCTTCAACGGCTGGGACCTGCACGATTACGCCGGCGAAGCCGGCCACCGCGCGCCCGGCCTTTACACCGTCACCTTCGACGGCAAGCGCCCACGTATGCTGGTCAACAGCACCAACCCCTTCATCACCGACGGCAGCGACAACGCCCTGCCCTACAACCACGAGCTGCTGATGGTTCCGCAGCCGCAGGAGGGAGTGCAGCCAGACGAGGCGATCATCGCCAACATCATCTTCGAGGACCGCGAGGTCAGCGACTTGCTGCCGATGTGGCTCAACACGCGCACCGGTATCGCCCGAGACCTTGACACCGGGCACGCGCCACAACACGTCATGCACTGGTGGTTCGATGGTGCCGGTCATGCGCGCGCGGCTTATACCGAGAACAAGCGGCGCGGCAGCTATTACTGGCGTGGGCCGCAGGATGCGGAATGGCGCGTCATCGCGCAGGACGATGCCCTGTCCATGCCCTTCCACGTCTTGGGCGTGGCTGATACCGGCGAGCTCTACGTCACCGAGACATCGGGCCCGGGTCACACCGAGGTGCTCAAGCGATTCGACTTCACGACGATGAAGCCCGAGAGCAAGCCCATGCTGGTCGTGCCCGGCTTCGACTTCCGCGGACAGCTGCTGCAGGGCAAACCCGGCGGCCCCGTGCTGGGCGTGCGCGTGCAGGCCGACGCCGAGCACACGTTCTGGCTGGACCCGACCCTACAAGAGCTGCAGCGCGCTGTCGACGCCAAACTGCCGGGCCACGTCAACCGCATCTCCTGCGCGCATTGCGGCCAACCCGACATGGTGGCCTTGATCAGGTCCTTCTCCGACCGCGACCCTGGCACGCTCTATGTGTTCGACGCCGCCACCAAGAAGCTGCGGCCCTTGCTACAGACCTTGAAGGGCATTGATCCGGGCCAGATGGCCACGGTCGATTTCCAGCGCATCAAGGCGCGCGACGGCCACGACTTGCCCGTTTGGCTGACCATTCCCGCCGGCACCCAGCCCGGCCAGCCGCGCCCCGTCGTCGTCATGGCCCACGGTGGACCCTGGGTGCGCATCGGCGAATGGGAGTGGAATGCGATGAATCAGTTCCTCGCATCACGCGGCTACCTCGTCATCGAACCCGAATTCCGCGGCAGCACCGGCTATGGCGGCGAGCACTACCACGCCGGCTGGAAGCAGTGGGGCCAGGGCATGGAAGACGATCTGGCCGATGCTCTGCTCTGGGCGCAAAAGCAAGGGCTGGCCAAGCAAGGCAAGGCCTGCATTGCCGGGGCCAGCTATGGTGGCTACGCGGCATTGATGGGGCCCGTTCGCTTTCCCGAGCTTTTCAGCTGCGCGGTGGCATGGGCCGGCGTGGCCGACCTGGACCTCTTCCTCCAGGGCAACTGGTGGGTCAGCGACGACTTGTCCGACTCCGGCCGCAGCTATTACTTGCCCGAGCTCGTCGGCGACGTGAAGCAAGACGCCGCCATGCTGCGCGCCAACAACCCCGTGCTGCTGGCAGACCGCATGAAGTCGCCCGTGATGCTCGTCTACGGCGAGGCCGACCTGCGCGTGCCACTGGCCCATGGCAAGCGCATGCGCGACGCGCTCCGGGCCGCCGGAAACCCGCCCGAATGGTTCACCTACCCGGGCGAAGGTCACGGCTGGACCAATCCGCAAAACCAGGTGGACTTCGCCGAGAAGATGGCCGCTTTCCTCGGAAGGAATCTGCACTAGCGCCTCCGTCTAAAATGCCGGGTTGACCCTGTAGGCCAATCCAAATGGACATCGAACGCATCAACCTGATCGGCACCACGATCGCCGACCTCTCAGCGCGCACCGACGCGCTAAGGGGGTATCTTTGACTACGACCGCAAGGCCCTGCGCCTGAACGAAGTCAATGCCGCCCTGGAGAACCCTAACGTCTGGAACGACCCCAAGCGGGCCCAGGAGCTCGGCAAGGAAAAGCGCTCCCTGGAAACGGTGGTCGAAACCATCTCCCACCTGACCAGCAACCTGGCCGACAACGCCGAGCTCTTCGAGATGAGCAAGGCCGAGGGCGACTTTGATGGCCTGCAGGCCATCGAGGCCGACGCCGACAAGCTGCGCGAGAAGGTCGAGGAGCTCGAGTTCCGCCGCATGTTCAACAACCCGGCCGACCCGAGCAACTGCTTCATCGACATTCAGGCCGGCGCCGGCGGCACCGAAGCCAACGACTGGGCGGGCATGCTGCTGCGCCAGTACCTCAAGTACTGCGAGCGCAAGGGCTTCAAGACGACGCTGGAAGACGAGTCGGCCGGCGACGTGGCGGGCATCAAGAGCGCCACGATCAAGGTGGAGGGTGAATACGCTTTCGGCCTGCTGCGCACGGAGACAGGCGTGCACCGCCTCGTGCGCAAGAGTCCCTTCGACAGCAGTGGTGGCCGCCACACCTCCTTCGCCTCGCTCTTCGTCTACCCGGAGATCGACGACTCGATCGAGATCGACATCAATCCGGCCGACGTACGCACCGACACCTTCCGCGCCTCGGGCGCCGGCGGACAGCACATCAACAAGACTGACTCGGCCGTGCGCCTCACGCACATCCCGACCGGCATCGTCGTGCAATGCCAGGACGGCCGCAGCCAGCACAGCAACCGCGACGTGGCCTGGAAGCGACTGCGCTCGCGACTGTACGACCATGAGATGAAGAAGCGCCAGGCCGAGCAGCAAAAGCTCGAGGACAGCAAGACCGACGTGGGCTGGGGCCACCAGATCCGCTCCTACGTGCTGGACCAGAGCCGCATCAAGGACCTGCGCACGAACTACGAGACCTCGGCGACCCAAAAGGTGCTGGACGGAGATCTCGACGCTTTCATTCACGAGAGCCTGAAGCAAGGCGTCTGAACCCACACCGCGGCCCGCCGCGGTGTTTCACGTTTGAAGAACTAGAGGAAGCCCACCATGCGTGAAGGCAATGCTCCCCTGATTCGCCGCGAGGACTACACCGCCCCGGCCTACTGGATCCGCACGGTCGACCTGACCTTCGACCTCGACCCCGCCAAGACAATCGTCACGAGCAAGATGCGCCTGGAGCGCAATGCGACCGTGGCCCATGGCCCGTTGACCCTGCACGGCGAAGAGTTGAACTTGCTTCGCGTGCTGATCGATGGCCAGAGCGTGTCCTTCCGCGTCGAGGGCCACCTGCTGGTCATCGACAACGTGCCCGACGCCGACTTCGACCTCGAGATCCGCAACACCTGCGCGCCGGACAAGAACACGGCCCTGTCGGGCCTGTACACCTCGGGCGGCAGCTTCTTCACACAGTGCGAGGCAGAGGGCTTCCGCCGCATCACCTACTTCCTGGACCGCCCCGACGTGATGGCCGTCTACACCGTGCTGCTGCGCGCCGACAAGGCCCGCTTCCCGGTGCTGCTGTCCAACGGCAACCTGCTCGAAGAAGGCTCGCTGGACAACGGCCGC
Source organism: Roseateles sp. (assembly GCA_019234295.1). Taxonomy (GTDB): domain Bacteria; phylum Pseudomonadota; class Gammaproteobacteria; order Burkholderiales; family Burkholderiaceae_C; genus JAFALK01. Next base: position 146,789 of record JAFALK010000013.1, read on the forward strand.
CACTTCGCCAAGTGGCACGATCCGTTCCCCAAGCCCAGCTACCTCTTCGCCCTCGTGGCCGGCGATCTCGTCACACGCGAGCAGCGTGTGCGCACTCGCTCCGGCAAGGAGCACCTGCTGCAGGTCTATGTGCGCCGCGGCGACCTGGAGAAGACCGAGCACGCGATGAACTCGCTGATCGCCTCGGTGATCTGGGACGAGGCCCGCTTCAAGCTGCCGCTGGATCTGGAGCGCTTCATGATCGTCGGCGTGTCCGACTTCAACATGGGCGCGATGGAAAACAAGGGCCTGAACATCTTCAACACGAGCGCCCTGCTCGCTTCGCCGGCCACCGCCACCGACGCCGACTTCAGCCGCATCGAATCGATTGTCGCGCACGAGTACTTCCACAACTGGACCGGCAACCGTGTGACCTGCCGCGACTGGTTCCAGCTCTCGCTGAAAGAAGGCCTGACCGTCTTCCGCGATCAGGAGTTCAGCATGGACATGGCCGGCAGCCCGTCGGCCCGCGCCGTCTGCCGCATCCAAGACGTGCGCGCGCTGCGTGCCCGCCAGTTCCCGGAAGACGCCGGCACCATGGCCCACGCCGTGCGTCCGGACAGCTACGTCGAGATCAACAATTTCTACACGGCCACTGTCTACGAAAAGGGCGCCGAGGTCGTGCGCATGTACCAGACACTCGTGGGCCGCGCCGGTTTTGAGGCCGGCATGAAGCTCTACTTCGAGCGCCACGACGGCCAGGCTGTGACCTGCGACGAATTCGCCCAGGCCATCGCCGACGCCAACCCCGGTTCGGCCCTCACCACACGCCTGGACACCTTCAAGCGCTGGTACTCGCAAAGCGGCACGCCGCGCGTGGCAGCCCGCGGCCACTACGACGCCGCCGCGCAGACCTACACGCTGACGCTGACGCAGTCGAACAAGGGCCAAGCGCCGCAAGTCGTGCCCGTCGCCACCGGCCTGCTGGCCCGCGACGGCGCGCTGCTGGCCGAGCAACTGCTCGTGCTGGATCAGGCCGAGCAGAGCTTCACCTTCCAGAGCATCGCGCAAGAGCCGGTGCCCTCGCTGCTGCGCGGCTTCTCCGCGCCAGTCGCCCTCGATGATGGCCTGTCGGACACCGACCTTCTTGTGTTGCTCCAGCATGACGGCGACGCCTTCAACCGCTGGGAGGCCGGTCAGCGCCTCGCGCTCAATCGCATCGTCGCTGCCGTCAAGAGCGGCGCATCGCTCGAGCTCGACGCCGCCTTCATCGACGCCATGCGCAGCGTGCTCAAACACCCGACGCTCGATGCCGCCTTCAAAGAACTCGCGCTGACGTTGCCGGGCGAGGCCTACATCGCCGAGCAGCTCGACGTCGTCGACCCGCAGGCCATCCACGCCGCCGTCGAAGCCGCCAAGACCCAGCTCGCTGCTTCGCTGCGCGACGACTGGATCGAAGCCTTCGACGCGCACCAGGTTGCCGGCGGCTACACGCCCGACTCCGTCAGCGCCGGTAAGCGCGCGTTGGCCAACCTCGCACTGGCCATGCTCGTGCTCGACGCGAAGGCTCACAACCGCAGCGACGCGGGCGTGTGGCTGGGCCGGGCCTACCAACGCTTCAAGGACGCCACCAACATGACCGAGCGCCTCGGCGCGCTCGCCGCGCTGGTCAACGGCCACGCCGAGCTCGCCGAGCCGGCGCTGGCGCGCTTCCACGCGCAGTTCAAGGACGAGCCGCTCGTCGTCGACAAGTGGTTTGCGCTGCAGGCCCTCGCGCCCGAGCAGGGCGGCCGCACCTTCGCCCGCGTGCGCCAACTGCTGCAGCACCCGGACTCCACGCTGAAGAACCCGAACCGCGCCCCCGCTCTGCTCTTCTCGCTGTGCATGCAGAACCCCGCGGCCTTCCACCGTACCGACGCCGCCGGCTACGTGCTCTGGGCCGACCAGTTGCTGCTGCTCGACGCAATCAACCCGCAGGTCGCCGCGCGCATGGCCCGCACGATGGACCGCTGGGCGCAGCTCGCTGAGCCCTATCGAAGCGCCGCGCTCGAAGCGATCCGCCGCGTCGCGGCCAAGCCCGATCTGTCCAGCGACGTGCGCGAGACGATTGAGCGCGCTCTGGCATCCGCCTGACCCCACCAACCTTTGCAGTACGCGCCATGACCCGACGCATCAGCCTCACCCAGTACCTGATCGAGCAGCAGCGCCAGCACGGCCACATCCCGCAGGAGCTGCGCCTGCTGATCGAAGTGGTGGCGCGCGCCTGCAAGCGCATCGCCATCAGCGTCAACAAGGGCGCGCTGGGCGATGTGCTGGGCACCGCCGGCAGCGAGAACGTGCAGGGCGAGGTGCAGAAGAAGCTGGTCATCATCGCCAACGAGGTGCTGATCGAGGCCAACGAGTGGGGCGGCCACCTGGCGGCGATGGCGTCCGAGGAGATGGACGACATCTACGCCGTGCCCAACCGCTATCCGCAGGGCGAGTACCTGCTGCTGTTCGATCCGCTGGACGGCTCGTCGAACATCGACGTCAACGTGTCCATCGGCACGATCTTCTCGGTGCTGCGCAAGGTCAACAACAGCCGCGGCGTGTCGGCGGACGACTTCCTGCAGCCGGGCAAGCAGCAGGCCGCCGCGGGTTACTGCCTGTACGGCCCGCAGACCATGCTGGTGCTGACGGTGGGCGACGGCGTCACGATGTTCACCCTCGATCGCGAGATGGGGTCCTGGGTGCTCACCGGCGAGCA
>JAFALK010000030.1 GCA_019234295.1 Roseateles sp.
GAGCAAGGCGCGCAGGCCCGAGCGGCCCGTCAGGTCGCGGCCGAACTTGCGCAGCAGCGAGGCACGGCTGACCGGGTAGTTCGCATAGTTGCCAAGGTCCGGATCTTGGGCCGTGCCGGTCTTCACGTGGTGAGTCATGTGGTAGCCACGGTAGATGGCCAGATCCACGAAGACCGGGGCGCCGCAAAGCCAGTTGCCCACCCACTCGCCGAGCCGGCGCGAACGCAGGAAGGAACGGTGCGCGCACTCGTGTGTGAGGATGCCCAAGCCCAGTTGCCGGCCGCCGAGCACCACGAGGGCCACGAGAACCGTGACCCAAGAGGGCCGCGCCATCACGAGCGCGAAGGCCGCGGCGATCAGCGCCCAGTTCAAGGCCAGCATGCGCCAGGCCAGAAGGTCGGACTTCGCCATGAAGCGCTTGAGCTGCTCGCGCGGCAGGGTGTTCCAGGTGACGGCCATGGCGTTGGTGTTTAAGAGACGGCTCCGATAGTGTCCATTGGAGCAGCGGTGGCACATTTTCGGCTATCTTGAAGCGCCAAACGATTGATATGAACCGCCCCGCCGTGCGCGCCGCTCTGCTGCTGCCCGAGCGCGTCTGGGCAGAATCGGCGCGCTCAGGCAAGATTTGCTGCTGGGGTGTCCAGCACGCTGACCTCGCGCGGCACTGACGTGGCTGCCTGTGGCTTGTTCGAACTCGATCTCCTCGCCGACCGGCGCGCGCCCGTGCTCAGTCTCTGCGGTCTGCCTGACCGCTCCCCTATTCCGCTCGAAGCGGCGGCGCGGGCCGGCGCCACTCCCTCGTGTTCGTGCCCGCTCAGGTCGCGCCCAGCGACGAAAGCCCGCCGGCCCGACAGCGCATGGCTAGCTGGATCGCCCCCAGCATGCGCGCGACGCCCCGGACACCGACGCGCCCATTCTTTCGGGATGGACACCCTGCGGTGACTCGAGCCAAATTACCGAACTTTGAAAAAAGGAAATACTCCAATGCTCACCCATATCAACCAAGCAAGGTCGTCAACCATTCCAGTCGCTGCGGTCATGGTTATGGTCGTTTCGATGCTTGTGACGAGTGCCTCAGCGACATCGCCCCAGCCTGTCACTTGGAGCTACCCAGCCCTTCACGGGCTGTGCATCCTTGAGGCTGCCGCTGCCGCCAATGGCGAATCTGCGGCGTATCCGATCGGTCAGGTGGTCGCAACGAAGACCGGAAAATGGGTGTGCACCGCGGTGATTGCGCGCCAGGTGCCAGTGGAGTTGGCCGGCGTTTGGATCAAGCTTGGTCAGCAGCCCGCCAAGGTCAATTGACCTTTGGTTCCACATTTGAAGGCATTGTAGCGATCGCGACCATGTTGACCGGCTTGGGGCAATATTCACAGGGCGGTGCGCGCTTCTTTATTAACGTCATTAAGAGCGAAGCCGATCGAGTCATGATGGTCGGGGTTGCAAGACGCGCCACGACGAAAATAACTTGGACCTGTAACCCACCATGCTCATTGGAATTGATGCCGAAAATTATCGAACAAATGAAGCTTCCACATCAAAAAAATGGATGACTCCGATTCTTGGCAATTGAGGACGTGATATTTTGCGCATGACTAACATAATTAGCGTCTGTCTGGGTCAGAGAATTCTCCTCAGGTGATGCCGTGAGAGGAAACTTGGCCAACCTCTATGCTTCAGCAAACATCGGTCGCCAAGGCATCATCATCCCTTGATGTAATCATGCCAAATTGTGATTGGCACCAATGCAGTCCAGCCACAAAAATCTCGCCGGGATGAATTTCCGGGCGCCACTTGGTCTGGCGCATAATTTTCCCAGAAGGTACCTGTGGCCTTATAGACTTCGGCCACACACCAGTAGAATTGCCGTGCCAGCCGTTCCGCTAGTGCGTGTTGACCAACGGTCTCAAGGCCGCGAATCACCATATAGGTCGTTGGTGCCCAGGAACTGCCGTGCCAATAGCCGCCCTCGGGATCGAAGTCAGGGCTGTCGGCTGGCAGGGTGGCGACCGGAACTTGGCGCCAGAACTGGTTCGGGTCAGTGAGGTGGGCCAGCAAGGGCGCTAGGCGCGTCTCAGGCACCACACCTGCGACCAGGGTCCAGAACATGCCAATATGGCGGCGTGGGATGTGCTTGCCGTAGCCGAGGTCGTAATAGAACCCGTCGTCTTCGTTCCAGCAGTGCGCATTGATGGCGTCCGACGTTTCCTTTGCAGAAATTCGCAATCGTTGAATATCTGTATTCTGGCCGATATGCTGTGCAATCTCGCTCAAGTTATTGGCAAACAGCACCATCTGGGCCGACATATCGACCGAGCGCCCCTGACGGTTCCACTTGGCGTCCAGGTCACCATAGATGACCCAGTAAAATAGCGGGTTTGAGAACCTGATCCCATGGCCATCATCGCGCCAGCCTGATGGGTAGCGCGGAATATTGTCCATTCCGGACCCTAGGGAGTCGCTGAAATACAGATGGTCCTCGCCTCGATAATTTGCGGCAAGAAAATCGAAAAAACGCACCAGCTTGGGGTACACGGTCTTCAGCCGTTCGAGGTCTCCGGTCTCGCCGAACAACTCAAGCTCAGCAAAGGCTAGCAAGGGCGGATTGATGCTGACTGGGTGGGACTTCGGCCAATAGGGTGTGCCGTCGGCCTTGTACTCGCGGCAAATGAAACCGTCCGCATCCTGCCGCTGATAAAAATTGTCCAGCGCGTTGGCGATCGGTAATTCCTTGGGGTGGAATTTCGCGTAGGTCGCAATGAAGCAGGTATCCCAGAGGTAAATGCTGCCGCTGAAGGCGGCATCGACAAAGGGTTTTTTATAAACCGGGTCGTTCGGGCCGCCGCGGACCTTTTGCTTGGCCAGCTTTAGAGCTTGGTCATACATCTCGTGCTGCAAGGCTAATGGGACAGCCCAGTCTCTCGCTTCAGCGGCCGCAAACGCCTCGGTGGACATGGAGGCGGCCCATGCCGCAAGGCCTGACAAACATTGGCGACGAGATAGCGTCATGATCGACCCTGATGTGTTTGGAGCCGGCCGCTAATTCTTTTGCCATTTTGGGTTCAGCGGCGCCCCACAATCTCCCGCCACGTTATATATCGACTCGAGATCGCCAAGCCTTGCCAAACCGGCCAATTGCGATGTCATTTGCGGACAAGCGACGCAGTGCGATTGGTTTTCCCGCGTGTTTATGCAATTCTCGCCAGCCGTTCAAGAACTAAGGGAGCGACATGAGACTTGGCATGCGGACAAAGTTGGGGGCGAAGCTCCTGGCAGCAGTCATCTTGCTGTTACCTTACCTGTGCCATGGCGCCGAAGACGCCTTCACGGATCTTCTGGACTTCCATGGCGCGCCCACCGGCGCTGATGACCGCAGTTTCAATATCTTCTTCGACGCGGGCGCCTGGCACGGCTACAGCCTCGTGCCGGAGAAGGATGTCGATACCGGCTTCACCGGCCCCTTCATCCACAGCCTGGGCAAGGGGCAATGGGTCGGGAGCTATGTGGGACGCCTTCATTTGCGCGACGCGGACACGGGTCGTGATCTGGCCCTCAAGCCCGATGCTGCATCAGGTCACGCCGCGCCCGGCTATCTGCAGCGCAGTTATTCGAGCGATGAGCTGAAGGTCACCGAGACCTTGTTTTTTGCCGATTCATGGCACGCCCTGGTGCGCATCGAGTTGAGCGCTCCCTCGCTGCGCCACATCGCCTTGCGCACGACCGGGCGCCCTGTGGTGTCACGCAGGGCAACGGTCTCTACGGCGGGCGACCAGGTGCTTCAGCGCTTTGCCGGCACCAAGACCGTCTTGACCACACGCTTGATCGCCACCGGAGCCACCGCGCAGCCCGCTCGATTGACGGCCACGGAGTTCAGCCTGGCGCTGAACGAGACGCTGACGGTCGGCCCGGACCGCCCCACGGTGGTCAACATTGAACAGGCCGCGACCTACGACAACGACGTCGAACACCCCGCACCCGTCGATGTCGAGCATGCGTGGGAAGCCAACCGGCTGCGCTGGGCCCGCTATCTCGCCCCGGTCGCGTCTGTCCATCTCGCCGGTCTGCCCGACGACGAAGCTCGCCGCATGGCGGCCAAGGCCATCGTGACGCTGATCGGGAACTGGCGCGCAGCACGCGGCGAACTGTTGCATGACGGCGTGATCCCGTCCTATTCAGATTCGAATTACAACGGCTTTTGGGCCTGGGACTCGTGGAAGCATGTCGCCGCCCTCGCGTCCATTGCCCCGGAGCTTGCACGCGATCAGATGCGCGCGATGTTCGATTATCAGACCGCGAACGGCATGGTGCCGGATTGCATTTTCCTGAACAAAGCCGACAACAACGCACGCGACAGCAAACCGCCCCTGGCCGGATGGGCGGCTTGGCGTCTGTTCCAGGCAAGCGGCGACCGTGACTTCCTGGCGACCATGTATGACAAGCTGGTTCGCTACCACCGCTGGTGGTATGCCGAGCGAGATCACGATCACAACGGGTTGGCCGAATACGGCGCCACCGACGGCACGCGGGTCGCGGCGGCGTGGGAAAGCGGCATGGACAATGCAGCCCGCTTCGATGACATCGAGATGCTCAGGAACGGCCCGCACGCATGGTCGGCTAACCAGGAGTCCGTCGACCTCAACACGTATCTGTATGAAGAAAAGCGTGATCTCGCGAACATCGCCGGCGTCCTTGGATTGGTCGATGAGCGGCAGAAATGGCTGGACGAGGCGGAAAGCTTGAAGGCTGTGGTCCAGGCGCAGTTCTACGATGCCAAGCTGGCATACTTTTTCGATAGAAGATTGCACGACGGCGCCTTGATTCGCATCTTCGGCCCCGAGGGGTGGATTCCGCTGTGGGCCGGACTGGCAAGCAGCGAGCAGGCTCGGCATGTAGCGATCGCGATGACCGACCCTCGCAAGTTCGCCACCAAGATGCCATTTCCATCACTGGCAGCGGACGACCCGCGGTTTTCACCGGTCAAGGGCTATTGGCGTGGGACCGTTTGGATCGACCAGGCCTACTTCGCCGTTTCGGGCCTGCGGCGTTACGGGTTTGGCCGAGAGGCCGATGCCATGGCGCTTCGCCTCGTGTCCAGCGCCCAAGGGCTGGCCGCTCAAACGCCATTCCATGAGGTGTACGACCCGCTCACTGGCCATGGCCTGCATGCACCCAATTTCAGCTGGTCCGCTGCTCACTTCTTCATGCTGTTGGTGGATTCAAATCAGCACTGAATTGGGACCGGTTTGCGATCGTGCCAAATCATCGGCGATTGACGCGAGAACTGGTGTGGCCGCGGTGGCGGCGCTCATCGCATCCCTTGATAGCTCAAATGCCTTGCAGTGTGGATGGGACGGATCCGGCCCGGCCGAGGCACCCGGTGGCCGGGCCCGGGCGACCTTAATTCGGCGATGCTGCTGATGCAGAATCCTTCCACGCCGTCGGTCCTGCCTGGATGCCGCAACCGCGCTGCATCAGGGGGCTCATGCTGCGACGCGGCCTTTTTGCGAGCTACCTATGCTTCGAATGCTGTGCTTGGTCCTGCTGGCGACGTTGACGACGAATGAATGCGCGGCCGCGCCCATATCGGTCTGCATACAGCCGGGGCCGCCGCCCTGGGCCTATTGGCAGGACAGCGCGAGCAACGCGACCAAACGGACACTGACAGGCATCTCGGTCGAAACCGTGCGGGCGGCCTTTCAGCAAATCGGGCAGTCGGTCGATATTCGGGGTGACTTGCCCTGGGCACGCTGCATGGAGATGGTCGAAAAGGGCCTGATCGACTTCGCGATGGACGCCTTCTTCGACAGTGAGCGCGCCAAGCGTTTCGACTACTCGATCCACTATCGCAGTGCGACGCCGCAGATCTTTTTTCGCCGCGCCGACCCCGTGGTGATCGGGCACGTGTCCGAGCTGAAGCGCTACCGCGGCTGCGGGCTGCACGGTTGGAGTTACGAGCACTATGGTCTGTCCAAGAACGACCTGGACATCGGTTTTGTCTTTGAAAACATGGTCAAGAAGCTCAAAGCTAAGCGCTGTGACTACTTTGTCGACGAGATCGAGACCGTTTACAACCACAAGTTCATCGGCGACGACTACCTGGCCGATCCCGAACTGGGTCACGGACCGGTGCCAGGTGCCCAAGTACCGACCTCGCACCTGATGACGGCCAAGGGATCGCCCGCCTCCAGGCTGCTGCCAGCCCTCGATAAGGCGCTCGCCGGCTTGATCAAATCAGGCCAAGCCGAGGCGATCTGGGCGCAGCACACCAAAGAATTGCCGTTCAAGCCCTAGGAATGGCCGACAGTCATGAGTGGCTCCCCCGCCTGTCGCAGCGCCAAGGCGAGTGGCGGTGCCAGTCCGAAGCCGATGAGGCCCTTGCTCCACGCTCGGGAGCCTGAGCGTCTGGAGCGCGTGCGACTGCCTGGCGCCAACGACTGGCCCAGCGACCGCCTCCAGGCAGGCTGGCTCCCGGACATGAACGACCGCTCAAGGTATCGACACTTGCCGGCCACTTCTAGACAGCTCGAACGCCAGCAAACTGGCGTCCAAACCGGGAAGACCTAGGTCGGCAACGGATCGGGCATGATCGACAAGGCCCGTTATCCGACCGAAGTGCATATTCACAGTCCCGACCCCAACCGGTCACCCGCGAGAGGCTGCTCTCGCTCTCGGGTAGGTAAATCATGAGATAAGAGGGCGATGTCTCCATTCACACCAAGGCGCGTGGCTGTGTCCAATGGCTAACTCCGTGATCGTGATGGGTGTGGCTGGCTGCGGCAAGTCGAGTCTCGGGCGTGCCCTTGCCGTCGCGCTGCACTGCCCGCTCATTGAGGGGGACGAGTTCCACAGCGCCATCAGCAACGACAAGATGCGCCGCGGCATAGCGCTGGACGATGCCGATCGGGCCGACTGGCTCGATCTCCTGGGCGAGCAACTGCGCGCGCATCCCGAACGCGTCGTGCTGACCTGTTCTGCTCTCAAGCGCAGCTACCGCGACCAGCTGCGCTTGGCCTCTCCCGGGCTCAAGTTCGCCTTCCTGCGCATTGATCCGGTCCATGCGATGCAGCGCGTGAGCGCGCGGGCCAGTGCGCATCTGTTTCCGCCCTCCCTGGTGGCTAGCCAGTTCGAAGCGCTCGAGTCACCCGAGGGCGAACCCGGTGTACTTGTGCTGAACGCCACGGCCCCCTTGGATCAAATCGTGGAGGCCGTCGTGACCTGGACGACCTCGACCACAGACGCGGCTTGACTGCAGGTCCGACCGCCCTCTTTCGCATCGCCGCCAGGGGACAACGAAGCATCACTTGTACGGACGCAAAGTGCCGAACCGGCGCCCGATGTTCGGTCCGTTGTTGGGCGTGGGCACTGGGGGACTCTGTGGCTGGCGCTGAAATGCGATCTCGCGGTCTCGGCCACTTGCTGACGTTCGTCAGCGTCAGCTATCAGGAAGTCTGATGGGCCGGCTACAGCTCGCTGAGGCCACCGGAACGCGCCTGATGATCTTGCGTACGCGACGGCAGGGCTTGACCCCAGATAACCAGCGGATAAGATGTATACACTCAGAAGGATATACATCATGGACCTGCAAGTAGCCAAATGGGGTAACAGTCTTGCCCTACGGATCCCCTCCGAGGTCGTGCGCCGCCTCGGCTTGCGCGAAGGTGCAACTGTGCAGGCGCAACTCACCGTCGATGGCAGTCTGTCCATTCGACCGGCGCAGTGGAATCGCAAGGCATTTGCGCTCGAGTTGACCCATGCCCGCAGTGCCATGCCCATGAGCGAGCCCGTGATGGAGGAGCTGCGCAGCGGTGCGCGGTACTGACATGGTCTATGTCGATACCAGCGTCCTCGTGCCGTTGTTCCTGAATGAGCCGTACAGCGCGGCGGTAGCCGACTGGTACGCCCGCGAAAAGAGTGAGCTCGTTGCCGCGGCTTGGTGCATTCCGGAGTTCGCCAGCGCCCTCGGTATCAAGCAGCGCACCGGTGCCATCGATTTCCAGCAGGCACAGGGGGCCTGGGCACGCTTCGAACGCATGGTAGCTGCTGACCTTCGACTGCTACCGGTTGAGCCCGCCACCTTCCATCGCGCGGCCGAGTTGGTGCTCGACGCGTCGAGCGCATTGCGAGCCGGCGATGCCCTGCATTTGGCGTGCGCCGAGGCTGCGGGTGCGAAGCGCATGGCAACCTTGGACGACGTCTTGAGCCGCAACGCACAGCGACTGAAAATCAAGTCGGTGGTTTTGCGTGACGCGCCCTGAAAGATGCGACGGGCTCGAAATGGCGTGAACGGCGGCACTCATGGACCCGCATTCGGGGGCGCCGGTCCGCATGCATGCGAGCGGCTGCTTTGAAGATCCAGACTGCTAAGCCAAGCCTGCAAACTTCGCTTGCACCTACTCAACGCAAAGCTCCGGCAATCCGATGATCTCGGCTCAGCGCGCGGCTGAAGCTGACCAGCACAAAGACTTGCCTGCTCCCAGTCAACTTGGCTCGAAGCCTGGCGTTACAGTTGACGGGGCCGATCACGTCTCCCGTTTCGCAAAGGACCACTCATCATGAAAATCTCCCTATCGAAGAACATCGCCGTGCTCGCGTTCTCGATCCTTGCACCCCTGGCCGCCAGCGCGCAGCAACTGCCCGGGAAGCATCCGGGGTATTTGCACGCGCTTTCCGATCTGAGGGCTGCGCGCTGGTTCCTCTACCATCAACCGGGCGATGCCAAAGTGTCCGGTTCCGAGGATGTCGCCATCACCGAAATTGATGCTGCCATCGGTGAGATCAAGCGGGCATCGATCGACGATGGCAAGGACCTTAACGATCACCCTGCAGTGGATGTCAAGGAACACGGCAGCCGTCTGCTCAAGTCCATTGAGACGCTGAAGAAGGCTCGGGAAGACATCGGCAAGGAAGAGGACAACCCCGAAGCCCGCCAGCTGCGCCACCGAGCTTACGAACATATTGATCGCGCGATCAAGGCTGCCGAAAAAGCGCACGCCGACTGGTTGAAAGAGGTCAACAGGTAGCAAATCTGTTTCGACGGAGCACCGGGCATGCGCTCCGTGCCCCGTCGATCTGCAGTGATTGCACCACCAGGGTTGCGTCGTACGTCGCACTCAGGGCCCGCTTCAGTTCCTGCTTCTTTACTGGCGTCTGCTTCGAAGCCTGGGTCACCATCCTCTTGAGATCGCGGCCAAGCATGGTCGGCTCCCTACGCTTGTCGGCCATGTACACGCGGCTCTAACAGCCGGTTCCGGGCACCTGATCGGCTCAGGCCGCACCTGCTGTCAAGTCGTTGGCGCACATCGTCGGGGCGGGGTTCAGCGCGATCGCAGCAAAACGGCCGTGCCCGGCGGCATCAGCACGCTGACGCTGCCGCCGCTGTTGGAGACCGGTGCCGGTAGTTGCGGCTGCCAGCTGTCAGCTGCCCGCTGCCATCGGCCGCCATCTGAGCGCCGCCCAACAGTTGGCCGGTGGGGCGTCCACGCCACTGCCGGTGAGCCGCAGTGGGTCGAAGCTGGCCGGGGCGCTGGCGCCGCGGCTTGTGTCCAAGGCCACTTGCAGCGCTCGGTTGTGGTCCTTGTTCAGCAGCAACAGATTGAGTCCGCCTCCATTCCGGTCTCCTTGGCTAGGCCAGGCAGCGGGTCAGGCGAGCCACTCACGTACCACGCGGTTGAACTCCTCAGGCTGCTCGATCATCACCCAATGCCCCGTCTCGAAGGCCTCCACCCGGTTTCCGGTGCGGGCGCGCAGCCGCTCAAGCCATGACTCGGCGTGGAACATGAAGGGCTTGCGCTTGCCGTAGATGAACAGCATCGGGCATTCGGGCCGGAAGCGGCGTCCCTCGCGACGATACGAATTCTTTCTCGCCCACCAGGTCATGTAATACGCATAGCCCTGCTGCGCGCCCCGGTGGGGTTCCTGAGTGGGGCAGCGGACCAAGCTCACCATCCACAGCGCCATCCAGTCGCCCAGCCGACCGCCGATGCGCCAGGCCAAGGCGAGCCAGTTCTGGTAAGCGGCGATCAGCAGCAGCACGCGCGTGCTGGCTTCAGCTCGCAATGTCCCGGTGTCGCCAACGTCCACGCCGACGATGCGCTTCACTCTCTGCGGAAAGCGACTGTAGAACTGGTAGCCGAAGAAACAGCCCCAATCGTGCAACAGCAGGGTCACGGGCGCGCCGGGGCTGACGGCATCGACGACGCGCTCGAAGAAGCCGCACAACTCGTCCAGCGTGTGCGCGCGTCGCTTCGCGCCAGCCTCGAAGCCGGGCAAGGTGAAGCGTGCGCAGCGGTAGTCGGCACTCAGGGCCTCGACCTGATGATCCCAGAGCCGACACGTGTCGGGCCAGCCGTGGATCATGAGAATCGTCTCGGGGCCGCTACCCTCGATCCAGATGGGAACGCCGTCGACGACTAGAGGGCTTGAGCTCATGGCGGCGCATTCTGGAGGAACTCGCAGGCGATGTCATCTGCCGACGGATTGATGCTGGCAAGCTCAGTTGAAGATCGGGTTCCGGCCACGAGCCCACGGCGGCGACTGGCAGCTCCCTGGCGATTTGCCAAGCACGCGTCAGATCAGTCCGGGCCAGCGGTCTGCGCCCGCCTGGGCGTGCGCCACCTGCAGCGCCAACAAGGTCTCGCCTTGTAGTGGGCCGCGCTCGACGGCCTCGATGCCCTCGCGCAGGCGCGCCAAGCTGCGCGTTCCGATCAGCACGCTGCTGATGCCTGGCGTGAACGCTGTCCAGCGCAGTGCCAGTTCGGGCCAGGGCAGACCCAGATCGGGCAGGTGCAGTTCTTGCCAGCGGTCCCAGTACTGTCCCTCGCAGAAGTCGTCTGGACGCTGATGGCGCGCCCAAGCCAGGCCTGCCAGGGTGCGCTTGGCCAACACGCCCTTGGCGGTGTGGGCGATCTGCGCCTTGTTGGCCGGGTCGACCAGGCTGAGGCTGCATTGCACGCTGCTAAAGCGCGCATCAAGCAGCGCGTATGCAAGTTCGGCGTTCTCCCCCGAGTAGGCGGCCACGCGCAGCTTGCCGGCCTTCACGCAGTCGGCCAGGGCCTCGCACACCTCGCCGCGTTGCAACACATGCAGTGGGCATGAGTGCAGGTGTCCGATGTCGATGAAGTCGGTCTGCAGCTGACGCAGTGCACGTTCCACGCCCTGCACGATGCAGGGGTAGGTCCAGTCAGCCACGCCTTCCACGCCGTAGCCAAACTTGGTGGAGAGGACGAGCTCGTGACGGCGGTGCCTTAGGTGCCGACCGATGCGCTCTTCGCTGCGGCCATAGCCACGTGCGGTGTCGATCAGGTTGACGCCGAGGTCGAGCACGCCGTTCAGAAGGCGGCCAATCTCTGCCTCGTCGTCGATGCCGTCGAAGTGCATGGCGCCGAAGCCCACGCGGGTCACCAACAGGCCGGTTTGGCCGAAAGGTAAAGGTGTCATGTCGCGAACTGCCAAGCCCATGCTCGGCGCAGTTTCCGTTTGAGAGTGTCGCGTGCGGCGCGGCCGCACGCGTGCGTGATCGGCCAGTCTATACGGCTCAGTTGCGGAGCGCAGGTACAGCCAAGCAAGTCGTCGTTCGATATTCGTGGCTGCGACCGCTACCGCGTTGGGCCTGTCCGCCGCCATAAGCCGCCGCCATAAGCCGCCGCCTACGAGTGTCTGCTTGCCGGCGCCACATTGATACCACCGTTCAATGCATGCGCCCTTGACGCCTAGAGCAAACCTCAAGCTGATTGCGTTGTGGGGCACGATCCTGACCGCTTGAGCCATCTTCATGAGCTCCGTGGCTGTCCTGCCTGCCGCCATGTTGGATGTCGCAGGGAGCGTCGCTGGCATGCTTCAGGCCAACGCTGTCAGGGGCCGGCACGCTTCTGTTCGGCGTGCCGAGCCCGCCATGGATGTGAGACGTGCGCTCGTCGCCTCGCTTCCCGGGGAAGATGCTATGTAAGACGTCTCGCGCCCGCGACCTGAGCTACAAACAGGGTCAAGGTGGCCGCCGAAGCGAGCGCGCATCGCTGATGTTTCGCAAGTGCAGCGCTTCGATCACGACCGCCATGACGCAAGACGCCTCCCCCTCAATACTCGGCGTGGATCCGAAGCCCGAAAACTGACACCGGTCCCCGGTCGGCGTTGTAGGCCGGGTTGCGCACGTATTGGTAGTCGGCGGTGATGCTCAGGGCCTTGCCCAGGCGAGCGTTGTAGTAGGCCTCGAGGATCTGCTCCGTCGCGTAGTGCAGCAGCTGGCCGTCGCCGATCACGATGCCCAAGCCTGCGGTTGCGAAGTACTGCCGGGCGTTAGCGGACAAGCCGTTCCTCGCCAGCGCCAAGCCCGCACTGTGTTCGGGCTGGCCCCAAATGCGGCCCTTGACCTGCAGGCCGCCAGAGACGGACTCGTTGATGTCGGTGAAGTCGTACGCCTCGGTGCGGCCGTCGTTTCGGCTGTAACGCAGGAAGGCACCCGCGTCCGGGGCCAGCTCCTGCTCGGCGTTGATGACAAAGCCTTGCTTGCGCCGGCGCTGGCGCAAGGGCGCCAGATCGCTCGGCATCTCATCGCTCGCCTGGGCCTGATTGAGCGCATCAGCGTAGCTGGCCATACGAGCTTGCGTCAGGAAGCCGAGAAGTCGCACCGCGCCGGGATGCCCCATCCAGCTGTAGCGCCGCTCGACCTCGGCGATCCACTGACGCTGCTTGAACGTGCCGTCGATGGTCATGTCATTCGGCCGCTTGGACATGGCCATCAGGCCGCCGCGCAGCGACCAGTCGCCGCGGGTCCACTCCGCCGCGCCGCCGCTGGTGAATCCCCAGGAATCGGCGGCGTAGTCGAAGGCCCCGCCGTCGATGATCGACCAATTCAAGAAATCCGCGCGAGGGTCGTGCGCGTAGGCGTTGGTGTCGAAGATGTCCACGACGGAGAACTTGCCGAGGGTCAGCGTGATGCGGTCATCCGGCCGCGAGCCGGCCAACTGGTTGGCATCGGATTCGACCTCGCTGAGGGCCTCTCCCAACGCGAAGGTCTGCCGCAGGAACGCGCGTGGCAGGCGCCCGTAGACGCTGTCGTGGCCGACCTTGTAGGCCTCGCCGCTCGTAAAACCGGCGACCCCCAGCGTGCCGGCCAGGCCGAAGCCCTGATCGAGTTCCGGGTTGAGGTAGATCTCACCGCCATTCCAGACCCGCACGCCCAGGAACAGAGTGGCGTCGAAAGTTTCTTTGGCGCTTTCATGGGAGGGCAGGCTGTTGGCGCCCGCGTAAGGCGAATTGAAACTGCCGTGTTTTTGCGTCATGTCGGTCAGCTGCACGTGCCAGCCCCAGGATTCGGGCGCGCTTTGCGGTGTTGCCGCCGGCGTGCTGGTCGGTGTCTCCTCGGGTTGCGGCGTCTGGGCCAGGGCCGGGGCGCCCAGCAGCGCGAGCGCCAGCAGGAGGGTTGCGGAGCGGGTGGCGCGCGCGTCAGAAGCGCAGGCAGCTTGGGTGATCCACTTGAACATATTCTCTATTTGGAAGTTATAGGGCGAAGCAAGGCCCGCCGGCACGTCTTTATCGACGCCGCGGATGCAATGGCGATGACGGTGAAGGGTCAGGCGTGCGCGAGCGCCAACTGCAGCACACGCACGATGGCCATGACAACGGCCACGAACAAGTACAGGCGCAGCACACCCATCCACAGCCGGGTTGAGGGCGTGAGCGGTGCCGGGGCCAAGGTGTGCAAGGGCGGCATGCGCCACAGCACCATGGGCTGCGTGGTCTCGCTGCCGGGCGCTGCCGCGCCCAAGGAAGGCGCGGCAAGGCGATAGGCCCGTACCGCGAGGGTGCTCAGCCCGATGACGGCAGTGAGCACGCCGCCGCCGACCAGAATCGCGATGATCTGGTCCTCGCTGATATCGGGGAATGCCACTGCGGCCGTCAGCACGGTCGACAGGATGACGAGTACCGCCACGACAGCCGAGGTGAAGGCATTCGTGAGCTTGCCGTTGACCCAGGGGCCGAGCACCTGCTTGTCGTTGCACAGCAGCAGCAAGAAGACCGAGGCGCTGGGCAGCAGCACGCCGGCCAAGGTCTGCACGGCGTTGGTCAGCAGCCCGAGCGGCACGCCGGGCAGCAGCACCAGCGCTGCTGCGAGCACGATCAGTCCGCAATAGACGAAGTAAAAGCCCTTGGCCTCGCCGGGCTTGCGGTGCAGCGAGTGGTTCATCGACAGCACGTCGCCCACGGCATAGGCGGTCGATAGGGAAACGGCCGCCGCGCCGATCACGCTGGCGTCGATGAGCGCCAGCGCGAACAACGTTCCCGCCCAATGCCCGTGGTAGTGCGCGAGACCCTTCGCCACCGCAAGCGCATCGGCGAACGCGCCGAACTCGGGCTTTCCGGCAAAGCAAAATGCCACGAGGCTGATGAGCGCGACGGCTCCCAGTACCACCAGCACGATGCCCAGCCAGAGATCCAGCCGCTCATAGCGAATGAAGCGCGGCGTAATGCGCTTGTCGATCACGTAGCTTTGTTGGAAGAACAACTGCCAGGGCGCCACTGTCGTTCCGACGATGCCGATGATCAGCAGCATCACGTCGCTGAGCTTGGCGTCCTTGGGCAGCTGCACGGTGGCGAAGTCGCGCACCAGCTGCCCCATCGGCGGATGGACCATCACGAACAGCGGCAGCAACACCAGGCTGCCGAGCACCAGGCTCAGCGCAAAGCGCTCGAAGCGGCGGAAGTCCCCGGTCCCGGCGGCCACCATCACCAGCATCGCGGCGATGCCGACGCCAACAATCCTTGGAATTCCCAGATAGTCCAGCCCCAGCGCGATGCCGATGAACTCGGTCACGATCGTCAGCGCGTTCAGCAGGAACAGGTCAATCACGCTGAAGGCACCCCAGAAGCGGCCGAAACGCTCGAGGATCAGCCGCGCATGACCGACCCCGGTCACGGCCCCCAGGCGCAGCACCATCTCCTGGTTCACATAGAGCACGGGGATCAGCAGCGCTAGCGTCCACAGCAGCGTAGTGCCGTAGTTCTGCCCGGCCTGCGCGTAGGTCGAAAAAGCCCCCGCATCGTTGTCACCCACCATCACGATCAGTCCCGGGCCGAGGATGGCCAGCAGCATTTTCAAGCGCTGCATGAGCTTGGGCTCGTGTTGGGAGTCGGTGAGCTTGATCGTTCCCAGCGCACCGCGAATATCGCCGACATGGGCGGCGTCCAGCACGGCCGAAGTCATCGCACGTGTGTTTTCCATTCTTGTTCTCCTGCAAGCAATGGAGCTCAGCGGCGCGAGCCGTAGGAGTCGACGAGCAGGCTGAAGCCGCTACGCTGCGGTGGCTGACCTGCAGGCTGCAAGGCCCGTTGAATCAGCCGGCTCGCATGTTGGCGCAACAGCGAACGCGTGGCGTTGAGCGGCCGGGCCGCGACGGGAATCTTGCGAATCGAGGAAATGAGGAAGGACATAGGTTTCTCCTTGCGGTTTGGCGGAGAAACCGAGGCACTCAGTCGAGCGTCGTCCTCCGCAGCCGAGCCGCGCGGTTGGTTAGCGTCAAATCAGATGATGGGTGAGGCGCGCGCTGGCGCCTACTAGGGTCGGGATCCAAGCGTTCCTCCGTTCAGAATTGAAGACAGATATGGCTCACGCCCTTAGCGGGCAAGCAGCTGGGCACTATCGGGCCAAGCCAGCAGACCCGCACGCAAGCGGCGTGTCGGCCAAATGGTCAAGGCATCCAGTGCAGCGGAATTGACGGGGTCCAGAGACTGAGAGGACATTCCAGCCGCGGCCGGTCGCGCACGCCGCGACGGCGGCACGGCGAGCGCTCCACGCTCGGTCTTCGTCAGGGCTTCACGGTCTTGCAGCATGTCCAGTCCTCGGGCAAAGCCGGGCACCGCCATGCGCGCACAGAGCAAGCAAACGCGTCGAGCCCGGACACGCGCACGCGCGTCATGGCTCGAACAACAGTGAATCAGAGTGGGGAGAAAAGCCCCGCAAGGGCTTGTCAATCAGGCGCCCGGTCCGCTCGGAACCGATGCGCCTGGGAGCAGGCGTCAGACGGTCGAGCAGTGAGCGGCCATCACGGCTCGCTTCAATTCACTGTAACAACTGGCACTGTCCACGCACGCGGCTCCGAAATTTTGATGGCCTCATTTTGGCACCGACGGTGCCTCGAAGTCAACAAAATATAGTATCCGGGGGTATAGAACGTGAGCGACCTTTTATTCGCATGGACGCAACATACGTCGTGCCCGAAGCCAGCCCTCGTTCGCCTCGGCTCGGGGGCATTTCCGCTACTCGTGTCCCCTACTCAGACGCGCCCCCAAGCAACCGCGGCTCGGCCTGGTCCAACCGGCTGCCACCGAGAGCATCGAACGGCCCGGCGTCTCGCTTCATCAGGGTCGACCCGCTGCGAGCTATTTGCGCAGGCAGCGTCTTTACACTGGAGGTCACTTCTACGCGAAGGGCGCCACCTTGCGCATACGCGACCGCGTCGCGGTCTAGTAGAATCACGATCACTCCTCGGGGAGTAGCCGCTTCAGGCGCAACGCTTGAAGGCGCTCGTCAACATACTTGCCGATTGCATCGGCATGGCGTGCGCGGCAAATGCTTGGCAAGACCGATGGCAGATGTCCTTCCCAGGTCGGGGCGCGGGACTTTTTGCCATCGTGTTTTGATCCATGCGCCCTGCCAAAGAGCTCTCATGGAATCCTTCCTCGTCTCCACCAGCGTCGTTGGCCTGGCCGAAATCGGCGACAAGACGCAACTGCTTTCGCTGGTGCTCGCGGCCCGCTACCGCAAACCGATCCCCCTGATTCTTGGAATCTTCGTAGCGACGCTGGTGAATCACACCTGTTCGGGTGCGGTTGGCGCGTGGCTTGCGAACGTGATCGACCCAGGCGTTATGAACTGGGTGGTGGTCGCCTCGTTCGCCGTGATGGCCGTTTGGATAATGATCCCCGACAAGCTGGACGAAGCCGACTCGGCAATCACCCAGCGCGCCCTTGGCGTCTTTGGCACGACCGTGGTGACATTTTTCCTGGCTGAGATGGGCGACAAGACTCAGATCGTGACCGTGGCGCTTGCCGCGCGATTCCACGAAATCTGGGGCGTTGTTGCCGGTACAACCTTGGGCATGATGCTCGCCAACATACCCGTCGTCTATTTGGGAAACAGGTTCTCCGACAAGATGCCGACCAAGGCGGTCCACGTCCTCGCCGCGATCATCTTCATGGTGATGGGGGGGCTTGCACTGCGCGCTGCACTCTACCCACAGGCTGGGCCGCACTTCTGACGGGCAATCAACAGACGCCTGCTCGAAAGCGTCGGACCAGGCGATCCTAGGCCCGAGAAGGGACGGGCCGATCAGTCGTATTCCCGGCGACAGGTCAGCTCGACGTGTTCAGCGTTGGGCGGAACTGGAAGAGCGCCGACATTGAGGCGATGGGGGGTGAGCGGGTGCACGCAACCTAGGGTCAGCATCGATTCGGCGGCGCGCGGGTACGCAGGGCCCGCCAACCTGCGCAGTCGGCATCTCAAATCACAAGCTCATGTGGCTGGGCGGCATTCGATCTGAAGCCGCATATCTTGCGCCGTCTTCACGCGGGCAAATGCCGCAAGCCCTCGATGCCGATGTACAGACCGACTATCAGGATCAGCACACCCGAGAAGTAAGGTGCCTTGCGCGCGAAGTCCCCGAAACCGCTCCAGCGTTTCGAGACATGCTTGACGCTCAGCGCGGCCATGGCCCCGGAGCTCACCATCGTGATCGCGAGGCCAATGCTGAAACACAGCACCAGCGCCGCTCCCAGCGTGAATTGCTTGAGCTGGAGACACAGCAGCAGCACGGTGATCGAGGCTGGGCAAGGAATCAGACCGCCCGTGAGGCCGAAGATGATGATCTGCCCCGTCGTCACCTCGCGGTTGGCGAAGCGCCGCTTAATGTCGTTGGCGTGCGCGCGCTCGTGGGCGTCCTGGTACTCGAGGTCGCCGACTTCGAGACCCTCGTGGGCATGCTCGTGCTCCTGGTAGACAAGGTCGAAGTGGTGGCGATGGCTGTGATGCCCGAGGCTCAGGCGGGCATCGAATTCGTGCGGTTCCGGAACTTCGTCGATCGACTCGACGAAGCCTTCGCGCTGGACGAAACGGAACACCTGGCTCGCGTCGTCGGCACGGGTAGTCGTGACCTCGACGTCGTCGGCGCCCCAGACCTGCCCCTTCTCGGTGTGGAGGCGGAAACGCGGCGGCACGCCGGTCTCAAAGATTTCGAGGCGGACAACGCCATGCCCGGTGTCGACGCGCTGGGGAGCGTCGCCGTGGTGATCGTGTCCGTGATCATGGTCATGGTCATGGTCATGGTGGTGCGCCTCCGCATGCTGGTCGCGCCAGTTTCGCCAGAGCATCCACAGGGCTACGCCGACGATGAGAACGGCCGAGGCGACCTGGAAATAGGGCTCGGTGGCCTCGGCATTCCAGTTGCGACCGAAGTACAGCCCGGCGAGGGCCACGAGCCATACGACGGCCGTATGCGAGAGCGTGGCCGACAGGCCCAGCAGCACCGCCTGCGTCAAGGTGCCACGGATCGCGACGATGAAGGCCGCCATCATGGTCTTGGAGTGGCCAGGCTCGAGCCCGTGCAATGCGCCGAGCAGGATCGCGCTGGGCACGAACAGCCATGCATTGCCCTGCTGCAGAAGGGTCGCAAATTCGGTCATGATGCGTCGCCGGGCGCGCCTTCGGGCGTGTCCGTTCAAGTCAATTTCCATGTACTATACCCCAGTACCCTAAAAATACCTGTATGACCCACACCGTCAAAGGCCAAAAGGGCCTTCTCACCCGCGTCCGGCGCATCAAAGGCCAGGCCGAAGCGCTCGAGCGCTTGATCGAATCCGGCGAAGACATGGAGTGCGGACGGGTGCTGCAGCAGATCGCTGCAATACGAGGTGCGGTGGCCGGGCTGATGGCAGAGGTCATCGAGGGGCATCTGCGCGAACACGTCGCGGCCGAGGGCATCTCGGCCGAACAAAGGCGCGGTGAGATCGAGGAGCTCGTGACGGTGCTGCGTACCTATCTGAAGTAGAAAGGTGCGCGCGCCGCCGAAAGCAATGGCAGCGCGCTGCGACTGGGCGGCCACCCGGACAGCACGAGCGTCGCGTCTCGGCGCCTAGCCGCTCGAAGCGAATCTCTCAGATGGCTGGAGAGTCGGTTGCGTCGGCGGAAGTGCGTCAATCGCAAGCCGCCGCCTGCCTAGCCGTGCTCGATCGACTGGGATCTGGGGCACGGCCACCGGTCGCCGTGATCGGCGGCGATTGACGGGTTTCAAGAACTGCTGCAAATGCTGGTGCAGTCCACCTGCGCACGCTTGGTTTCGAACCGATCCTTCGTAATGGAGGTGGCTTTTGTTTGGCAGTACGCCGGACAGCGCCGCCCGGACGGTCGCCGAATGCATAGCGCTTCTGCCAGAGATTGAGGCATGGTGGCAAACTCAGACGGCATCGAAACACATTGCCGTTTTGGTCCAAACGTTCGCTGGCCATCCGCGTGCAAGCGCCTAACGGCGGCGGACTCTGATACCTGGCCGGTATGGTGCCGACTACGCTCAAACGGAGCAAGGCGGCTGAGTGGCCGAGTGAAAGGCGACCGATGGATTTGAAATTCACCTCGCACGTTGACGTTTGGCGCGCGGTGCGCCCGTTGATCATCGGAATGGCCGCTTGGGTGCCGGCAGCCTGGGTGTCGGCCGCGCCGACCGAGCGAGCGACCCCCGAAGCAGTTCAAGCAATCGTGATCGACGCGCTTCGCCGCTACGAGGTTCCGGCAGCGTCGGTCGCAATCGTGGCTGGAGGTCGAATCATCCATGTCGCGGCCTATGGACAGGACAGGCTTGACCCGCCCCGATCCGCACAGCCATCGGCGCGCTATGCGATCGGCTCGATCACCAAGCAATTCGTCGCCGCAGCGCTGCTGCTGCTTCAAGAAGACGGCAAGCTAAGCCTCGACGACGAGGCCGGGCGTCACCTGAGCGGCCTGGGCAGCGCGTCAAAGGTGACGCTCCGGCAGTTGTTGTCACACACTGGCGGGGTGACGGAGTACATGCCGCAGGACTACGTCACCCCCAAGGAGCGTCAGCCGACCACAGCGACCGATCTGGTCGCCGAGCTGGCCACGCACCCCCTCGACTTCGAGCCAGGCACACATTGGCAGTACAGCAACGGCGGCTACGTCATCGCAGGCCGTGTGGTCGAGCGGGTCAGTGGCCAGCCGCTGATCGACTTCCTGCGCTCGCGCATTTTCGCTCCCCTGGGAATGTCGACGGTGATCGATACCGATCCGGGTCTTGGCGCCGCCGATGCAGTGGGTACCACTCGTCGTGGCCTAGGCCCGATTAGGACGGCCAGCCGCTTCGGCCGAGGCTGGATGCAGGCGGCCGGAGGTTTGGCGATGACCGCTGAAGATCTCGCGCGGTGGGCGCTGGCCATGATCGAGCGACGCCTGTTATCGGCCAGGTCGTGGCAGCAGCTTGCCACCGAGTCGCTGCTCGTGGACGGGACCCCCACCCGGTACGGGCTGGGCGTGACCGTCGGCCGGCGACATGGCCGCCTCGAAGTCGCTCACGACGGATCGATTCCAGGATACTTCGCGCTCTTGTCGGTGCACCCGACCCAAGCGTCGGCGGTGGTCGTGCTGACCAACCGCGATCATGGGGGCGCAGCGTCAGCCATCCAGGGTCAGTTGCGCGACCTTCTGCTGGAGTCAACGGCGACCGAAGATCCTTCACGGACTGCGCTAGACCTGCAGGTTCTCGAGGGCCTGATCAAAGGAACGATTGACCGCAAGAGGCTGTCGGCCAATGCTGCCGACTATTTCTCGCAGGAGGCGTTGGCCGACTTGGCCGCGGGCCTGGCGCCCCTGGGGCCAATCCGCAGCATGCGGCCAACCAACGGCGGAATCCTTGGTGGCATTGACTTTGTCGCGTACCAGATTCGGTTCGATTCCCGAACTCTCGTCGTCACCAGCCGACGACTGAGCGACGGCCGCATCGAGCAATTCACTGTCGACGCCGCTGACTGACCACACTGCGCTTCCGGACTGTGAGGTCTCGCTGCGGGGGCGGAGAGGCGGAGAGGCAGAGAGGCGGAGAGGCGGAGAGGCGGAGAGGCGGAGTTCTCCGTCACTCTCCGGCCGAGGCTGTGTGAGAACTCAAGCGTATTGGCAATTTTGAGGACGGTCTATCGACGCAACGCTAGGTTGTTTCGGAGTCCGGCGCTTCGATCAGCGGACGTCCAACTGCGGTCCGAGTCGGCGCAACAGCAATGCGTGCGCCCAATCCATGAAGGCCTGCACGCGCGCTGCGCGCTTTCGAGTGGTGGGCGTAACCAGGTGCAGTGGCAGCGACGGGCAGTTCCAACCGGGCAGGACACGGACCAATGCGCCGCTGCTCAAGTAGTGGCTCGCCACGAACTCGGCCAAGACGACGATGCCGAGCCCGTCCAAGCCTGCGCTGAGGGCAGCCGCACTGTCGGTCGTTACGAGGCGGGCTGGAACTTCAAGCTCGGCCTTGTGTGCCCCTTTTGCCAGCATCACCGGCCGCAGCTTGCCAGTCGATGCGAGCACGTACCCGATCTGGTGGTGGCGAGAAAGTTCGTCCGGCGCGACCGGCAGTCCATGCTGCTCGATGTAGCGTGGTGCGGCGCACAGCACGAACCGCAGGTCACCGACGCGTCGCGCGGTCAACCTTGAGTCTGGCAGCGGGCCTCCACGCAGCGCGCAGTCAACGCCCTCATGAACGAGGTCGACCATGCGATCGGTGCAGCCCAGCTCAATCGTGATCCTTGGATAGCGATCGAGAAAGCTGCGAATCTCGGGAGCAAACACCAGCCGACCCATTGCCACAGGCACATCGACACGTAGGTGCCCGGCCGGGGCACTGGTGCCCTTGCGCAGGAGAGTCTCGACCTCATCGACTTGCTGGAGGATGCTGCACGCATGTTGGTAATAGGCAAGGCCCTCTTCGGTCGGCAAGACCGACCGGGTGGTGCGCGTGAGCAGCCGCGTACCAAGCTTGTCTTCGAGCTGTTGGATCTGCTGGCTGACGGTGGCTTTGTGCAAGTCGAGCTGCTGGGCCGCCTTGGTGTAGCTGCCGCTGTCCAGAATCTGCACAAACGCCCGCATGGCATCAAATCTATCCATGGCATGCTCCAGTGGTGTTCTGGCATTGTCGTCGAACGCCAAACAGTGTGTTGCCCGCATCGGGCTATGCCGCGCTTCATGCGATTTCTATAGTGGAGGCACTCACCACCTCTGGAGTCATCGCATGTTGAATCTACGCCCCCTCGACTCGGCTTTCCCCATCGAACAGCAATTGCACGTGCCGAGCAATCCGGTCGTCCTCGTCAACCTGTTCAGCGTCGCCGAAGCCGACATACCCGCACTCATGGCCGCCTGGACAACGGACGCAAACTGGATGAAGCAGCAGGCCGGATTTCTCTCTACTCAGCTGCAT
Source organism: Roseateles sp. (assembly GCA_019234295.1). Classification (GTDB taxonomy): domain Bacteria; phylum Pseudomonadota; class Gammaproteobacteria; order Burkholderiales; family Burkholderiaceae_C; genus JAFALK01. Next base: position 22,461 of record JAFALK010000030.1, read on the forward strand.
CGTGCCGTAGGAGGCAGCTGCATGTTCATGAACTACGCAATGTGGGACTCGGTCGACAGCTTCCGCGCTGCGTTCACGCATCCGGACTTTGTAAGTGCGCTTGCTGCCTACCCGTCGAGCGCAGTCGCGCAGCCGCACCTGTTCACGAAAGTGGCGGTTCCAAACCTCTGCGCGGCCTGATTTGACGAGTGAGAAGAAGTTCCCATGACCAAACGCATCCATCTTGTCGCGGGGCTGTTGGCCCTGCTTTGCCTGGCCACGTTTTTCCTGTCGACCATGGTGACCGAACTCATCGGTTCCCATACGGCCGTCGCGCAGTTGAAGTCTTTGATCGTGTCGCCCGGTTTGTGGATCATGATCCCATCCATGGCTGCGGCTGGCGGCAGCGGCATGTTCCTCGCCAGGTCACGCAGAGCCAGACTCGTCGATGGCAAGAAGAAGCGCATGCCCATCATCGCTGCCAATGGGATCCTGGTTCTGGTGCCTTGTGCCCTCGCGTTGAATCACTGGGCAGCAATTGGTGCATTCGATGCAAGCTTCTATGCCGTGCAGTGTGTCGAGTTGATCGCTGGCGCTATCAACCTTGCTCTCATGATTTTGAATGCACGGGACGGCCTTCGTATCACTGGCCGGCTGCGCGCGGTATCTATTTCTTAATCAAAGGCACTGTGAACCTTGGCCTACGCGCACCCGGCCTCCTCGCTGCATCCGATGCTGCGCTTCTACGTATCAGCTCAGCGCGGAGCGTTTCGTTCGGACTGCCCTGGGTCCTGTGACCATCATCTTCGTCATAACGGCGACGACTCCAAGTAGGGCTAACAACAGAGCGACCACCGAGCCTTCTGAGCCGAACGTGCCGCCCGTGAGCCAAACGGGGCCAGTTAGGTGGCCATGGATGACCCCCGTACCGTCACTGGTGCCCGAGACCAGCGACGAAAAGATTTGGCTCTGCGCAAAGTTCCAGGCGAAGTGGATGCCGATGCAAATCCAGAGCCTGCCCGTAGCCATATAAGCTGCTGCAAACAGCATCCCAAAGGCAGTGCAGGTGAGCACGCCAATCGGATTCGCCCCGACGTTGGGAGCATGCACGAGACCAAAGAAGGCCGATGAAATTACTACGCCCCAGACGGTGCCCCAGGCCCGACTGGATATGCCGAATATGACGCCGCGCCCGACCATTTCTTCCAGCAGCGCCACCCCCACATAGAAGGGGACAACGCCGAGCATGCCGAGGCCAGGCGCTGCGAAGCCGTCGATGTGGTACACGCCGAGGAGGAGCAGTGCCACGAACAGGAATACCTGCATCAACAGGCCGACCGCGATACCGTAGCCAAGCTCACGCAATGCGCCCGGTGAAGACAACTCCGACATGGGCCGCCGCTCAATGCGCAGCACAAAGAATCGGTATGCGAGGAAGATGATCACCGACGCGAGGATCATGGGCCAGACGTGCGCATAGGGGGCCGGCACCAGCGCTTTGGCGGTCTTGGTCACCAATGGCGCCGGCAACCACACCATGAACGAGCCCAACAGAATCCGCACTACCGGGCTTGCTAGCGCTCGCTGGCCAAGGGAGGGTCGGCCGGAGCCTTGGGGAGTTTTTTGGTCTTTCATTGCTTTGATGCTCATCGCCTCGGTCCGAGGCGCCCGTTGAAGCACCGCCGGACGGCGCTGCGAAGGCCCGCAGACTAGGGCGGGAACTGCAGCGCTCCAAGAGTCGAGCGACAGACCGCTCTGAGGCTAGGACGAACCGCAAAGGGCGCGGATTGGATAGGTGAATTTGCACGCCCAGCCGTGCCACCCGGTGGATTCCGGGGCGGCACCCATGGGCTCCTCAAATTTATTGATACCTGGTCAAGACTTGGCCCGATGCCGAGGAATACCGACGACTCAGCTCCATGGTTGCGGCAGTCCTGGCTCGCAAGCGGTCTGCGTCGCCGACCGAGACCAAGCTTGCCTTAGCGCCCGCGATGGCGACCTGCAAATAGATGCTGCTCAGCAAACTGTGAGAGCACGCGAAGGTTTGGTGTCAGCCAGGAGCGGTCGCTCACCAGGGGCTACTTCCTCGACGTTGAACCATCGCGTCGCCTACTCAGCTTCGCTGTCGCCGGGCCCGAGAGCGTGGTCCACGGGAGACGCGGGCTAACAGGCGTTACGTCAACGCCCTGACGCTTGAGCTAAGATGGCGGAGAGCACTTTTCTAGAAACCGCTTAATCGTCTTCTTAGACCATTTTTGCGAGGCTGACCGACATGCAAACGCCGGACAAGACCATCGACCACAGCACCCTGCGCCGCCTAGTCGAAGCTGGCGCAGACGTGGGCGCCGAAGTGATTGGCGGAGCTGGCGGTTGGAGCGTGGTCATCAGCTTTGGCCGCGCTAGCCAGACGCTGGCCGCCACGCGCGGCGCACCGCGTACCTGGCGACAGTTCGAGACGCTCGCCGGCTATCTGAAGGAACTCGGCATTGTCGAGTACCGCGTCAACGCGGTCGCGTTCGCGCCAGGCATCGCTGCGAGTAGGCAGGACGACAAACGCAGCACCACGGCCTCGGAGCGCATGAAGCGAGCGCACCAGGCCGCCGCCTACGACGCCTGGTTCCGTGAGCAGGTCCAGGCCTCGATCGACGACCCACGCGCGAGTGTTGACGACGCAGCGGCCAAGAAAGACTTCGCGACCAAGCGCGCTGCCTTAACCAAGGGCGTCGTAGCAGTGAAGAAGGCCGCACATTGAACCTTCTGACTTGGCGGCCGATGGTGCTCGCGGATCGCGACGCAATCATGGTCTACATCGCGCAGGACAACCCGACGGCGGCGATCGATCTCGACCTCGAGTTCGAGGCCAATGCAGAGAAAGCCCGGCTGAGACCCAAGCTCTACAAGGCTGGTCGGGTCAAGGGGACGCGCGAGGTCGTCGTGAGGCCAAACTATGTCATGGTCTATCGCGTCATCGGCAATGTGGTGGAAGTCCTGCGTGTGCTGCATGCAGCGCAGCAGTGGCCATGAACATACGCAATCCGGCTTCGTCATGTCGCGCCGTCTCAGCGCCAAAAACAGCGATCCAGATCTGTGGCGAACTGGAAGTCCCGGCCATGAGGAGTCATCGATGAACGACCGGTTTCAGGTATCCACATGACTCACCCCTTGTACTTGTTGCTGTCCAGGCTCGAAGCGGCCAGGATTCATTTCACCGTTGGGCGCCACAGACCGGACACAGTGCTCGTCACGCTTACCCTTGTTGGCGAGCGAGTAGAGGTTGATGTCTTTGACGACGGCCACATGGAGGTTGCTCGCTTCGCGGGGAATGAAGACATCGTCGACGATGCCGAGCTTCTTGAAGCGCTTATCGAACAGAACCGGGATTGAGCCTCGGGGGATGAGCCTGGGGCATGAGACCGGAGCCGGCCAGGAGCCGGCATTGACAGACGACTGCTTCTATGAGGGCTTCTTTGTCAAGGCTGAGCGGTCATGGTGGAATTTGAGGCCGCGGCTCGATCGCAATCGTCTGCAAGGTTGATCCGAGGTCGGGGACTGTAGAGGGATCGAGTTCGTGCTCGATAAAACTTCTATCCGTGCAGGGCTCGGAGGCCCAACACCACATGCTGCATGCGCGCCAGGCGCACTGGCAATCCCCGGTTACCGACGCGCCCCATCTTTCAGGACGGTCACCCTGCGGTGACCCGCAGTCGTCACGGGCGCGTTGACCTTTGATCATTGTGCAGACTCCGCGATCGGCACGAAGCGATCACGCTGGAGCCGAGATGGGCTTGAGCTGGGCGCCGGCGGGGATCTCCCCGTCCTTCAAGTAGCGCCACAAGGCGATGGCCAGACGCCTGGCCAGGGCCACGATGCCCACGCGTCGCAAGCGTGCTCCGGCGCACGCGAAGCGCCGGTTGAACCACTGCGTCAACTCGCTGTCGGGCTGCAATTTCAACCAGCCCCACGCCAGCTCGGTGAGCAGGGCTCGCACACGCCGGTTGCCCGCTTTGCTGATGCCTTGCTCGCGTTCGATGCTACCGCTGGCATGCGGGGTGGACACCAGGCCCAGGCTGCCCGCAAGCTCCCGCCGATTGGCGAACTGGCGCCAACCGAAGACCTCCTTGTCCAGAATCCAAGCCCCTTTGGGGCCGATGGCCCGCAGGCGCATGAGTTGATCGACCACGGGATGCTTGCCTTCGGCGAGCTCGCGACGGTGCGCCGCCTCGATGGCCCGCACCTGATCCTTCACCAGCTTCAGGCGCTGGCACTCTCGCTCCAGCTCAGCACGCAGCAGCGTCGGCACCTGGTCGCGATGCGCGTTCCACCACCGGGGCCAATCTCGGCCCCCGATGACGATGCCTGGCCGCAGGTTGTGCAGCACGAGCAGCGAGCCGATGCGATTTGTGTGGGCGATGCGCTCGTGCATCAGTCGCTGCAGTTCCCGGTGCTCACGCCGTGCGTCTTCGTCTTCCGGGCTTGGCTCGTGAAGCACCGACCACACGTCCTCGCCGTAGTGATGTCGGATGAGCAAGGCGAGCAGCTTGTCGGCGTCCAGGCGATCGGTCTTGGCTCGCCGCGCACGTCGATTGACTTCGATGCTCGACGGATCCACGACGATGTTGTCGACGCCGAGCTCGCACAGCCATCGATGGAACCACCAGCCGTCGCGGCCGGCCTCGTAGACGCTGTGCACGAGGGCTCGACCGCTGAGCTTGAAGCGCTTGGCGGCCTTGACGATGCAATCGGCGACCGCGGCCGTGTCACCGGTGGCCACCGTGTGCCGGCTCACGCCGTCGCGGCCATCGCTGACGCTGATCTGCCACTTCTTGTCGCCCAGATCAAAGCTCATGTACAGCGCGCTCGGGGGCGACGTATCCTTGCGCGGTAGGACGGTTCGGGACGAGGACATTTCCATCTCCTTCTACAACTGGGAACAGGAAATCTGGTTGTAGCTCGGGTCGAG
>JAFALK010000024.1 GCA_019234295.1 Roseateles sp.
TTTGCTTTGCCACCGTGGCGGCGACGAGGCGACAAGGCGACGAGGCGTCGCGCATCGAGCACATCGCCCACTGTGTGTCGGGCCCTCTCGATCTCAACTCGGCCCAGCAGGACAAGCTCGTCGCGCGGCTCACCGTGCGAGACCATGACCACGGAGCTCCTGAAGAGGCGATCGCGCGCCTGGGCGAGGGCTTCTATCGGCCAAATGAGAGGCGAGAGGCGAGAGGCGAGAGGCGAGAGGCGAGAGGCGAGAGGCGAGAGGCGCGTGCGCGTGCGCAAGGCGGCCTCGGCCTCAATCTCTTCAAAATGTTTGCGGCCGCACAGGGCGGCCGCATGGACATCCGCAACGCCAGCCCGGGACTGGAGGTGAGGTTGGACCTGCCGATCACATGAAGAGATGCTCTCCGGCGTTCTCTCCGCCGAGGATCACGTAGTTCACTTTCTTCAGGTCGGCCAGCGTTCGGCCGCCCGCGTAGGAGATGGAGCTCTGCAGGTCTTCCTGCATCTCGCGCATCGTGTCGCGCAGCTTGCCCTTGACGGGCTCGAGGATGCGTTTGCCTTCCACGTGCTTGTACTCGCCCTTGTTGAAGTCCGAGGCCGAGCCGTAGTACTCCTTGTAGAGCTTGCCATCGACCTCGACGGTCTTGCCGGGCGACTCCTCGTGGCCGGCGAACAGGGAGCCCACCATGACCATGGAGGCGCCGAAGCGCACGCTCTTGGCGATGTCACCATGGTGGCGGATACCGCCGTCGGCCACGATGGGCTTGGTCGCCACACGGGCGCACCACTTGAGCGCCGAGAGTTGCCAGCCACCCGTGCCGAAGCCGGTCTTCAATCGTGTGATGCAGACCTTGCCCGGGCCGATGCCGACCTTGGTCGCGTCGGCGCCCCAGTTCTCGAGGTCGATCACACCTTCGGGCGTGCCGACGTTGCCGGCGATCACGAAGGTGCTGGGCAGCTTGTGCTTGATGTGCTCGATCATGCGGCGCACGCTCTCCGCGTGGCCATGGGCGATGTCGATGGTGATGTAATCGGCGCCCACGCCTTCGGCGGCCAGTTGATTGACCGTCTCGTAGTCGGACGGCTTGACACCCGCGCTCAGTGACACGATCAACCCCTTCTCGCGCATGGACCGGGCATAGGCCACCGTGTCCAGGTCGAAGCGGTGCATGACGTAGAAGTAGTCGTTGGCCGCCAACCATTCGGTGATGGACTCGTCCACCACCGTCTTCATATTGGCGGGCACGACGGGCAGCTTGAAGCGGTGGGGGCCGAATTCGATGCCTGTGTCGCAGTCGCTGCGGCTCTCCACGCGGCACTTGCGCGGCAGCAGCAGGATGTTGTCGTAGTCGAAGATTTCCATGAGTCAGTTCGCATATGCGGGGTGCGTTGCATGCAGTGCACCACCTGGGCTGCGAGCGCTTGACTTGGAGACCCGGTCAAAAAAATACCGGGTCCCAAAATTTGGGCCCGGTGATTGATTCTACGCGGATCGCTAAAATCAGCCGCTGACCATTTCATAAGCCCGCCCCGAGCAGTCACCGAGGCGGGTTTTTTGCACAAGAGACATTCCATGAGCGTATTCCAGGCCGTCATCACCGGCACCGGTCTCTACCAGCCCCCCCACGTCATCACCAATGCCGAGCTGGTCGAATCCTTCAACCGCTACGTGGAGTTGCACAACGAGGCGCATGCCAGCGCAATCGCCGCGGGCGAGATGGCGGCGCTCACGCCATCGAGCGTGGAATTCATCGAGAAGGCCTCGGGCATCAAACAGCGCTTCGTGATTGACAAGGAAGGCGTGCTGGACCCGACCCGCATGTATCCGCGCTTCGCCAAGCGTGGCGACGACGAGCTCTCGCTGATGGCCGAGATCGCTGTTGATGCTGCCCGCAAGGCGCTGGCAGCTGCGGGCCGCAAGCCGGAGGACGTGGATACGGTGCTGTGCTCGGCCGCGAACATGCAGCGCGCCTACCCGGCGATGGCCGTCGAGATCCAGCAGGCGCTGGGTGCGGGCGGCTATGGCTTTGACATGAACGTGGCCTGCTCATCGGCCACCTTCGGCATCGAGCAGGCGGTCAACGCCGTTCGCAGCGGCCAGTCCAAGTGCGTGCTGATGGTCAATCCCGAAATCACATCGGCCCACCTCGAGTGGAAGGACCGCGACTGCCACTTCATCTTCGGCGACGTGTGCACGGCAGTGCTGATCGAGCGTGCCGACACGGCCGTTTCGACTGAGCAGTGGGCCATCGAAGGCACGCGCCTGGCCACGGTCTTCTCGAACAACATCCGCAACAACTTCGGCTTTATGAACCAGGCCGAGGACGCGGATGCGCAGGCACGCGACAAGAAGTTCCGTCAGGAGGGCCGCAAGGTCTTCAAGGAAGTCGTGCCCATGGCCGCGGCTCATATCGAGGCCCATCTGCAGTCCCTGGGCCATCTACCCGCCGGCATGCGCCGCTTCTGGCTGCACCAAGCCAACCTGGGCATGAACCAGCTCGTCATCAAGAAGCTGATCGGTCAGGACCTCGCGGAGGCTGGCCCCGACGTCGCGCCGCTGATCCTGGACCGCTATGCCAACACGGCCTCCGCGGGCTCCATCATCGCCTTCCACGAGCATCGCGCGGACCTCAAGACCGGCGACCGCGGCGTGATCTGCTCCTTCGGCGCAGGCTACTCGATCGGCAGCGTCATCGTCCGCAAGCTCTGAACCGTCCGGGTCACTGCGAAGCGCTGGAAGCTGGTGCAGGCGGGGCCGAGTCCATCCCGAGGCTGCGGATACCGGCATCGCCGGCGAATTCCTCAAAGCTCCAGTCGCCGTTGGACATGACCAGCCCCTCGGAGGGCGGTTGGATCTCGTGCACCGGCACGTTGCGCAGCGCGACGGACATGGCGTCGATCCACACGGGCAGGGCGAGGCCGCCGCCCGACTCGCGGTCGCCGAGGCTGCGGGGCTGGTCGTAGCCGATCCACACCACGGCGGCCAAGGAAGGCTGGAAGCCGGCAAACCAGGCGTCCACCGATTCGTTGGTCGTGCCGGTCTTGCCATACAGGTCCGGGCGATGCAGCGTGGCCTGCGCACGTGCGGCCGTGCCGCTGCGCGCCACCTCCTGCAGCAGGTTGGCGATGACGAATGCATTGCGTTCGGAAATGGCGCGGCGCTCGTCCGTGGCACCGGTCGCATCGCTGGCGGCATCAGAGGCCGACGCAGCAGGCTTGGCGGTTTCGGCGTCGAAGAGCACCTTGTCGTCGGCGTCCGTGATCCTCGTGATCAGGAGCGGCGAGGTCCGCAAGCCGGCGTTGGCGAAGACCGAGTAGGCGGCGACCATCTGCATGGGTGTCACCGAGCCTGAGCCCAGGCCCAGTGTCAGGTTGTTCGGGAGCTTGTCGGCATCCAGCCCGAAGCGCACAGCCCAGGCGCGCGCGCGCTCGGCGCCGAGCATCTGCATCACGCGCACCGTCACCAGGTTCTTGGATTTGGCCAGAGCGGCCCGGACGGTCATCGGGCCGTCGTAGGTGTTCTCGTAGTTCTTGGGCTCCCAGTCGCCGATGGTGATGGGGGCGTCGTTGACGATGGTGGATGGGGTCAGACCTTGTTCGAGCGCGGCCGAGTAGACCAAGGGCTTGAAGCTCGAGCCGGGCTGGCGCCAGGCCTGCATCACGTGGTTGAACTTGTTGCGGGCGAAGTCGAAGCCGCCGACCAGCGCGTGGATGCGGCCCGTGCCGGGTTCCATCGATACAAAGGCGCCTTCGGCTTCTGGCGCCTGCGCAACGACCCAGTGCGAGCCGGACTTCAGCACGCGGATGATGGAGCCGCGCGCGACGCGAATTTCCTTTTTGGCGTTGGCCGAGAGCGCACCCTGCACGCTGTGCAGGCCTTCGCCGGTGATCTCGATGTCGTCGCCGCTGTGCAGCGTGGCGAGAATCTTGTCCTTGGCAGCCTGGGTGACGACGGCTGCGCGTAGCTCGTCGTTGTCGGGATGCTCGGCCAGGCCCTTGCTGATGGCGGCGTCCTCGTCCTCGGGATCATCGGGCATGTCCACAGTGCCCTCAGGGCCGCGATAGGGTTTGCGGCGCTCCAGGTCCATGAGGGCACGGCGCAGGCCGCGGTAAGCGGCCTCCTGTTCGGCCGCGACCACGGTGGTCGTGACCTTGAGGCCGTTGTTGTAGCTCTCCTCGCCGTATTGCGCGACGACGACCTGACGCGCCATCTCGGCAACGTACTCAGCATGCATGCGGGCGTCCTGCCCGCTGCGGACGTGCAGCGGCTCTTCGCGGGCTGCTTTCTCTTCAGCTTCGCTGATCATGCCCGTCTCGCGCATGCGCAAGAGCACCACATGCTGGCGGCGCGTGGCCGCACGCAGATTGCTGATGGGGTTCACGTAGTAGGGGTTCTGCGGCAGACCCGCAAGCATGGCCGTCTCGGCGATGCTGAGCTGCTCCAGCGGCTTGGCGAAATAGATGCGCGAAGCGGCGGCAAAGCCATAGGCGCGGCTGCCCAGGTAGATCTGGTTCATGTAGATCTCGAGGATCTGTTGCTTGGACAGCGTCGCCTCCATCTTGTGCGAGAGCAAGATCTCGACGAACTTGCGGCTCCAGTCGCCGCGCTTCTTGGTCAAGTAGAAGTCTCGCGCCAGTTGCTGGGTGATCGTCGACGCTCCCTGCAAGTGCCGGCCAATCAGGTCGTTGATCGCAGCCCGAGCCATGCCCGAGTAGGACACCGCGCCATGCTCGTAGAAGCCTTCATCCTCCACCGCCAGCAGGGCGTTCTGCATGCGCTTGGGGATCTTGTCCAGCGGGAGGTAGTCGCGCCGCTCGGCGCCGTATTCGGCCATCAGTTGGCCGTCTGCCGTGTAGATGCGCAGCGGCATCTTGGGCCGGTAGTCGCTCAGCTCGGCGAGGTCGGGCAGGGTCGGGTAGATCAGGGCCGCGGCCACGCCGGCGATGAGCAGCACAAGGACGAGGCAGCCGGCGCTGATGAACAGGATCTTCTTGCGCAGGGCAGAGGTCAAGGTCATGGATGAGGACGGGGGGGCAGGGGTGCCGCGATTATGGGATCGGTTATCGTGCCCGCCATGAGCGACCTCACCTTTTTCTGGCACGACTACGAGACCTTCGGCGTGGTGCCGCGGCGCGACCGCCCGGCGCAGTTCGCAGGCATCCGGACCGACGCCGAGCTCAACGAGATCGGCGAGCCGTTGATGCTTTACTGCCAGCCGGCCCCCGACTTCTTGCCCTCGCCCGAGTCCTGCCTGCTGACGGGCATCCTGCCGCAGACCTGTCTCGAGCGAGGCGTCCCCGAGCACGAATTCGCCCAGGCCATCGAGGACCAGCTCGCCCGGCCCGGCACCGTGGGCCTGGGCTACAACACGATTCGCTTCGACGACGAGGTCACGCGCTTCCTCTTCTGGCGCAATCTCATCGACCCCTATGCGCGCGAGTGGCAGAACGATTGTGGCCGCTGGGACTTGCTCGACGTCGTGCGCTGTGCGTACGCGCTGCGACCCGAGGGCATCGAATGGCCCCGGCACGAGGATGGCCGGCCTTCCTTCAAGCTGGAGCACCTGAGCGCCGCGAACGGCCTGGTTCACGAGGCCGCGCACGATGCGCTCTCCGACGTGCGCGCCACCATCGCGCTTGCGCGACTGATCCGCGCCCGACAACCCAAGCTCTTCGAGTTCTGCCTGCGGCTTCGCAAGAAGGAGGCGGTCTGGGCTGAGATCGGCGTGGGGCGGCCGTTCCTGCACATTTCGGGCATGTACGGAGTCGAGCGCGGCTGCATTGCCCTGGTATGGCCGCTGGCGCCGCACCCGACGAACAAGAACGAGCTCATCGTCTGGGATCTGGCCAGCGATCCGTCCGAACTGCTGACGCTCGATGCCCAGGCCATTCGCGATCGCATGTTCGTCAAGCACGAGGAACTCCCCGAGGGCGTGAGCCGCCTGCCGATCAAGACCGTGCACGTCAACAAGTCGCCGATCGTGATCGGCAACCTCAAGACCCTCTCGCCAGCCATGGCGCAGCGCTGGGGACTGGACATCGAGAAGGGCCTGGGCCACGCGGAAGTGCTGATGCAAAAAGGCCGGCTGCTCGACGGCCTGTGGACCGAGGTGTTCCGCCGCGATCCGATGCCGCCGCTCGACGTGGACGAGGACCTCTACGGCGGTTTCGTCTCGAACGACGACCGCCGCGCCCTGCAGCGAGTCCGCGGCCTCACGCCTGATCAACTGGCCGAACGGGCCGCGGCGGGCAAACTGGCATTCGGCGACCACCGGCTGGAGGAGCTCGTGTTCCGATGGCGGGCACGCAACTTCCCGGGCACCCTGTCTGCGCAGGAGGCCGAGCGTTGGCAGGCGCATCGCGCCGAGCGGCTCAGCGGCGAGGCCCTGGCCGCGTATTTCGAGAGCATCGATGCCCTGGGCGAGACCCTGGCCGAAGACGACGAGCGCAGTGCCGAGATCCTCGGCGCGCTCTACGACTATGCGGAGTCTATTGCCCCCGAGTGAAGCCCCCGAGTGAGGAGGAGACCATGAAGTCACTTTTGCCCCTGCTGCTCGCGAGCGCGGCCTTCGCTCACGCAGACGAGGCCCAGATGCAGACCTGGCAGCGACAGGTCCGTGCCACCGAATGCGTCTTCGCCGACAGCATGGCCAAGCGCGACCTGAAGGCCTTCGAGAGCCTGCTGGCTGACGCGCCCCTGTTCTTCAGCGGCGAAGGGCCTTTGCAGGGCCGCGCTGCCGTCGTGGCGCGCTGGAAGCGCTTTTACGAAGGTGCCAAGGCACCGTTCTCCTGGGAGCCTGACGAAGTTGTTGCCGTGAGCGACGGCAGCCTCGCCTATTCGACCGGCCCCGTGTTCGACCCCCAGGGTCAGTTGATCGGGCGTTTCGCTTCGGTTTGGCGACAGGAAGCGCCGGGCCGCTGGCGCATCGTCATCGACCACGGTGTGCCGCTGAGCGACGCTGAACGCGTGAAGCCGCCAGCGCCCGGCAAGGGCTGCGAAGGCCTTTAGGTTGCAAGTAGGCGACGCGAGTCAGGCCTTTGTGCACGGCCCATGGCAAGGCGGGGCCGGACGGGGTTTTCTTCGACCCTCAAAACGGGTACACCATCGAGAATTCCAAGAGGAGTCAAGCAGATGAATACCGAGCAGCCGAGCGCCGCATCGCAAGACCAGGCGGCGCGCATGCGCGCCATGCTCCAGCGCATTCCTGCCGCCGTGGCCTTTGTCAGCCAGGGGCGCTTCGAGCAGGTCAGCGAGGCCTTCAACACGCTGTTCGGCCATGGGGACGATACGGACCTCGTCGGCCAGGGTACGCAGTCGATCCATGTGTCGGCCGCGGCGCAGACGGCCGTGGCCGAGCGCATGGCACAGGCCTTCGCGGCTGGTCTTCCCTTGGATGAGGAGATCGAATACGTTCGGCTTGACGGCGGGCGCTTCTGGGGCCGGCTGCAGGCCACGCCCCTGGTCTGGGAGCAGCCCGGCGGCGAAAGCATGTGGATCGTGGACGACGTGACGGCCACGCGCAAGGAGCGCAGCCAGCCGACCTGGACCGCCAAGCACGATAGCCTGACCGAGCTCGCAAATCGCCGCGAATTCGAGCGCCGACTTGCCGAACATGTCGGTAGCCTGCGCCATCAGCCGGTTTCCGTCCTCTGGATCGACGTGGACAAATTTAGCGAGGTCGTGCGCTCCATGGGTACCGAGGTCGGCGACCACTTCCTTTACGGACTGGGCCAGATGCTGATCACCAAGGTCCGTGCGTCCGACATCGTTGCCCGCCTGGAAGACGACTGTTTTGCCGTGCTGTTGCCCGACTGCGACCAGCATTTCGCGGAGATCGTGGCGGAGAAGACACGCGCGGCGATTGCCGCCTATCGCCTGCGCTGGGGCCTGCACCGGGCGCGGGTCAAGGCCTGTGTCGGCGTGGTCCAGGTGCAGGGCACGCTCGAGACGGTGGACGCCGTGATGGGCGCTGCCAGCCATGCCTGTGCCGAGGCCAAGGCAGCAGGGGGCGACAGCGTGCGGGTCTTCATTTCGGCCGGCAAATTCGAGGAATTGGCCGGATAAATCCCGCTTTTCGCCGGATTGGAGCCGGCCCCTTGTGACAAGGCGAACAAACGCGTCTAATCTTCACCTTATGACTGCAGACCTCTCCACGGCCCTGTCTGGCATTTCTGCCGCCAACGAGCGGCTGCGCGCGTCTGCCAGCAATATTGCCAACCTCGCCGATGCCAACCAAAAACGCGCCCAGGTCAACCTGAGCACGGTGGCTGGCGGTGGTGTTCAGGCCGAGACGGTCATGACCGACCAGACCATCCAGCCGACGAACGAACTGGTTGAGCAGCAGTCCGCCACGTACTCCTACGTTGCGAATCTGAAGGTGCTGGAAACGCAGCTGCGTGCCGAAGGTACGGTGCTCGACATCAAGGCCTAGGCTCCCCAAGCCTTTCATCGATCGACATTCTTCCAGTCCAACACTGGAATGGCTTGATAGTTGCATATAGAGCAACTATTCATTCTGGCGGCTCTCGTTGTTCTCTGGGGCTTCTCTGCATAAAGTTGCATGGAAGCGAAGAGTTATTGCCTGAATGGCAATTTCCAGCCCATCAACCGCACAACGAGACCCCCTGGACCGCTCATGGACCGTCTGCACAGCTTGCAGGTTTTCTGCCGCGTCATCGACCAGCAGGGCTTCGCGGCGGCCGCGCGCGACCTGGGGCTTTCGCCGTCGATCGTGACGCGGCTGATCAACGATCTCGAAGCGCATGTCGGCGCGCGGCTGATCAACCGCACCACGCGCCGCCTGGTCCTCACGGAGGCCGGCGAGGCCTACCTGGAGCAGGTAAGGCGCATCTTGGCCGATCTGGCCGATGCGGACGCCTCGGTGCGCTCCACCAGCCACTCCCTGAGCGGTCATCTGAGGGTACTGGCGCCTCCGGCGTTCGCCGCCCACCTGCTCGCGCCGCTCCTGATCGGCTTTCGGCGCCGCTACCCCAAGCTGACGGTGAACCTTGCCTCGCGGGGCCCGGTCGAGTCGCTGGACGAGAGTTTCGACGTCAGCCTGATCACCGCGCGCGGTGCGCTGGAAGAGGGCGAGTTCGTGGCGCGGAGGCTGGCGTGTTCGCACATCGTGCTCTGCGCCTCACCGGGCTATCTGGCCCGCCATGGACGCCCGCATTCTCCGGTGGAGTTGCACGAGCATGAGGTGATGAGCAGCCCATTGGCGGAGGAAATGAGGCTGCTGCCAGATCGCGGCTCGCCGCCGGGCCGGCAGGCCTTCCAGTTCAAGCCGCTGAATCCACCCTTGTGCACCGCGAACATGGACGTGGCGCTGTCCGCTGCCGAGTCGGGTCTTTGCATCGCCTCGCTGCCGAGCTACGCTGTCGCGCAGGGTATCGCCGAGCGCAGGTTGGAACGCGTGCTGCCGGGCTGGCATCTGTTCGAGATTGCGGTGTTCGCCGCCATCCCTTCGCGCAAATACGTGCCGGCCAAGACCCGCGCCTTCCTGGATTACCTGTTCGAGGTCTTCCCCGACGATGACAGCGACCCCTGGCTCAGCGGCCGGGCAAGCCGTTGAGGAGCGCCGTGATGCAAGAGTCCGCTGCCAGCGTCCCTGCCGCGCGGATCGAGCACTGGCTCGACCGGCTGCAGGCGCACCTGCCCACCGCGCGCGAATGGCTGCTCTCGGCCAAGACCTTTGCCGCCGCCATGCTGGCCTTCTATCTGGCGCTCGCCGCAGGCCTGCCGCGTCCTTACTGGGCCCTGGCCACGGTCTACGTCGTCTCCAACCCACTGACGGGCGCCACGCGTTCCAAAGGGGTCTACCGCGTGCTGGGTACCTTGATCGGCGCCAGTGCGGCCGTGCTGGTGCTGCCGCTGCTGGTGGACACGCCGGTGCTGCTGAGCCTGTTTCTCTCCGTCTGGACGGGCACGCTGCTCTATCTGTCCTTCCTGGATCGGCAGCCCAGCAGTTACGTCTACCTGCTGGCGGCCTATTCGCTGCCGATGATCGCCTTGCCGATGGTGCAGTCGCCCGACGGGGTGTTCAACTTCGCGGTCGCGCGCAGTGAGGAGATCCTGCTGGGCATCGTGTGTGCGGCCCTCGTGTCCTCCCTGGTGCTGCCGGGCCGGGCGGCGCCCGTGCTGGAAGCGCGCTTCCACGCCTGGCTGAACGACGCCGCGCTCTGGGCCACAGGCCTGCTGCGCAGCGAGTCCGCCGGTCGGCCGCGCGACGCCGCCAGTCTCGTCAGCAGCCACCGGCTTGCCGCGGACGTGCTGGCACTGGACCAGTTCATCAGCCACCTTCGCTACGACGCCGACAGCCAGGACCTTGTGCGCATTTCGCGCGAACTGCGCATGCGCCTGGGACTGTTGCTTCCTACGCTCTCGTCCCTCAGTTCGGCTGTACAGGCGCTGCGCGGCTCGGCTGGCGGCATGTCCGCGGCCTTGAGCGAGAGGATGGATGAGATCGCCGACTGGGTGGCTGCGCCGCCCTCGAGCGAGGTCGATGCCAGAGGCCTGCATCTGCAGCAGCGGTTACGCGCACTGGCCGAGACCTGTCGCGACGAGCCAGGCCGCACCGATTGGGATGACCTGCTTCGCCGCCACGTGCTGAAACGCCTTGAGGGCCTGGTCCAGCTCTGGCGCGATGGCCGTGCGCTGCAGCTGATGATGGCGCAGGGCCGTCTCACGCCCGGCTGGACGCCAGCCTACGAACGCTGGACCTTCAGCCCAGCCGAGCGCCATCACGACCACGGCATGCAGCTGTTCTCGGCCGCGTCGGCCTGCACCGTCACCTTCTTGGCCTGTCTGATCTGGATCTTCAGCGGCTGGAGCGACGGCGTGGGCGCCGTCATCATGTGCGCGGTGACCTCCTGCTTCTTCGCGGCCCAGGACGAGCCGGCGAGGGCGCAGCTGAGCTTCTTCTACGCCAATGCCCTGTGCCTGCTGATCGGCCTACTGCTGCTCTTCCTGATCCTGCCGGCCGCGCGCGAGTTCCAGACCCTTGTGCTCGGGCTCGCTCCCTTCTTCCTGGTCCTCGGAACTTTGATGACCCGGCCCAACTTCGCGGTCATGGCGCTGGGACTGACCGTCTCGCTGGCGTCCAGCCTGGGATTGAGCGAAGCCTACAGCGCTGACTTCGGCGTCTTCGTCAACAGCACCCTAGCCAGTGTCGCGGGCAGTCTGCTGGCCCTGCTGTGGACGCTGCTGACGCGCCCCTTCGGCGCGAGCCTGAGCCTGCATCGCCTGCTGCGCTCGACCTGGACCGACCTGGCCCACACGGCCGCGGGCCGTCACCGTGGCGACTTGGGCCGGCTGCGTGCCCGCATGATCGACCGCCTGGCCCAGCTGATGCCACGCCTGGCCGCGGCCACCGGTCGGCAAGGCACCGACGGCTTGTCCGAACTGCGCGTGGGACTCAGCGCCGCACTGTTGCAGCGCGAGCAATTGCAGTTGCCTGCCCAGGCGGCGCGTGAGGTGCAGGCCGTGCTCGACGCGCTTGAGCTGCACTACCGGCGCCGCCAGCGACTACCGATGGCTCAAGAGCTGCAGCCTTCCAGGCAGTTGCACCGTCGGCTGGATCACGCCGTCGCGACGATTGGCCCCTTGGCCATCGCTGCCGTTGCCGAAGGCGACGAGGCGGCGTTCGCCCGGCGGGTCGATGCGCATGAGGTCTTGCACGCACTGGCCGAACTGCGCCTGAGTCTCGGCTCCACGCGAGCCGAAGCCCTCCAACCCGATCAAGGAGCACTCGCATGATCGGCGACCTCGTCTTCTACGGTGTCTACGTGCCGGCCATGGCGTTGCCGCTGCTGCTGGCCTATCTCGCGCTCATTCCCGCGCGCTGGCTGCTGAGCCGGGCGGGCGTCTACCGCTGGGTCTGGCATCGCTCGCTCTTCAATGTCTCGCTGTATCTGATCGTGCTGTACGGCATGGTTCTCTGGACCACAGGATGGTTGCAATGAAATCCAATCCCTCTGCCTCTTCATCCCGCGCATGGGCGCCGCTGGCGCGCAAGGCGCTGCCGATTGCCCTGACGGCGGGGCTCGCCGTGCTCGCGTTGCTGGCGGGCCGCCGGGTCTGGGCGCACTACTCTGACTCGCCCTGGACGCGCGACGCGCACATCCGCTCCAGCGTGCAGCAGATCGCGCCGGACGTCTCGGGCCTGCTGACCCAGGTCTGGGTGCACGACAACCAGCGCGTGGCTCGCGGCGATACGCTGTTTCAGGTCGACCCAGCGCGCTACGAACTCGCCCTGGGGCAGGCGCGCGCGACGCTGGCGCAGGCACGTGCCGCCCAGGGGCAGGCGCGGGCGGCGCTGGCCAACCAGCGCGTGCAGTTGGCGCAGGCCCGACGCGAGTCCGAGCGCAATCACGGCCTGGCCGATCTCGTGGCGCGTGAAAGCATTGAGCAGGGCGAGCTCAAGGTCCGTCAGGGCGAGGCCACGCTGGCGTTGGCCCAGGCCCAGCTGGCCGCGGCCGGCGCTGCGCAGGCTGCTGCGGAAGTGGCCGTGCAGTCCGCCGAACTCAATCTGGCCCGCACCGTCGTGCGCAGCCCGGTGGATGGCTATCTAAACGACAGCGCCCCGCACGCGGGCGACTACGTCAGCGCCGGCCGGCCGGTGCTCTCCCTGGTGGATGCCGGCACCGTCTATGCCGATGGCTACTTCGAGGAAACCAAGCTTGACAAGATCCGGCCGGGCCAGGCGGTGCGCTTGCAGATCATGGGACAGCATCAGAGCCTGCACGGCCATGTGCAGAGCCTGGCCGCCGGCATCGAGGACCGCGACCGCAGCAGCGGCAGCAATCTGCTGCCCAACGTGAATCCGAGCTTCAACTGGGTGCGCCTGGCTCAGCGCATCCCGGTGCGCATCGCCATCGACGACTGGCCCGCCGGTCAGCGGCCGATCGTCGGGCGCACCGTCACAGTGTCGGTCGTCGAAGATGCGCAGCAAGCCAAGGGCGGTCAGCCATGAAGCCAAGCTCCATCCTGCGCAGCCTTGCGCTTGCAGCTGCGCTGGGCCTGGCCGCGTGCACGACGGTCGGTCCGAACTACACCGTACCCAACAACGCCGCTGCGCGTCGTCCTGCGGCGCAAGCCGGCTTTGTCGAAGCGCAAGGCAAGGCCATCAGCCTCGACCCGCTGCCTACGCAGTGGTGGCGGCTTTACCGTAGCGCTGAGCTCGACGCCCTGGTCGAGCAGGCGATAGCGGCCAACACATCGCTGCGCGCGGCCGACGCGCATCTGCGCAGCGCGGCGGCGTGGGTGGCGCGCGTCGATGCTGAACACGATCCGCATGTCGGTGCAGTAGTGGCCGTCAAACGCGCGCGTGAATCCGGCGAGGCCTTCTTGCTGCCCGAACGGCTGCCCGTAGTGAACGAAGGCGAGCTGGCTGTGCAGGCGTCCTATCAGCTCGATCTATGGGGCCAGCTCAAGCGCGGCGAAGAGGCCGCCGAGGCCAATCTGCAGGCCGTCGAGGCCGCGCAGGACGTGGCCCGCGTCAGCGTGGTCGCGCAGACGGTGCAGGCGTATGTGCAGATCTGCCATGCACAAGCGCAGAAACTTGTGGCGGCCCACGCGCTGGACTTGCAGGAGCGCAGCCTGGCCCTGGCCGAACGCATGCTGGAGGTCGGCCGCGGCAGCAGCAGCGAGGTGTTGCGCAGCCAGGGTCTGGTGCAGGCCCAGCGCGCTTCGCTACCGCGTTTCGATGCCGAGCGTGACGCGGCCTTTTATCGCCTGGCCTATCTTCTGGGCCGCCTGCCGCAGGATCTGCCTGCGTCGGCCGTGGCCTGCGCAACACCGCTGCAGCTCGTCCAAGCTGTGCCCGTGGGCGACGGCACGGCCCTGCTCAAGCGCCGCCCCGATGTGCGCCAGGCCGAGCGCCAGTTGGCTGCGGCCAGCGCGCGCATCGGCGTTGCCACGGCCGAGCTCTATCCCGACATCCGGCTGGGCGCCTCGCTGGGCCTGGTCGGCATCGCCGAGCACCTGGGCCGGCCGGCCACGCAGAGCTTCGGCTTCGGCTCACTGCTGAGCTGGCACATTCCCGATGCAGGCGCCAAGGCTCGGGTGAAGATGGCCGAGGCTGACGCTCAGGCGGCTCTGGCTCAGTTCGACGGGGTGGTGCTGCAGGCCATGTCCGAGACGGAGACCGCGCTGAGCCGCTATCGCCACGACCTCGAACGTCAGGCCTCGTTGCACGAAGCGCGCGATCAGGCCGCGGCTCTTGCGGACCAACAAAAGCGCTTTGTCGAAGCGGGGCGGCATCCCTATGCCAGTAGCCTCGATGCGCAGCGCACTCTGGCCAATGCCGAGGCCACCCTGGCTAGCAACGACGAGCAACTGGCGCTGGACCAGGTGCGGCTCTTCCTGGCCTTGGGCGGTGGTTGGGAGACTGGCGAACCCTGACGGACGCGAGCGGCCTTCAGGGGAGAATCAGACCGACCCCTGCTTGCTCGCCAGCACGGCGGCTTCCGCGCGGCTCGACACATTGAGCTTTTTGTAAATGCTCTTGATGTGGTCGTTCACGGTGAACCACTTGATGCCCATGAGGTTGGCGATCTCCTTGATCGTGAAGCCCTTGCTGAGGTAGGTGAGTACCTCGTTCTCTCGTGGCGTCAGGCGTTCCCATTCGGGCGGCGGGTCCAGCACCACGCCGCCGCTGCGGCTCGGCGCGAATTGCGCACTCGAAGAGAGGCCGCCGAAGCCGGAGTGCAGCGGAATGGGGCCGCTGTCGCCCGTGGAGCCTGGGCGGAAATGCGAGAGCAGGCGCCGGGCAATCGCCGGCGAGAGCGGAGGCTGGCCGCGAACGATGCGCTGCAACTCCTCCACCAACACCTCGAAGCGGTCTTCCTTGAGCAGATACCCGTCAGCGCCGCATTGCAGGGCGGGAAACAAGTGGTCGTCATCTGAGTACAGCGTGGTGACGATTTTGGTGGCTGCCGTATTGGCCAGCTCGGCCAAAAATTCCATGCCGCTGCCGTCCGGCAGTTCCAGGTCGACGAGGACGAGCTTGAAGGCGTTCTCGGCCCCGTGCTCCGCCACCTGCCGGCGCGCTCCTTCCAGATCGCCGACCTCGGTGATCTGCATCTCGTCACTGAAACTTTCCCGCACCACGCGGCACAGAAAGCTACGGGCGACCGGGTTGTCTTCGACGATCAGGACATTGACGGCCATCGCGCTCCACTCCAGGAATTTCTCTTTCGATACTAGCGCACAAGCTTTGCGGCTCCCATCGGCAGCACACCCAGCTTGGTGAAAGTGCCAAGTCTCAATCACCGCGCACTTGCTCTGGATCAGTGGACGTCGGCACGTCCGGCGGAATTGGTGATTGCCCCCGCATGCTGAATGGCTGAATTGTGCGCTGTCTCGACCGGATCGGCTGCCTACAATGCCCGGATGCTAATCCTGATATCGAATGACGACGGGTACCTGGCCCCGGGCTTGGCGGCCCTGGTCAAGGCGTGCGAGGGCCTCGGTGAAATCGAGGTGATCGCGCCGGAGCAAAACGCCAGCGGCGCATCGAACTCCCTGACCTTGAGCAGGCCGCTGACCGTGCATCGAGGCGGGAACGGTTTTCGCTTCGTTAACGGTTCGCCCTCGGACTCGGTCCACCTTGCACTGACCGGCGTGCTGGGGCGCAAGCCGGATCTGGTGCTCTCGGGTATCAACAACGGCGCCAATATGGGTGACGACACCATCTATTCCGGCACCGTGGCCGCGGCAACAGAGGGTTATCTCTTCGGCATCCCGTCCATTGCCTTCTCGCAGGTGGACAAGGGCTGGGGTGAACTGGATGCGGCCGCGGCCGCTGCACGCGCCGTCGTCGAGCAGGTGATCGCGGGCGGGCTTGCCCAGCCCTTCTTGCTCAACGTGAACATTCCCAACCGGGCCGATGCGCTGACGTTGCCGCGCCGTATCACGCGCCTGGGCCGCCGCCATGCGAGCCAGCCGGCCATTCGGCAGGAGAGCCCGCGGGGCGACATCATCTACTGGATTGGGCCGGCCGGCGACGCGCGCGAGGCCGGCGAGGGCACGGACTTCCATGCCACGACCCACGGCCAGATCTCGATCACGCCGCTGCAGATGGACTTGAGCGACCACGCAGGCATCGCCCCCTGGCAAACGCGGCTGGGCCTCGCTTCATGAGCGAGAAGTCCCGGCGCTTCCCGCTGCCGCTGGAGAAGGTTGGCAAGAGTCCGAACGCCCCGGCGCGCAGCGTGTTGATGCCCCAGCGCCATCTCCGCGAGGCGGCACTCGACGCCCAGCGCAGCGCGGCACCGGTCGGGCTGGGGCTGGACTCGGCGCAGGTGCGTGCCCGTATGGTGCAGCGGCTGCGGGCAGAGGGTCTGTCGGATGAGCGTGTGCTCGACGCCTTCGGTCACGTGCCTCGCCATGCCTTCGTGGACAGTGCGCTGGCCATCCAGGCCTACGAGGACACGGCCCTACCGATCGGCTTGGGCCAAACGATCTCCAAGCCTTCTGTTGTCGGCCGTATGCTGGCCTTGCTCATGCAGGCGCAGGGTGCGCGTGCGCGCGGGCATCTGGGCAAGGTGCTGGAAATCGGCACGGGCTGTGGATATCAGGCGGCACTTCTGGCGCAACTGGGTCAGGCGGTCGTGACGGTCGAGCGCCTGCGCCTGCTGTACGAGCGAGCCCTGAGCAATCTCGAGGCCATCGGCATGGCGACGCGCGCGCGCCTGGTGTTCGCAGACGGCATGCTCGGTCACGCGCCCGGCGCTCCCTACGACAGCATCGTTGCCGCGGCAGGCGGTGAAGACATCCCTTCGGCTTGGCTCGAACAGCTGGCGCCGGGCGGAAGGCTGGTGGCTCCGATGGCCGTGCCGGGTGCGAATACGCAGGTGCTGGTCGTGATCGATCACCAGAGCGTGGGAGGTGCGAGCCACTTCATTCGCAGCGAACACGAGGGCGTTCTTTTCGTCCCTCTAAAATCCGGCGTCGTGTGAGGTCGCTGGTGCCGCCTGCATGTCCTATGCGCCAGCTCCCGACAACAGACCAACAAAGCGACGCATGAGCCCACCACGCCTTCTTCGAGTCATTGCTTCCGCCGCCGTGCTTTTGGCCACTGCGGCCTGCACGCATGTTTCCTTGCACCAGCCTGCGCCGGTCGAGCAACGCCAAGTCGGCAAGGTACCGGCCGCGGCATCGGCGCCGGCATCTGCGGCTTCCGCAGAGAGCAGCGCGGCTGCGGCCGAGGTCAAGCCGCAGCCTGGCTTCTACACGGTCAAGCCCGGCGACAGTCTGCTGCGCATCGCATTCGACAACGGGCAGAACTGGCGCGACATTGTTCGCTGGAACAACATCGGCAACCCGGATCGCATCGAGGTGGGCCAGGTGCTTCGCGTGGTGCCTCCGACGGCGGATGCCGGCGCGGTGAGCACCAAGCCCGTCGCGATGGCGCGCAGCGATGCACCTCGGCCCCTGGATGTCAAACCCGATTCGCGGCCGGTTCCGTCGCCGGTGGCCTCGGCGCCTGCAGCGGCGAGTTCTCCCGCAGCATCCGCTCCGCGTGGCGATGATGAACTGCCCTGGAGCTGGCCGGCTGCCGGGCCGGTCATCGCAGGCTTTGACGATCCGCGCAACAAGGGCCTCGATTTGGGAGGCAAAGCCGGCGATCCTGTCTATGCCGCGGCAGATGGCCGAGTGGTCTATGTTGGCAATGACTTGCGTGGCTTCGGCAATCTGGTCATCATCAAGCACAACGACACGTACCTGAGTGCATACGCACATAACCAGACCTTGCTGGTCAAGGATCTGCAGGTCGTGCGCAAGGGGCAGAGGATTGCTGAGATGGGTTCCACCGACTCCGATCAAGTCAAGCTGCATTTCGAAGTGCGCAAGCAGGGCAAGCCGATTGATCCTGCGCGTGTGCTGCCGAATCGTTAGAACCTCGATGGGGACAGCTCGTTCAAGCCATGAAACGCGTTGCGCCCAAATCGATGGATACCGCTGGCACCGTGCCGCCTGCCTGGCTGGCCGGGAGCAACGGCCATTTGATGGACGGGGCCGCCGAGAGCGAGGGTGCGCCGCTAGACGATGACGGTCAGATTGTGCGCAACGGTGCGCACGGCGACATCGAACTGGGCAATGCCTTGCAGGCCTATCTGCGCGACATCCGGCGCACGCCGCTGCTGAACCCAGAACAGGAATACGCCACCGCCCAGGCCGCGCGGGGCGGCTGCTTCGCCTCGCGCCAGGCGATGATCCAGCACAACCTGCGCCTGGTCGTCAGCATCGCCAAGAACTACCTGGGCCGCGGCCTACCGATGAGCGACCTGATCGAGGAAGGCAATCTCGGGCTCATGCACGCGATCAGCAAGTTCGAGCCCGAGCGCGGCTTCCGTTTCTCAACCTACGCGAGTTGGTGGGTCCGCCAGGGCATCGAACGAGCGCTGATGCACCAGGCACGGCTCGTGCGCTTGCCCGTGCATATCGTGCGCGAGCTCAACCAGGTGATCAAGGCGAGGCGACTGCTCGAGGCCAAGGCCAGCGAGCGGGGCGAAGACGCGCAGGTGCGCGCGGAAGACATCGCCCACCATCTGCAACGCCCCTTGACCGAGGTGACGGAGTTGCTGGCCTACGCGGAGTTGCCGAGTTCGCTCGACTCGCCCGTGGACCGCACGGCCGAGGGTGGCGAGTCGCTCATGGATCTCGTGGCCGACGAGCAGGCCGTGGATCCTGTGGGGCATCGTCTGAGCCATGAACTAGAGAGGCTGCTCGACCTCGGCATGTCGCTGCTCAACGAACGCGAGCGCGAGGTGCTGGCGGGGCGCTACGGCCTTTCGGATCGCGAGCCCGAGACACTTGACGTGCTGGCCGTGCGCCTTGGTCTGACTCGCGAGCGCATCCGCCAGATCCAGCTCGAGGCGCTGGCCAAGCTCAAGCGCAATATGCAGCGCAAGGGCATTGACCGCGATTCGATCTTCTGACGCAAGGCCTTGCCGCAAGCCATTGAGATAATGGCGGGCTATGACGCAAGTATCGGAATGGCTGAAGGTCAAGTCGCTTGACCTCGAAGCCCAGGGCGTGGCCCACAGCGAAGAAGGCAAGGTGGTATTCATCGAGGGTGCATTGCCCGGTGAAGAGGTGCAGGTCACCGTCGGCCGCAAGAAGAACAACTGGGAGCAGGGCACCATGGTTGCAATGCGCCGCGAGAGTTCGCAGCGCGTGAAGCCCGGCTGCCCGCACTTCGGCCTTCACGCGGGCGCCTGCGGCGGCTGCAAGATGCAGCATCTGCACCCGGGCGCCCAGGTGGCGGTCAAGCAGCGCGTGGTCGAAGACAACCTCTGGCACCTGGGCAAGGTGAAGGCCGAGACCTTGCTGCGCCCCATCGAGGGGCCGGCCTGGGGCTATCGCTACCGCGCGCGCTTCTCGGTGCGCTATGTGGCCAAGAAGGGCCAGGTGCTGATCGGCTTCCACGAGCGCAAGAGCCGCTACGTGGCCGACATGCAGGTTTGCAAGGTGGTGCCCAAGGTCGTCAGTGATCTGCTAATGCCGATGCGCGAGCTGATCAGCAGCATGGCCGAGCGCGACCGGCTGCCACAGATCGAACTGGCCATGGGGGACCAGGTCATTGCGCTGGTGCTGCGCCATCTGAACCCGCTGCCCGAAGGCGACAAGGCCCTGTTGCGCGCCTTCGCGGGCGAGCATGGCGTTCAGTGGTGGCTGCAGCCCAAGGGGCCGGACACCGTGCATCTGCTCGATGAAGGCGGCCCCGAGCTGGCGTACACGCTACCGGAATTCGGCGTGCTCATGCCTTTCAAGCCGACCGACTTCACCCAGGTCAATCCGCACATCAACACCGTGCTCGTCGGCCGCGCCCTGCGGCTGCTCGACGTGAAGCGCGAGGAGCGCGTGATCGACTGGTTCTGTGGCCTGGGCAACTTCACCCTGCCGCTGGCCACGCAGGCGCGCGAAGTCCTGGGCATCGAGGGCAGCGAGGCCCTGGTGCAGCGCTCGCGCGAGAACGCGGTGCGCAACGGCCTGCAGGCCAAGACGAGCTTCGTCGCGCGCAACCTGTTCGAGATGACGCCTGAGCTGCTTGCCGCGGACGGCACGGCCGATAAGTGGCTGGTGGATCCGCCCCGCGAGGGTGCGTTCGCTCTGGCCAAGGCCATCGCCGACATTGTCCAGAACCCGAGCCTGGCGCCGGGCTGGACGCCCCCTCGACGCATCGTTTACGTGAGCTGCAACCCTGCCACCCTGGCGCGCGATGCCGGGCTGCTGGTCAACGTGGCCGGCTACCAATGCACGGCGGCGAGCGCGGTGAACATGTTCCCGCACACGGCCCATGTGGAGTCGATCGCGGTCTTCGAACGCGCCAGCTGAGGACACCGACACCCTCGAATTTCGGTGTTAGCCCGGGTGCGCGGGAGGCTTGGCTCCGGCAAGAATGAGTAAACAAAAAGATGTTTAGTTATTCTTCCAGGAGACAGCCATGTTCTTGCGGTCATTTCGCCTGCCGGCCCTGTGCCTGGCACTCTCAAGCCTGTTCTGCGGCGCGGCCAATGCGCAGACGGATCCCCCGCCCGCGCTGAAGCGGGGTGTCAACATCATTGGCTACGACGCGCTCTGGACCGACCCGGCCCAGGGGCGCTTCCAGTTGCGCCACATGCAGGCAATCAAGGACGGAGGTTTCGACCACGTGCGGATGAACCTGCACGCCTTCGCCCACATGGATGCCGAATACCGGCTTTCGCCCGAATGGCTGAAGACGCTGGACGGGCTCGTCAATGCCGGCCTGAAGGCGGGCCTGCAGGTCATCCTCGACGAGCACAACTTCGAGGAATGCTCCAAGGACGTGCCGGCATGTCGGCCCAAGCTGCTGGCTTTTTGGCGCCAGCTCGCCGCGCACTATCGTGATGCGCCGACGGCGGTGCTGTTCGAGATCCTCAACGAGCCGCACGGCGACTTGGACAAGGCCTGGAACGATGTGCTGGCCGAGAATCTTCAGATCATCCGCGAGTCCAATCCGACTCGCCGCGTCGTCATCGGGCCTACGCAGTGGAACTCGCTCAGCCGACTCGACAGCCTGCGCCTGCCGGAAGCAGACCGCAACATCCTCGTGACCTTCCACTACTACACGCCGATGGAATTCACCCATCAGGGCGCCTCGTGGACGCCGGAGTTCAGCAAGCTCTCGGGCAACACCTGGGGCTCAGCCTATGACCGGGAGCGGCTGCAAAAGGACTTCGACCTCATCAAGAACTGGGCCGAGCGCAACAAGAGGCCCATCCTCATGGGTGAGTTCGGCGCTCTGGAAAGCGCAGGCGTGGCGCAGCGCGTGGTGTGGACGGACGCCATTGCACGTGCGGCCGAGGCGCGCGGATTTGGCTGGTCCTACTGGCAGTTCGACTCCAACTTCGTGGTCTGGGACATGAAGAAGGACGGCTGGGTCAAGGCCATCCATGGTGCGCTGATTCCCGAGCAGGCTGACCCTGCGATCACAGCGGCGGTGGCGCGCGCGGTCGATCCGGCGCTGGAGTTCGTGATCAACAGCCCCAGGATTTCGGCGTGGAATGTGTACGGCGACAAGCAGAGCAATCTGCAAGTCGCCTGCGAGATGAGCGGCAAGGCCTGCTTGCGCGTCGATCTGCAGCAGCGCCTGGCCAATGCCTGGGACATAGGTGCGGTGGTGCCGGTGCAGGCCGACATCCGCAAGGGCGACAAGCTGCAGGCCATGGTCTGGGCCCGGATCGACGGCGACGATCCCAAGGCCACGGCAGTTGTGCCCATGCTCCTGCAGATGGGCTCGCCGCCCTACACGAGCGTGGTCTCGGGTTCGGTCACCCTCAGCACGAAACTGGAGCCGGTCATGATCGGCGGCGTGGCAGCCGAGAGCTTTGCCGGAGGGACGGTCAATCTGGCGCTGCAACTGGGTCAGGTCGGCCAGCCCGTGGTGCTCAGCGCTCCTTACGTGCTGCGAAATTACAAGCCGGCGAAGTAGTCAGTTGGGTTATGGTTGGCGGCTATGAAGACCAAACCCGTATTGAGCCTTGAAGACGTCCGCCGCATCGCCTCGGCGGCCGAAGCGGAAGCAACGAAGAACGGCTGGATCGTGAGCATCGCCATCGTCGACGACGGTGGTCATCTGCTGTGGTTCCAGCGTCTGGACGGCGCCTCGCCAATCTCCGCGCAGATCGCCATGGCCAAGGCCCACACCTCAGCACTGGGGCGGCGCGAATCCAAGGGCTACGAGGACATGATCAACCAGGGCCGTCAGTCCTTCCTCAGCGCGCCCGGCTTGCAGGGCATGCTCGAAGGCGGTGTGCCCATCGTTGTCGACGGTCAGCACATCGGTGCGGTGGGTGTCAGCGGCGTCAAGTCGGTGGAAGACGCGCAGATCGCCAAGGCGGGCATCGCGGCGCTTTGATCCGGGCAAAAAAATAGTGACCGGCGCTTGAAAAACAGGGGCGGGATAACCCTGGTCGGGTTATACTCGTTCGGTTTACCTGCAACCTCACCGCCCCTAGCGAAACTCCACCGTTTCCCCCACCGGAATCCGATCCGAGTCGATGTCCAAAGACGTCGGTGAGAGCGGAGCTGGGCGCGCGAACAATGATGGAGTTTCCCGTGCTGCCCGATCTGCTTTCCGCTCCCCCCGCGATTCTGGCCCTGGCAGACGGCACGGTCTTCAAAGGCACATCGATCGGCGCTGCCGGCCACACGGTCGGCGAAGTGGTGTTCAACACCGCGCTGACCGGTTACCAGGAAATCCTCACCGACCCGAGCTACTGCCGGCAGATCGTGACGCTCACGTATCCGCACATCGGCAACTACGGCGTCAACGACGAGGACGTCGAAGCCAAGAAGGTCCATGCCGCCGGCCTGATCATCAAAGAGGCGCCCGTCCTCGATTCCAATTTCCGCAAAACGCGCACGTTGTCGCAGTACCTGCATGACGAGGGCGCCGTCGCCATTGCCGACATCGACACGCGCCGCCTGACGCGCGTGCTGCGCACAACAGGGGCGCAAAACGGCTGCATCCTCGCGCTGGCCGCCGGCGAGAAGATCACCGATGCGCACATCGCCGACGCGATTGCCAAGGCCAAGGCCGCGCCGAGCATGGCGGGGCAGGACCTGGCCAAGGTTGTCAGCGCCACCGAAATCCAGCCTTGGACCGAGACTGAATGGGTGCTGGGCACGGGCTATGGCCAGCAGGCCCACCCGCGCTTTCATGTCGTCGCCTACGACTTTGGCGTCAAGGCCAACATTCTGCGCATGCTCGCGAGCCGCGGCTGCAAGATCACTGTGGTACCCGCGCAGACGCCCGCATCGGCCGTCTTCGATCTCGAACCCGACGGGGTGTTCCTCTCGAACGGCCCCGGCGACCCGGAACCCTGCACCTATGCGATCGACGCCGCGGCCAAGCTGATCGACGCGGGCATCCCGACCTTCGGCATCTGCCTGGGCCACCAGATCATGGCCCTGGCCTCGGGCGCCAAGACCTTCAAGATGAAGTTCGGCCACCATGGCGCCAACCACCCGGTCAAGGACCTGGACAATGGTCGCGTCTCGATCACGAGCCAGAACCACGGTTTTGCGGTGGACGCCGAATCGCTGCCCGCTCACCTGCGCGCCACGCATATCAGCCTGTTCGACGGCACGCTGCAGGGCCTGGCCCGTACCGACAAGCCGGCCTTCTGCTTCCAGGGCCATCCGGAAGCGAGCCCTGGCCCGCACGACATCTCTTACCTCTTCGATCGCTTCATCGGCCTGATGGCGAAGGCATAAGGACATACCGCCATGGCAAAGCGCACAGACATCAAGAGCATCCTCATCATCGGCGCCGGCCCGATCATCATCGGCCAGGCTTGCGAGTTCGACTACTCCGGCGCCCAGGCCTGCAAGGCCCTGCGCGAGGAGGGCTACAAGGTCATCCTCGTCAACAGCAATCCGGCCACGATCATGACGGACCCGGACACAGCCGACGTTACCTACATCGAGCCCATCACCTGGCAGGTGATCGAGAAGATCATCGAGAAGGAGCGCCCCGACGCCGTGCTGCCCACCATGGGCGGCCAGACCGCGCTGAACTGCGCGCTCGAACTGCACCGCCACGGCGTGCTGGAGAAGTACAAGGTCGAGATGATCGGTGCCAACGAGCACGCGATCGAGAAGGCCGAGGACCGCCTGAAGTTCAAGGACGCGATGACCAAGATCGGTCTGGACTCGGCCAAGAGCGGCATCGCCCACTCGATGGAAGAGGCATGGACGGTGCAAAAGCGCATCCAGCACGAGATCGGCGGCTCCGGCTTCCCGATGGTGATCCGCCCGAGCTTCACGCTCGGTGGCACGGGCGGCGGCATCGCCTACAACCCGGAGGAGTTCGAGGAGATCTGCAAGCGCGGCCTCGACCTTTCCCCGACCAACGAGTTGCTCATCGAGGAAAGCCTGATCGGCTGGAAAGAATACGAGATGGAAGTGGTCCGCGACAAGGCGGACAACTGCATCATCGTCTGCTCGATCGAGAACCTCGACCCCATGGGCATCCACACGGGCGACTCCATCACCGTGGCCCCGGCGCAGACCCTGTCCGACAAGGAATACCAGCTGCTGCGCAACGCCTCCATCGCCATCCTGCGCGAGATCGGCGTCGATACCGGCGGCTCCAACGTGCAGTTCTCGATCAACCCGAAGAACGGTCGCATGATCGTGATCGAGATGAACCCGCGCGTGTCCCGTTCGTCGGCGCTGGCGTCCAAGGCCACCGGTTTCCCGATCGCCAAGATCGCCGCCAAGCTGGCCGTGGGCTACACCCTCGACGAGCTGCGCAACGACATCACGGGCGGCGTGACGCCGGCCTCCTTCGAGCCCTCGATCGACTACGTCGTCACCAAGATCCCTCGCTTTGCCTTCGAGAAGTTCCCGATGGCCGACTCGCGCCTGACCACGCAGATGAAGTCGGTCGGCGAGGTGATGGCCATGGGCCGCTGTTTCCAGGAATCCTTCCAGAAGGCCCTGCGTGGGTTAGAAACCGGCATCTCGGGCATGGACGAGATCTCGACCGACCGCGAGGAGATCGTGCAGGAGATCGGCGAGCCCGGCCCTGACCGCATCCTCTACCTGGCCGACGCCTTCCGCGTGGGCATGTCTTTGCAGGAGGTGTTCGACGAGACGGCCGTGGATCCTTGGTTCCTGGCCCAGATCGAACAGCTCGTGAAGATCGAGCAGAGCCTCGCCGGCCGCACGCTGACCTCGCTCTCAACCGACGAGCTGCGCCTGCTGAAGAAGAAGGGCTTTTCGGACAAGCGCCTGGCCAAGCTGCTGGGCACGAACCAGCACGAGGTCCGCAAGACCCGCCATGCCCAGGGCGTGCGCCCGGTCTACAAACGCGTGGACACCTGTGCGGCCGAGTTCGCCACCGAGACGGCCTACATGTACTCCACCTATGACGAGGAGTGCGAGGCCGAGCCTACGAACAAGAAGAAGATCATGGTGCTGGGCGGTGGTCCGAACCGGATCGGCCAGGGCATCGAGTTCGACTATTGCTGCGTCCATGCCGCCCTCGCCATGCGCGAGGATGGCTACGAGACCATCATGGTCAACTGCAATCCTGAAACCGTCTCCACCGACTACGACACCAGCGACCGTCTCTACTTTGAGCCCGTCACGCTGGAAGACGTGCTCGAGATCGTCGACAAGGAAAAGCCCGTCGGCGTGATCGTGCAGTACGGCGGCCAGACCCCGCTCAAGCTCGCGCTCGACCTTGAGGCCAACGGCGTGCCCATCATCGGCACCAGCCCCGACAGCATCGACATGGCAGAAGACCGCGAGCGCTTCCAGAAGTTGCTGCACGAGCTCAATCTCAAGCAGCCGCCGAACCGCACTGCACGCAACGAAGACCAGGCCGTTGCACTGGCCAACGAGATCGGCTACCCGCTGGTCGTACGCCCCAGCTATGTGCTGGGTGGCCGCGCCATGGAAATCGTCCACGGCGACAAGGACCTTGAGCGCTACATGCGCGAGGCGGTGCGCGTGTCTGAGAAGTCTCCGGTGCTGCTGGACCACTTCCTCCAGGACGCTGTCGAGGTGGACGTGGATTGCATCAGCGATGGCACCGAGGTGATGATCGGCGGCATCATGGAGCACATCGAGGCTGCCGGCATCCACAGCGGCGACTCCGCCTGCTCGCTGCCGCCGTATACCCTGGCGGCCGAGGTGCAGGACGAACTGCGCCGCCAGACCGCTGCCATGGCCAAGGCCCTCATGGTCGTGGGCCTGATGAATGTGCAGTTCGCCATCCAGGGTGACGTGACGAAGGGCCTGTCGGCCTGCACGATCTACGTGCTCGAAGTGAACCCGCGCGCCTCGCGCACCGTGCCCTATGTCTCCAAGGGCACGGGCCAGCAGCTGGCCAAGATCGCGGCCCGTTGCATGGCCGGCGTGAAGCTGTCCGACCAGAAGGACCGCAAGGGCCGCAAGCCGGCCGAGGTCGTGCCGCCTTACTTCAGCGTCAAGGAAGCCGTCTTCCCCTTCAACAAGTTCCCCGGCGTGGACCCCATCCTCAGCCCCGAGATGCGCTCCACGGGCGAGGTGATGGGCGCGGCCAAGACCTTCGGCGAGGCCATGCTCAAGAGCCAGATCGGCGCCGGCAGCCGCCTGCCGCGCCAGGGCAATGTGCTGATCACGGTGAAGAACAGTGACAAGGCGCGCGCCGTGGCGGTGGCCAAGGACCTGCACGGCATGGGCTTCGGCGTGGTGGCCACCAAGGGCACGGCGGCGGCGATCGCCGAGGCCGGCGTCCCGGTGACCGTGGTCAACAAGGTCAAGGATGGCCGCCCTCACATCGTGGACATGATCAAGGGCGGAGAGATCCAGCTCGTGTTCACCACGGTGGATGAGACCCGCACGGCCATTGCGGACAGCCGTCACATCCGCCAGGCGGCGCTGGCCAACCGTGTCACCTACTACACGACCATGGCCGGCTGCGAGGCCGCCGTTGAGGGTATGAAGCACCGCGACGGTCTGCTGGTGCAATCCCTGCAAGAACTGCACGCCGAACTCGCCTAAAATCTAGACCATATTCCGCCGCCGCATCTCGGGCATGCCCCGTGCGGCGGCGGATTTGCTTTTTCCCCGGATATTTCACCAGTCATGACCACCATCCCTTTGACCAAGCGCGGCGCCGAGAAGCTCAAGGCCGAATTGCATCAGCTCAAGACCGTGGAGCGTCACGCCGTGATCCAGGCCATCGCCGAAGCGCGCGCCCAGGGTGATCTGTCGGAAAACGCTGAGTACGAGGCCGCCAAGGACAAGCAGGGCTTCATCGAAGGCCGCATCCTGGAGATCGAAGGCAAGCTGGCAGCGGCCCAGATCATTGACCCCTCCAGCGTGGACGCAGGCGGCCGCGTAGTCTTCGGCACGACCGTGGACCTGGAAGAAGAGGCCAGCGGCGCGGAAGTGACCTATCAGATCGTCGGCGACGACGAAGCCGACCTGAAGCTGGGCCTGATCTCCATCTCCTCACCCATCGCCCGTGCGCTGATCGGCAAGGAAGCCGGCGACGTGGCCGAGGTGCAGGCGCCGGGCGGCGTCAAGCGCTACGAGATCGTCGAAGTCCGCTACGTCTGAGATGCTGCGCCGCGTCCAACTCTTGCTGGCCGCCCTCTGGGGCGGCTTTTTGCTATGTGTGGCGGGAGTGGCGGCGCCGACGGCGTTCAAGGTGCTGGAGCGCGCGGGAGCGATCAGCTACGTGCGCCGGCTCTTCGAGCTTGACGCCCAGCTCGCCCTGGCTGCTGGCATCGTGCTGATGGTGATCGACCGTCGCCATGCGCGCGACGCAGGCGGGCAGGGCGCCACGACGGAATTCCTGCTGCCGGCTGGTGCGCTGCTGTGCACGGTGTTGGGCTACTACGTGCTGCAGCCGCAGATGGAGGCGGCCATGGGCACGCCGATGGCCTGGAAGCTGCATCTGGCCTCCATGGCTTTTTTCGCAGCCAAGACCGGAGCCGTACTGACCCTGGCGTGGAAGCTCAGTCGAGCGCCTTCTTCTTGACGCTGGTGATGCGTTTTTTGGCGCGCTTGATCTCGCCGCCCTGCGCGACGCGCTGATTGCCAAGTACGTTGACCTTCTTGATCTGCGGCTTGCCATTGCCGCTCTTGGAGAACTTGACGATCTTGACCGTGCGCGGGCCCGGTTTCGCGTCTTCGTCGCGAGCCACGATCTTCTCGGGAATCGGGCGCCACAGCACCAGCAGCTTACCGATGTGCTGGATCGGCGCGGCGTCGAGCTTGTCGGACAGGGTGGCCAACATTTCCTCGCGAGCGGCTCGGTCGTCGGAGAACACGCGGACCTTGATCAGGCCGTGGGCCCTCAGCGCGGCGTCGACCTCTTTTGTCACAGCAGGTGTGAGGCCGTCGCCGCCGATCATCACGACGGGATCGAGATGATGGGCTTCGGCGCGGTGTTCCTTGCGCTGGGCAGGAGTCAGTTGAATCATAGGCATAACCCTTATTATCTCCGCAGTATGAAGATTCAGACCAAGAGCAAGAAGGTCAACAAGACCTGGTTGCACAACCACATCAATGATCCCTACGTGAAGCTGGCCCAAAAAGAGGGCTATCGCTCACGGGCGGCCTACAAGCTCAAGGAGATCGACGAGGAGTTGCGCCTGATTCGACCGGGTCAGATCGTCGTCGATCTGGGCGCCTCGCCGGGAGCCTGGAGCCAGTACCTGCGTCGAAAATTCGCGCCGGACGGCGCTGGGGTCGGCGAGCTCAAGGGCACCATCATCGCGCTGGACCTGCTGGACTTCGAGGCCATCGAGGGCGTGCAGTTCATTCAGGGCGACTTCCAGGAGGATGCGGTGCTGGCGCAACTGGAGGCAGCGGTGGCGGGGCGCCCCGTGGACGTCGTGGTTTCGGACATGGCTCCCAATCTCAGTGGCGTTGAAAGTCTGGACAGCGCCCGCATTGCCAACCTGATCGAGCTGGCCATCGATTTCTCCCAGAACCACCTGCGACCCGAGGGGGCCTTGGTGGCCAAGGTCTTCCACGGCAGCGGCTACACCCAGATCGTTGAGCTGTTCAAACAACACTTCAGACGAGTCAAGCCCTTCAAGCCCAAGGCCTCGCGCGAACGTTCCTCGGAGACCTTTCTCATTGGCATCGGGCTGAAAAACCCCGCGCCGCAGCGGTAATCCTTGACAGCCCTATACGCTGCTCAGGGGCTTGACTGCAATAGAATCGACCCCATGTCACCCTGCAATAGCCGGGTGCACAGGTGATCAAGGAGATGCAGTGAACAATCAGTGGTTCTCGAAGTTGGCGATCTGGGTGGTGATCGCCCTGGTCCTGTTCGCTGTATTCCAGCGGTTTGACAAAGGCTCAGCGCCTGGCAACCAGCTTGCCTATTCTGAATTCCTCGACGAGGTTCAGCAGGGCAGGGTCCGCAGCGTGCAGATCCAGGAAGGCCCCTCGGGTACCGACATCTTGGCCGAGACCAAGGACGGGGCCAAGCAGCGCATTACCGCGACCTACCTGGACCGCGGCCTGATCGGCGACCTGCGCAATGCCAACGTCAAGTTCGACGTCAAGCCGCGCGAAGAGCAGTCGGTGCTGCTGTCCATGCTGATCTCCTGGGGCCCGATGCTGCTGCTGATCGGCGTCTGGGTGTATTTCATGCGCCAGATGCAGGGCGGCGGCAAGGGTGG
This sequence comes from Roseateles sp., assembly GCA_019234295.1. Classification (GTDB taxonomy): domain Bacteria; phylum Pseudomonadota; class Gammaproteobacteria; order Burkholderiales; family Burkholderiaceae_C; genus JAFALK01. The sequence goes on from JAFALK010000024.1 coordinate 29,670, forward strand.
GGCATTCAGCTTCGGTAAGAGCAAGGCCCGAATGCTCGACGAAGCCAACAACAGCATCACCTTCGCGGATGTGGCCGGCTGCGACGAGGCCAAGGAAGAGGTCAAGGAACTGGTGGACTTCCTCAAGGATCCGCAGAAGTTCCAGAAGCTCGGTGGTCGCATCCCGCGTGGCGTGCTGATGGTCGGCCCTCCGGGCACCGGCAAGACCTTGTTGGCCAAGTCCATTGCCGGCGAGGCCAAGGTGCCGTTCTTCACGATCTCCGGTTCCGACTTCGTCGAGATGTTCGTCGGGGTGGGCGCCGCCCGCGTGCGCGACATGTTCGAGCAGGCCAAGAAGAGCGCCCCCTGCATCATCTTCATCGACGAAATCGACGCTGTGGGTCGCCATCGTGGCGCGGGCCTGGGCGGCGGCAACGACGAACGCGAGCAGACGCTGAACCAGATGCTCGTGGAGATGGACGGCTTCGACACCAATCTCGGCGTTATCGTCATCGCCGCGACCAACCGCCCCGACATCCTGGACCCGGCTCTGCTACGCCCGGGCCGCTTCGACCGCCAGGTCTACGTGACTCTGCCGGACATCCGCGGGCGCGAGCAAATCCTGAACGTGCACATGCGCAAGGTGCCCATTGGCCAGGACGTGAACGCCTCCATCCTCGCCCGCGGCACGCCCGGCATGAGCGGCGCCGACTTGGCCAACCTCGTCAACGAGGCCGCGCTGTTCGCGGCGCGCCGCAATGCTCGCCTCGTGGAGATGATCGACTTCGAGCGCGCCAAGGACAAGCTCTACATGGGCCCCGAGCGTAAGAGCATGGTCATGACCGAGGAAGAGAAGCGCGCCACGGCCTATCACGAGTCCGGCCATGCCATCGTCGCCGAGATGCTGCCGGGCACCGACCCGGTACACAAGGTCACCATCATGCCGCGCGGCCGTGCACTGGGCGTGACCTGGCAACTGCCCGAGCGCGACCAATACAGCCGCTACTTCAAGCAGATGCTCAACGAGATCAGCATCCTCTTCGGCGGCCGCATTGCCGAGGATCTGTTCGTCAAGGACATCTCCACCGGGGCCTCCAACGACTACGAGCGTGCCACCCGCATCGCGCGCGACATGGTCACGCGCTACGGCATGAGTGACCTGCTGGGCCCGATGGTCTACGCGGAGAACGAGGGCGAGGTTTTCCTCGGTCGCAACATGACCAAGACGGCCAATATCAGCGAGACCACGCAGCAGAAGGTCGATGCCGAGATGCGCCGCATCCTGGACGAGCAATACGCCGTGGCGCAGCGCATCCTCGAGGAGAACCGCGACAAGGTCGAGACGATGACTGAAGCGCTGATGAAGTGGGAAACCATCGACCGCGATCAGGTGCTGGACATCATGGCCGGCCGTCCGCCCCGTGCGCCTGGTGAGCCCGGCGCTCCGGCCAGCGGCGGCCCGAGCGGTCTGCCGCCTGTCAGCACCGACGGCGCACCGGCCGCAGCCTGAACCCCGAACTGCCCGAGGGCCCGACTGACAAGGTCGGGCCCTTCTTCATTCCAGATGCATTGGCATACCGCACGCTTCCAGATCGACCTGAGCCGCCCCCGGGTGATGGGCATCGTCAATCTCACTCCCGACTCCTTTTCGGACGGCGGCCAGTACTCGACGGCCCAAGCCGGCATCGCGCACTGCCATCGATTGGTGGAGCAGGGCGCCGACGTCCTGGACCTGGGCGCGGAATCGAGCCGACCAGGTGCTCTGACGCTGACGATCGATGAAGAATGGGGCCGGCTGGCCCCGGTGCTGGCGCAGGCCGTCAAGCTTGGCGTGCCCATCTCGATCGACACCTGCAAGCCCGAGGTCATGAGTCGTGCCCTGGCCGCTGGCGCGGACATCATCAACGACATCCATGCCCTGGAGCGCCCGGGCGCACTGGATACGGTGCTTGCCACTCGGGCCGGGGTCTGCCTCATGCACATGCGCGGCGAACCCCAGACCATGCAGGGCCTGGCCGACTACGAGGACGTTGTTGCTGAAGTGACGCGCTATCTCGGCGCACGTCTGCAAGCCGTGCAAGACGCCGGAATGGCGCCCGATCGAGTCGTCCTGGACCCCGGCTACGGCTTCGCCAAGACCAGCGAGCACAATCTGGCGCTCCTGCGCCGGCAAGCGGAGCTGCTGGGCCTCGGGCGGCCGATGCTCGCGGGCCTGTCGCGCAAACGCATGCTGGGCGATCTGACGGGCAAGCCGCCGGGCGAGCGTGTGGCCGCCAGTGTGGCAGCGGCCTTGCTCGCCTTGCAACGAGGCGCATCCCTCATCCGCGTGCACGATGTCAGCGAAACCGTTGATGCGCTCAAGGTCTGGATGGCCGTGAGCGAAAATCGTGCGCAGATTTCCAAGGAACACAAGCAATGAGCCGCAACTACTTTGGCACCGACGGGATCCGCGGGACCGTCGGCCAGTCGCCGATCACGCCCGATTTCATGCTCAAGCTGGGCCACGCCGTGGGCCGCGTGCTGCGCAAGAGCAGCGAGCGCCCCAGCGTCATCATCGGCAAGGACACGCGAATTTCGGGCTACATGATCGAGTCGGCGCTGGAGGCCGGCTTCGCCTCGGCTGGCGTGGATGTGCTGCTCACCGGCCCGCTGCCGACGCCCGGTGTGGCCTATCTGACCCGGGCGCTGCGCCAGGATCTGGGCGTCGTGATCAGCGCCTCGCACAATGCCTATCCGGACAACGGCATCAAGTTCTTCTCAGCCATGGGCGAGAAGTTGCCCGATGCGTGGGAGATCGCGGTCGAGCAAGCACTGGGTGAGATGCCGAACTGGGTCGACTCGGCCAGCCTCGGCCGTGCCCGGCGCATCCCCGAGGCACGCGGCCGTTACATCGAGTTCTGCAAGAACTGCTTCGGCTCGGACCTGACGCTCAAGGGCCTGAAGGTCGTGATCGATGCCGCCCATGGGGCGGCCTACAACGTCGCGCCCGAGGTCTTCCATGAGCTGGGCGCCGAGGTGATCGCCATTGGCTGCAAGCCTGACGGCCTGAACATCAACGCGGGCTTCGGCGCCACTTCGCCCGCGGCCTTGGTGGCGGCGGTGAAGGAACACGGCGCGCACTATGGCGTGGCCCTGGATGGTGATGCCGACCGTCTTCAGCTCGTGGACGCCGCGGGTCGTCTCTACAACGGCGATGAGTTGCTCTACGTGATGGTGGCTGATCGCCTGAACCAGGGCTTGCGTGTGCCTGGTGCGGTCGGGACCTTGATGACCAATATGGCCGTCGAAGTCGCCTTGAAGTCGCGCGACGTCGAGTTCGTGCGGGCCAAGGTGGGCGACCGCTACGTGCTGGAGGAACTGTCCGCCCGCGGCTGGCAGCTCGGCGGCGAAGGCTCGGGACACCTGCTGGCCCTGGACAAGCACACGACCGGCGACGGCATCGTCTCGGCCCTGCTGGTCCTGCAGGCCGTCAGCCGCACGGGCAAGAGCCTGGCCGAGCATCTGGCTGGCGTGGAGCTCTTCCCTCAGACGCTGATCAATGTGCGCCTCCAGCCCGGTCAGGACTGGAAGAGCAATGCCCGCATGGCGCGCGAGCAGGCCGAGGTGACGGCCGAACTGGGCGACCACGGCCGGGTGCTGATCCGCGCTTCGGGCACCGAACCGCTGCTGCGCGTGATGGTGGAGGCCAGAGACGCCGGACTGGCTCAGCAATGCGCGCAGAGGCTGGCCGAGGCCGTGAAAGCGTGAAATCCTTGGCGACCTCGCTGGATTTGTGACAGTTCAGTGTCCTGCGCATGACAATCGGCCGCCAGACGCTGGCCTTGTCATATATGTCACCGCACTGTCATAAAGCCTCCCTAGGATGGCGACCGATCTCCACAACTTCCGAGACAGGTCATCCATGAACTTCGCTCAAATCCGCCACGTGATCTCCCTGGCTGCCGGCTTGGCGCTGCTGCCGATGGCGCATGCGCAGGACGTGACCGGGGCCGGCGCCTCCTTCCCCGCGCCCATCTACGCCAAGTGGGCTGACGCCTACGCCAAGGCCAGCGGCGCGCACATCAACTACCAGTCTGTCGGCTCCGGCGCCGGCATCAAGCAGATCAAGGCCAAGACGGTCGACTTCGGCGCATCCGACATGCCCCTCAAGGACGAGGAACTCAAGGCTGACGGCCTGATGCAGTTCCCCACCGTCATCGGCGGTGTGGTGCCCGTGGTCAATGTGCCCGGCGTTGCCCCCGGCCAGCTCAAGCTGACCGGCGAAGTCCTGGCCGACATCTACCTGGGCAAGATCAAAAAGTGGAACGAAGTCGCCATCACCGGCCTGAACGCCGGCGTGAAGCTGCCTGACGCCGAAATCACCGTCGTGCGCCGTGCCGACGGTTCCGGCACCACCTTCTTGTTCACCAACTACCTGAGCAAGGTCAGCGCCGACTGGAAGGCCAAGGTCGGTGACGGCACCGCCGTGAATTGGCCCACGGGCGCGGGCGGCAAGGGCAACGAAGGCGTGTCGTCCTATGTGCAGCGCATTCCCAACTCCATCGGCTATGTGGAGTACGCCTACGCCAAGCAGAACAAGATGGCCTATGTCCAGATGAAGAACCGTGACGGCGCCTTCGTCGAGCCGACCGATACCGCTTTCAAGGCCGCCGCTGCCGGCGCCAAGTGGAACGAGACCTTCTACCAGGTGCTGACCGACCAAGCCGGCAAGACCGCCTGGCCGATCTCCGGCGCCACCTTCATCCTCATGCACAAGCAGCAGGACAAGCCCGCCAACGCCGCCGCCGTGCTGAAGTTCTTCGCCTGGGCCTATGGCAATGGCGACAAGATGGCCGATGAGCTGGACTACGTGCCGCTGCCCGACACCGTCAAGGGCCTGATCCACAAGCAGTGGGGCGAGATCAAGGACGCTGGCGGCAAGGCCGTCGCGGTCAAGTAAGCCGGCCTGATTGAAGCAGTCCACAGGCCCGATGCGTCGAAAGGCGCACCGGGCCTGAGTCACAAGAGTCGAGTACAACAAGGAGAAGCGCGATGGCCGCCGTCCTTCCCCCGCAGCCGCTGGAGCTGCCACTGGCCGAACAAGGCCGGCGCCCGCCCGAGAGGCGTCGTGTCGCGCCTTGGGGCGATGCCGTGTTTGCCTTCCTGGCCCAAGGTGCCGCATGGGTGACCTTGGCCCTGATGGCTGGCATCATCGTCTCGCTGCTGCTGGGCGCCGCGCCCGCGATCAAGCAATACGGCCTGGCCTTCCTTTGGACCAGCGAATGGGACCCCGTGCTGGAAAAGTTCGGCGGCTTGGCGATGATCTACGGCACCCTGGCAACGAGCGTGATTGCGCTTGTGATCGCAGTGCCGGTGAGCTTCGGGATTGCGCTCTTCCTGACCGAGCTCTCGCCCATGTGGCTCAAGCGCCCGCTGGGTACCGCCATCGAACTGCTGGCCGCTGTGCCCTCGATCGTCTACGGCATGTGGGGCCTGCTCGTCTTCGGCCCGATTCTCGCCACCTGGGTGCAGCAGCCGATGCAAAAGCTGCTCAACGGCGTTCCGGTGCTCGGCTCATTGGTGTCCGGCCCGCCCGTGGGCATCGGCATTCTTTCGGCCGGCATCATCCTGGCCATCATGATCATCCCCTTCATCGCCTCGGTGATGCGTGACGTGTTCGAAGTGACGCCGCCGATGCTCAAGGAGTCGGCTTATGGCCTCGGCTCGACGACCTGGGAGGTCGTCTCCAAGGTGGTGCTGCCCTACACCAAGACCGGCGTCATTGGCGGCATCATGCTGGGCCTGGGCCGCGCGCTCGGCGAGACCATGGCCGTCACCTTCGTGATCGGCAATATGAGCCAGCTGAACTCGATCTCCCTGTTCGAGCCGGCCAACAGCATCACTTCCGCCCTGGCCAACGAGTTCGCAGAAGCTGGCGACGGCATGCATATGTCGGCCCTGATCTACTTGGGCCTGGTGCTGTTTTTCATCACCTTCGTCGTGCTGGCGCTGTCCAAGCTGCTGCTGAACCGTCTGAAGAAGAGCGAAGGGGGGACAGCATGACGACCGCCTCCGCGTCCCGCCTGCGCATGCACAACAAGCGCAAGCGCGTCAATGCCGTCGCACTGACACTGTCGCTAGGGGCGATGGCCTTCGGCGTGTTCTGGCTGCTGTGGATCCTCTATGAGACCGCTCGCCTGGGCCTGGGCGGCATTGGCCTGGCCACGTTCACAGAGATGACGCCGGCGCCGATGGCCACCGACGGCGGCCTGGCCAACGCCATCTTCGGCTCGCTGCTGATGGTCGGCCTGGCCACACTGATCGGCACGCCGGTTGGCGTGATGGCCGGTGTCTACCTGGCCGAATACGGTCAGAAGACCTTGCTCGGCAGCACGGTGCGCTTCATCAACGACATCCTGTTATCGGCGCCCTCCATCGTCATTGGCCTCTTCATCTACGCCCTGGTCGTCGCGCGCATGCACACCTTCTCGGGCTGGGCCGGCACGCTGGCCCTGGCGCTGATCGTGATCCCGGTGGTGCTGCGCACGACCGAGAACATGCTGAGCCTCATCCCCAACGCGTTGCGCGAGGCCGCCTACGCGCTGGGCACCCCGAAATGGAAGGTGATCCTCAGCGTGACGCTGAAGTCGGCCCGCTCCGGGGTTGTGACGGGCATCCTGTTGGCCGTGGCCCGGATCTCTGGTGAGACCGCGCCGCTGCTGTTCACCGCGCTGAACAACCAGTTTGCGAACTACGACCTTGGCAAGCCCATGGCCAACCTGCCGGCCGTGATCTACAAGTTCGCGATGAGCCCGTACGAGAACTGGCAGCAGCTCGCCTGGGCCGGCGTCTTCATCATCACGATGGGTGTGCTCGCGCTGAACATCGCCGCGCGCGTGCTCTTCAAGAACAAGCATTGAATTGGGACTCACCATGGACGCAAAAGTCGATGTACCCGTGATCGAGAGGGCCAAGATCTCGGTTCGCAACCTGAACTTCTATTACGGCGGCTTCCACGCGCTGAAGAGCATCAACCTCGAGATCCCGGAAGGCAAGGTCACCGCCTTCATTGGCCCCTCGGGCTGTGGTAAGTCGACTCTTCTGCGCACGCTCAACCGCATGTTCGAGCTCTACCCCGAGCAGCGCGCCGAAGGCGAGATCTTGCTTGATGGTGAGAACATTCTGAACAGCAAGGACGATGTCTCCTTGATCCGCGCCAAGGTCGGCATGGTCTTCCAGAAGCCCACGCCGTTCCCTATGTCCATCTACGACAACATCGCCTTCGGCGTGCGCCTGTTCGAAACGCTGCCGCGCGCTGAGATGGACGAGCGTGTGGAATGGGCGCTCAAGAAGGCCGCGCTTTGGAACGAAGTGAAGGACAAGCTGGGCCAGAGCGGCGCCGGTCTCTCCGGCGGTCAGCAGCAGCGCCTGTGCATCGCCCGCGGCATCGCGATCAAGCCCGAAGTGCTCCTGCTCGACGAGCCCTGCTCGGCGCTGGATCCGATCTCCACCGGCAAGATCGAGGAGCTGATTCACGAGCTCAAGAACGACTACACCGTGGCCATCGTCACGCACAACATGCAGCAGGCCGCGCGCTGCTCGGACTACACCGCCTACATGTACCTTGGCGACCTGATCGAGTTCGGCCCCACGGCCGAGCTGTTCATGAAGCCCAAGCGCAAGGACACGGAAGACTACATCACCGGCCGCTTCGGCTGAGCGAGGAGAAGATGATGGCAGACAAACATTTGTCCACACAGTTCGATGCCGAGCTTTCCGGCATCTCGACCCGCGTGCTCGAGATGGGCGGCGTGGTCGAGTCGCAGGTGGCCCAGGCCGTGCAGTCGCTGGTCGGCTTTAGCGGCGAGCAGGCCAGCGTCGTGCTGGAAACTGAGGAAAAGGTCAACGCGATGGAAGTCGCCATTGACCATGACCTGCACTCGATCATTGCCCGGCGCCAGCCCACGGCACGCGACCTTCGCCTCCTGATTGCGATCTCCAAGTCCATTGCCAATCTGGAGCGCGTCGGCGACGAAGCCGCCCGCATCGCGCGCACCGTGCAGCGACTGATCAACGCCGGCGTCTCCAGCCGCCTGCGCTTGCCGGTCGCTGACCTGGCTTTTGAGGCCGAGCTCGCCACCGCCTCTCTACGCAAGGCGCTCGACGCCTTCGCCCGGCTCGACGTGGAGCGCGCGCTCGAGGTGCTCAAGCAGGACGACGCCATCGACAAGGAATTCGACGGCCTGATGCGCAAGCTAATCACCTACATGATGGAAGACCCGCGCACCATCTCCTCGAGCATCGATCTGGTCTTCGTGGCCAAGGCCATCGAGCGCGTGGGCGACCACGCCAAGAACCTGGCCGAGGTGATCATCTACGTGGTCAAGGGGACGGACGTGCGCCACAACACGCCCGAAGCCGTAGAAACGATGGTGCGCTGATGGGAAGCAGCCGCGTTCTCGTCGTCGAAGACGAATCGGCCATTGCCGAGCTCATCGCCATCAACCTGCGCCACGCGGGGTTCGAGGTGATCCTGGCCACCACGGCTGATCAGGCTCAAGCTGCCGTCGACGGCGTGCTGCCCGATCTGGTCCTGCTCGACTGGATGCTGCCCGGCCAGTCGGGTCTGGCCTTGGCGCGCCAGTGGCGTCAGGCCGCGCGCACCAAGGAGCTGCCCATCATCATGCTGACGGCGCGGGCCGAGGAAACCGACAAGGTCTCCGGCCTCGACGCCGGCGCGGACGACTATCTGACCAAGCCCTTCTCGACCAAGGAGCTGCTGGCACGTATCCGTGCCGTGCTGCGCCGCAAGGCGCCCGAGGCGCTCGACGCAGCCGTCGAGGCCGGCGGCCTCGTTCTCGACCCGGCCACCCGCCGCTGCAGCAAGGACGGCACTGAGGTCAAGCTCGGTCCGACCGAGTTCCGCCTGCTGCACTTCTTCATGGCCCATCCGGAACGCGTGCACAGCCGTTCGCAGCTGCTGGACCGCGTCTGGGGTGATCATGTGTTCATCGAGGAGCGCACGGTCGACGTCCACGTCAAGCGCCTGCGCGAGGCCCTGGACAAGGTCAAGTGCGCGCAGCTGATCGAAACCGTGCGCGGCTCGGGTTACCGTCTCACGCAGGCATACAAGGCTTTGCAGGCCTGAGGCGGTAAATCATGGGCGAAACGCTCAACTGGCTGCTGCCCCGGGTGCTGCTCGCCTTTACAGGCGTCGTGATCGGTGCGCTGGCCTTCTGGTGGGCTGGGCAGGTCGTCACGATCTCCTTGCTGGCGGCGACGGTCGGCCTTCTGGTGGCGGTGGGCTTCGTCTTTGTCGTCGACACCTGGCGCGCTCATCGGCTGCTGGCCTGGCTCAAGGGCGCCATGCAAGACAGCGCGCCGCGGGATGCGGGCCTGTACGGCGAGATGGGCTATCGCATCGAGCGTGCGGTGCGCGAGCGCGACCGCAGCATCGAGTGGAGTCAGCGGCAGCTGCTGGATTTCCTCTCGGCCATCGAAGCCTCGCCGAACGGCGTGCTGATGCTGGACGCCAACGAGCAGATCGCATGGTGCAATCATCTCGCGGCGGCGCATTTTTCACTGGACCCCGAACGGGACCTGCATCAGCGGATCACCAACCTCGTTCGTTCGCCGGCCTTCGTCGGCTATTTGCAGGCAGGTTCCTACGCCGAGCCGCTGACGCTGAGCAATTTGCGCGAGGCCGGGCTGACGCTCTCCGTCATCGTGCGGCCTTACGGCCAAGGCATGCGTCTTATCATCTCGCAAGACGTGACACAGCGCGAGCGCGCCGACGCGATGCGGCGGGACTTCGTGGCCAATGTCTCCCACGAGATCCGCACACCGCTCACGGTGCTCACAGGCTTCATCGAGACTCTTGCCAGCTTGCCCCTGACCAACGTCGAGCGCGAGCGCGTCTACGGGCTGATGGAGCAGCAGACCGGCCGCATGCAGACGCTCGTGTCCGACCTGCTCACGCTGGCGCAGCTGGAAGGCAGCCCGCGACCGGGAACAGATCGCTGGCTGGCGCTGGATCCCTTGCTGGCCCGCTTGGCCACCGAGGCGAGCATGCTCTCGGCCGGCCGACATCGCATCCATGCACCGGCACCGACGGGCCTCGAGGTGGCAGGCAATGAGGCTGAGCTTCTGAGCGGCGCAGGCAACTTGCTGTCCAATGCCGTGCGCTACACCCCCGCCGGCGGCGACATCCATCTGCAGTGGCGGATGCTGGCAGACGGCTGCGGCGAGCTCGCCGTCGTCGACACTGGTCCCGGCATTGCCCGCGAACACCTGCCGCGCCTGACCGAGCGCTTCTATCGCGTGGACGGCAGCCGCTCGCGCGAGACCGGCGGCACGGGCTTGGGCCTGTCCATCGTCAAGCACGTGATCCAGCGCCATGGCGGCGAGTTGCGCATCGAGAGCGAGCCCGGGCAGGGCTCGCAATTCAAGCTCGTACTGCCGGCGGCGCGGATCCGCGAGGCCGAGGCTAGTCGCCTTCCCACTGAAACACCTCATCCAGTGGCACGTTGAAGACCGCGGCGATGCGGAAGGCGGCCTCCAGCGTCGGCGAGTATTTGCCGGCCTCGATGGCCGCGATGGTCTGGCGCGTCACGCCGATGCGCTGACCGAGATCGCTTTGCGACATCTCCCCGTGGTTGAAGCGCAGTGTCCGGATGCGATTGGAGAGCACACCCTTCATCAGGCGGCCTGCTTGCGATAGCTGGCCACGAGGCTGCCGTAGTAGACGACTTCGGCCAGCGAGATCATGAAGATCGTCGCGTTCACGATGCGCCAGCCGGTGGTGTAGAAGGGCATGAAACAGCCCACCAGGACCGTGCCCGTGATCAGCACGTAATACGCCCGGGTCCGACAGCGATACATCAGCGCGCGGTCGCGCTCGTCGGGCGGCGTGCGGGCGTCGACGGGTGAGGCCTGGCGCAGGCAGACGTGGCCGATGGCCAGGATGCTCACCTGCACGGCGCAGACAACCGTGTAGAGCCCCATCATCCTCATATTGGGCAGCCCCTCCATGGGGATGCCCCCCGAGGCCACGATGGCGAAATAGGGGCCGAAGCTCAGGAGGATGGCGATCAGGGCCAGCCAGGCGGATTTTTCGCGGAAGGGCATATCGACACTCCTGGGCCAGGTTGATGTCGATTATTCTATTCACGATGTTAAATAAACTCAACATCGTGTTTGGCAAATTTTACAAATCTAGCGCCGCCGCAAGACCGTCCAACTGCTGACTCGGTCCGACGGCCTGTGGACCAGGGCCAGGGCCTCCCAGCCGTCCGGCACGGCCGACTCGCCCGCCTGAACTGCATATTGGCATGCCGTCTGCGCAAGGGTTTGGGTGGACTCGACCTTCCATCGACCGATGAACTCCAGCGCGGCCAGGGTCGCCAGCGGTTGGTCGGGGGCGGCCACGCAGTTCGCATTCGCCGGCAAATGGGCACGCAGCCGCCCGACCAGCGCGTTGTTGGAGCGCGCGTAATCGATCGGTGGCAGCATGAGGGTGAGCGTCAACAGCCAGCCCAGCGCCACGCCGCCGGCCGAAAGCACGAGCGTCTTCCACAGCGCATGCCGATGGCGAGCCGTGCGCCAGCGCACGAGAGCCATCCACGCGGCGCTGGCGGCTACGGCGGCGAGCAGGGCCAGCAGGCTGAAGCGCGGCTCAAAACCCACCGCCAGCTTGCGCAGATTGGCGAGCGGCTGGGCGGGCCAGCCCGTCTGCATGGAGACGTAGTAGAGCCAGATGAAGAGCGCTCCGGCGCTGAAGGCGAACACCGCAAACCAGTCGATTGCCGCACCAATGCTGCGCTTGAGCGTGGGCAGCGCGAAGGCCGCCAATACGGCCAGGGCCGGCAGTGCCAGCAGCAGGGCGCGATCGCTACCGTCCATGAGCAGACAGGTGACGGCTGGAACCAGGGTCGTGACCAGTGGCAGGAAGATGTGGCGCCGTTGCCAGTGGCTGCGCCAGCGCCACAGGGTCCAGAGGGCGAGCGGCCAGGCCGGCCAGCAGAACCAGGCCAGCAGGGTCAGCGCCTGGCGGGCGGACGCCCATTCCGGCTTGAAGCTCACGCGCCAGGCCCAGGCGTCAAAGGCGAAGGCCGACAGAGCCGACAAGATGCCGGCCACCAGCAGCCAGGGCAGCAGCCCACGGACCTGTTCGTACCTGGAGCGTGTGCACAACAGCAGTCCCAGTCCGGCCAGGGTGATGGCCACGGCCGGCGCGCCGCTGGCGGCCAGGGCCGGCAATGCGACCAGCAAGGCAACTCTTGCCTTGCTCGCAAGAAAGGGCGCGACCGCAAAGCCGTAGAGGAAGAGCGTGATGGCCAGCAACTGCAGCAGTTCCGGCGTGGTCTCGTGGCCCAGTTGCAGCAAGCCCAGCGTGGCGATCAGGGCCAGCAAGGCGCCGTCGGCCAGGGCACGCGCATAGTCCACGGCCTGGGCCTCGCCTCCGAACGCAAAGGCCACCGGCTGGGCGGCCTCGGTGCAGGCCAGGTGGAAGGCGCTGTACCAGACCAGCACCATCACGCCGACCAGGGCCAGCGCATAGGGCAGGCGGGCGGCAAAGGCGGGATCCAGAAAAGGCAGGGCCTTGATGGCCAGGGCGCCGATCCAGTAGGGCAGGGGGCCCCCTGGGGCCGGGATGCCCGCGATGGCCGGCTGCCACCAGGGAGCATGCCCTTCGGCAATGCTGGCCATGAAGCCAAAGGCCGTGAGGTCCGCGTTGCGCCAGGGGTCGCGGCCGAAGAGGCCGGGCAGCAGGTAGGCCGCACACAGCAGCAGCAGGGCCAGCCGAGGCAGGCGCTGGGCGCCGCGTTCGGCGACGATGGCAGGGGTGGCGGGAGCGTTCAAGCGTCTTGTTGTCCGTGCGTTGTCTCGGCTGTAGATGATGCCGCAACAAAAACAAAAGGCAGCCGAAGCTGCCTTTGTGGGAATCCCTGCTTGCGCAGACGGATTACTTCTTGAGGTGAGCGAACTTGTTGCGGAACTTCTCGACGCGGCCACCCAGGTTGTCCACCGACTTTTGCGTGCCGGTATAGAAGGGGTGCGATTCGCTTGTGGTTTCCAACTTCACCAGCGGCATGGTCTTGCCGTTATGTTCGATGCTGTCCTTGGTCTGGATCGTCGAGCGGGTGACGAACTGGAAGCCGTTGGACTGGTCCACGAACACGACGTCGCGGTAGTTGGGGTGAATGCCTTCTTTCATGGGGAACCTCGGTGGAATGTCAGTGCCGGGAGCCACGTTTGCACCACGCGAAACGCACTTTCTGGCGGAGGGAACAGGCGATTCTAGCAGAAAAGCGGAATCAACCGCCACGCCTCATCATGTCGAAAAAGTCGTGGTTGTTCTTGGAAGCCTTCATCTTGTCGAGGATGAACTCCATCGCCTCGATCTCGTCCATGTTGTAGAGGAGCTTGCGCAGGATCCAGCTCTTTTGCAGGATCTCGGGCTTTAGCAGCAGCTCTTCGCGGCGCGTGCCGGACTTGTTGATCAGGATGGACGGGTAGACGCGCTTCTCGGCCATGCGACGGTCGAGGTGGATTTCGCAGTTGCCCGTGCCCTTGAATTCCTCGTAGATGACTTCGTCCATCTTCGAGCCCGTGTCGATCAGCGCGGTGCCGATGATCGTCAGCGAGCCACCTTCTTCCACGTTGCGGGCCGCGCCGAAGAAGCGCTTGGGGCGCTGCAGGGCGTTCGCGTCTACACCGCCGGTCAGCACCTTGCCGGAGCTGGGCAGCACGTTGTTGTAGGCGCGGGCCAGGCGCGTGATCGAGTCCAGCAGGATCACAACGTCTTTCTTGAGCTCGACGAGGCGCTTGGCGCGCTCGATCACCATTTCGGCAACCTGCACGTGGCGGGCAGCCGGCTCGTCGAAGGTCGAGCTGATGACCTCGCCGCGCACGGTGCGCAGCATCTCAGTCACTTCCTCGGGACGTTCGTCCACCAGCAGCACAATCAGGTGACAGTCCGGGTGGTTGGCCACCAGGGCGTGGGCCAGTTGCTGCATCATCACCGTCTTGCCGGTTTTGGGCTGGGCGACGAGCAGGGCGCGCTGGCCTTTGCCGATGGGGGCGATGAGGTCGATGATGCGGCCGACGATGTTCTCGTCGCCCTTGATCTCACGCTCGAGCTTGAACTGCTCCTTGGGGAACAAGGGCGTCAGGTTCTCGAACATGATCTTGTGCTTGCTCTCCTCGGGCGTGAGGCCGTTGACACGGTCCACCTTCACCAGGGCGAAGTAGCGCTCGCCGTCCTTGGGTACTCGCACCTCGCCCTCGATCATGTCGCCGGTATGGAGGTTGAAGCGCCGGATCTGGCTCGGCGAGAGGTAGATGTCGTCGGTCGAGGCCATGTAGCTGGCTTCGATGGAGCGCAGGAAGCCGAAGCCGTCCGGCAGGACTTCGAGTACGCCGTCACCGAAGACCTGCTCGCCGGCCTTGGCGCGCTTCTTCATGATGGCGAACATCAGCTCCTGCTTGCGCATGCGAGCGACGTTCTCGATCTCGAGCTCCTCGCCCATCTTGATCAGGGCCGAGACGTGCAGCGCTTTGAGTTCGGAAAGATGCATGGGTGAACACCCGGTATGGGAAGACCGCTGTCCTGCCCAGGACCGGCGGTCATGTACTTCGGCGAACTAGCCAAGCACTCGTGCAGCGCCGCGTTCGGACGCGACACACACTGCAGAAAACGGGGGCTTGGGCCGAGTCCATGCACATCACTCCGCGTTGGGCGGGGCGTGCACGTTGGCAATTTGGCGCTGTCGCGGCGTGGCAGCCGCGACAGCGTTGGGGCGGATTATAGGTGCTGGTCGAGGAAAGCCGTCAACTGGGCTTTCGACAGGGCGCCGACCTTGGTGGCGGCGAGCTGGCCGTCCTTGAAGAGCATCAGGGTCGGAATGCCGCGAATGCCGAACTTGGCCGGCACGTCGCGGTTCTCGTCCACGTTCATCTTGGTGATCTGCAGGCGCTCGCCATATTCCTTGGACACATCGTCCAGGATGGGCGCGATCATCTTGCAGGGGCCGCACCACTCGGCCCAGTAGTCCACCAGGACGGGCTTGCCGGATTTGATGACGTCGGCGTCGAAGGAGGCGTCGGAGATGTGTTTGATCAGTTCGCTGCTCATGGCGGTTTGTCCTTGCACAGAATGCACAATGATTCTGACATATGAAGGAGACCCGACGTTTTGCAAGTGCTTAGCCTGCCGCTCGATGGAGACCATGGCGCGGAAGAGATCTGGACCCGGGTCGCCGGGCAATGCCGGGCCTGGCTCGATGAGCAGGGCCTGGCCGTGCGCGATGCCGTGGTGCTCCTGCCCTTTGCCCAGCAACTGGCACCGGCCCGGCGCGCCTTCGGCCGCCTTGGCGGCTGGCAGCCCCGGCTTGAGACCACGCACAGCCTTGCCGCCGCATTCGGCCCCAACACCCTGGCGCAGGCCGGGCAGATCAGCCTCGACCCCGCCGTCGACGCGCTGACCGCGCAGGCCCTGCTGGATGGACAGAGCTGGGCCCAGGACCTTCGCCGGCGCGACGAGCGCGCCTTTCGCGTCGGCGTCGGCCGGCTGGTCGAGCTGGCTCATGCGCTGCTGCGGGCTGCCGGCCAACGCTCGCCGCGGCATCGCGATGCATTCTGGGTCCAGGCGCGCGGAGTCATGTCGGCGGCGACGGGACCCGGTGGCGTCGAGCGTGCGCTGGCCCTGGTGGCCCTGGAATGGGCGGCCAGCGATGGCCGCCAGCCGCCCACCGACGCCTTGTTCGCGCTGTCGCCCAGTGCATGGATCGTCGTCCAGGCCGGCGGGCCTGATGCGCTGGCCGACGCACTGCTCTGCGGCACAGCGGTTCCGGCGCTCAAAATCGTGGCCGACGTCGATCTCGATCGTGCCCACGCATTGGGGGCGATCGAGGAGTCCTGCTGCAGCGACTTCGAAGACCTGGCCCAGCGCAGCGCCAGCGCGGTGCTCCAGCACCTGGCAGCGGGCCGGGCGCCCGTCGCCCTCGTGGCCCAGGACCGTGTGCTGGTGCGCCGGGTGCGGGCTTTGCTCGAGCGCCGTGGCCTGCCCATGCAGGACGAGACCGGCTGGACCCTCGCGACCACACCGCCGGCGGCCCAACTGATGGCCTTGCTGCGTGCCGCGAGCGGCCGCGCCAGCCTCGACGACCTGCTGGCCTGGCTCAAGACCGGGCTGGCGCGCGAGCTGCGAGAGCGTGCCGGCGATGCAGGGCTGGCCCAGCTGGAAGCCTGCTTCCGCACACGGGGGTGGCGCCGCCCGCAATCCGTTCGAGAGGCAGAACTCAAGCCCGAGGCCGCGCGCCTGTGGACGGCCGCCCGCGAATTGCTTGCGCGGCTCCAGCGCGGGCCCGCTCGTCGGCCTCTGCTGGAGTGGATCGAAAGTCTGCGAGATCTGCTGCGGGCGAGCGGCGGCGAAACCGCGCTGCGCGAAATGGATGCTGGCGAAGAGCTGCTCGACGCGCTCTGGCTCAGCCGCTCGCCCTGGCCCGGCAGCGCCCATGCCCACACCTTGCAGGGCACGGCGCTGCGTGAGCACGAGTTTCTGGCCTGGATCGACGAAAGCCTGGAGGCGCAGCAATTCGTGCCGGCATCAGCCGAAGCTGCGCAGCTCATCATTACGCCCATGGCCAGGGCGATGCTGCGACCTTTCAAGGCCGTCGTGCTGCCCGGTGCCGATGCGGCAGGCCTCAGCCTGTCTGCCAAGCAGCCTGCACTGCTGAGCGACACCCAGGCCCAGGCCATCGGCTTGCCGAGCCTCGAGCAGCAGCGGGCCGCGATGGCCTTTGCCTTCGCACAGCTGCTGCGTGCACCCGCGCTGACCCTGCTGCGCCGAACGGCCCTGGGCAGCGAACCGCTGCCGCCGAGCCCGCTGCTGCAGCGCCTGTCGATGTCGCTGCTGCGGGCGGGCCAGCCGCACATTTCGGGCTGGCAGGATCAGCGTCCGCTGCGCGAGATCGAGCCTCTGGAGACCGGCATGGCCCAGGCAGATACGGCCGGTATGCTCCCAGCAAGGCTCAGCGCCAGCAGCGTGGAGGCCTTGCGCAATTGCCCATACCAATTTTTTGGCCGGGTGATGCTGGGCCTGCGCGAGCCGCAGGAGCTGGAGACCGAGATCGACAAGCGCGAGTACGGCAACTGGCTGCACAGCGTGCTGCATCGCTTTCACACGGCAAGACAGGAAGGCACCGCGTGCGATGACGCGTCGCTGCTTCGCGAGGCTGCGGCTGCCGAACCTGCGCCGAGCGCGGAGGAGTTCCTGCCCTTTGCCGCCGGCTTTGACAGCTTCGCGCAGCGATACCTGGATTGGCTTGCCAAGACCGAGGCTCAAGGGCAGCGCTACCTGATGGGTGAGGCCGCACTGTCCGTCGAGCCTTTCGGGGAACTGGGCGGGCTGAAGCTCGAGGGCCGGCTCGATCGCGTGGACGAGGCGCAGCAGGGCCCCGTGCTGATCGACTACAAGACTGGCTCCGCGCAAGGTCTCGAGGAGCGCGTGGCCGAACCGCTCGAAGACACGCAGCTCGCGGTCTACGCAGTCTTGCGGCCCGCACACAAGGCCGGATACCTGGCGCTGGACGACAAGGACGGCATTACCTTCATCGAACACAAGGACGTGAACGAGAGCGCCGCGGCATTGGTCGTTGGCCTGGGCGAAGACCTGAAGGCGATGCGTGATGGGGCGTCGCTGCCTGCGCTAGGTGAGGGCAGTGCCTGCGATTTCTGCACGATGCGGGGCTTGTGCCGCAAGGACGACTGGACATGAGTGCCGCCTATTACATCGACGGCCGCCTGGCCGAGTCGACCGACTTCTATCGCATTGCCTGCGACCCGGCGCGCAGCGTCGTCGTCGAGGCCTGTGCCGGTGCGGGCAAGACCTGGATGCTGATCTCGCGCATCCTTCGCGCCCTGCTGGCCGGAGCCGAGCCGCAGGAGATCGTGGCCATCACCTTTACACGCAAGGCCGCGGGCGAGATGCGTGAGCGACTGGCCGAGTGGCTGACCGAGTTCGCCAGCGCTTCCTCTGGCAAGCGCATCGAAGAGCTGCAATGGCGTGGCATGAGCCCGGCTGAAGCCCGCGCTGCCGAACCTTTGCTTCAGGGGCTGCAGGAGCGTTTGCTGCGCAATGGCCGCTTCGTCGAGATCCGGACCTTCCACGCCTGGTTCGCCCAGCTGCTGCGCGCCGCGCCGCTCGAACTTCTGCTGGCCCAGGGCATTGCGCCCGAGCTGCAACTGATCGAGGATGAGGCCGACCTGATGCCCGAGTTGATGCGGCGCTTCCATCGCACTGTTCTTGACGACACGGAACTGCTGGCCGACTATCGGGCGCAGATCGAGCTGCGTGGGCGCCGAGCGCTCGGGAACTGGTTGCTGGCGGGCTTTGCCAAGCGTGTGGAGCTGCGGCTGGCTGAAGCCGCCGGCGTGCTCGCAAGCAGCGTGCCCGACGTGCGCAGCGTCATGCCCGAATGCTTGGGCGAGCCGCTCGACCATTTCGCCGCCCTGCGGGCGCCGCTGGCCGAACTGGTCCGCGAGCTCTGGCGTGGCAAGACCAAGGCTCAGGAAGCGGCGCAGATCCTGGAACAGGCGCTGGCCCTTGTCGATGTGCAGCAGGCATTTGCCGGTGCGTGGAAAGCGCTCTTTACAGCTTCCAACACGCCCAAGAAGCAAATCGGCGACACCCCGACCCTGCGCCATGCCTGGACAGCGCTGGAGCGTATCGCCGAGGGGCGCGCCCAGCAACAGGCCTGGCTCGAACATGGCCGAATGGCTCGCCTGTGCATCGCGCTGACAGCCTGCTTCGACGCGCTCAAGGCCGAGCGCGGCCTCGTGGACATGAATGACCTCGAACGCGGTGCCTTGGCATTGCTTGGTGACGAGTCCACCGCAGTCTGGGTGCAGCAGCGCCTGGATGCTCAGCTGCGCCACCTGCTGATCGACGAATTCCAGGATACGAGCCCGCTGCAATGGCATGCCCTGCACGGCTGGCTTGCGGCCTACGCGGGCGCGGGCGGCGGGCGCAGCATGTCGGTCTTCATCGTCGGCGATCCCAAGCAGAGCATCTATCGCTTCCGTCGAGCCGAACCGAGAGTGTTCGCCGCCGCACGCGATTTCGTGGTCGATGGACTGGGCGGCGTGCTGCTGGCCTGTGATCACACGCGGCGCAATGCGGCCGGCGTGCTGGTCGCGGTCAACCGCAGCTTCGAAGCGGTCGAGGGTTTTCGCCCGCACACGACGGGCAGCATCGAGCAGGGTAGTTTCGAGGCCTTGGATGTACCCTGCGCAGAACGGGAGGAGTCGGACAAGGTGGAGGGATGGCGCCCCAGTCTCACCGTGGCACGCGCGGCTCCTGAGTTCAAGCGCCGCCTGGTCGAAGCGCGACATGTCGCGCAGGCCGTGGCCCAGCTGCTGGCTGAAGGACTCAAGCCTGGCGAGATCTTCGTGCTTTCGCGCAAGCGCGAGGCGCTCCGCGTGCTCGCGGGCGCGCTCAAGGATGCCGGCATTGCCCACGTGGCGCCTGAGGATCAGGCGCTGAAAGACGCACCGGACGTGCGCGATCTGATGGCGCTGCTCGACGCGCTGGCCTCGCCCGAGCACGACCTCTCGCTCGCCCACGCCTTGCGCAGCCCGCTGCTCGCCGTCGGCGAGGCGGACTTGCTGCAACTGGCGCGCACCTCGGGCAGCGCGCAGTGGCTGGGCATCGAGTCGCCACCTCGCAGGTCCTGGTGGGCGGCCCTGCAGGCGCTGCGACAGGAGGAGACCAGCGATGCGCTCTGGCGTGCGCGCGAACTCCTGCTTCGCTGGGAGCGGTTGAGCGGCCAATGCTCGCCGCATGACCTGCTGGACCGCATAGTCCATGAGGGCGACCTGCTTGGCCGCCTGTGCGCCCGAGTACCGGCCAGCGAAAGGCGCGCGCGTCTGCATACGGTGGAGGCACTCCTGGCCATGGCGCTGGATCTCGACGGCGGCCGCTACATGCAGCTCTACGGCTTCGTGCGCGCATTGAACCAGCGTGCACTCAAGCTGAGCCTGCCGGCTGAGCCCGATGCGGTGCAATTGCTGACCATCCACGGCGCCAAGGGGCTCGAAGCCCAGGCCGTGTTCCTGGTTGATACCGACGCTGTGCCGGCACGTGCGGAGAACGCGACCTTGCTGATCGACTGGCCCGTGGATGCCGCCGCGCCGCGCCGCGTGGCCTTCATCGCCTCGGAATCGCGCCCGCCACCGGCGCTGGCCGCACTGCTCGAAGAAGAACGGCAGCAGCGTCGGCGCGAGGAGATCAACGGCCTGTACGTGGCGATGACGCGCGCGCGCCGCCGGCTCGTTATCAGCCGCACGGTACCGGCGCGCAAGTCCGCGACATCGACCTGGTGGGCTCAGCTCCACGAGCAGGCCTGCGCCTGGCGTTGGACCCCGCAGCCGGCGCCACGCGACGACGAGGCTCGCTTCAGCTTGGCTGAGCTGCCCGCCTGGCAAGTGCCGCCTTCCCGTCCTGCGCCGGACCTCACACGCGACGAAGCGCAGGCCCGCCTGGGCGAAGCGATGCACCGCGTACTCGAATGGGCGACCGGCACCGGCCGCGAGGCAGAGCCTCTGGCCGCAGCCGCCGCACAGATGTACGGGCTCGACGCGGCGCAGCGCGAGCGCCTCCTGAAGGGCGTGCAGGCCATCCTCACGAGCGAGGAGTGCAAGCCGTTCTTCGATGCGGCAAATCTTGAGTGGATGGGAAATGAAGTGCCGATCTGCTTCGAAGGCCACGACCTGCGCCTGGACAGGCTCGTCAAGCGCGCGGGCTGCTGGTGGGTGCTGGACTACAAGCTCGCGAGCCGGCCCGAGTGTCAGGTGGAGTACCAGGAGCAAATGCGCCGCTACGTGGCTGCAGTGCGCGAACTGCAGCCCGGAGAACCGGTGCGCGCGGCGTTGATCACGGCCCAAGGGCGGGTGGTCGAAATTGATGCGCTAGAATGACGGTTTAGTCGGAGCGTAGCGCAGCCTGGTAGCGCATCTGCTTTGGGAGCAGAGGGTCGCGAGTTCGAATCCCGCCGCTCCGACCACCTAAGCCATTGAGCCGCAACGGATTCTTGCCGTTGCGGCTCAATCATTTTCGGGCCGAATTTCTAACAGTTTCGGATCCTTCTAACGGAGTCATGTCGAAACTAGGCCGCGGCGTCGGTCGTTCTGGCCTTCGTGCGCCGGACTTAACTGGTCCTCTGCGCCTCTGTGGCGTGGATTTCCAAGTCGCTGGCCGCACGCACGCCATCCCGATTCGCCTTGTCGGTCAAGGCCTTGGCGCGCAGGTCGCGGAACATCGTGGCCGCCACCTTGGCGCGCTTCACTCCTCGCTGGCAGGCCGCCGAGAGCGCCTCGTAGATCATCGGCGTGCCATCCTGCTCCCGTGATGAGTGCGCGGGTCTGGACACGCTGGGCGGTGCGCTTTTTTTCAGGTTGCGCTCGGCCTGGAGCTTTAGCAGCCTGGCAACTACCGCTTGCAGGCGCGGCGTCCAGGTGATGATCAGCGCATCAGCTCCCTCCTTCTTGGTCTTGTCGCGGCCTAGCCAAATCCCCTGGGCGCGGT
This sequence comes from Roseateles sp., assembly GCA_019234295.1. GTDB lineage: Bacteria > Pseudomonadota > Gammaproteobacteria > Burkholderiales > Burkholderiaceae_C > JAFALK01. Next base: position 51,214 of record JAFALK010000024.1, read on the forward strand.
CAACGGCGTGTTTTACGGCCTGCCGGCTGGGTTGCGGGCCCAGGTGGAGCAGATTCCCCTCACCTGCCGGGTTGCCAAGCCAGCAGACGAGAGAGTCAAATTCAAATCCGGGGAGCGCCGTGAGATTGCCCGCGGAGCGGATGCTGACTGAGTCCGCGCGGCGTGTCGGAGGCATCGGGCATTGGAGGCGCTGCGGCTCATGTCCATGGACATCTCGCTAATTGCGCTGGGCATTCTGGCGGTGGGGGTGGCGCTGCTTTGCAAGCAGCTCCTGGGCCAGCGGAGAGCGCATCAGACGGCCATACGTCATGCCGATCGCTTGGCGCGGCTCCTGGCGGCCCAATCTCGCACGAATCGCATGGTTCTGCACGTACAGGACGAGCAGGCGTTGTTCGAGGAAACCTGTCGTATCTGCGTGGAGACGGGGCACGCCCGATTGGCGTGCATCTATCGCTTGGAAGGTCTGCTGGCGCGTCGGGTGGCGACGGCGGGCCCGGCGGCGTCCATGTTTGAACAAGTCCCGAATCCGCTCGATATCGCGTCGGGCCTGCAAATTTCGATTTCGCGAACTCAACCCAGCGCGACGGCGTGCCGATGGTCGACGGTTGTTGATCGGTCTGAGGTGGTCGTGGAGCGACGCAGGGCCTCCCAGGCGAGTGCAGCCATTCGTTGCAGGCACAAGAGAAGGGCCGCCAGGCCCAGGCGCACGATGGCGCGCAGCAGCCATCTGATGTTGAAGCCAGCCGCACACAGCACGGCATGCAGAGCGTCCCCCTCGCTGCCCTTGAGCCAGCACCGGTGCATCCCGTTGTCCTGCTTGGTGTGGCCGATCGCCGGCTCGATCGCCTGACGCCGCTTGAGCCAGCGCCGCTGCACATCGGTCATCGTCTTGCTCTTGCCACGATGGATCACCTGGACCGGTGCAACCTCGTGATCCACGCCGCGGTAGCCCAGGTCGACGATGGCCGTTGTGGGCTTCACGCCGATGTCCTGCAGCAGTACCGTGGTCTGCTCGAGCTGCGCGGCCAGGGTGTGGCCGTCGTACGGGTTGCCGGGGAAGCTCCTGGCGCCCACCATCAGGCCTTGCTTGTGAGTCACCGCCAGGCTCACCTTGCAGCCGAACTCGTAGGGCTGGCGGGCTTTCCCTTTTCCGATGCACTCCGCCTCGGGCGCGTGCAGCGCATAGAGCTTGCCCTTGTCGTGAGGGCGCTGCGTGCGGATGCGCTCGGCGCGTTCGAGCCAGATATTCAGCCGATCCTGCGCCTCCCGCGGGAGGTCCACCATCTTGCGCTGCACGTCGCGCAGCAGCGCCCCCAGGATCGTTCTCTGGCGTCGCAGGACGCGCTTCAAGCGCTTGAACTGTTTGGCGTGGGCATAGCCGGCTGCGCGCCGGCGCAGCGCCTTGCCCTCGCGCTGGTGCGTCTGCTTGAGCTGCAGGCCCGCGCGCTGCGCCAGCCGCGCGATCTTCTCGCGCGCCACCTCCAGCAGCCGGCTGTCGGTCGGGTACGCGATGGCCTTCTCCTGGACGGTGCTGTCGACGATCACGCGTTCGAACTCCGCCGGCTTGATCGCCTTCATGCCCACGGCGGCCTCGATCGTCGTCTTCAGCAACTGCTCGACGCCAGCCTCTCCAAGCACGCGGCGGAAGCGCCCGATCTGTGTGGCATCGCAGGGCAGCCGCGCCTCGAAGTACTGGTTGCCGCTGAAGAACTGGAAGTACACGTCCTGGGCCCAGCGCTCCACCACCGACTCGTCGCTCTCGCCATAGGCGTGTTTCAAGTACAGCAGCGCCACCATCAGCCGGATCGGCAGTCGCGGGCG
>JAFALK010000061.1 GCA_019234295.1 Roseateles sp.
ATCAATCCCCACGCCCGGCAACCCACTTGAAATTCAACAGAGCCAAATTCTGTATCGTAGGCCTCGGGTCCCAATGAAGGTTGCCGTTTTGATCCAGCCATGCAACGAGACCGCCGGGCTTCCCGTCCGGAGACTAAATCCCTGATCCCGTAATACGCCGTCTCCGATTCCCGGTTGACTTCCATCTATCGATCGAACGCGTTGCGGAGGAATGTGCGCGATAAGTCTGACTGTCTTCGTTCTGACCTAACGTTTGACGAAAGGGGCCTGGCTCAGCTCGATCCGGCAGCGACGGGCTACATAGCCTGTCCGAAACCCGCATCGCTTCCCTCCCGTCTTGGGAGGGGTGAAGATCCGGTTCCGGGGCCCACAGTGACTGAAGTCGGATGCCGCGGACCCACTCTTGGGCTGTTTGTGCGCCGCAATGAACCAAGGAGCAAGCCACCATGAACCCAGTCGTCGTCAGCGGCGTCGGAATGATTCCTTTCGTCAAGCCCGGCGCCAACAAGCCTTACCCTGAGATGGCCGCGCTCGCTTTGCGTGCCGCGTTGGCCGATGCAGGTATCGACTACTCGCTGGTGCAGCAGGCCTACGTCGGCTACGTGTACGGCGATTCCACCGCCGGTCAGCGAGCCGTCTACGAGGTGGGCATGACCGGCATTCCGGTCGTCAATGTCAACAACAACTGCTCCACCGGATCTACTGCGCTGTACCTGGCGCGCCAGGCTGTGGAATGCGGCGCCGCCGACTGCGTTCTGGCCTTGGGCTTCGAGCAGATGAACCCGGGCGCACTGGGTGCCCAGTTCGCTGACAGGCCCAGCCCCTTCGAGCGCTTTGATCGTGCCACAGACGAGCTGGTGGGGAACGCTCAGGTGCCCCTGGCGCTGCGTTATTTCGGCGGCGCGGGCCTGGCCCATATGCAGCAATACGGCACGCCGCTGGAGACTTTCGCCAAGATCCGCGCCAAGGCCAGCCGCCATGCCGCCAACAACCCGATGGCCCTGTTCCGCAATGTGGTGACGCCGGAAGAGGTGCTGGCCTCGCCGGTGATGTGGCCCGGCGTGATGACGCGCCTCATGGCCTGCCCCCCCACCTGTGGCGCAGCGGCGGCCATCGTCTGTTCCGAGGCTTTTGCCGCCAAACACGGCCTGGATCGCTCGGTGCGCATTCGGGCCCAGGCCATGACCACGGACACGCCCGCCACCTTCGAAGCCCGCGACATGCGCGAGGTGGTGGGCTTCAGCATGGCCAAGGCCGCTGCCGGGCAGGTGTACGAAGCGGCCGGCATCGGCCCACGAGATATCGACGTCGTCGAGCTGCACGACTGTTTCGCCCACAACGAGCTGCTGACCTACGAGTCGCTGGGTCTGTGCCCGCAAGGTGGCGCCCAGAAGTTCGTGGACGACGGCGACAACACTTATGGCGGCCAAGTGGTCACCAATCCCTCGGGGGGCCTGCTGAGCAAGGGGCACCCGCTGGGCGCCACGGGTCTTGCACAGTGCACCGAGCTGGTTCAGCAGCTGCGCGGCACGGCGGACAAGCGGCAGGTGGAAGGCGCGCGTCTTGCGCTGCAGCACAACCTCGGCCTGGGCGGTGCCTGCGTGGTCACGCTGTACGAGAAGGTTTGAACAAGGAGACTGACGTGATAGGCAAGAAGTGGATCGCGCACGCCATCGGCAACGCCGGTCAGACCAATTACTCGGCCGCCAAGGCTGGCATCACTGGCGTGTCCATGACGCTGGCCAAGGAATGGGGTCGGATGATCGCCACCGCCAACTGCGTGGCCTACGGCTTCATCAAGACGCGCTTGACCGAGGCCACGGCTGACGGCAACGCCACCGCCAACATCGAGGGGGCGGGAAATCAAGGTGGGCGTCAATCCCGACCTGATGGCGACGATGGAGCGCGCCATCCCGCTGGGCTGCGGTGGCACGCCCAACGAGGCGGCCGCCGCCGTGTACCTGCTTGCATTCCCGAGAGTGACTACGTCAGCGGTCAGAAGCTGATGTGCAGCGGCGGGATGACAGGGATCTGATGCCATGAGCCTGCGCCTACCGCTGGAAGATATTCGCGTTGTCGAGTTCGAGGGCATTGGACCCGGCCCGCTGGCCGGCCGCATGCTCCTGGGCATGGGGGCCTCGGTGACCCTGATTGCTCGGCCGACTGCGGGAGCGGTCGCCACGAAGCTGGGCGCGGACGCCGGAGAGATGGAGCGCGGCAAGCAGCGTGTGGTGCTTGACCTGAAAAGCGAAGCTGGCCGTGCGGAGGCGATGGACTTGATCGCCTCCGCCGACGTGCTCATCGAAGGGCTGCGTCCAGGCGTCATGGAGCGGCTGAGCCTGGGGCCTGCGGATTGCGCGCGCCGCAATCCGCGGCTCGTCTATGGCCGCATGACCGGCTGGGGGCAGAGCGGGCCGCTCGCGCAGGCCGCGGGCCACGATTTGAACTACGTCGCGCTCAGTGGGCTCTTGTCCCTGAGCGCGTATCGCGGCGAGCGCCCCATCGTGCCACCCACAGTCGTGGGCGACGCCGCAGGGGCCTTGGGCCTTGCTTTCGGCATTGCCTGCGCGGTTGTCGATGCTCGTGCCACCGGCCAGGGGCGCGTGGTGGATGCGGCCATCGTCGACATTGCTGCGATGCTCGGCTCCATCGCGCATGTGGTCCGGGCGGCGGGCCAGCTCGACACCGCAGCGCCGAGCCCGTTCCACGATTCGCCGTTCTACGACGTCTTCGAATGCGCCGACTCGCGCTTCATCACGCTCGGCGCACTCGAGCCGCAGTTCTACGCCTTGCTGCTCGACAAGCTCGGTATCACGGACCTTGAGCCACGCGAGCAATACGACGTTCGACAGTGGCCCACTGTGAAGGCGCGGATCCAAGCCATCGTCAAGAGCCGGACTCGCGATGAATGGGCCGCGCTGCTCGAAGGCAGCGATGTGTGCTTTGCGCCGGTGCTGTCGGTGCAGGAAGCGGCCCAGCATCCCCATAACCTCGCTCGAGGCAATTTCTTGCCAGCGGAGGACGGTGCGGTCCATGGCGGTGTTGCGCCGACGTTCACACCGCTGAATCCCGTCGAGCCGAGCTGATCTGAGTTGATCTCTGCAGTGATCCCTGCAACATGCCGCAGAGCTGGACACCGGTGACAGTGGCATCAAGGCCCGCCTAACCACGTCGCAGTCGTTTGCCAGCAGTTGGCGCGCCAAATCGCAGGACTAGTTTCTGTACTCGGCGGCCGATAGCGCCATGGTCGGCAAGACGGGTGGCTTGGGAGCTTCCAACTTCGACGGCGGCGACCTCAATTGCAACAAGGGCGACAGCTTCTCCCAGGTATTGAAGTTCGTCACCGAGTTGTCGCTGTCTAAGGATTCGAGCGGCGTGTTTGTGCGCGTCAAGGGCTGGGACGACGAGGCGCAAGGAAGCGGCGAAGTCCCGTTCGGCAATCAAGCGAATGGATACAAGACTGGTATCGCTCTGGATCTGCTGGCCCGGAGCGGCGCGAGCACGGCCGAGATCGCCGCCCGGCTCGGATTTATCGAGCCGTGCGCGATTTATTGAGCCTTCAAGAAATGGGTGGGCGTGGCGCCATCTTCCGCCGGGCCCTAAGCTCCGGTGAAATAACGACCTACGCGGGAGGCCTCCCCGAGGCGGACCAGAGTTCATGCACTACACCCAAGCACTCCATCGCGCAGTTCTGCAGCACCCGGACAAGTTGGCGGTGCGAGGGGGCAACGTGATGCAAAGCGACTGGAACCAGCCCGAGCGAACGGCCGCTGTGATCCGCGACGGCTGGCTGCACACGGGCGACGGTGCCTACATGGACGACGACGGCTTCATCTTCATGGTCGACCGCGTTAAGGACATGATCATCAGCGGCGGCGAGAACGTCTATTCCGCCGCGGTTGAAAACGTCGTGGCGCAACATGCTGCGGTCGCGGCCTGCGCGGTCATCGGAGTTTCGAACGCCGATTGGGGCGAATCGCTCCATGCGGTCGTGGCGCTCAAGCCCGATCAGACCGTCACGGCGCAAGACCTCATCGCACATTGCAAGGCACTGATCGCCGGCTACAAGTGCCCGCGCATCGACGAATTCGTCCACGTGCTGCCTCTCCCGGGCGCTGGCAAGGTGCTCAAGACTCGCCTGCGCGAACCTTACTGGAAAGGCCACGGGCGCAACGTCGCCTGAGGTCTCTTCGCCATCAGTTTCAATTCAAAGGAGCCTGTACCGTGATGCCCCGCCTTTACCGCCATGCCTGGATGGACAACGACATCGAGAGTTTTCGTGACCAAGTGCGCCGATATGTCCGGGCCGAGTTGGTGCCGCATCTGGACGTTTGGCGTCGCCAGGGATTCATTCCCCGCGAGGTGTGGCGGCCTTTCGGTGAGATAGGGTATCTGCTGCCCGAGTTGCCCGAAGCCTACGGCGGCGCGGAGGTCAGCCTCGCCTGGCAGATGGTCGTGCAGGACGAACTCGCCAAGGCCGAGGTGCCCGCCAATTCCGCGGTTCACACGATTGCGGCGCACTACATCCTCGACTACGGTACCGAGGAACAGAAGCAGCGCTGGCTTTCGAAGCTTGCGTCGGGCGAGCATCTGGCGGGGATCGCGATGACCGAGCCCGGCTGCGGCTCCGACCTCAAGTCCCTTCGTACGCGAGCTCGACGAGACGGCGACAGCTATGTCATCGACGGTGCCAAGACCTTCATTACCAATGGCTTCACGGCCAGTCTGCTCGTTGTCGCGTGCCGGACTGGCGATGCCGGCAGCAAGGGGGTTTCGCTCCTGGTCGTCGAGACCGAGAACCTGCCAGGCTTCCGCGTCGGTCGTCGCCTGGAAAAGATCGGGCAGCACGCTTCGGACACGGCGGAGATCTTCTTCGACGGCGTTCGCGTGCCCGCCAGGAACCTGATCGGCGAAGTTGAAGGGCAGGGCTTCGTACAGCTGATGAGCCAGCTGGCCTACGAACGGATGCTCCTCGCTGTGCCAGCGGCCGCCGTCATCGAACTCGCGCTCGAGCTGACGCTCGATTATGCGAAGCAGCGCAAAATGTTCGACCAGACGCTGTTCGATTTCCAGAACACCAAATTCAAGCTGGCCGAGGTGGCGACTATGGCCCATGTCGTCCGCACGTTCGTGAACGACTGCATCCAACGCCTGGTGGACGGGACGCTCGATCCACAGGCAGCGTACATGGCCAAGTGGTGGTGCTCCGAACAGCAGTGCAAGGCGGTGGATGAATGCTTGCAGATGTTCGGCGGCTACGGCTATATGGCCGAGTATCCGATTGCACGCCTGTACACCGACGCGCGAGTTCAGCGCATCTATGGCGGTGCGAACGAGGTGATGAAAGACTTGATCGCGCGTGCCTTGTAGCGCACTTGCTGCCGATGTCTTCGGCAGTTGGCGGGGCGTCCATGGTGAGGCCCGGCGCCGTTTCTAGCTCTTCAGACGAAACACGAAGTCAATCAGCTTGTGAGCTCGGGCGGAATACGCAGGCATCATCAAGTCGAGCGCGCGCCAGCGACTTTGTCTGAACACCGGGCAAACCTTGGAAAAGGTCAGGAACTCTTCAAGGCCGTGATAGTGCTCCATATCGCTTTCGCCGGTCCCGCAAAAGTACATCGAGTGGACGGCCCCATGCAGCCCGCCGTCATGGAGCGTGAACGGCAGTTCCCGGATTTGTGGCCTTGCCCAGCGCTTCGATATATCGCTGCCAGATACTGGAGAGAGTTTGCCAATCGCCCTGATCGGGACGCTCCAAAGTGGATTCGGTGCGATGCACGAAATACAGAGCGGGGATGCCGATGCTGGGCTGGGCTGCCATATAGCTGCGCCAAGTGTCGAGCGTCGTGGAGCTCGCGTTGTCGGTATCCACAAGCGGCCAGCCCGAAATATGAGCGATATCCGCACGTTCTCGCATGATCGCCACGATGTCGCGCGTTGCATACCAAACGTCGTTGAGCCGGAGTACGTCGGAGGAATCACGGAAGGCGAGGTTGCTGGTCTGCGTTTCTACCAGCGCATCGGGCCGCCAGCGGTGCGCTTCGCTGTAGAGCATTTGCTGGAAGTGGCGTACCGCCTCCATGCCCGCCAGGGCCGGCGGCACCGGTAGGCCGGGCTGGGTCGGCGCCCATACCCAGTCTTCCTTAAAGCCGTCGATGCCGATCTTCTCCACCAGCTCACGGATGCGGCCGCGCAGGAAGGCCTCGTAAGCCGGGTCACCGAGTTTCGGTGCCAGGCACTTGCCGTCGGGGCCAGTCACGCACAGGCTGTCGGGCAGGCCGTCACTGTGCGCGACCGGCACCCATAGCAATACATGCCGTCCCACGGCGTGCTGGCGGGCCACAAAGCCTTTCAGATCAGGCCATTTGGCTGTATCGATCTCGAAATTGCCATAACCCTTCTGCCATTTGTCGTCGATCACGACAGTGCCGACCGGTAATTTGCGCCGGTCGAGCTCAGCCAGCCAGGCTTCATAGTTCGACTGCGTGGATTCGGCGTTCGGCGGGCGGCCGTAGGGCGTTGCGGTTGACGTCTGCTCTGCCCAGCCGCAGAAGATGGGCAGGTGATGCCAGGCCACGTCAGGGTAGCTGGCCTCTGTGCCGAAGCCGCGTGACCGCATCCATTGCGTGTAGTGTTCCAGCGTGTCGAGCGCGCTGTAGCCGAAGTGGATGGCGGCCACAGGTGATTGAAAGTGGCCGCCCGGCTGGTCTTCCATGCGGGCGTAGCCCAGGTAGTCCACCCACCACGCCGCCCCGGCATAGCGCGAGCCCGAATACTCAAGCGCCGGAAAACGGTATTGGCCTGGCGGTGTGCCGATGCCGACGCTCGCCCATTCGCCCGACACATGAAACGCCAGCATCAGGGGTGGAGGGCTGAACAGGTCACCCATCTGCGCCGGGCGGAAATCCTCTTCCGAGCCGCTATGCGCATCGCCGCCGAAACCCAAGGTCTGCGGCTCGGCGATATTGTGGTCAAACAGGTTGGCGTGGTTCGGCGACGGGCTCCAATACCGATCCGCCATCAGGCTTGCGTTCCAGGCGCCGCCCTCGCTGCGCCCCTTGTCCCAGCGGCCTGGCACCCCGTTCGAAAACACATGGCTGCGCCCGATCTGCCCGTGGCCGCTTGCCGACTGATCGAACTCGAGATGGTCGTCGTAGAGCCGCCAATGAAAAACCCGTTGCTGCCACAGCGAGCTGCTCGCCTGCACGGTCAGCGCATAGCGCTCGCCCGCTTCTGGCCGTTGTGGCGGACCCAGTTGGTAGTGGACGTCGCTGAGATGCTCGTGCGCGTCGCTGGAATCCAGCGCTGAAACGAGTGGCAGGCGCAGCATGCGCAGGCCGTTGCGGTACACGTCGAGCACCGGCACCGGGCCGAGCTCGCTGCCGAGGTGTAGGGCCACGCTGTAGGCGGGTAGGGCGGCCTGGAAGGTCGCCCTGTCGTGACCATCGGTTGTCGTGTCCGCAAAGGCGAGGGTGCTGCAGGCGGCCAGCAGCATCGAGCCGGGCCATTTGCGCAAATTGGCAAAGAGGTGCATGGCGGTTCTTCCGTGGTGTCGTTGCTGGTGGCCTGCCGTGGCAGGCCGCCCTCGGTCAAGGTTTGTCGAACAGGTGGATCTTCACATTGCGGTAAGCCACCGGGTGCCATGGTCCTGCAGATTGATGCCGCCGGTGGCGAATTTGGCGGCCTCCGGCATGGTGGCAAATTTGCTCACCGCCACGCCCTTCACCGCCAACCTAGGGCGCAGCACGCCGTTCAGGCGACATAGCGCGCGCTCGGCGGCGGCGGGTGTGGCATACGTTTTCAACACATTGGGGTCGGTCGGCGACAGGGCATTGCCGTCCGGCACCGGCAGTCCGGCGACCGCCGAGGTCAGGGGATCGATTTTTGCGCGCTTCAAGGTCTCTTCATTCTCGGGCGCGGTCGCCACCACGCTCACCTGGGGCACCGAATCGGTGTCGCCATCTTTGGCGAGCAGCAGCGTCGGGAACGTCCTGCCGACGTCGTTGAGGCGAAACGCACCGTGTGCGTCGGTCTTGGCAAAGACCTTGCGGCTGGCGGCATCGATCAACACCACTTCCATATTCGTCTTCACGCCGCCGCTGACGACAACGCTGATCGACGCATTCTTCGTCAACTCTGCTGCCTGCTTGGGCACGTAGGCCTGGATGCCTGACTCGGTGCTGGCCTTGATCTGAGGTGCGTGAAGTAGCCTCGATCTGCGTGCACGCGGCATAGAATTTTCCATATCCCAAGATCCGGCTCCGAGAGCCACAAGACTGAAGCCATGTTCAAAGACCCGAGCTACCTACTGACGATGGTGCTTCCGATGGCTGCCCTGCTCAGCCTGGCCAGTCCGGCGGCGCTGGCCGAAACGCTTGCCGATGTGACACCGGCGGTGGCGGTGGCCGCCCCGGTTAGCGTCACCACGCCCAGCGGCCTGAGCTACATGATCACCAAACAGGCAAAGGGCCGTCATGCGCAGGCAGGCGACATGTTCTACAGCACCTACACGCTGCTGCTGACCAACGGCAAGAAGATCGACAGCTCCTTCGACCGCGGCCAGCCCTTCGGCTTCACCGTAGGTGCGGGGCAGGTTATCAAGGGCATGGACGAAGTCGCCCTCAAGCTGGGTCTGGGTGACGAGGCGGTGGTCCTCATTCCCTCGAGCCTGGGCTACGGTGACAAAGGTAGCGGGCCTATTCCTCCAGGTGCGACCCTGGTCTTCGTGATGCAGGTGGTGGAGATCCGGTCCAAGTAACCGGTACGCGCAGCCCGCTGCGCCTGCTTGAGAGCCGCCATTCTGAGCCGCCATTCTGAGCCGCCAGTCACGAGCGGCCGCCCAATGCTGCGACTTGGCACTCTCCGGCCCACCCGCCAAACCTGTCGACGCGCTGCATCAAAGCGACGCCTCTACCCAAACGCTGAATCGAGTGCGCGTGGCGCGATGGCTTCAAGCGGCGGCCCAACAGCCCCGCCGCGGGGAGCGACCACGCACGGGTGGTCCCCAAGCGATCCGCGTTGCAGCTCTATCCCTTGGTGCGGACCGGCGCTCCCGGCACGTTGCAGCTGCGCTCTTCGTTCAGCAGTGGAAGCAAGGTTGGCACCAGAGCCTTGAGCAACTGCGCCGGCAAGGCGCTCGTGAATTTGTAGTGAGCCGCATAGGGCTCCTGCACATAGGCCACTATGGTGCCGAAATACCGGTCCCCGATGTAGAAGACGAAGGCGCCTGTGCGCGAGACTACACGGGACGAAACGATTTGCCCGCCCTTGCCGATGACGGTGAATCGGTGGTCACCGGTCCCGGTCTTGCCGCCCGCCTGCACCACCGTACCGTCCTTGAGAACGAAGCTGCCTTTGAGCCGCCCCGCGGTGCCCCCATCCACCACGCCGGCCAGCGCCTCTCGCACGGTATCGGCCACTTCGGCCGGCAGCAGGCGCTCGCCCTGCGCGGGCTGGACTTCGAGCTGGGTTTCGTAGGGCGTACCCGCGCCAAACAGCAGGCTGGGCACCCGTACGACCGGCAGCCTCACCCCGTGATTGACGATGATGCCCATCAACTCGGCCAGCGCCGCGGGCCGGTCGCCCGAGGCGCCCAGTGCGGTCGCATAGGACGGCGTGAGCATCTCGAAGGGATAGCCCAGCCGCCGCCAGCGGCGCAGAATCTCGCTGAAGGCCTCCTGCTCGATCAGGTTGCGGATGCGCCTGTCCTGGGCCCCCTTGTGCCTGGTCTTGAAAAGCCAGGCGTACACCTCCTGGCGCTGCTCGCGGCTTTGCGCGACCAGTTCGCTCAGGCTCGCCTCGGGTCGGTGACGCAGTTGGCTGACCACCCACAGCTCCAGCGGATGCACGCCGGCCAGATGACCGCGGTCAGCCAGCGACCAACGCTCAGGCCCGTATTTGGCGACCAGCTCCTGCAGCGCCTTGTCACCGGGCAGTTTGTCGCCGCCCAGTCGTCGAGCCAGGAATTCGCCGAGATCCTGTGTGTCTGCCTGCGGCTCCAGCCCGAAGAAGGCCGCCGCGAGTCGCGCCGGCGTACGTCTGTGCAGCAGCAGCTCCTCGGCCTCCTCGGCACTCCTGCCCTTGTACTTGCGGTAGAAGCGGGCGAGGAACTCGCGCCCCTCTTCGTCCGCGAAACGCGCGAGGTATTCTTGGCGGGCTGGATCGTCAGTGTCGTCCAGCAGCGCCTCGTGGGCCTTGGCCGACCGGCTCATGACGTGATAGACCACGTCGCGCAGGAGGCGGACGAAGGCGAGATTCACCGAGTGCTTGAGGGCCTCGCGCACGGTGTACGTCTGATGGTCCTCCTCGGGTTCGAAATTCTCGAAATGGTGCGCGCCGCTGCCCGTGAAGAAGGTCTCGCCCGGATTGCCGGAGTAGCTGCGATCCATGGCCGCCTCCAGCATGGCCTGGAGGCTGGCCTCTGGTGCCTGCTGCAAGTAGTCGCGCGCCCAGCGCGCGAGCTGGTCCTTGGGGTGGACCAACACAGCCGACAGCGCCTCGGGCGACAGCTTGCTCCATTGCGCGTGAAGCTCGGCCACCAGCTCCAGATAGGTGACGAGGGTCCTGAATTTCGCGGTGGAACCGAGGTCGAGCCGCGCGCCGTCGTTCAGGTCGAAGGGCTCGTCGACGTTGTCGGTCTGCACGCGCAGCAGGTTGCCTCCATTGCCGCGTTCGAACAGGGTGAAGCTGAAGACGATCTTGCTGGTGTCGTCGCCCTCGTTGAACAGCCTGAAGCCGTAGAGCCCCGCGGACTTGGCCGCCGCGGGATCGGCCAGGCCGCGCAGCAGCTCGGTGGCCGCGCGCTGCACGTCGCCGTTGAGCGTCGTGGTGGCCTGCAAATCCAGGCGATCCAGGTCGTAGGCGCGTGGGATGTCCAGCGCGACGGCCAGCTTGCCGCGCACCGCAGTGGCGGCCTTGCGGTCGATGAATGAGCCTTGCACTTCCTCCGGCGCCTGTGTGCGCAGCTTCAACTCGATCGGCAGCGCCGCGTCGCGCAGCGCGGCCGGAATGACGCCGGCTTCGGCCATCACACGCAGATAGCTGTTGGTCAAGGTGTTCAGATCAGCCTCACCTTGCACCAGGTAGTGTGACGGCCGGCGCTGCGCGATCAGGAGCGATAGCGCCTGCTTGTAGGCCAGTGCGCGCGCGGACGTCAGGCCCTCTGCGGGCTTCCCCGACGCCTCTGTGGTCTGAGCGCGCAGCAGGGTGTTCACTTCAGTGAAGTCACGCGCATACCAGGCCCACAGGCCGTCGCCGACACCGTTGACCTCGCCGAAGCCGGGCTGGGCCGACAGCGGCACCGTGTTCAGATAGCTCAGCACGATGCGACGCCGCGCTGCGCGCGTGTCCTCGCCTCCGAGGTAGGCCCGCACCGAGGCCGAGGCCATCTGGCGCAGCTTCTCCCGGCCTGAGTCCGTGCGGCCTTCGGGCGAATGTCGATATTTTTCGATCTGGGTGGCCAGTGTGCTGCCGCCTGGCGCGCGATGCGAGTCGTCCACCATCCGGCGGGCCTGGTCCAGCACGGCCTTGGAGAAGCGGTCCCATTCGATGGCGGGGTTGCGCTTGGGGTGCTCGGGATCGAGCAGCTCGCGGTTCTCGATGAACAGCAGCGATTCCACGAGCAGCGGCGGCACCGCCTCAAAGCCCTGGTAGAGCCGCTGCGGGAAGTGCTGCGCATACAGCATGCGACCGTGGCATTCAGCCAGGTCCAACCCGCTCTCGTCCTTCTCACGGTAGATCGCGGACAGACCCCAGTCGCGCAACTCCAAGAACTTCGGTGACATGCGCGCCTGGGCCGTTACTTCGTAGCCCTGGCGGCGCAGCCCGTCGATGAAGCGCGGGAGCTGTGTATAGCCCAGCTTCTGGTCGTAGGGGCCCGCGCCGGGATAGCGGATGGCGTCGCTGGGGCCGGGCTCGACTCGGAACGTCAGCTGTCGGCCCAGCTCGCTCAGATGATGCGCCTGCCGCCTGGAGGTCATGTATTCGTCGCGAACCATCCAGGCAAGTGCCGCCACTCCGACCAGCAGCAACAGCCAGAACGGCCTGCGCCACGGCATCCACCGCGACGACAAAGCGGAGGTCTGCACGGCCGCGACGTCGTCGGCGATCGATTCGCGGACTTTCCCTCGTTGTCGCGAGAACTTCATCGCCCCAAACCTTTCGGCATGTCCCAGGCCACTCGAAGGGAATGTACCCGTCGCGCAAGGCCCGACCTACCGTCAGCCAAGGGGGTGTTACTTGTTTACCTCGCACCGTCACAGACGGAAACACTTTGCCAGCCGCGGCCATTGACTGGAGCCTGCGCGAGCGACGCTGGTTGGGCATTGGCAGAAGTGCCAGATTGCAGGTCATGAGGTCCCGTGAGCACTTCATGACGCGCCGCTTCAGAGCAACAGCAAATCCTCCAGGGGTTTCTTCACGGCCGCCGGAACGTCCTGGCCCGCCCGCGCTTGCATCGGCACCAGCGCGGCCTGGCGAGTCAATTCGGTGACGGCGGCTTCGGCCAGGGGCATGAAGCTGCGCAGTTTCTTGATGGCGGCTTCACGGCGTGACCAGTCGCGGTCGTCGCGGGCCTTTTCTTCGTCAATGAAGTAGGTGGCCTTGAGGTGGTCGAAGAAGGCCTTGCTCCATTCGCCACCGATCCAGGTGAGGGAGCCGGTCCAGCCCCTCACCAGGGGCTTGCAGCGGTCCACGCACAGATTGCGCAGCCGCTCGGCGGTGACCTTCTGCATGGCGTAGAGGCCGGCGGAGACCATGGCGTCGGTACGGCGCTTGACCTCGAAGTCGTAGACCTGCATGGACTTCTTGCGCTGCTCTTCGTCGCCGCCGCCGCGCATGAGATCCTGCACGAGGTCGCGCATGGCGCCCATCTCGGCGATGCCGGTGTTCAGGCCCTTGGCGGTCTCCGGGTGGGGCGTGCCGGCCGAGTCGCCGACGAGCACGCCTTCATTCTTGGCGCTCACGAACCCCTTGGCCTGCTGCAGCTCGATGGGGAAGCGAGACACGCCGAACTCAGCGATCAGGAAATTCATCAGCGCCTTCTCGACCTCGGCGGGCGAGACCTTGGCTTCGCCGCCCTTGTCGGAGCGGGCCTTGAGCGTGCGCTCCAGTTGCAGCCGCGCGCCGTTGCGGCACTTGGCGATGATTCGGTCGTCGCCCGCGCGGTCGCGGCCATAGAAGTTGTCAACGCCGTGGAAATCCTGCATGAGCTGGTTCCAGGCGGTGTCCAGCGCGGTGTCGATCTCCTCGCCGGTCAGGCTGGCGACCTTGTGCCCGGGGTCAGTACTCTCGGGCGCCAACTGCTTCTCAGGCCCGAACTTGACCTTGCGCACCACACCCTGCAGGTGCTCAACGAGCTTGCGCGGGTTGTCGCCCCAGTCGCGGAATTCCTCTTCGGTGAGCTGGGTGACGATGTACTTCACCTCCTGAGTCTCGAACTGGTAGGTCCAGCCCTCGGTGCGCTCCAGGTTGCTGTCGGGCGTGGGCGTGTCCTTGCCGAAGAGGCCGACGGCAGCGTAATCCTTGACCTCGGACTTCTGGAAAGGAATGCCCAGCTTGTCGCCGAGCTTGACGTTGTCGGCGTGCTTCTGTGCATTGGCCACGCTGCCACCGGTGGCGACGATCAGCATGTCACAGGGCTTGGTCTGCGGGTCGCCCTTGAAGGTGAGGTGCACCACACCCTTGCCATCGCGCTGCACGTCGACGAGGAAGCGGTCGCGCTCCAGCTTGATGCCCAGCGCCGCGCAGCGCTGCTCCAGCGCGGTCTCGATGGTCATGACCGCGGCGATGTTGGACGTCGGGTCGGGGCAGATCTGCTCGAATACGCCGGCCGTTCGCAGGCGCTGCATTGCCGCCGGGTCAAGCTTGAGTACGTTCATGCGCGAGTAGGGGTCGCTTCGGCCTTCGTAGACGTGCACCTGCGAGGCGCCAGCCATGCGCGCCTCCACGGCCGCCAGCAGGCCGATGGGCCCGCCGCCTACCACCGCCACGCCTACCGAGCCCACCGGTGCGCCAGGCGGGCGCGGCACGATGGGCATGGTGTAGCGGCCGAGATCGAGCTTTGCGAGGCTCCGCACCTTATCGAACCTGGCCTCCAAGGGCTGGCCCATCGCGCGCCTGGCCACCTCGTAGGTGCCGTAGACACGCTCGGCATCGACCATGAAGCGGTGGCCGTCGTTGAGCAAGCCGGTGACGTGCATCGTGCCCAGCTTGGGTAGCTTCATGAGGCCTTGCACGGCGGCGTCGTAGCTGCGGGCGTCGCGCACACTGCCTAGCAGCGTGGTGCACTTGGCTGGGTCGTTGGAGACGAAGACGAGGTGTTTGAGCAGGTCGCGCTGGTCGTCTTCGAGCGCGAAGGTGATACGGTCGCACTCAGGGAGCACGGCGATGTTGGCTTGCAGCGCGTCGAGCTGGGCCTCATCGAAGGCGCGCAGCCGTTCGGGCAGGTTGGCCACGGCGCCGGCTTTGGCGCGCACGTAGATCACGCCGCCCTCGGCCCGGCCCATCGCCTTGTCGGCCGCTGCCACGTGGGCTAGCCCTTGGTCTCCGGCCAAGGCGACGATCTCCAGTCCGTCGCGCCATTCCCCCACGCGGCCCTTGGCCTCCTCGCCGCGCTGGATCTGCTGCAGCGCGTCGGCCAGGCGCGCGCGCGCCTCCTCGAGCGCCTGGGTGGCATCGGTGAGCGAATCGGCGATCAGGTCCAGGTCGCCAGCCACCAGTTCGTGCTGCGCCTCGAACTCGACGCGCAGGGCGCGCAACGCCTCGTCGTCATGGGCCAGGCCCGCACCGACGCGTTCGACCTCGTCGGCCAGCTGTTGAATCACCGCCCGCGCCTTGATCAGCGCGCGCTCAGCCTGCTCGGCGTCGCTGAGGTCTTCGATGGGCGTGTCGAGCAAGTGCAGCAGGGCGGGAACGGGGCCCTCGGCCTTGTCTCCGCCGCCATCCTGGGGCGCATCGGGTTGCGGCTCGGGTACATCTTCGAGCACCAACACCAGCGGCTGTGGGTCGGCGCGCAGGCGTGTGCGTTCAAGCTGCGCCAGGGCGCGCTCGATCTGCTTGATGCCCACGATGCTGCCGCTGGCGCGCGCCTGGCCCAGCGCCGCGTGCAGCCGCTCCGCGAGCCGCGCCATCTGTCCGCCATAGTCCTTCACACCGTCGGCGACGAGGTACATCTCGTCGTCCACCACCGCATCGATCTCGCGGCACAGCAGCAGGGTCTCGCCTTCGAGCTGGGTGGCCAAGGACAGACCCTGCTCGCGCGTCAGCGGTGCGTCGTTGAAGGCCTGGGCCTTGGCCATCACCCGGTTGATGCGCGGCGCCACGGCGCCCGGATGCTTGGCCAGCCACTGCGTGCAGGAGTCGATCACCAGGCGGGCGAGGGCAGCGCGTTTGGCCGGGTCGGCGCCTTGCACCTTGGCCAGGGCCTGCTCCAGCTTGGCGCTGGAGGCCTCAATCTCCTGGGCCTGCTTGTCGAGGTTTTCCAGCGCCTGGCGGGCGCCTTTCTTGATCTCTTCCAGATCCTCATACGCCTGCTTGAAGGCGGTCTCGTCGCCCGTGTCGGCGGCGGCCGTCACGGCCGAGGTGATGGCCGCCAGCTGGCGGCGAAGCGATTCGCCCTCGGCCTTGCCGTGCGCCTGCTCCAGCGCGGCGATGGCCTCCTCGGTCTTGCGGCGGCGGCGAAGGTAGTCGGCGAACTGGGTCTTGATCTTGTCGAGCTGGCGGCCGCCGAGGCGGCCCTTGGTCTGCGGGCGCACGCGCAGCAGGCGGTCGAGGAAAAGCTGCTGGTCGGGGGTGAGCTTCTTGGTCATGCCTTAGTCATCCACTCAAAGCGCCGCGGCCACAGCCGCCAATGCGTTGTCGAGGCCGCGCTGCACGGTGCAGGGCCGGAAAGGGTTGCCGTCGATCGCGGCAAGCAGTGGGCTAGCCGCCATGAAGGTGCGGTATTGCGTGAGCACGCTTGCCGCCTCGGCCTGATGCGCCGGTCGCTGCTCGGGGCCCGCGTTCAGCGCGGCGTCCAGCGCGTCGAGCAGCCGCGTGTCCAGCGTCTCGAATACTTGGGCAAGCAGCTTCACACCCTCCTGGAGATCGCCTTCTTCGTATTCGTCCTCGGCCGTCTCGTCGCTGTTGTGAGCCAGCACGGCGTCGCGCAGCACGCGGGCCACCTCGGCCATATCGGCCTGCGCCTTCTTGCGCGCTTGCTCCCAGCCCAGGCGGGCCTGCTGAAGCTTGACGAGCGAGGCGCCGCTCGGTGCCTGCGGCGTGGTTGTCGACGTGGGTGTCGACGTGGGTGTCGACGTGGGTGTCGGCGAGGTCTGTGCGGCCAGCAGCTTGTCGACCTGCTCCAAGGCCTGCAAGGCGGACGGGAACTGGCCGGCCCCGGCCTTGCCCTGGGCGAACGCGATCAGTGCCTGCAGTTTGGCCGCTTCGGGATGGCTCTTCAGCGCGGCGGTGGTGGCCGCCAGGCGCTGCTCGTACTCGGCCCTCAAGGGGGAGGGCGCCGCTTGATCTTCATGGACCTCGACCTCGACCTCAACCTCGGTGCCTTCGTGCTCTTCCTCGTGGCCGTCTTCATCCACGTCCTGCGGGTCCGGCCCGCGGACGCGCACTTTCAGTCGCAGCGCGGTCTGCTCCAGCAGAGCCGCACGCAGCTTCTTGGCCATGCCTGCCGCCTGGGTCTGAAACACGAACGTGACGGCCGCGGCCTCGAAGGTGCAGATGCCCGCGGCGAACTTGGGCATGCCGTCGTCGAGGTAGTCGGTCAGCATCTTGCGCCGGCTCGGGCTGATCGCCCGGCGCGACAACATGACAGCCGCCTTTGGGCCGGCCAGGGCCACCAGGGCCTGCATCTCCTGGCCGTTCTTCACCTGGCGCAGCAGGGGGATCATCTTGGTGGTCAGCAAGTCGGGGGCATCCTCCTCGTCCTCGCTCTCTTTGGACTCGGCTTCCTTTTCTGCCGCCTTGGCCACCTTCTCTTCGCGCCCAACGGCCCTGTCCATCGCGTCGAGCTGCGCGCCGAACTCCTTGTCGCCCTTGACGAACTTGCGCAGCGCGTCGGTTTCCTTCTCCACCTGGGCCAGTGCGCTGAGCTGCTCAGACGGCCCTTTGGCCTTCTCGTAGGCCGCCAGCGCCTTGAGCAGCGCCGTGTCCTTCACGTCCCGTCCCTTGGAGAACTTCTTCCACTCTGCTTCGGTCAAGTACTTGTCTGCCATCCAGCGCTCCGCTTGGCGAATATTGACGCGGGATCATAGGGTGGCGTCATGCGTCGCAAGGACCGGGAACACCCTGGATTGCTGGCGTGGCGCGAGCCCTTGTCTTGGTCTTGTAGAGGGCTCGAGGGGCTTGGGCGGCTCGTGCTGCTGATAGCGTCGCGCTCTCGGCCGGCTGGGGACCGTCACGAAACCGAGCATGCGGGCAGTGCCGGTGGAGGGCGTTGAGCAGCAGGCGGTGCTGTCGGCGCATTGCGCACGCCAGGGCATCGTCATGGCCCGCACGGCACGAGCCAACCAGATTCGCGGGCATACCGGCGAGTCAGGTCTCGCGGTCCAGATGGGCATCTCTCACGTCGCCAAGCGGGCTCCTGAACCGTCAGACAAGCGCTAGCTTGACTCGGTGAGCGTCGACAGGCTTCGGATGACCGCGTCCATGAGAGCCGCAGTCAGTTCGAGAGAGTTCAGCCTGGTGATACGTCGAGCCCTGAATCGAGGCATCTGTTCAGGCGGTGAGCAAAATGTGCGGCAATGGTGGCAGGGCGGGTGAGCCATCGTCACCCGCCCGGGGCACCATCAAAGCTGCGTCATCCCGCCGTCGACAATCAGCTCCGCGCCGACGATGAAGCCCGACTCCGCCGCTGAGAGATGGAGCACCGTCGTGGCCAGTTCCTCGGGCGTGCCGAAGCGGCCCAGCGGCACCTGGTTCTGGATGCCGGCTGCCGTGGTTGCCAGCGTTGCGGCGTCCAGGCCGAGCTTGCCGTAGAGCGGCGTGGCGATGGGGCCGGGGCTGACGACGTTGATGCGCGCGCCCTGCGGCAGCAACTCCGCCGACAGCGTCTTGGCCATCGAGATCACGGCGGCCTTGCTGGCGGCGTAGATCGAGGAATTCGGCATGCCGATGTGGGCGTTGATCGAGCCGTTGATGACGATGGCCGCGCCCTTGCGCAGCAGCGGAGCCAGCGCCTGGATCTGAAAGTAGAGGCCCTTCACGTTGATGTCGAAGATCTCGTCCCACAGCGCTTCGGTGGCGCCGGCCAGGCTTGAGAAGCGCGCGACGCCGGCATTGAGGAACACAGCGTCGAGCTGCAGGTTGCGATCGGAGAGCTGAGCTGCGAGGGCGCGCGCGTCGGCGACGCTGCCGGCGTCGTTGCGCAGGGCGATGGTGGCGGAGCCGATCTCGGCCACGGCCTTGTCCAGGGCCTCTGGGTTGCGGCCGGTGATGACGACCCGGGCGCCTTCGGCCGCATAGGCCTTGGCCGCGGCCAGGCCGATGCCCGAGCTGCCACCGGTGACGAGGACGGTCTTGTTGCTGAAGCGGTTCATGATGTTTCCTTTCAATCGTTCGATGGGGTTTCGGCGTCACGGTCATGGCGCCGTGAGTGAATGGTGCTGGCGCAATGCAGCCTTGACGCACGAGAATCCGGATGAAAACGTGCGAAGGAATCGAACATGTTGAGCGAGGACGAACTGGCCCTGCTCCAGGCCATCCAATCAGCCGGCAGCCTCTCGCGAGCCGCTGCGGCCCTGGGCAAGGCGCCTTCGACCGTCTCCCACGCGGCGCGGCAGCTGGAGGCACGCTTCGACGCGCTGCTGTTCGACCGGCGCCGCTACCGGCTGCAGCTCACGCCGGCTGGCGCCCTGCTGGCCGCAGAGGCGGCGCGCCTCGCGCAGGACGTGGCGCGGCTCAATACCCGCGTGCGGCAAGTGGCCAGTGGTTGGGAGGATCGGCTGAACATCGTCACCGACGAGATCCTCGAGTTCGAGACCTTGCTGCCCGTGATCCGCGATTTCGATGCCCTGGCGTCCGGCGTGAGCCTGCGCCTCACGCACGAGGTGCTGGGTGGCACCTGGGAGGCGCTGCGTGACGGGCGAGCGGACCTCGTGATCGGTGCCACCAACGAGCCGCCCGCCATCCCGCAGATGCGCTGGTTTGAGCTGGGCGTGATGGACTGGGTGTTTGCCCTGGCGCCACGCCATGCGCTTGCCCACCATGCAGGCGTGATCGACCGTCAGACTCTGCAGGCCCACCGCGCCGTGGTGGTCGCCGATACGGCGCGCCTGAACGGCGCTCGCAGCTACGGCGTGCAGGGCGGCCAGGCCCACCTGGCCGTGCCCAGCATGCGGGCCAAGATCGCTGCCCAGGTGGCCGGCCTGGGCGTGGGCTGGCTGCCGCGCCAGCGCGTGGCCGGCCTGCTGGCGCGGGGCGAGCTGTGGGAGCGCCAGACCGCCGATCCGCGCGAGCCAAATACGCTTTACGTAGCTTGGCGCGGAGACGACGAAGGCCGGGCGCTGCAATGGTGGCTCGAGCGTCTCAAGCAGCCGCGTCTGGCGCGGCGCTTGGTGCAGGGCCTGACGGTGTAGAGCGCCCGGGCTCTCAGACCTGGAGCCAGGCCATCACGCCGAGCACGATGCCCACGCCGCCGATCACCAGGGTGGCGCCTTCCATCCAGCGCTTGCGCGTCAGCAGCGCAATGGCCGCCACGGCAATGGCGATCTGCAAGGCCGTGGTGGCCTGGGCCCAGCGATGGTGCAGATGGAGCTGGTGTTCGCTCTTCTCGTCCCATTCCTTGGACTCGGCCTCGAACTTGTCCGCGTCGGCCTTGATCTCGGCCTTTTCCTTCTCGTAGCGGGCTGACTTTTCCTGGTACTTGACGCGCTTGTCTTCGTTGGTCACCAGCTCCTGGGCCAGCTCGGCCAGGTTCTGCTTGTTGGCCTTGGCCTGGTAGTAGTTCCATTTGTCGGCCGCCTCGGTCTTGGCGATGGCCGCGTTGTTCTTGTACATGCCGGCATTGGCTTGGGTGAGTCCGCCCATATAGCCGAAGAAGGCGCCGATCGTGGCGAGCAGAGCGGTGATGACGGCGAGCTGACCGGCCAAGCCGCTGGGCTCGTGCTGGGCCGCGTGCTCCAGTTCGTGGTCGTGCGGGCCGTGGACGTGGAAACCATTTTCGGACATGGTGCTGTTTCCTCAGAGGCGTTCGTAGGTTATGAAGTGGTAGGGCCAGCCCTCAGCGCTCAAGGCACTCTTGCGGGCGGTCTGCCTGAATTGCTCCCGAGGCCAGGGCGGAAAGAAGGCGTCGGCCTCGAAGACTGCGTCGATCTCGGTCAGCTCCAGCCTGTCCACGCGCGCCAGGGCCGCGGCGTAGATCTGCGCGCCGCCCATGATGAAGACATCGCCCTCGCAAGTGGCCAGGGCTGCGTCAAGATCGGCGAAGACCGCAGCCCCTGGCGCCTGCCAGCCTGGCTGGCGGCTCAGTACGAGGTTGCGCCGGCCCGGCAGCGGGCGAAAGCGCGCCGGGATGGACTCCCAGGTCTTGCGCCCCATCAGCACCGTGTGGCCCATCGTCAGCGCCTTGAAACGCGCCATGTCCTCGGGAATACGGGCCAGCAGCTCGTTGCCGAGGCCGATGCCGCCGTCGCGGGCGACGGCGGCGATCACGATCAGCTTCATCAGACCGCCACCGGTGCCTTGATGGCGGGGTGGTGCTCGTAGCCCACGAGCTCGAAGTCCTCGAGCTCGTAATCGAAAATCGAGGTCGGGCGGCGCTTGATCCGCATCGTCGGGTAGGCGAAGGGTTCACGCGCGAGCTGGGTCTGCACCTGGTCGAAATGGTTGCTGTAGATGTGGCAGTCGCCGCCGGTCCAGACGAAGTCGCCAAGCTCCAGATCGCATTGCTGCGCCACCATCATGGTCAGCAACGCGTAGCTGGCGATATTGAAGGGCACGCCCAGGAAGATGTCGGCGCTGCGCTGGTAGAGCTGGCAGGAGAGCCTGCCCTCGGCGACGTAAAACTGGAAGAAAGCATGGCAGGGCATCAGGGCCATCTTGGACAGCTCGGCCACGTTCCAGGCGCTCACGATGATGCGGCGCGAATCTGGGTTGGTCTTGAGCGTCTTCACGACCTCGGCGATCTGATCGATGTGCCCACCCTCGGGCGTGGGCCAGCTGCGCCACTGCACGCCGTAGACCGGGCCCAGGTCGCCGTCGGCGCGAGCCCATTCGTCCCAGATCGAGCAGCCACGCTCCTGCAGCCACCTGACGTTGGAGTCGCCGCGCAAAAACCAGAGCAGCTCGAGGATGATGGACTTCAGGTGCACCTTCTTGGTCGTCACCAGGGGGAACCCTTTGGCGAGATCGAAGCGCATCTGATGGCCAAAGACCGAACGGGTGCCGGTGCCGGTGCGGTCGGTCTTGGAAACGCCATGCTCAAACACATGGCGCATGAAGTCTTCGTACTGCGAAGCGTTCTGGGGGGCGGCATTCATGGCCGCAATTCTATTTTCACTGCACGGCCACCAACGGACGCTTTTCCTGGGTCCAGCGGCTGAGCGAGCCGTCATAAAGACGTGTGGACGGATTGCCAAGGATTTCGTGCATCACGAACCAGGGTCCCGAGGCGAGATGGCCGGTGTTGCAGTAGGTGATGGAGTCAGCCTTGGGATCGATGCCCGTGGTCCGCATCAAGGCCTCGTAGGCCCGCGCGGGCAGGAAGCGCAGGGCGCCGTTGCCGTCGCGCGTGAGCAGCTCGGGGGCGAAGTTCCGCGCGCCGTCGATGTGGCCGAAGCTGGCGACGGCCGGGCTCTTGTTCAGCCCGTAGTACTGCGGTTGCGGGCGGCCGTCCACGAGCTGCACGCCGTGCGAGGCGGCCGCGGCCACCGTTTCCGAGTCGGCCAGCAGTTCGTTGTGCTCGGGGCTGGCCGTCCAGTTACCGGTCTGCGCAGGTGCGGCTGCGGTACTCACAGGCCGGCCCTCGCCGATCCAGCCGGCGGCGCCCCCGTCCAGCACCGCCAGCGAGGCGGCGCCGTACACGCGCAGGCTCCAGAAAAGGCGCAGGGCCTCGTCCACGTCGCCGACTTCCTGGCCGACCGGCACCAGCACGATGGGCAAGCCATCCTGCACGCCGGCGGCGCGCAGGCGGCTCTGGAACTCCGCGCGCTCGGGCAGCATGAACTTGAGCTTGTTCTCACCGGCCTGGCGTTCGCCGCGAACGTTCTTGAAGTCGATCAGATGAGCGCCCGGCAGGTGGCCGCCGACGGCGCTCAGCGTCTTTTTGCCGGTCTTGGCGTCGGTCTCAAAGGCCGGTTCGCGGGCGAATGATGCGAAGTTGCTCCGCACCTCGAGCACCTGGACTTCGTCGAGGTGGGCGGCCAGCCAGGCGGTGTCGACGACCGGGCCGGGCAGTTCCACGGCCTGGGCCGCCATCAGCGGAGCCGCCAGGGCAAGCAGGGCCAGATTTGTCAGGATTCGGCTCATGATGATCAAGAGGCTGTTGGCCTTGAGTTTCTGGTGAGGTCGGCAATCGCCCGGCCCATGTCTGCGGTGCTGGCGGTGCCGCCCAGGTCGGGCGTATGCGGGCCGCGGGCGAGGACGGTCTCGATGGCCGCCAGGATGGCGTCGTGCGCCTCGCGGTGGCCGAGGAAGTCCAGCATCAGCGCGGCCGACCAGATCATGGCGACCGGGTTGGCGTTGCCCTGGCCGGCAATGTCGGGTGCCGAGCCATGGACCGGCTCGAACAGCGATGGAAAGCGGCGCTCCGGATTGATGTTGGCCGAGGGTGCGAGGCCGATGGTGCCCGTCGTGGCCGGACCCAGGTCGGAGAGGATGTCGCCGAAGAGGTTGCTCGCCACCACGACGTCGAAGCGGTCGGGCTGCAGGACGAAGCGCGCGCTCAAGATGTCGATGTGCTGCTTGTCCACGGCGACCTGCGGAAAGTGCTCGTGCATGGCGTCGGCGCGGCGATCCCACCAGGGCATGCTGATGGCGATGCCGTTGCTCTTGGTGGCAACGGTGAGCTTGCGCCGCGGGCGGCTCTGCGCTAGCTCGAAGGCATACCGCAGGACCCGATCGGCGCCGAAGCGCGAATAGACCGACTCCTGGATCACGATCTCGCGCTCGGTGCCCGGGAACATCACGCCGCCGAGATTGGTGTACTCGCCCTCTGTGTTCTCGCGCACCACGAAGTAGTCGATCTCGCCGGGCTTGCGGCCGGCCAGCGGGCAGGGCACGCCCTCGAAGAGGCGCACCGGGCGCAGGTTGATGTACTGGTCGAATTCGCGGCGAAACTTGATCAGTGAGCCCCATAGCGAGATGTGGTCCGGCACCGTGGTCGGCCAGCCGACCGCGCCGAAGAGCAGGGCATCCATGCCACAGAGCTGCTCTTTCCAGTCGGACGGCATCATCTCGCCGGTCTCTTGATAGAAGTCGCAGCTGGCCCACGCGATGGGCGTGAGCTCCAGCTTGATGCCGAAGCGGGCTGAAACGGCTTCGAGCACGCGCAGGCCTTCGGGCATGACTTCCTTGCCAATGCCGTCTCCGGGAATCACGGCAATGCGATGGGTCTTGCTCATCCGCGGCTCCTTCAGGCTTCGAATTGCATCGACGCGAGTCTCGCGTATAGACCGCCGCGTGCAAGCAACTCAGCGTGATTGCCCGTTTCGACGATGCGGCCATGTTCGAGCACCACGATGCGGTCGGCCTTCTGCACGGTCGACAGGCGGTGGGCAATGACCAGGGTCGTGCGATGCTGCATGGCGGCCTCCAGCGCGGCCTGCACGACGCGCTCGCTCTCCGTGTCCAGCGCGCTCGTGGCCTCGTCAAGGAGCAGCAGGGGTGGGTTCTTGAGGATGGCCCGCGCGATGCTGATGCGCTGGCGCTGGCCGCCCGAGAGACGCACGCCGCGCTCGCCGAGGAAGCTCTTGTAGCCCTCGGGTAGGGCACGGATGAATTCATCGGCGAAGGCGGCACGGGCCGCGTCCATCACCTCTTCGTCGGAGGCCTCGGGCCGGCCGTAGCGAATGTTCTCCATGGCGCTGGTCGAGAAGATCACGCTGTCCTGCGGCACGAGGCCAATGGCGTGGCGCAGCTCGGCCAGACGCAGCTGGCGAGAGGGCTGGCCATTGACCAAGATCTCGCCGGCCTGGGCATCGTAGAAGCGCAGCAGCAGCTGGAACACCGTGCTCTTGCCCGCGCCGGAGGGGCCGACCAAGGCCACCGTCTCGCCCTTGCGGATGTCGAGCGAGAAGTCGGCCAGCGCGGCGGTCTGCGGGCGCGCCGGGTAATGAAAGGTCAGGTGACGGATCGAGACCTCGGTGCCACCGCTGGAAGGCGGCAGGGGCAGGGGCTGCGCGGCGTCGAGCACGGTCGAGCGCGCGGCCAGCAGCTCCATCAGCCGCTCTGTGGCTCCGGCAGCTCGCTGCACATCGCCATAGACCTCAGCCAGCACAGCCACCGAGGAGATCAGCAGGATCACGTAGACCACCGTCTGGCCGAGGTGGCCGGCGCTGATCTGCCCGGCCAGTACAGCCTGCGTGCCTTGGTAGAGGCCCCAGAGCAGGCCGCCGAAGGTGCCTGTGATGACGAAGGCCACGAGCATGGAGCGCACCCGGGTGCGCTTGCGGGCGGTCTGGAAGGCGGACTCGCTGGCCTCGGTGAAGCGCTTCGATTCCGCGGTTTCTTGCGTATAGCTCTGGACCACGGGCACGGCGTTGAGCACCTCGGCGGCGATGGCGCTGGTATCGGCCACGCGGTCCTGGCTGTCCCGGCTCAGGCGCCGCACGCGCCGGCCGAAGTACAGAGCCGGCGCCACCACGAGCACGAGGATGCCCAGAACCTGCACCATCACAAGCGGATTGGTGGCGATCAGCATGATCAGCGCACCGATGCCCATCACCGTGTTGCGCAGCCCCATGGACAGGCTGGAGCCGACGACGGTCTGTACTACGGTGGTATCGGTCGTGATGCGGCTGAGCACCTCGCCGGTCTGGGTGGTTTCGAAGAACTCGGGGCTTTGGGTCAGCACATGTCCGTAGACGGCGCTGCGCAGGTCGGCCGTCACGCGCTCGCCCAGCCAGGTCACTGCGTAGAAGCGCAGGGCCGAGAACACGCCCAGCGCCGCGCCCACGCCGAAGAGGGCGAGGAAGTGCTCGCGCAGCGCCATCAGCTTGTCCCCGGGTGAGGCCTTGGCGAAGCCCTCGTCAATCAGGCCTCGCAGGGCGGCGGGGAAAACGAGCGTCGAAACGGCCGCGAGGATGAGGAAGAGCACGGCCAGCAAGATGCGTCCGCGATAAGGACGCAGAAAGGGCCATAACCCGCGCAGGGAGCGAGGGTTGGCGCTGGGTCTCGTCGCAGGAGAAGTGCTGGCTTGTGGCATGAGTGGATATTCCCTTTCGCTTATTATTGCCTTGACAATGATTGCCTAGGCAAGTATATTTTGCCGACCATGAAGAAAGAACTCTTCTACCAGCCCGATGCCTACTTACGCGACGAGAGCGTCGGCTACCTGCTCGCGCGGGCCAAGCAGACCATCGCCGCCGCATGTGACCAGCGCCTGTCAGCCCACGATCTGACCCATTCCCAGTGGGTGCCACTGCTCAAGCTGAGCCTGTGCGGCAAGCCCAGCCCGGTGGCCACGCTGGTGAGCGAGCTGGAGATTGATGCCGGCGCCGTGACGCGCCTGATCGACCGGCTCGAAGCCAAGGGCCTCGTGCGGCGCGAGCGTTCCAGCGAAGACCGCCGCGTCGTCCTCATTCACCTGACCGAAGAAGGTGAGCGCCTGGCCAGCGGCCTGACCGCCGTGCTCGCTGACGTCTTCAATGCCCACCTCAAAGGCTTCAGCCGGGAGGAATGGCAGCTCCTCCTGCAACTGTTGCGCCGCTTCGTCGCCAATGGCGAGGCCTTGCGCGAGTCTTCCAAAGATAAATGACATGAACAAGAAACTCGCAAGACTGAGTGCGCTGGGCCTGGCCGTGATGCTGGCCGCCTGCGCCCCCATCCCCAAACTGGCCGAGCCCGCCAAGCCGCTGGACACGCAGCAGCTGGGTCTGGCCGACAAGCCGCAGCTCGATATCTCGGCTCGCTGGTGGAGCAGCTATCAGGACGCCGCGCTCGACGCTCTGATCGACCGCGCCTTGGCCCAGAACCCCAACCTGGCCGCCGCCAGCGCTCGCGTGGCGCATGCCCAGGCCATGGCCGAAGCGGCCGGCGCTCAAGATCGCCCGGTCATCGGTGCCGGTGCCGACTGGACTCGCCAGCACCTCTCGGAAAACGGCTTCTATCCCAAGCCCTTTGCCGGCGAGACCTTGAACGTGATGAATCTGGGCGTGGGCGTCTCCTACAACTGGGACTTCTTCGGACGCCACAAGGCCGAGATTGAGTCGGCCCTGGGCGCTCGCCGCGCAGCCGAAATGGATGCCGCGGCAGCTCGCCTCATGCTCTCCGCCCAGGTGACGCGCGCCTACTTCGGTCTCGCTCGCGTGCTGGCCCAGCAAACGCTGCTGAACGATCAGCTGGCCGATCGCCAGCAAAGTCTGGATCTGGTGCGGGAGCGCCAGCAGGCCGGGTTGGACAACACCCAGGACCTGCGCCAGGCCGAGACGCCGTTGACTGAATTGCGCCGCCAATCGCAGGCCCTTGATGAGCAGGCCAGCCTCTTGCGCAACCAGTTGGCCGCGCTGAGCGTTCAGCCGGCGGCCGAGCTGGCCTCTCTCTCGCCGCGCATGCCCGCCTTGTTGAGCTTCGAGGGCCAGCCGACGCTGAACCTGCTGGGCCGCCGGCCCGATGTGCTGGCAGCGCGCAGCCGCGTCGAGTCTGCCACGGGCCAGGTGACCGCTGCCAAGGCGCAGTTCTACCCGGATGTGACGCTGGCGGCGCAATATGCCTTCAACGCGACCACCGTGTCCAAGCTGCTGCAATCCAGCAGCGGTCAGTGGAACTTCGGCCCCGCGCTGCGCGTGCCGCTGTTCGACACCGGTGCCCTTCGCGCCCAGCTCAAGGGCCGTGCAGCTGAGCTTGACAGCGCGGTGGCCGCCTACAACGGCACCGTGCTCGAGGCCGTGCGCGATGCCTCCGATCAGGTGGCCAGCCTGCAGTCGCTGCAGGCCCAGGAGCACCAGACGGCCGACGGTTTGGCCAGCACCGAAGCCGCCTACGTCCTTGCGCGTGAGCGCTTTGACGCTGGGATGGGCAACAAGCTGGTTGTGCTGGCCGCCCATGGCCAGGTGCTGGCACAGCAACGCAGCCTGCTCGACCTGCGCGCCCAGGCGCTCGACACCCAGGTCAATCTCCTTCGCGCCCTTGGCGGCGGCATCGCCAACTGAAGCTAGAACCGAATACAGAAAGCAACACCATGAGCGACAACAACACTCCCGGCCAGGCCAGCGGCAACGGCAACGGCAATGGAAATGGCCAGCGCAAACGTGCCCTGACGATCCTGACTGTGGCCGTTCTGGCCGTGGGCGCCGTGTACGGCGGCTACGCGTTCATCGTCGGCAAGCGCTACGAAAGTACCGATAACGCCTACGTCAACGCCAACGTCGTCCAGATCACGCCCCTGGTTGGCGGCACTGTGACCGGCATCTACGCCGACGACACCGACTTCGTGAAGGCCGGCCAGAAGCTGGTGAGTCTGGATCCCGCCGATGCCCGCGTGGCGCTCGATCAGGCCGAGAGCGCCCTGGCCCAGACCGTGCGCGAAGTGCGCACGCTCTACGCCAACAACAGCACCCTGGATTCACAGGTCAAGCTGCGCGAGGCCGACCTGACCCGCGCGCAGACCGAACTGACCCGCGCCAAGCTCGACGAATCGCGCCGCGCCCCTCTGGTGAGCAGCGGTGCCGTGGGCAAGGAAGAGCTGGAGCACGCCCGCACGGCCGTGGCCGGCGCGAGCAGCGCCGTCGCCGCCGCGCAAAGCGCCCTGCAGGCCGCGCGCGACCAGGCTTTGTCCAATCGCGCCCTGACTGACGGCATCGCCGCCGCCGATCACCCCAATGTGCAGCGCGCAGCCGCCAAGGTGCGCGAGGCCTACCTGGCCCTGCAGCGCGCCGAGCTGCCCGCACCGGTGGACGGCTGGATCGCACGCCGCAGCGTGCAGGTCGGCCAGCGCGTGGGCGCCGGCAGCCCGCTGATGGCCGTGGTCGGCCTGAGGGACGCCTGGGTCGACGCCAACTTCAAGGAAAGCCAGATCGCGCGCCTGCGCATCGGCCAAAAGGTCAGGCTCGATGCTGACGTCTACGGCAGCAAGATCGAGTTCGATGGCACGATCCAGGGCCTCTCCGCTGGTACCGGTGCGGCCTTTGCCCTGCTGCCAGCGCAGAACGCCACCGGCAACTGGATCAAGGTCGTGCAGCGCGTGCCGGTGCGCATCGCGCTGGATCCCAAGCAAGTGGCCGAGCATCCTCTGCGTGTCGGCCTGTCGATGGAAGTGACCGTCGACGTGCAGGATCAGAGCGGCAAGATGCTGACTGCCGAACAGCGCACGACGCCGGCCGCCGAGACCACCGTCTTCAGCCAAGTCGACAAGGACGCTGACGCCTTGGTTCAGCGCATCGTCAAGGCCAATCTGGGCGGCGCCGCGAAGGCCAAGAAGGCCTGAGACGGACCATGAGCAATTCCGCTCTCGCCGAGGTCAAGCCTCTGCACGGATCGGCCCTGGTGCTGGGCACGATCTCCCTGTCGCTGGCGACCTTCATGAACGTGCTGGATTCGTCCATTGCGAACGTCTCGCTACCCGCCATCGCCGGCGACCTTGGCGTGAGCCCCGTGCAGGGCACCTGGGTCATCACGAGCTTCGGCGTGGCCAATGCCATCTCTGTGCCGTTGACCGGCTGGCTCACCCAGCGTTTCGGCGCCGTGCGGCTGTTCACCATGAGCGTGATCGCCTTCGTGATCGCCTCGTGGCTCTGCGGCTTCGCGCACTCGCTCGAGACCTTGGTGCTGTTCCGCGCCCTGCAGGGCCTGGTCGCCGGCCCCATGATCCCGCTCTCGCAGACGCTGCTGCTGTCCAGCTATCCGAAGGCCAAGGCCGGCACGGCGCTGGCCTTGTGGGGCATGACCACGCTCGTGGCCCCGGTGGCGGGACCCTTGCTTGGCGGCTGGATCACTGACAACTTCACCTGGCCCTGGATCTTCTACATCAACGTGCCGGTCGGCCTGTTTGCGGCCTTCATCACCTGGGGCATCTATCACAAGCGAGAGACGCCCACGCACAAGCTGCCCATCGACAGCATCGGCCTGGCCCTGCTTGTTCTGTGGGTCGGCTCCCTGCAGCTGATGCTGGACAAGGGCAAAGAGCTCGACTGGTTTCACAGCGGCGCCATCCAGATCTTGGCCGTGGTGGCGGTGGTGGCCTTCCTGTTCTTCGTGATCTGGGAGTGGTATGACGATCACCCCGTTGTCGACTTGCACCTGTTCCGCGGCCGCAACTTCACCTTCGGTGTGATCTCGATTGCAGCGGCCTATGGCCTGTTCTTCGGCAACCTCGTGCTGCTGCCCCTGTGGCTGCAACAGTGGATGGGCTACACGGCGGTGGACGCCGGCTGGGCGCTGGCGCCGGTGGGCTTCTTGGCGATCTTGCTTTCGCCGGTGGTTGGCAAGCAAGTCGGCAAGCGCGACCCGCGCATCCTGGCCACGATCGCCTTCATGGTCTTCGCCCTGGTGTTGTGGATGCGCTCCAACTTCACAACCGGCACGGACCTGGCCACCATCATGCTGCCCACCGTGATCCAGGGCGCGGCGATGGCCTGCTTCTTCATTCCGCTGACGACGCTGATCCTGGCCGGCATTCCGCCCCAGCGCATGGCGGCTGCCGCCGGACTGTCGAACTTTGTGCGCATCACTGCGGGCGCAATGGGCACGTCGATCTCGACCACGCTGTGGGAGAACCGCGCCACGCTGCACCATGCGCACCTCGTGGAGGCGCGGGGTCAGCTCGGTGACCCGGTGGCGGGCGAGGTCCTGCACCAGCTGGGCGCCGCCACGGGCTTCACCGACACGCAGACCGCCGGCTTCTTGAACCGCCTGGTGGACCAGCAGGCTTTCACGCGAGCAGTGGACGACATCTTCCTTGCCTCGGCCTTTTGCTTCCTGTTGCTGATCGCCACGGTCTGGCTGACCCGGCGTCCGGCCCAGCAGGCGGGCGGGGTGGATGCAGGCGGAGCCCATTGAGATCCGGCAGTTTGTGCAATTGTTGACAGCCGTCACGGCGGCGTGAAGGGATCCCCGGTGATAGGGGATTCAAGGCGGACGGAGATTGCGATTTGATGGGCATGCCTCGTTGTCAAGGTATGCATCATGGAATCGACCGCATCCGCCTCCTTCGCCTCCCACGCGGTCTCTGTTCTCAGCCTGATTCGCCGACACCTCGGCAAGTTCGGGACGTTGATCGTTCTTGCCCTCAAGCGCTTGCAAGGCCAGGCCGGTTCGCGCAAAGCGAGCGCAGGCCAGCTCGATGTGCTCACAGGCTTGCTCGCGCGCGACGCCTTCTTATGTTTCTTGGCGCGTGAATGCGCGCTTGCGCGTCGGCACGGCATCGAGCTCTCGGTCCTGCGCATCGACGTCGATCATCTGCGCGCCGTCAACCATCGCTACGGCAAGCGTTGCGGCAACGAGCTGCTGCGCCGCGTGGGCACTCGTTGCACGCGCACGCTGCGCGGCGGCGACGTCGTGGCGCGCTTTGACGGAGGCGAGTTCATGGTCCTCTTGCCGCATACCGATGCGCTCGGCGCCCTGGATACCGCCGACCGCCTGCGCGAGCGGGTGGCGGCGCTGGACTTCGGCTGGTTCGGACACGCGGTCCAGGTGAATGTGAGCGTGGGCGTGGCCTCGTTGCGCGAGGACCTCGGCCTGGCCGATCAACTGCTCCACGAGGCCGATCAGGCCTTGAGACAGGCCAAGGCAGCCGGCCGCAACTGCGTGCGCGCGCTCGGCGGGCCGGAGCCGGCCTCCACCAGCCACGTCAGGTAAGCAGGCGCTGCAGTGCGGCCATCAGCTCCGGGATGGGCTGCGGGCCATCGCAGGAGACCACCCGGCGCTGGGGCATGGAGCGCAACCAGGTGATCTGGCGCTTGGCGAGCTGCCGCGTGGCGGCGATGCCTTTCTCGGGCAGCGATTTGAATTCCCCGCTGTCCAGGGCTTCCCAAGTCTGGCGATAACCGACGCAGCGCATCGAAGGCATTCCAGGGTTCAGGTCACCGCGCGCGCGCAATCGCTTCACTTCGTCCACGAGGCCGGCATCGAGCATTTGCTTGAAGCGCAGCGCCAGCCGCTCGTGCAGCCAGGCGCGGTCCTGCGGCTCCAGCGAAAAAATCGGCCAGTCCACGCCCGGCTCTCGCACCTCGTGCAGCTCGCTCATGGGCTTGCCGGCCAGGATGCAGACCTCGAGCGCACGCTGGATGCGTTGCGAATCGTTGGGCGAAAGACGCGCCGCGGTGGCCGGGTCGAGCGTGGCAAGTTCGGCGTGCAGGGCCGGCCAGCCTTCACGCGCCGCCCGTTCGTCCAGCTCGGCGCGCAGGGCCTCGTCGGCCTGGGGCAGGGTGGAGAGGCCATCGAACAAGGCCTTGAAGTACAACATGGTCCCGCCGACGAAGAGCGGCAGGCGGCCGCGGCCCAGAATCGCCTCAGCCAGCGGCTTGGCGGCGCGCACGAATTCTGCGGCCGAGTACGCCTCGGTCGGCTCGATGATGTCGATCAGATGGTGCGGCACGGCGGCCATCTCGGCGGCCGTGGGCTTGGCCGTGCCGAGGTCCATGCCGCGGTAGACAAGGGCTGAATCGACGCTGACGATCTCCACCGGCAGCCGCTCCGCCAGGGCCAGGGCGGCCGCAGTCTTGCCGCAGCCCGTGGGCCCGGCCAGACAGACCGGCTTCAGAACTTTTCCCACGGCGCCAGGTAACGCCATTCGCCCGGCGGCAGCTTGCCCAGGGGGATCCTGCCGATGCGAACGCGCTTGAGGCCCACGACTTTGAGACCGACCAGCTCGCACATGCGGCGGATTTGGCGCTTGCGGCCCTCGCGCAGCACGAAGCGCAACTGGTCCTCGTTCTGCCAGGAGACCTTGGCGGGCTTAAGCGGCACGCCGTCGAGCTCCAGGCCATGGTTCAAGAGGGCCAGGTCTTCGGCGGGGAAGCGTTCCATGGGTGAGCCCTCGCCGTGGTACTCCACGCGAACGAGGTACTCCTTCTCGATGTCTGAGTCCTCGCCGATCAGCAGCTTGGCGATGCGGCCGTCCTGCGTCAGCACGAGCAGTCCGGTGGAGTCGATGTCCAGGCGACCAGCCGGCGCCAAGCCGCGCGCATGACCGATGTTGAACTTGGTGTCCGACGGATCGTCCTTCCAATGCGCGTGGCTCTTGATCAGCACCGAGGCTGGCTCGTAGCCGTCTTCGGCCTGGCCGGAGACGTAGCCGATAGGCTTGTGAAGCAGGATGGTGACCTGCTTGGCCTGCTCGTGCTGGGCCCGCGGGTCGATCTCGATCCGGACGTCGGGCTGCACGCGCTGGCCCAGCTCTGCCACGCGGCCATCCACGCGCACCCAGCCGGCGGCGATCCACTCGTCGGCCTCGCGGCGCGAGGCGATGCGCCGCTCGCTCATGACCTTGGACAGGCGCTCGCCCTCCGCGTTGCTGATGGGTGCTTCGCGCGGCACACGCGGGCCGGTGGCGCGGCGCTGGTCGCGCCGGGCCGGCTGGTGCGGCTGGTGCGGCTGGTGCGGCTGGTGCGGCTGGTGCGGCTGGTGCGGCTGGTGCGGCTGGTGCGGCAGGGGCGCTGCCTCCTCTCGGTGGAAGACTGGCCGCTGCGGCTTGGGCGCCACGGTCTTGCGGGGTGGGCGCGAGGAGGGCGAGGAGGGCGCGGAGGCGGGCGTCTCTTCGCGACGGCGCTGCTCGAAGGCCGCCCGCTTCTCGCGTCTCTCCGTCTGGGCCTGCTCCAGCGTCTGGCGAGGGCGCGACACGCCCTTGCCGCGCAGTGGGGCGCGGCGCTCGCCCGACTCTTTCTTGGGTGCGGCCGTTTTGTTGAGTTTGAGTGTGGCCATCAGCGTCCTCGCAGAAACAGCGCGTCGAGTTCGCGCATGGTCAGTTGCCGCCAGGTCGGTCGGCCATGGTTGCATTGGTCGGCGCGCTCGGTGCGCTCCATGTCGCGCAGCAGTGCGTTCATCTCGTCGAGGTTGAGTTGCCGGTTGGCGCGCACGGCACCATGGCAGGCCATGGTGGCCAGGATCTCGTGCTGGGCGCGTTCGAGTGCATGCGAGGCGTCGAACTGTGCGAGCTCGGCCAGCACGCTGCGGGCCAGATCCACCACGTCGCCGCCGGCCAGCAGGGCTGGGCGCGAGCGCACGGCGAGCATCTTGCTCGACAACGGGGCGACATCGAGTCCCAGCTTGGCGAGCGTCTCGGCCTGCGCCTCGGCCGTGGCGATCTCCTGCGGCGTCGCGGCGAAGGTCACGGGAATCAGCAGCGGCTGGGTGTCGATACGGCTCTCGCCGAGCCTGGCCTTGAGCCGCTCGTAGACCACGCGCTCATGGGCGGCGTGCATGTCCACGATGACGA
Source organism: Roseateles sp. (assembly GCA_019234295.1). Taxonomy (GTDB): domain Bacteria; phylum Pseudomonadota; class Gammaproteobacteria; order Burkholderiales; family Burkholderiaceae_C; genus JAFALK01. The sequence goes on from JAFALK010000061.1 coordinate 33,521, forward strand.
GGCCCTGGGCGTTTTCGGCCAGGATGTACACGCCCTGGATCTGGGCCACGGCACGGCCCAGGGGCCAGTCGTGGTCGGGGAGGGCCGCGCAGGCGGGGAGGGCGGGCAGGGTGGAGCTCGGTGCGACCGCTGACGTGCCCGCGGGCGCTGTTGGCAACGGCTTGTCGAACAGCGCCGCTGCCTCGGCAAGGGCGAGGCTGGCCTGCTTCGCAGGCGGCATGTAGGTCGGAGCCGTTTCGGCCCTGAACCAGCGCGGCGGCTGGGTCGGGGCGCCGTAGGTGGGCGGGGTGGCAGGCGGCGGCGTGGGTACCTCGGAAGACTTCGACAGCGCCAGCGCGTCCTGCACAGCGTGGCGCACATGCTGGTGCATCTCACGGCCATCGCGCAGGCGGACCTCGATCTTGGTCGGGTGCACGTTCACGTCCACCCGGTCCGGCGCGATCTCGATGAAGATCACATAGCACGGCTGGCGCTGACCATGCAGCACGTCGTCAAAGGCCGAGCGGATGCCGTGGGCGATGGTCTTGTCGCGCACATAGCGGCCGTTCACGTAGAGGTATTGCATGTCAGCCCGCGAGCGCGCGGCTTCGGGCAGGCCCACGCGGCCGTGGATGCGCAGCGGGCCGGCCTCGCGGCTCATGGCCCGGCTCTCGGTGATGAAGTCTTCGCCAAGCACGTCCTTGATGCGCTGCTCCAGGCTGCCAGCGCGCCATTGGTCGACGAGCTTGCCTTCGTGCCAGATTCCGAAGCCCACGTCTGGCCGGGCCAGGGCGTGGCGGCGAACGGACTCCACGCAATGCGCGAGCTCGGTGGCGTCGGTCTTGAGGAACTTGCGGCGCGCCGGCGTCGAGAAAAAGAGCTCGCGCACTTCCACGCTGGTGCCGCGCGCCCGGGCCGCCGCAGCCAGCTCGCCGCTACGGGCGTCCAGGCGGTGCGCGTGCGGGGCGGTCTCCTCGCGGCTGATGATCGCCATCTCCGACACGGAGGCGATCGCCGCCAGCGCCTCGCCGCGAAAGCCCATCGTCGAGACCGACTCGAGCTCGTCCAAGGTGCGGATCTTGCTCGTGGCGTGGCGGCGCAGGGCCAACGGCAGCTCCTCGGCCGGAATGCCGTGACCATCGTCCTCGACAACGATGGCACGCACGCCGCCGGCCATGAGCTTGACATTGATCTGGGTGGAACCCGCGTCGAGCGCGTTGTCCACCAACTCGCGCACGACCGATGCAGGCCGCTCTACGACCTCGCCAGCCGCGATCTGACTGATCAGCTCGTCGGGAAGTTCTCGGATGGGGCGCCGGGCCGCGCCCGGGTCTCTGGAATTCATGCGGGGATTGTAGGTTTTGCAATCTGGGATGATCTCGCCCTTGTCCAGAACGACGATTCCCGGAGACTCAATGAAAGCGATTCGACCCACCTTGCTCGCTGCCGCGCTGGCGCTCTGCGGCCTGGCCCAGGCAGAGCCCACGCTGATGCTGCATCAGCCCACCCTGTCCAAGGACCGCCTGGCGTTCATCTACGGCGGTGACATCTGGGTGACCGACCGCCAAGGCGCCAATCCGCGCCAGCTGACGAGCAGCGCTGGCGCCGAGTCGGTGCCGCATTTCTCGCCGGATGGTCGCCACATCGCCTACTCGGCCACGGTGGATGGCAATACAGACGTCTACGTGATCCCGACCGAGGGCGGCGCGGCGAGGCGCCTCACCTGGCACCCAGGCAACGACATCGTCAGTGGCTGGAGCCGTGACGGCAAGCGCGTGCTCTTCACATCCGCCCGCGAGATCGGCAACAGCCGCAGCTCCCAGTTCTACGAGGTGCCCATGGACGGCGGCCCCGAGAAGAAGCTGATGGCAGCCGTCGGCGTGACGGGCGACTGGTCGCCCGACGGCAAGCGGCTGGCCTACCAGCCCTTCAACGCGGCCTATGCCGGCCCGGCGGCCTGGCGCCAGTACCGCGGTGGCAGCACGCCGCCGATCTGGGTCATCGATCCGGCCACGCCGGCGGCGCAGCAGCAATGGGAGAAGGTGCCCCACGTCAACGCGTCGGACACCAACCCGCGCTGGTCGGGCAGCAAGATCGTCTTCATCTCCGACCGCAACGGCGGTGCGGCCAATCTCTTCGTCTATGACACCGCGAATAAGCAGTTGCGCCAGCTGACTCATGAGACGACCTGGGATGTGCGCTCGGCCGATGTGGACGGCGATGCCGTCGTCTACGAGGTTGGCGGCCGATTCAAGACCCTGAGCCTGGCCAGTGGTAAGGAGCAGGAGCTGCCGATCCAGATCGAGGTCGCCGGCCCGCAGACCCGCGTGCAGTGGAAGGACGCTGGCAAGGCCATGACCCGCGCCGTCCTGTCCAGCACCGCCAAGCGCGTGCTGGTGACGGCGCGCGGCGAAGTCTTCAGCGTGCCCGTCAAGGACGGCTCGGTGCGCAACCTGACCAACACCGACGGCGTGCGCGAAAGTGGCGCGCTGGCAAGCCCCGACGGCCAGCAGGTGGCTTACATCTCTGAAGCCGGACAGGGCATGAGCCTGCATCATGTGCTGATGCTGCGCGACCAGGAAGGCCTGGAAGCGCCGCGCAGCATTGCTCTCAAGCAGCCGGGCTACTACTCACTGCTCAGCTGGTCGCCCGAGGGCAAGACCCTGGTGCTCGCCGACAACCACCTCAATCTCTACGTGCTGGACATCGCCACCGGCGTGCAGACCCATGTCGACACGGCCGAACGCCGTCTGGAGGACCAGCTCGGCCAGCGCGTGAGCTTCTCGCCCGATGGTCGCTTCCTGGCCTATTCGGTGATCACGGCCAACTACCTGAGCCAGGTCCGTATCTACGACTTGGCGGCGAAGAAGTGGCATGCAGTCAGCGACCCGCTGGTCTCGGCCACCTCGCCGGCCTTCTCGCCCAATGGCGACCTGCTGTTCTTCGCGGCTTCGACCAACGCGGGCGCCACTGATCCCTCGCTGGACATGACCAGCAACGACCGCCCGCGCCGCGCCGGTCTGTATGCGCTCGTGTTGTCCAGCGAAGGCAAGTCGCCGACGGCGCCCAAGACCGGACTTGAAGAGAAGAAGACTGAGGGGAAGAAGGACGAGAAGAAGGACGAGAAGAAGGACGCCAAAAAAGAAGACAAGAAGGAGACGCGCATCGACTTCGAGGGCCTCGCCCAGCGCACGGTGCCACTGCCTGTGCCCGAGCGCAATTACGAGGCTCTGGCCGCGGCGCATGACGGTGCGCTGTTCTACATCGAGCGTGAGCAGCCCGGTGCCAGCGGTACCAGGCCCGGCACGTCCGGTGACGCCTCGAGCCAGCTCTATCGCTTCGATTTTGAATCGATGAAGGCGAAGGTGGTGGCGGGCGATGTCAAGGACTTCAGCTTCAGCTCCGACGGCAAGAAGCTGCTGCTGCAGAGCTCGGACGATGCGCTGCAGGTCGGCGATGCCGGCGAGAAGGTGGACGGCAAGCCCGTGGACCTCGGCGGTCTGCGCATGCGCGTGGACCCGCGTCGCGAATGGCGCCAGATCCTCGACGAGAACTGGTGGATGCAGCGCGAGTACTTCTACGACGCGAAGATGCATGGCCTGGATGCCGCCGCCGTGTACGCGCGCCACCTGCCGCTGCTGGCCTCGGTGCAGCGCCGCGAGGACCTGAACGATCTGATGATCGGCATGAACGCCGAGCTGCAGGTCGGCCACAACTTCCTCACTGGCGGCGACGTGCACGCCGACAAGCCCGTGCCCGTGGGCCTGCTGGGCGCAGACTTCGCGCCCGAGCAGGGCCGGCTGCGCATCACGCGCATCTTGCAGGGCGACCCCTACAACCCCTTCCTCGCCGCGCCGCTGGCCGTGCCGGGACTGGGTGTGGCCGCAGGCAATTTCCTCTTGGCCGTCGATGGCGTGCAACTGCATGCCGATCAGGGCAATCTCTTTGAGCTGCTGGCCGGCACGGTGGGCAAGCAGGTCACGCTGACGGTGGCCGACGACGCCGCGGGCAAGAACACGCGCCGCGTGGTGGTCGTACCCATCGCCAACGAGGCGGGCCTGCGCCACTGGGACTGGGTTGATCACAACCGCCGCTATGTCGACGAGAAGAGCGGTGGCCGTATGGCCTATGTCTACATGCCCGATACGGGACATGGTGGCTTCAACTACTTCAACCGCATGTTCTTCCCGCAGGCCCAGAAGGATGCGCTGATCTTGGACGAGCGCCGAAACGGCGGCGGCCAGGTGGCCGACTACGTCATCGAGCTCCTGCACCGCCAGTACCTGCTCAGCGCCAAGGACCGCGACGGCGCGCTGCTCGATTCGCCCACGGCCGGCATCTACGGCCCCAAGGCCATGCTGATCGATCAGGACGCCGGCTCCGGCGGCGACATCATGCCCTACCTGTTCCGCAAGACCGGCGTGGGCCCCTTGATCGGCACGCGCACCTGGGGCGGCGTGATCGGCATCTCGGTCAACCCGAAGCTGATCGATGGCGGCACCGTCACCGTGCCCTATGTGCGGCTCTTCAGTGCCGACGGGCACTGGATGATCGAGAACGAGGGTGTGGCGCCAGACGTCGAAGTGGATCTGGACCCGCGCGCCGTCAACGCCGGCCGCGACCCGCAGCTCGACTCGGCCATCGCCAATGTGGCCGAACGGCTCAAGGGCTGGAAGCCCGTGCGCCGCACCGAGGCGCCGGCCATTCCGACCGAGCTGGGCAAGTAAGCCCGAAGCCTCGGGGCATCAGGGCTGGCCCTGGGGCGCGTCTGCGCGGCGCGCCCCTAACATCGGCGCCTTCTTTGTCGACGAAGGATTTGCCATGCGCCTGCTGCGCTTCACGGTGATGGGTCTCGCTCTGCTGCTGGGCGCGGGCGCCCGAGGTCAGTCGCCTACCAGCTACCCGGCCCTGCCGAGCGAGACACCGGAGAAGCTTGTGGAGTCCACACACGGCTTTGATCACGAGCGTCGCGTGGTGCAGATCGCCATGCGCGACGGCGTCAAGCTCAACACCGTCATCCTGATTCCCAAGGGCGCGAAGAACGCGCCCATCCTGCTCACCCGCACGCCCTACAACGCGGCGGATCTGACAACGCACAACTCGAGCTCGCGGCTGGCCAGCGTGCTGCAAGGCTACGATAACGCCACCGACGTGATCGTCGACGGCGGCTACATCCGCGTCATCCAGGACATCCGCGGCAAGTACGGCTCCGAGGGTGACTACGTGATGACGCGGCCGTTCCGCGGACCGCTCAACCCCACGCCGGTCGACCATTCGACCGACACCTACGACACCATCGACTGGCTGGTGAAGAACCTGCCCGAGAGCAATGGACGCGTGGGCATTCTCGGCATCTCCTACGACGGCTTTCTTTCGCTGGCGGCGCTCGTGCATCCGCATCCTGCGCTCAAGGCCGCGGTCCCGATGAACCCGATGGTGGACGGCTGGCGCGGCGACGACTGGTTCCACCACGGTGCCTTCCGCCAGATCAACATGCCCTATGTGTACGAGCAGGTCGTCTCGCGCAAGAACGAGGCCAAGTGGTACTCGACGCATTACGACGAATACGACACCTTCCTGGAGGCCGGCTCGGCCGGGGCTCTCGCTCGGCAGCGCGGCCTGGAGCAGAGCGGCACTTGGCGCAAGGTCATTGCGCATCCGGCCTACGACAGTTTCTGGAGCCAGCAGGCCATGGACAAGCTGCTGGCCTCCGCCCCGCTGACGGTGCCCACGCTGCTGGTCCACAGCCTCTGGGATGCCGAGGACATCTACGGCGCCATCGCCGTCTACAAGGCCCTGCGCGCGCGACCCGACAGCGCCGCCATGGCGAGCCTGGCCTTCGGACCCTGGGTGCACGGTGGGGCGATCCAGGACGGCAGCCACATCGGTGCCATCCGCTTCCGCTCGGATACGGCCTGGGATTTCCGGCAAAACGTGCTCGCGCCCTTCCTGGCCGCGCATCTGAAGGGCGAAGCGCCGGCCCAGCCGCTGCCGCGCGTCACGGCCTACGAGACGGGCACTGGTCGCTGGCAGCAGCTCGACGACTGGCCGCGCGGCTGCGTGAGCGGTTGCACGACGCAGGCCACGCGCCTGGTCCTGCAGTCGCAGGGGCGCCTGAACGTGGGCGGCGCTCTGTCCGCTGGCGCAACCGGCGAGGACCGCGCCTTCGACGAGTATGTGTCCGACCCGGGCAAGCCGGTGCCGTTCCGCAGCCGCCCGATTCGCCCCTCCGAATACGACGAAAGCAAGGGCTTCACCTGGCCGCGCTGGCTCGTTGACGACCAGCGCGAGGCCTCGGGCCGCACCGACGTGCTGGCTTATACAAGCGAAGTGCTGACGGTGCCGCTGAAAGTGGCCGGCGAGCCCATCGCTCACCTGGTCGCCTCGACCAGCGGCACCGACTCGGACTGGGTCGTCAAACTGATCGACGTCTACCCCCCAGAGGTGGCGGAGCATCCGGAGCTCGGTGGCTACCAACTGATGGTCTCGGGTGACATCTTCCGCGGACGCTATCGCGAGTCCTGGGCGCAGCCCAAGGCTATCAAGCCGGGCGAGCCCCTGGCCTTCGACTTCGGCCTGCCCACGGTGAACCACGTCTTCCTGCCCGGCCATCGCATCATGGTGCAGATCCAGTCGAGCTGGTTCCCGCTCTACGACCGCAACCCGCAGACCTTTGTGGAGAACATCTTCGACGCCAAGCCTGAGGACTATCGCGCCGCGACGCAGCGCGTCTATCGCTCCGGCACGCGTTCGAGCACGGTTGAGATTCCAGTGGTTCACTAGGGCCAGTCCCTGGCCATAATGCGCGGCCATGGAAATCATTGCCCCGCTCTTGGACTTCATCCGCCACGTCGACCAGCACCTGCTGGCCTTCGTGGCGCAATATGGCAGCTGGGTCTACGGGCTGCTGTTCCTGATCATCTTCGTGGAGACGGGCGTGGTGGTCTTCCCGTTTCTGCCGGGGGACTCGCTGCTGTTCATCGTGGGCGCCATGTGCGGTGCCGGTGTGATGCAGTACTGGGTCGCGGCGCCGCTGATGTTCGCAGCGGCCGTACTTGGCAACCAGAGCAACTACACGATCGGGCACCTGTTCGGCCCCAGAGTGTTCCAGTGGGAGCAGTCGCGCTTCTTCAACAAGCGCGCCTTCGACCAGGCCCATGCCTTTTACGAGCGCTGGGGCGGCATCACGCTCGTGATCGCGCGCTTCATGCCCTTCGTGCGCACTTTCGCGCCCTTTGTCGCCGGCGTGGCGCAGATGACGCGCAGGAGGTTCACGCTCTTTGATGTGACCGGCGGCGCTTTGTGGATCTTCTCGGTCAGCGCCTGCGGGCTCTTCTTCGGCAATCTTGAGTGGGTCAAAAAGAACCTGGAGATCATCATCTGGTCGATGATCTTCATACCCGGCCTGATCGCCATCTTCGCCAGCCTGCGCAAGAGAAGCCCTCAGCAGTGAGTCTGGCCCTGGTGCACAGGCGCATGGGGCGGTGGTTCTGGGCCATATTGGCGGGCGCCCTGGCCGCCGGCCTGGTGTTCTAGGCTGAAGCTCCCCGGGGCGTGGCACTTCAGCCTAGGGCAACGCGGTCGAAGCTGTGCGTTGAAGCGGCGCTGGAGTCTCGTTGTCAGCTGAGGTTGCGCCGACGCGCCAGCGGCGGGTTCTTGGCGAAGTAGCGCGAGATGCCGGCGGTGAGGGCTTCGACGAGCTTTTCCTGGTAGTCCGGGTCGCGCAGCCTGGCCTCTTCGTCCGGGTTGGAGATGAAGGCCGTCTCTACGAGGATGGAGGGGATGTCCGGCGCCTTGAGCACGACGAAGCCCGCCTGCTCGACCTCGTTCTTGTGAAGGCGGCCCACCTGGCCGATCTGGGCGAGCACGGCGCTGCCAAGTTTGAGGCTGTCCTTGACCTGGGCACTGATGCTCATGTCCAGC
>JAFALK010000094.1 GCA_019234295.1 Roseateles sp.
ACGTGCGGGTCCTGGTAGAGGTGGTCGATGCGGTCGGTGTTGAAGGACGAGGCGCGGCGCTTGATGCCGTGGACTTCGTAGCCTTTTTTCAGCAGCAACTCGGCGAGATAGGCGCCGTCTTGACCGGTCACGCCGGTGATCAGGGCAGTTTTCTTGTCAGACATGGTGATTCAGAATGGTATTGGTCGAGCGCGAGCACGGGCCTTGCTGCGGCGGTGCTCGCGAGCGCAGTCGGTCGCAACAATGCCTTTACGGCTCAGCGGCGACGCCAGGCGCGACGAAGATTGGCGAATTTCTCGGCATTGTCCGGCTGGCTGGCGGCCTCGCGCCAGAAATGCCGGCACAGCACGTAGAACAGCAGCAGGACCCAGACGCCTACCGTGGTCCCGACGGCGATGAGGGCTCGTTTGGGCTTGCTCTTGTGCTCGGGAAGCGTGGCGACGTCCACAACCTGGATCAGTGCGCCGTCGCGGCTTTCGTCCATGCGGGCCAGCTCAAACTGTTTGGAGAGCAGATCGAGCAGCGTCTCCTGGTACTTGAACTCACGGTAGCGCGCGACGTAGTCGCTGTCGCTCTTGCCCCCTTGCGAGGATTCGAGCTGCTGCATCTGACGGCGCAAAGCGTCAACCAGGCTCAGCTGCTGCTGCACCTCGGGCGAGGTGTCGGCCAGCTTCTGCCGCATCACCTGCAGTTGCACTTCGGCCGCCGTGGCTTGTGCCTTGATCTTGGCGTAGTTGTCGACCTCGGCTTTGGGCTCTGTCTTCAGTGCGCCGGGGTTGAAGCCGCTGTTCTGGAGCTTTTGCTGGGCATCCGTCAGCTGCGCCTGCGTGCGCTTGAGCTCGCCTTCAAAAAAGACGCGGCGCTGCTGTGCCTCCGTCAGCGCCAATTCGCCGGTGAGCCGGCGCAATTCGGCCACGTGCTGGTTGGCGAGATCGGCGGCCAGTTGGGGCGTCGGCGCGTCGGCCTCGACCGTGATCAACCCGTCCTTCTTGCCCAGGTTGATGCGCACGTTGTCCTCAAGCCTCTTGCGAGCCTCGAAGCGGTACTTGACGTCGTAGAGCTTCATCAGCTCGAAGCGGTCGACGATGCGATCCTCGGCGTTGACGCTTTGCATCAACGAGACGAACTGGTCGGCCGCAGTCTTGGTGTTCACGCCGGCAAGACCGGACAGGGCACCGATCGACGCGAGCGCCGAGGCGGCAGCGTTTTGCTGTTGCTGCGGAGGCAAGAACGTGGTCTTGGCCGTGTAGGTGGGCGCGACAAGGTAGCTGACCCCAAGGGCCAGCGCGCCGGCCGCCAGGGGGGCAACGCTCAACAGTCGCCATGAGGACACCAGGCTGATGAGGATGTCCAGCAGGCCAGAGTCTTCTTCCCCGGCTCCGCCCGCATGCGCGAAGTTCGTGCTTGGTCCAGTCACAAGAGGCTCCGCGTTACTTCAGTGTCTTCAGGGCGGCTGCGCCGAGACCGAATTGATAGAGGATCTGCGTCCATTGCTGGGCGGACTGCGCGAAGGTGGTCTTGTCCAGTTCCTCGGGAACGATGATCGTGTCCCCAGGCAGGGCCGGCAGGTTGTTGATGCCAGAACCCGCGCTGAACCAGCCACTGGAAGCCTGGCGCGCGCTCACCACGCTGCCGTTGGCGCGCACGACGAAGATGCTGCCGGTGTCGGCGCCCTTTTTGGCGCCACCGGCCAGCCTCATCACGTCGTCCATGGTGCTGCCGTCGGTCAGCAAGTAGCTGCCAGCATTGAACACGCTGCCAAATACACCCACCGTGGTGGGGCGTGCTGGGATGAGCAGACGGTCGCCGTCCTCGATCACGAGTTGGGGCAGGGCGCTGCTACTGGGCTCGATCTGGAGCACCACGCGCCCGGTCGGCCGAATGCTGCGCAGCCGCTCGATCAGGCGTGAAGTGCCCACCGCGCGCTGGGCCTGGGCGGCGGCTTCGTCCGCGCTCAGGGCCTTCTGGGTGCTCGTGGCGCGCGTGAAGTCGGTCTCCATGTCGCGCAGCGCACGGTCGTAGTTCTCCTGCTGGACCTTGCGCACGCTTTCACGCGAGAAGTCAGTGCCGAATACATAGGCTTGCGGCGTCAGGCCGCCGGCTGCGCGCAGTGCATCCTGCAGAGTGCTGTTAGGGGGCAGCAGGTAGTCCCCCGAGCGCTGGACTTCGCCTTCGACGCGCACACGCTTGTATTGACGATCGCGCGCCAACGCGGCGTCGACCGCGCTGAAGGCCCGCAGCACGTCGCCGTTGCCGATGGGGGCCTTCATCTGCGCAGGCAGGTCCAGCTGGACAACGCGCTGGTCGTTGCGATCGCTCAGGCGCTCAACGGTCAGGCGCGAGCGATCCGCCACGGCGCTGAAACCGCCGGCCATATTCAGCACGTCGGCCACGGTTTCACCGGACTTGAGCTCGACGATGCTGGCCTTGTTGACGCTGCCCAGGATGGCGGCCTGCGGGCCGACAGGGCCGATGTAGAGCACGTCTTCGGCCTGAAGGGCAAGATCCGCGGACTTGTCGCCGCGCAGCAGCAAATCGTAGATGTCGAAGTGCGAGACGGTCCTGCCGCCGCGGCGCAGTTCGATCTGGCGGAAGCTGCCTGCGGCGGAGGGGCCGCCGGCCTGAATCAAGCCATTGACGATGGTCGAGAGGCTGCTGACCGTGTAGGGCCCCGGGCGCTGCGTGAAGCCGGCCACGTAGATGCGGAAGCTGCGCAGCCGGCCGAGCGCGGTACTGACCTGGAAATTCTTGAACACTTGGCCTACGCGAGAGCGTACGACGTTGTTCAGCTCGCCATAGCGCACGCCCGCAACCATGACGGGGCCGACGCGCGGGATGTTGATGCGTCCGACACGGTCCACGACCAGGCGCAGATCTGCGTCGATCGAGCCCCAGAGCGTGATCTGGACCTCGTCGCCGATGCCCAGCACATAGTCTTCGCCGACTGCACGTGGGCCCTCACCCGCGCCATAACTGCCGTCGAGCACGAGGTCGGCGCCGAGACGGCGGATCGGCAAGGGCGGACGTGTGTCGCGCATGTCACGGGCATCTGCGGCGTCGCGCGTGTCGCTCAGTCGAGAGTCGCGCGCGTCAGTGGTGGCTTGCGACCGAGTCGTCTCGTAGGCCGAGACATCAATCCCCAACAGACGATTGACGTACAGCTCAAACTCGCCCGGCTCGTAGCGAGGACGGGTCGGGCGTCGCGCATCGATGGATTGACGCTCGTCGTCCACGCTGCGCGTGCGATCGTCATTGCTGCGGGGCGCGCTCAGGCGGGTCGACGACGGAGTGTTGTCATTCGTGGTGGCGTCGTTGACGTCGGCGGCGAATGCCACCCCCATCAGCAGGCTCAGGCTCATCGCCGCGGTGACAAGGCTGACAACTGCCCTTGCAGGCGAAGCGGCGCGGGGAGCGCTGGTGTCCATGAAGGCTTTCATTGATTGCAAAAGAGGACGACGGGCCGTCGCGGGTTTTTGCGGTGCGCGCATTCTAGGGCTGGAATCCTGGGCAACCAGGCCGGGGCAAGCCAAGCTGCGGGCCCGAGGCCGGGCTGTTGCTTCTGTCCCCTTCCCGGCTCAGCAAGGGGCTGCGCGGCGCGTGTGGGCAACGCCGGCTGCGCTGCTGGGCTGCTGTCGGGGGATAAAATCCTGCGATGCTCCATCTGCTGATCTCGTTCTTTGTTTCCATGCTGGTTAGCTTGGCGGTCATCCGGTCATCGCACGCCCATGGGCATATCTCCGGAGACGCCGATCTGTCGGGGCCTCAGAAGTTCCATGCCCACCCGGTGCCCCGCATCGGTGGTCTGGGTATTTACCTTGGCCTGATGGTCAGTGCGGTCGCGGCGTGGTGGCATGGTTCTTCGACCACCACGACGGGGCTGCTCCTGCTGTTGTGCGGCCTGCCGGCCTTCAGCGCGGGTCTGATCGAGGATCTGACCAAGAAGATCTCACCTCAGCAACGCCTGGTCGCGACGGCCATCTCTGCAGCCCTAGGCATCTACTTCCTCGACGCGCGCATCACGCATGTCGACATCGTCGGACTGGACTATTTGCTGAGCTTCACGGCGTTCTCTGTCTTGACGACCATTCTGGCCGGGGCCGGCCTTGCCAACGCGATCAACATCATCGACGGCTTCAACGGCTTGGCGTCCATGTGTGTGAGTCTGATGTTGCTGAGCCTGGCCTACGTGGCTTACCAGGTCGGCGATTTCGAGCTGGCTGCCTGGGCCATGGCTGGCATCGGTGCCTCGCTGGGCTTCTTCGTGTGGAACTTCCCGTCCGGCCTGGTCTTCCTGGGCGATGGGGGGGCATATTTCTTAGGCTTCCTGGTCGCTGAGATCAGCATCTTGCTGGTGCAGCGCCACCCCGAGGTCTCGCCACTGTTTGCCCTGCTGGTGGGCATCTACCCGGTCTTCGAGACCCTGTTCTCGATCTACCGCCGCCGCTTCATCCGAGCGACGCCTCCGGGCCTTGCCGACGGTATCCACCTGCATTCGCTGATCTACCGACGCTTGATGCGCTGGGCCATGGGGGCGCGCGATGCGCGCACCCTGACCCGGCGTAACTCCTTCACCGCGCCCTACCTCTGGACCCTTTGCATCACCTCCCTGATCCCGGCCGTCGTGTTCTGGGATTCGACGCCGGCCTTGCTCGCCTTCCTGATGCTTTTTTGCGTCGGCTATGTGGGTCTGTATTGGCGCATCGTGCGCTTCCGTACCCCCAAGTGGCTGGTTGTCCGTACCCAGCACAAGCACGTGCGCCGACCCATCGGATCACCCGGCAAACACGAGTGATTCGGTGGCTGGGCGATAATCCTGCCCCATGACCGAATCCGTGACCCCGGAAGCAGTGCCTGCGCGCTTCGACACCCTCCCGCTCGATCCCAAGCTGCTTCGTGCGGTGGCCGACCAGGGCTACGCCACCATGACGCCCATCCAGGCCAAGGCGATCCCCATCGTGCTGGCCGGCCGCGACGTCATGGGTGCCGCGCAGACGGGCACGGGCAAGACTGCCGCGTTCTCCATTCCGCTGCTGCAGCGCATGCTCAAGCATGAAACCGCCAGCGTTTCGCCCGCTCGCCACCCCGTGCGCGCGCTCGTGATCGCGCCGACTCGCGAGCTGGCCGACCAGGTCTCCAACAACGTCAAGGCCTACTCCAAGCACACCATGCTGCGTGCGGCTTGTGTGTTCGGCGGCGTGGACATGAAGCCGCAAACACTGGAGCTCAAGGCCGGTGTCGAGGTGCTGATCGCCACCCCGGGCCGCCTGCTGGACCATATCGAGGCCAAGAACTGTGTGCTCAACCAGGTCGAGTACGTGGTGCTCGACGAGGCTGACCGTATGCTCGACATCGGCTTCCTGCCCGACCTGCAGCGCATCCTGTCCTACCTGCCCAAGACCCGTCAGACCCTGCTGTTCTCGGCCACTTTCTCGCCCGAGATCAAGCGCCTGGCACAGAGCTATCTGCAAGATCCGATTCTGGTCGAGGTAGCGCGCCCCAATGCCACGGCGTCCACAGTGGAGCAGCTGTTTTACAGCGTGACCGACGACGACAAGCGCGCGGCGATCAAGAAGATCCTGAAGGAGCGCGAGATCCGGCAGGCCATCGTCTTCGGCAATTCCAAGCTGGGCGTGGCCCGGCTGGCCCGCGCCTTCGAGCGAGACGGCCTGCGCACTGCGGCCTTGCACGGCGACAAGTCCCAGGACGAGCGCCTCAAGTCCCTGGCGGCCTTCAAGCGCGGGGATGTGGACCTGCTCGTGGCGACTGACGTGGCCGCCCGCGGCCTGGACATCGCCGACTTGCCGGCCGTTTTCAATTACGACGTGCCCTTCAATGCCGAGGACTACGTCCACCGCATCGGACGTACCGGCCGCGCAGGCGCCTCGGGTATTGCGATCACGCTGGTGACCAAGGCCGATGCCCGCAACATCGCCGACGTCGAGAAGCTCATCAAGCACAAGATCGAGCTGGAGCCGATCGAGGTCGAGGAAGAGCGTCCGGCCCGCCGTCCGCGCCGCGAGTTCGAATCGCGCGAGCGAAGCGATGAGGGGCGCCGGGAGGATGGCCGCCGAGACGATGGCCGCCGGGATGAGGGCCGCCGTGAGGAGGCCCCGCGCCCAGCCTATCGCGCGCCCGCCGCGCCGCGCGACCCCTTCTTCGACAAGCCCTACGAGGCCAAGGCCGAGGGAGAGAAGCCGGCCTGGGAGAAGGGCCCCGCCCCCACAGCGCGCGGGCTGTCCAGCAACATCAAGCCCAAGAAGAAGGTGGCGGCCCTGTTCGGCACCAAGCCGGTCGCGCCGGTCGAAGGCTGATCAGAGCCTCAGGCCGTTACGCGTTCTGGCGTTCTGGCGTTCAGGCATTCAGGCCAACAAGGAGAACACTGCCGGCACTTTGTCCGGCAGTTCTTTTTTGGCGTTGCGCCAAGTCGAAACCGGCGCGCTGAAGGTGAAGCCGCCGGGCAGTGAAAGCCCGCAGCTGACCGAGAGTCGCGTCGCCGGCTTCAGCGTCGCCAGCAGGGCCTGAAGCAAGGCGCTGTTGCGGTAGGGTGTCTCGATCATCAGCTGGGTCTGCTGGTGCTTCATCGAAAGCGCTTCCAGCTCGCGGATGCGCGCCATGCGTGCACCGGTCTCCACCGGCAAGTAGCCGACGAAGGCAAAGCTCTGGCCATTGAGGCCGCTGCTGGACAAGGCCATCAGGAGCGAGCTCGGCCCTGAGAGGGGGACGACTTCGACGCCGGCCGCGTGCGCGGCTTGCACGAGCATGGCACCGGGATCGGCGATCGCCGGCAGGCCGGCTTCCGAAATCAGGCCCAGGTCCTCTCCGTCTAGGCAGGGTGCCAGCAGCCGGCTCCATTCGGCGCTCTGGTTGGCGCTCTGATCCGTGCGTCCCCCCTTGGGAGGGCGGGGAAGCTCGGTGATGGCCAGCGACTGCAGCGGCAAGGCCAGGGGCGTGATCTCGTTCACCCGCTTGAGGAAGGCCCGCGTCGTCTTGGCGTTCTCGGCGGCCCAGTGCGTGAGCCGCGCGGCCACGGTGATGGCCTGCAGTGGCAGCACGGCCTGGAGATCGACGGCCGCGCCTTCCACGCCGAAGTCCAGCGTGTTGGGCACGAGGAAAAGCCGGCCCTTCATCGCAGCGGATCCAGGCCGCATTGGCGCAGCAGCTTGGCCGTACGGATCAGCGGCAGGCCGACCAGCGCGGTCGGATCGTCGGATTCAATGGATTCGAGCAAGACGGGCCCCAAGGTCTCGCACTTGGCACTGCCGGCGCAGTCGTAGGGCTCGTCCAGCCGCAGATAACGCTCGATCTCGGCGTCTTCGAGCGTGCGAAAACGCACCCGCACTGGCGAAAGAAACTCGCCCGTGAAGCCGGGGCTGACGATGGCCACTGCGGTCTGGAAGACGACGGCATGCCCGCTCATGCGGCGCAGTTGCTCCACCGCCCGCTCGTGAGTGCCGGGTTTGCCGATGGCCTGGCCGTCCAGCTCGGCGACTTGGTCCGAGCCGATCACCACCGCTGCGGGGAAGCGCGCGGCCACGGCGCGGGCCTTGGCCATCGCCAGGCGGCGGGCCAATTCGGCCGGCGGCTCGCAGGGCAGGGGGGTCTCGTCGACCTCGGGTTTGGCCACTTCGAAGGGCAGGCGCAGGCGCTCCAGCAGTTCGCGCCGGTAGCGCGAGGTGGAGCCCAAGATGAGTTGAGGCGTGGTCATGCGCGGATTGTCGGGGCATACACTTCGGGCAATGAAGAACCGAGTCTTTTCCGCCGCCAAGCTCGATGTGGAGGCGTTTGCGCATGACGGCGCCAGCCTCGAAGGGCAATGGCCGGCCACCGAGCTTGAGCGCCTTGCGGATGCGGCGGCTGCGGAGGCGCCGGCCGCCGGCTGGCCGGCCGTCAACTGGTTGCTCGAGGGCGAAGCGCGAGCGCGCCGCGCCGCTGAGCCCGAGATCTGGCTGCACCTTCAGGCCGATGCCCAGGTGAGCCTGACCTGCCAGCGCTGCCTGCGCCCCGTGCGCGAGCACCTGGAGGTCGACCGGTCCATCCTGTTCGTCCGTGGTGAGGACGAGGCGGCCAGCCTGGATGCGGACAGCGAGGACGACGTGCTGGCGCTGCCCCGCCACCTGGACGCCAAGGAGCTGATCGAGGACGAGCTCTTGCTCGCCCTGCCCTTGGTGCCGCGCCACGACAGCTGCCCGCAGCCGCTGTCGGCGCCGGCCGAGGAAGAAGCGCCCGTCGAGGACAAGCCCAACCCCTTTGCCGCGCTGAAGGCCCTCAAAAAGGGCTGAAGACTTGGGTTTTTCCGGATCCCGTGCTACACTCGCGGGCTTTCCCGGGCCTATTTCATTTTCCATGTTCATCATGGTGGATCGGTTCCCGGGCGTGGGGCTCTATCAACCAAAGTCCCCAATTTCGGACACCCCACAGGAGAAACATCATGGCCGTTCAGCAAAACAAGAAGTCGCCTTCCAAGCGTGGCATGCACCGTTCGCACAATGCCCTCGTGAACCCGGGCACCGCTATCGAGCCGACGACCGGCGAAGTGCACCTGCGTCACCACATCAGCCCCAACGGTTTCTACCGTGGCCGCAAGGTCCTGAAGACCAAGGCCGAGGCCTGATCCTTCGGGAATTCGCGCGCCGCCAGGCGTGCGCCCTGTCGACAATTCGAAATCCCGGCCTGTGTCCTCACGCAGTGCCGGGTTTTGTCATTTCCGGCCCCTATGCTGTCGGTGCGCCACTCCGGGCGCGCCCGCTTGAACTGAGCGCTGGCCTCGCTTAAGGTCGGCCGTCTCGGCCAGATTCGTTCCCGATGCCTTCTTCCGTTTCCCTAGAGCCGATCCGCCTCGCCATCGATTGCATGGGCGGCGATCACGGTCCGTCAGTCACGCTGCCTGCCGCCAAGGCCTTTCTTGACGCGCATCCTGCCGCCGAAGTGCTGCTGGTCGGCCGCCCCGAGGCCCTGGCGCCAGCGGCCGGATGGGCGCGTTGCACCATCGTGCCGGCCGCCGAGGTCGTCGAGATGCATGATGCGGTGGAGGTGGCACTGCGCAAGAAAAAGCAGTCCTCCATGCGCATCGCCATCGAGCAGCTCAAATGCAAGGACGGTGCCGCGCCGCTGGCCCATGCCTGCGTCTCGGCCGGCAACACCGGTGCGCTGATGGCGGTGGCCCGTTATCTGCTCAAGACGCTGGAGGGCATCGACCGCCCGGCCATCGCCACCGTCATGCCCAACGTGAAGCAGGGTTACACGACCGTGCTGGACCTGGGCGCCAATGTGGACTGCACGGCCGAGCACTTGCTGCAATTCGCGGTCATGGGCAGCGCGCTTGTGGCTGCCGTTGACGGCAAGCAAGAGCCGACCGTGGGTCTGCTCAACATCGGCGAAGAGGTGATCAAGGGCAACGAGACCATCAAGCGCGCGGGCGAGTTGCTGCGCTCGGTGGCCCGTGACGGCCACATCAACTTTTTCGGCAACGTTGAGGGCAACGACATCTTCAAGGGCACGACCGATCTGGTCGTCTGTGATGGTTTCGTCGGCAATGTGGCGCTCAAATCTGCCGAGGGCCTGGCCAGCATGATCGCGACGATTCTGCGTGAAGAATTCGGCCGCTCCCTCTTCAGCAAGGCCTCGGCCCTGGTTGCGCTGCCGGTGCTCAAGCGCTTCAAGCACCGCGTTGATCACCGCCGTTTCAACGGCGCGGCACTGCTGGGCCTGCGGGGCCTGGTCTTCAAGAGCCATGGCTCGGCCGATGCCTACGCCTTTGAGCATGCGCTCAACCGCGCTTATGATGCCGCCCGCAACCGGCTCCTAGACCGGGTTCACGAGCGCATCGTCGCCACGCTTGCCGCCCTGCCGGCAATCTCGGAGGGCAAGGCCGACGATGCCGGAGATCAGGCGGCCTCGACCGTCCAAGCTGCATGACCGTTCAAATTCCCCGGTATTCCCGAATCCTCGGCACCGGCAGCTACCTGCCGCCGCGCCGCATCACCAACGACGATCTCGCGCAGCAGCTCGCGCGCGACGGCATCGAGACTTCCGACGCCTGGATCATCGAGCGCACCGGCATTCGTGCCCGCCACTTCGCGGATGCCGATGTGACGGCGAGCGATCTGGCTCTGCCGGCGGCGCAGGCTGCGCTGCAAGCAGCCGGCATCGCGGCCAGCGAGATCGACCTGATCATCGTCGCCACCTCGACACCGGACATGGTCTTCCCCTCGACGGCGGCCATCCTGCAAAACAAGCTCGGCATTGCCGGCTGCCCGGCCTTTGACGTGCAGGCGGTCTGCTCGGGCTTTGTCTATGCGCTGACGGTGGCCGACTCGATGATCAAGACCGGTGCCGCCTCCAAGGCCCTGGTCATCGGCTCGGAGGTGTTCTCCCGCATTCTGGACTTCAACGACCGCACGACCTGCGTGCTGTTCGGCGACGGCGCTGGCGCCGTGGTGCTGGGCGCTAGCCAGAAGCCGGGCATCGTCGCGACCGAGCTTCATGCCGACGGCCGTCACGTGGACGTGCTCTGCACGCCGGGCAGCGTCGCCGGCGGTCACGTGATCGGCCACCCGCTGCTGAAGATGGACGGCCCGGCCGTGTTCAAGCTGGCTGTGGGTGTGCTCGAGAAGGTCGCGCGCTCGGTGCTGGAGAAGGCCGGACGCAGCGCCTCGGACATTGACTGGCTGATTCCTCACCAGGCCAATATCCGCATCATGGAAGGCACGGCAAGGAAGCTCAAGCTGCCCGTTGAGCGCATGATTGCCACGGTTGCCGAGCACGGCAACACCTCGGCGGCCTCCATCCCGCTGGCCCTGGACGTCGCCGTGCGCGACGGCCGCATCAAGCCGGGCGACACCCTCATGCTCGAAGGCGTGGGCGGTGGTTTCACCTGGGGCGCCGTGCTCCTCGATTTCTGATTCAAGCCATGACTCAATTTGCTTTCGTTTTCCCGGGCCAGGGCTCGCAGGCCGTGGGCATGCTCGATGCCTGGGGCGACCACCCCGAGGTCGCGCGCACGCTGGCCGAGGCCTCTGCAGCTCTTGGCGAGGACATCGGCGCGCTGATCCGCTCCGGCCCGAAGGAACAACTGGACCTGACGACCAACACCCAGCCCGTGATGCTGACGGCCGGCATCGCCTGCTACCGCGCCTGGATCGCCGAAACGGGCCTGGTGCCGGTGGCCGCCGCCGGCCATTCTCTCGGCGAGTACACGGCCCTGGTCGCCTCGGGCGCCCTGGAGCTGGCTGACGCGCTGCCGCTCGTGCGATTCCGTGCCCAGGCCATGCAGGAGGCTGTCCCGGTGGGCGTGGGCGCCATGTACGCCGTGCTGGGCCTGGACGGCGAGGCCGTGCGCGAGGGCTGCGCCCAGGCGGCCGCGCAAAGCGGCGAGGTCATCGAGGCCGTCAACTTCAACGACCCCAAGCAGACCGTGATTGCGGGCACCAAGGCCGGTGCGGAAAAGGCGGCCGAGATCCTCAAGGCTGCCGGCGCCAAACGCGCGCTGCCCTTGCCGGTCTCCGCTCCCTTCCATTCGAGCCTGATGAAGCCGGCCGCAGAGCGACTCAAGGAGCGTCTGGCCGCCACGAATTTCGCCGCCCAGGCCTTCCCGGTCGTCAACAACATCGACGTGGCGGTGACCGAAAGCGCCCAAGCGCTGCGCGACGCGCTCTACCGCCAGGCCTTCGGCCCGGTGCGCTGGGTCGAGGTGGTGCAAGCCCTCAAGGCCCGCGGCATCGGCCACATCATCGAATGCGGCCCTGGCAAGGTGCTGGCCGGCATGGTCAAGCGCATCGACGGAGAACTGCAAAGCGCCACGGTGCTCGATCCGGCCTCGCTGGCCGAAGTCAAGGGAATGCTATGAGCGAATCCAAACAAGTGGCGCTGGTGACCGGCGCCAGCCGCGGCATCGGCCGTGCCATCGCCACCGCGCTGGCCGCGCAGGGCTATGTCGTCATCGGCACGGCCACGACCGAGTCCGGCGCTGCTGCCATCAATGAGGCGCTGGCACCCCAGGGCGGTCGCGGCATCGCCCTGAACGTCAACGACGCGCCGGCCGTGGACGCCGCCATCGAGGCCATCCTCAAGGAGTTCGGCGGCTTGCAGGTGCTCGTCAACAACGCCGGCATCACCCGCGACGGCCTGGCCATGCGCATGAAGGACGAAGACTGGGATGCGGTGCTGGACACCAACCTCAAGGCTGTGTTCCGCCTGTGCCGCGCTGTCATGCGCCCCATGATGAAGCAACGCCAGGGTCGCATCATCTCCATCACCTCGGTGGTGGGGGCCTCGGGCAATGCCGGCCAGGCCAACTACGCCGCCGCCAAGGCCGGGCTGGCCGGCATGACGCGCGCGCTGGCCCGCGAGCTGGGCAGCCGCAACATCACCGTCAACTGCATCGCGCCCGGCTTCATCGCCACTGACATGACCGAGGTGCTGCCCGAAGCCCAGAAGGCCGCGCTGCTCTCGCAGATCCCCCTGGGCCGCCTCGGCGCCCCGGAGGAGATCGCAGCGGCCGTGGCCTTCCTGGCCTCTCCGGCGGCAGGCTACATCACGGGCACCGAACTGCATGTCAACGGTGGCATGTTCATGAACTGAACGTTTTCAAGGTCTGTCCACCGGACGCCCGGTCGGTGAAGGCGCTGTCTTGGACAGGCCTTAGAATCCCGGGCTGTCTTTAGCAAACCCCTCCTGGAGGAGTCTCATGAGCGATATCGAAACCCGCGTCAAGAAAATCGTCGCCGAACAACTGGGCGTCCCCGAAGCCGATGTGACCAACGAGAAGGCTTTCGTCGCCGACCTGGGCGCTGATTCCCTGGACACGGTGGAACTGGTGATGGCTCTGGAAGATGAGTTCAGCATCGAGATCCCTGACGAAGAAGCCGAGAAGATCACCACCGTGCAGCTGGCGATCGACTACGCCGTCAAGCACCAAAAGGCCTAATCTCCCGCAGCTTCCAAGTCATCCGCATGTCCCGTCGTCGCGTCGTCATCACTGGTCTGGGCCTGATCTCTCCCGTGGGCAACACGGTTGAGGAAGGCTGGGCAAACATCATCGCCGGCAAGTCCGGCATTGATCGCATCACCCGTTTCGATGCAAGCGCGTTTGCCTGCCAGTTCGCCGGCGAGGTCAAGGGTTTCAAGGTCGAGGAGTGGATGAACTCGAAGGAAGCCCGCACGATGGACACCTTCATCCACTTCGGACTGGCTGCGGCCATCCAGGCGGTGAAGGATGCGGGGCTGCCGACCAATGACCAGTTGACCGAGGAGCAAGCCGAGCGCATCGGCGTGCTGGTCGGCTCGGGCATTGGCGGTCTGCCGATGATTGAGGAAACCCACGCTGAACTGGTGAACCGCGGCCCGCGCCGGGTCTCTCCCTTCTTCGTGCCGGCGTCCATCATCAATATGATTTCCGGGCAGGTGTCGATCCGTTACGGCTTCCAGGGGCCGAATCTGGCCATCGTCACCGCCTGCACCACCGGCCTGCACGCCATCGGCGAGGCAGGGCGGTTGATTGAATACGGCGATGCCGACGTGATGATCGCCGGCGGCGCCGAGTCGACCGTCTCGCCGCTGGGCATCGGCGGCTTTGCCGCGGCGCGCGCGCTCTCCACCCGCAACGACGATCCCAAGACGGCTTCGCGCCCCTGGGACAAGGATCGCGACGGCTTCGTGCTGGGCGAGGGCGCCGGCGTGCTGGTGCTCGAGGAGTACGAACATGCCAAGGCCCGTGGCGCCAAGATCTACTGCGAGCTGGCCGGCTTCGGCATGGGCGCCGACGCGTATCACATGACCGCGCCCAACGTGGACGGTCCCAAGCGCAGCATGCGTGCCGCGCTGCGCAATGCCGGCCTCAACGCCGACCAGATCCAGTACATGAACGCCCACGGCACCTCGACGCCGTTGGGTGACCTGAACGAGACGAACGCGATCAAGCTGGCCTTCGGCGACCACGCCTACAAGATGGCCGTCAGCTCGACCAAGTCCATGACCGGCCACCTGCTGGGCGGCGCGGGTGGCATCGAGTCCGTCTTCACGACGCTGGCCGTGCACCACCAGATCGCTCCGCCGACGATCAACATCTTCAACCAGGACCCCGAGTGCGACCTGGACTACTGCGCCAACACCGCGCGCGAGATGAAGATTGAATACGCCGCCAAGAACAACTTCGGCTTTGGCGGTACCAACGGCACGCTGATCTTCAAGAAGATCTGAAGCGCCTCGCCCCCGCCTTGACCGTCACGACAGCGCCTGAGCGAAAGCTCCAGGCGCTGATTGCATTCGTGGCGGCGCTTTGCGTGTTCTCGGGGTCGTTCTCAGGGTCGGTGGGAGTCTGGCTGCACGGGGCGCGGGCCGTCTGGGCTAGCGTGGCTCATGGCGGCCGTTGGCGTCTGGGCCCGGCGGCTCGCACAGGTCGAGCAGGTCGAGCAGGTCGAGCCTGGCAAGATGCGCTGGGACGGTCAATGCCGGCGCTGGGGGCTGCAGGCGCGGCGCAGCGTCTGCCAGTCGTGATGGGGCTGCAGTCCTGGCTTCGGCTGCGGCTGCGCGCCTACAGGCGGGTCGGCAGGCGGGTCGACAGGCGGGTCGACAGGCGGGTCGACAGG
The DNA here is from genome assembly GCA_019234295.1 of Roseateles sp. GTDB lineage: Bacteria > Pseudomonadota > Gammaproteobacteria > Burkholderiales > Burkholderiaceae_C > JAFALK01. The sequence continues at coordinate 14,586 of JAFALK010000094.1, forward strand.
CGGGGCGGCAGGCGGGTCGACCTGCCCGCTGTCCCAGCGATCGCAGGTGCCTCATTGGGGCATGCGTTGGGCGACCCGGTACTTGGCGCGGCCCGAGAATCCTGAGCAATGAATCCCGAGAATGACGTCGATGCGCAACTGGTCCGCCGGGCTCAGGGTGGTGACGCGCGGGCCTTCGAGATGCTGGTCGTCAAGTACCAGCGCCGGGTCGAGCGGCTGATCGGCCGGCTTGTGCGCGACGTCGACCTCGTGGCCGACATCAGCCAGGAGGCCTTCTTGCGCGCCTGGCGCGGGCTGCCGGGCTTTCGCAATGAGAGCGCCTTCTACACCTGGCTCTACCGAATTGCCGTCAACAGCGCCAAACGCGCCCTGGAGGGCCTGCAGCGCGATCCGGTGGTGACCGAGGCATCCCTCGTTCGCGGGGGGGCTGAAGACGATCAGGAACCTTTGCACCTTGGCGCGACTCAAACCGACGGTGTCACGCCCGAAGGCCTGCTGGCCGGCAAGGAGTTGGCCGCGGCCGTGCAGGCGGCGGTGAGCGAGCTGCCCGAGGAGTTTCGCCGCGCGCTGGAGTTGCGCGAGGTCGAGGGCATGGCCTACGAGGAAATCGCGCAAGCCCTGGCTTGCCCGGTCGGCACCGTGCGCTCGCGGATCCACCGGGCCCGTGAAGCGGTGGCGACGCGCCTGCAGCCCTTGCTGGGCCGCGATGGCGCACGCTGGTGATGGAGAAGCCCTGATGTCCAACGAGACTTTGAAGTCCCTGTCGAAGGTGCTGGATGGTGAAGCAAGTGAGCAGGAGCTCGATGCCGTGCTGCGCGCCTGGAATGCCGATGCCGCGGTGCGCCGCGACTGGCAGGCCTTGCACATGGCCGGCGAGGCGCTGCGCTCGCCTGAGCTGAGCGCGCCTGCACAGTCCTCGCAGGCCCTGCTGTCCGCGCTGCGCCAGCGCATCGCCGCCGAGCCGGTGGTCCTGCGTCGCGCCAGTGCCGTGCGCTGGCTGCCGCCGCTCGGCGTGGCCGCGGGCTTTGTCCTGCTGGCCGTGCTGGTGCCGCGCCTGCCGATGCCGGGCGCCGGTGCGCCGCTGGCGACGCAAGCGCCGAGCGCGCAGCTCGGTGCGGCCCTGGTCACTGTGCCGGGCAGCAGCACGCTGGACACAAGCACGTCCTTCGTGCAGACCATCGATGCACCGGCGCAGCCCGGTCAATTGGCCGGGTTGCAGGAGCAAAATCCACAGCGTCTGCTGAGCGCGCCGCCCCCGTTCCCCTCCGCCAGCGCGGCCAGTGCCGTGATCCACTAGGATGGCGGCTGGCATTCGAATCAATCTGACCATGCAATTCAAGCTCTCCTCCCTGCTGGCCACCGGACTGCTGGGCGCCTGCCTGGCGTTCACGCTGCCCGCCCCGGCCCACGCTCGCGATCTGCCCGACTTCACGCAGCTTGTGGAGCAGGTGGGTCCCTCGGTTGTCAATGTGCGCACGACCGAGAAGCTCAAGGCGCGCGCCGGCAACGGCCAGCAGCTGGATCCGCAGATGCTCGAGTTCCTGCGCCGCTTCGGCATCCAGCCGCCGAGCCAGCCCAAGCGTGGCCAAGTGCCCAAGGGCGCGCCGCAGCCCGACGACGAGGAAGACGACGGCGACAACCAGCCCCAGCGCCGTGGCCTGGGCTCGGGCTTCATCATCAGCAGCGACGGCTTCGTGCTGACCAATGCCCATGTGGTGGCCGACGCCGACGGCATCTTCGTGACCCTGACCGACAAGCGCGAGTTCAAGGCCAAGCTGGTCGGCAGCGACGTGCGCTCCGACGTGGCTGTGCTCAAGATCGAGGCCCAGAACCTGCCGATCGTGAAGGTCGGGGACGTGGCCAAGCTCAAGGTGGGCGAGTGGGTCATGGCCATCGGCTCGCCCTTCGGCTTTGACAATACCGTGACCGCGGGCATCGTCAGCGCCAAGCAGCGCGACACGGGCGACTTCTTGCGCCTGATCCAGACCGACGTGGCCATCAATCCCGGGAACTCCGGCGGCCCGCTGCTGAACATGCGCGGCGAGGTGGTGGGCATCAACTCGCAGATCTACAGTCGCTCCGGCGGCTTCATGGGGATTTCGTTCGCCATCCCCATCGACGAGGCCATGCGCGTGGCCGATCAACTGCGCGGCGGCGGCAAGGTGGTGCGAGGCTTCATCGGCGTGCTGCCCGATGACCTCAGCAAGGAGGTGGCCGAGGCCATCGGCCTGGGTGGCAAGGCAACCGGCTCGCTGATTCGCAACGTGACCGCGGGCGGTCCGGCCGACAAGGCGGGCCTCCAGGGCGGCGACGTGGTGACCAAGATCGACGGCCAGAGCATCGAGAACACCGGCGAGCTGCGTCGAGCAATCGCGACCGTGAAGCCCGGCGCCAAGGTCGTCATGCAGGTCTTCCGCCGCGGTGCCTACAAGAACCTGACCGTGGTCGTGGCCGAGATGCCTTCGGACGCCCAGGCCCTGGCGGCCGAGGACGAGGAGGGCAACAAGACCGAGAGCGCCGCGGCGCTGGCCTCGCTGGGCCTGGAGGTCGCCGAGTTGACCGACGCCCAGAAGAAGGAGTTCAAGCTGACTGGTGCCTTGCGCGTCGAGTCGGTTGACGGCCCGGCAGCGCGCGTGGGCCTGCGCGAGGGAGATCTCATCCTGGCGATCAACAACCAGGAGCTCGCCAATATCAAGCAAGCCCAAGCCTTGCTGGCCAAGGCCGAGAAGGGCAAGCCGGTCAATCTGCTGGTTCGCCGCGGCGACATCACCAACTTCGTGCTGATCCGTCCGACGCGTTGATGCCAGAGGGTCTACCCGGGTCTTTCCGCGATGCGGAAAGACCATGGAAAGCCGGGTGGATCGAAAAGTTTGCGAGCACTGACTCCAGAAAGCCAGATCGGCAGATTGCGGGCGAAAAGCGATAGAATCGGAACCTGCAAAGCTTGATTTCAAGCGTTTGCTCGCGTTAATCCGAGCGGCATTTGCGGCCGTCAAACAGTCCACAGGCGATCCACAAGTGTTTGTGGATAAGTTGTGAATAAAGATCCCTGTTGGCGACCTGCAACGAGCGCAAATCCAGCAAGCATGCGGTTTCCGGCGGGGGGCTTTTCGCTACAATGGAAGCCCAACAAGCAGTTGCCATACGTTTTGTTGGAAGGCGCGCCAGAACATTTGGGCGTGCCTTTTTTTTAGCTTCAGCACGGCCCTTCGGGCCTTCACATCGCTTCGCGATTGAGAGCTTGCGCTGCAACGGCTCCGCCGTTGTGTCTCCCGACTCAGCGCAACAAAGTACAGCATGAACCACATCCGCAATTTCTCCATCATCGCCCACATCGACCACGGCAAGAGCACGCTGGCGGACCGGATCATCCAGCGTTGCGGCGGCCTGTCGGACCGGGAGATGGAGGCGCAGGTGCTGGACTCGATGGACATCGAGCGCGAGCGTGGCATCACGATCAAGGCGCAGACTGCCGCGCTCCAGTACAAGGCCCGCGACGGCCAGACTTACAACCTGAATTTGATCGACACACCCGGACACGTGGACTTCTCCTACGAAGTCAGCCGCTCCTTGTCGGCCTGCGAAGGCGCGCTGCTGGTGGTGGACGCCAGCCAGGGCGTGGAGGCCCAGACGGTGGCCAACTGTTACACCGCCCTGGAACTGGGCGTCGAGGTGGTGCCGGTCCTGAACAAGATGGACCTGCCCCAGGCAGACCCGGACAACGCCAAGGCCGAGATCGAGGACGTGATCGGCATCGACGCGAGCGATGCCATTCCCTGCTCGGCCAAGACCGGCATGGGCATCGACGACATCATCGAAGCCGTGATCGCCCGCTGCCCGCCGCCCAAGGGCGTGGTGGAGGCGCCGCTGCGCGCCATGATCATTGACGCGTGGTTCGACAACTACGTGGGCGTGGTCATGCTGGTCCGCGTGGTGGACGGCAGCCTGAAGAAGGGTGAGCGCATCCGCATGATGGCCACCAACGCCATCTACCCGGCCGAGCACCTCGGCGTCTTCACGCCCAAGAGCGAAAACCGCGACCAGCTGAGCGCGGGCGAGGTGGGTTTCGTGATTGCCGGCATCAAGGAGCTGGCCGCCGCCAAGGTGGGCGACACCATCACACTCGAGAAGAAGCTGCCCAACAACCTCGGCCCGGCCGAGGAGGCGCTGCCCGGCTTCAAGGAAATCCAGCCCCAGGTCTTTGCGGGTCTATACCCGACCGAGGCGAGCGAGTACGACCAGCTGCGCGACGCGCTGGAGAAGCTCAAGCTCAACGACAGCTCGCTGCGCTACGAGCCCGAGGTCTCCCAGGCCCTGGGTTTTGGCTTCCGCTGCGGCTTCCTCGGGCTCTTGCACATGGAGATCGTTCAGGAGCGCCTGGAGCGTGAGTTCGACCAGGACCTGATCACGACCGCGCCCAGCGTGGTCTACGAGGTGGTGCTGGGCGACGGCGAGGTGATCGAGGTCGAGAACCCCTCCAAGATGCCCGAGCAGGGCAAGATCGCCGAGATCCGCGAGCCCATCGTCACCGTGCACCTGTACATGCCGCAAGATTACGTCGGCCCGGTCATGACGCTGGCCAACCAGAAGCGCGGCGTGCAGCTGAACATGGCCTACCACGGCCGCCAGGTCATGCTGACCTACGAGATCCCGCTGGCCGAGATCGTGCTGGACTTCTTCGACAAGCTCAAGAGCGTCTCGCGCGGCTACGCCTCCATGGACTACGAGTTCAAGGAGTACCGTGCCTCCGACGTGGTCAAGGTCGACATGCTGATCAACGGCGATCGCATCGACGCCCTGTCCATCATCGTCCACCGCAGCCAGAGCCAGTACCGTGGTCGCCAGGTGGCCGCCAAGATGCGCGAGATCATCCCGCGCCAGATGTACGACGTGGCCATCCAGGCCGCCATCGGCGCCAACATCATCAGCCGAGAGAACATCAAGGCGCTGCGCAAGAACGTGCTGGCAAAATGCTACGGCGGCGACATCACGCGCAAGCGCAAGCTGCTCGAGAAGCAAAAGGCGGGCAAGAAGCGCATGAAGCAGATCGGCTCCGTCGAAGTCCCGCAAGAGGCCTTTCTGGCCATCCTCCAAGTCGAAGACTGATCACAAAGAACCATTGATGAGTGCCCTGACCGGATTGTTGTACGCTGCCCTTGTCGCCTATCTGGGCGGTTGGTATCAGGGCTACTGGAGCGGGGATTTCTCCTTGCTGCTGTTCATTCTGACTTTCGCCACGTTCCTGTACTGGCTGGCCGAGCGCTTTCACTTCAAGCCCCAGCGCGAAGCAGCCGCCGCCACGCTGAGCTCGCAGGACGCCGCGCGCCGCGCGTCGCTGGCTGCCCAGGGCATCACCCAGGTCGACGGCGACTTGCAAGGGGCGCGCCAGCGCCTGCTCATGCAGCCCTGGTGGCTCGATTGGACCGCCGGGCTCTTCCCGGTGATCCTGCTGGTCTTCTTGCTGCGCAGCTTCCTGTTTGAGCCCTTCAAGATTCCGTCGGGCTCCATGGTCCCCACCCTGCTGGTGGGCGACTTGATCCTCGTGAACAAGTTCCATTACGGCGTGCGCCTGCCCGTGATCGACAAGAAGATCATCTCCAACCACGACGTGCAGCGTGGTGACGTGATGGTCTTCAAGTTCCCCGAGGACACGAGCCAGAACTTCATCAAGCGCGTGGCCGGCATCCCGGGCGACGAGATCCGCTACGCCAACCAGAAGCTCTACATCAACGGCAAGCTGGCCGAGACGCAGTTCCAGAACCAGTTCTACGACGTCGACGGCCACGCCACCCGGCCACTGTTCATCGAACAGCTGGACGCGAAGCGGCACCAGATCCTGGTGGAGCCGCAGTACGGCAACCAGGTCCACCCGGACGACTTTCCCTTCCGCGACCAATGCGTCTATACCGCGGACAGCGTGACCTGCAAGGTCCCGGCCGGACACTACTTCATGCTGGGTGATAACCGCGACAATTCGCGCGATTCGCGCTTCTGGGGATTTGTACCGGATCGCAACATCGTGGGCAAAGCCTTCATGGTGTGGATGAATTTCGGTAACCTCAAGCGCATCGGAACCTTTTTTGACTGACGCCGATTCCGTTTCGAGAACCCCGACGACCACCTGACCGGAGAGTCTGATGCCCATTCGCCAACCCGCAGTCCAGTGCAGTGAACGCCGCCTCGGCAAGCAGCGAGGCGTCAGCCTGTTCGGTCTGCTGTTCTGGGCGATCCTCCTGGCCTTCGTGGGCGTGGTGGCGGCCAAGACCTTCCCGACGGTGCTCGAATACGTCACGATCAAGCGCGTCATCCACAAGATCGCCCTGGACAACCCCGGCACCGTGCCGGCCGTGCGGGCCGAGTTCGAGAAGGCCCGCCAAGTCGAGTATTCGATCTCCAGCATCGCCAGCGAAGATCTCGTCGTCACCAAGGAGAACGACAAGCTCGTGATCAGCTTCGCCTACGACAGGCAGATCGAGCTTTTCGGTCCGGTCTTCCTGCTGATCAAGTACGAAGGCAACTCCAACTGATGAGCGCTGCACTGTCCGCACTTCAGCAACGCCTGGGCTACCGTTTCGGTCAGCCCGAGGTGCTGCAGCGCGCGCTCACGCACCGCTCCTTCGGCGCCGATCACAACGAGCGCCTCGAATTTCTCGGCGACGCCGTGCTCGGCTTGGCCGTCTCCAGCCTCCTCGTGGAGCGCCACGGCGCTTCCGACGAAGGCGACCTGACTCGCATCCGCGCCCACCTTGTGCGCGAGGAAAGTCTGCACAAGCTCGCCTTGTCCTTGGGCTTGCCCGCGGTGCTGCGCCTCTCCGAGGGCGAGGCGCGCGGCGGCGGTGCCCAGCGCCCGTCCATCCTGGCCGATGCCATGGAGGCGGTGCTCGGCGCCGTCTACCAAGACGGCGGCTTCGAGCACGCGCGTGCGCTGGTCGAGCGGCTGCTCGGCGAGGTCATCTCCAGTAGCGATTCCTCGGGCGATTGGGCCAAGGACGCCAAGACTGCGCTGCAAGAATGGCTGCAGGCCCGCAAGCTGCCCGTGCCTGCCTACCGCATCACCGAGACCCGCGGCCAGGCCCATGCCCAGACCTTCGAGGTCGAGTGCGCCGTCGCCTCGCTCAATCTGGTCCACAAGGGCGAAGGCCGCTCCCGTCGCAGCGCCGAGCAGGCCGCTGCGCGCGCTATGCTCGACGAGCTGTTGGCCGGCGACACACCCGGCTCCGGCTTGCGGGACTGAACCCATGACTGAAAACACCACGCCCGCCGCACCCGCCCAGCGCTGCGGCCTCATCGCCATCGTCGGTCGCCCCAATGTGGGCAAGTCCACCCTGCTCAATGCGCTGGTGGGCCAGAAGGTGTCCATCACCTCCGACAAGGCCCAGACCACGCGCCACCGTATCACCGGCGTGCGCACGGTCGACGAGGCGCAGTTCATCTTCGTGGACACGCCGGGCTTTCAGACCAAACACAATGCCGCGCTCAATCGCAACCTGAACCGCACGGTGCATGGCGTGCTGAGCGATGTGGACGTGGTCCTCTTCGTCGTCGAGGCGGGCAAGTTCGGCATCGACGACGGCAAAGTCCTCTCCCTGCTGCCCGAGGACAAGCCCGTCGTCCTGATCTGCAACAAGCTCGACGCCGTGCACCGCCGCGCCGAGCTGGCGCCCTGGCTCAAGAGCATGCAAGAGCGCCGCAACTTCAGCGAGTTCGTGCCGCTCTCGGCCAAGAAACCCGCCGACGTGACGCGCCTGTTCGGCATCCTCAAGCCCTACCTGCCCGAGCAGGGCTGGTTCTACGAGGAAGACGCGCTGACCGACCGCAGCGAGCGGTTCCTCGCCAGCGAGATCATCCGCGAGAAGCTGTTCCGCCTGACCGGTGATGAGTTGCCCTACACCTCGACCGTCGTCATTGACAAGTGGGAAGACGAGGGGCAACTGCGCCGCATCTCGGCCTCCATCGTCGTCGAGCGTGAGGCCCACAAGGGCATGATCATCGGCAACGGCGGCGAGCGGCTCAAGCGCATCGGCTCCGAAGCCCGCCAGGAGCTCGAGCAGCTGATGGACGGGCGCGTGTTCCTTGAACTGTGGGTCAAGGTCCGCTCGGGCTGGGCCGACAACGAGGAACACCTGCGTACCTACGGATACGAGTGAACAAGGCTGGCGCCCGGCACGGGCAGGAAGCCTTTGTCCTGCACCACTACGACTGGAGCGAGTCCAGCCAGATCCTGGACCTCTTCACCCGCGAGCAGGGCCGGGTGCCCGTGGCCGCCAAGGGTTCCAAGAGGCCGTATTCGCAGCTGCGGGCCGTGCTGCTGCCTTTTCAGCGCATCCTGGTCCATCTCTCCAAGCCGGCCAAGGGCGCAGAAGGCGAGGGCGTGCTGACGCTGCGCAGCGCCGAGTGGCAAGGCGGAGCCACCCAGCCGCCCGGCGCGGCGCTCTTCTCGGGCTACTACCTCAACGAGCTGCTGATGAAGCTGCTGGGCCGGCAGGATCCGCATCCGGAGCTGTTCGACCTGTATGCCGAAACCCTGGCCGAGTTGCATTCGGCCGAGGAGCCGCAGGCCCAGGCCGCGCTGCGAGCCTTTGAACTGCGCCTGCTCTTCATCCTGGGCCTGCTGCCCGACCTGAGCCTGGCCACGCTCACGCAGGAGCCCGTCAAGGCAGGCCATCGCTACGCCGTTTCTGCGCAGGCCGGCGTGATCATGGCACCCGGCGACGATCTGGCGCAGCTTGACGGCGCCACGCTCGTGCAACTGCAGGCCGCGCTCTTGCACGGCAGCGGTGCGGCGCTGCGCCATGCCTGCCAGACGGCCCTCCAGCCCCTGCGTGCGGTGCTGCGCTCGCTCTTGCTCTACCATCTGGGCGGCCAGCCGCTGCGCACGCGCCAGCTGATGATCGATGTCCAGAAGCTGATCGAATGAACCCTCTCGTCGCCCCTTCCATGCGCTGTGCGCTTTCGGTCAACGTCAACAAGGTCGCCTTGCTGCGCAATACCCGGCACCTGGGCATTCCCAGCGTCACGCGCGCGGCCGAGTTGTGCCTGCAGGCCGGCGCCCAGGGCATCACCGTGCACCCGCGGCCCGACGCGCGCCACATCCGCAGCGAAGATGTGCGCGAACTGGCCGCCCTGATGAAGGCCTGGCCCCAGGCCGAATACAACATCGAAGGCAACCCGACCCAGAACCTGATGGCCTTCGTGCGCGAGTTCCGCCCGCACCAGGTCACCTTCGTGCCCGACAGTGAGGCGCAGTTCACCTCCGACCATGGCTGGAGCCTGCCTGCCGACATGCAAAGGCTCCGGCCCCTGATCGAAGAATGCCGCCAGCTCGGCGTGCGCGTGAGCCTTTTCATGGACCCGGTGCCCGAGGCCATGCGCCTGGTCGCAGAACTGGGTGCCGAGCGCATCGAGCTCTACACGGAAACTTTTGCCTCGGCCTTCGGCACGCCGCGCGAGGCACAGGTGCTGGCCGGCTTTACGGCCACAGCCCAGGCTGCGCTCGCCCAGGGCCTGGGCATCAACGCCGGCCACGATCTGAACCAGCCCAACCTCACGGCCTTCTTGCGTGCCGTGCCGGGTGTCCAGGAGGTCTCCATCGGCCATGCGCTCGTCGCCGATGCCCTGGAAGTTGGCTACGCGGAGACTGTTCGCGGCTACCTGCGTGCCATTCAGCAGGCGTACCTGTGATCTACGGCATCGGCACGGACATCTGCGACATCCGCCGCCTGCGCGCCACTTACGAGCGCCGCGGCGTGCGTTTCGCGCAGAAGGTGCTCGGAGCGCATGAGATCGAGGTCTTCCACGAGCGCCTGGCGCGAGTCGAGGCCCGTGGCATCGCCTACCTGGCCACGCGCTTCTCGGCCAAGGAGGCGTTCTCCAAAGCCATTGGGCTCGGCATGACCATGCCGATGACCTGGCGTGCGTGCGAGATCGTCAAGGCGCGCAGCGGCAAGCCCGAGGTCCGCCTGCACGGCGAGCTGGCCGCATGGTTCGAGGCACGCGGCTTGCGCGCGCATGTGACCGTGACCGACGAGGTCGACTACGCGGCCGCCTTCGTCGTCATTGAGCAGCACGCCTCTTCTTGAATCACTTGTAGCGCTCGCCCTTCATGTCCATCTGCATGGTCGTGTCCATCTGCATGGACACGTCGCCGGGCAGCTGGGTGTCCATCTGCATGTGGATCGTCATGTCCTTTCGCATCGGCAGGCGGTCGGCGACGCGGTAGTCCATGGTGCCGGTGCCGGCGCCACGCACGTTCATGTGGACCTGCTGCGCTTCTTGCGCCTGCGTGTTCATCGTCATGTCCATCTTGACGGTCGTGTCGAAATGCGCGACGCCCTTGTGGACGGACTTGAGCGTGAAGGCAATGGTGGCGTTCACCTTGGCATTCGCCGGCAACTGCTGCATGGGCATCTGCAGGTTGAAGGGGATCTCGGCCGTTTCGCCGATCTTCAGGTGCCGGCCTTCGAGTTCGCGCATGGCACCGAAGGCCTGTTGCACGAGACCTTGGGCCATGCCATCGAGCACCTTGCCGTCCTTGAGGGCGGGCTGGCCGCTCTTGACGCGAAGAAGCTCCACGCCCGCGAGATTGGGGTGCAGCAAGGCGTCGATCTCGAGATCGGCCATGGGGTTGGGCAGGGTCTTGGCCTCGTCGCCCGGCAAATTCATGTGGATCTCGCCGCCCTCGCCGCGGATGTGCAGCAGGTAGTCGCCCTTGGCGTCGGCCTCACTGGCCTCGGTGCGTATGGCCATCTTCATGGCCATGGACATGCCCTTGCCCAGCTTCTGCGCGCCCTCGGCCAGCTTGGCACGTTGCTCGTCCGTGGTCTTGGGGCCGGGCAGCATGTTCATGCTCATCTGCATCTTCATCTCCATGCTCTGGCGCAGCTTGTCGCCGGGCTGCGGCTCGAACTGCAGGACGACTTCCTGGGCCTCGGGCTGGGCGGCATGGGCCGGCGGGATCAACAGAGGCAGGAGCAGGGCGAGGAGAGGCAAGCGCATGTCAAGACCTTGCAAAGTGGTGTCCCGTGCATCATGCCAGCGCCTTCATAAGGAAGACGTAAGGAAGGTTGAAGTGAAGAAGCCGCCGCAGCTTGCGCTGGGGCGGCTTCTTGCTCATCAGGGCGCGCGGGGAATCAGCCTCTGTAGTGGTCCAGCATGCGGTAGCCCTTGGCATAGAGCCCAAAGGCACCCGCGGCCAGCAAGGCGAAGCCGGCGAAGAAGAACATCTGGAAGCTCGTGACGCTCACACCCGTGGACTGGATCCAGGCCGTGGCAGCGTCGCTCTTGACGCTGGAATTGGCCAGCAGCACCCAGAGATTGCCCATCGTCACCGAGAGGTTCCAGAAGCTCGTGATCACGCCCTTCATCGCCAGCGGCGCCTGGCTGTAGGCGAACTCCAGCCCGGTGGCCGAGACCAGCACTTCTCCGATGGTCAGCAGCACGTAGGGCAAGATCTGCCAGGTGATGAGGAGCTTGTCGCCCCCGTCCATCATCAGCTGCATGGCGCCCACGACGATCCAGGCTACGCCTGAGAAGGCGATCCCCATGCCCATGCGGCGAAGCGCCGTGATCTTCAGCCCCAGGCGCGAGAGCAGCGGGAAGAGCACCGTGTTGTTGAAGGGGATGAGGATCATCACCAGAGCCGGGTTGATGGCCTGCATCATTGAGGACTGGAACCACTGCGGCTTGCTCATCTGGTCGGCCTGCAGCACCCAGGTCGAGGCTTTCTGGTCGAAGAGCGACCAAAAGGGCGTGACGAGCGCGAAGAGCACCAGCAAGCGCAGCACGGCGCGCACGGCCTCCACGGCCTCGGGTCCATGCTTGGGCGCGGCGCGGTCGAGCTGCATCCACGCCCCGATGCCGCCAAAGGCCAACACCAGCAGCAGGGCCAGGCAAAGCGCGGCCACCAGGCCCAAGGCCTCGAAGCAGCTCACGGCATAGAGCGCCAGCACCACGCCCAGCAGGGTCACGGCCAGACCCGCGCCGCCGCCACCCAGCGCCGTGCGCACGACCTTGAGGAAGCTGTTCGGGTCCTCATGGGTCGTGGGCTTCACATGGACGTACTTGTGGCGACCGGACCAGAAGATCACGGTGGCGATGAACATGAACACGCCGGGAATGCCGAAGGCCACGGCGGCGCCGAAGTTTTTCAGCAGCACCGGCATGAACAGAGACGCGAAGAAGGAACCGAAGTTGATGATCCAGTAGAAGGCGTCGAAGACCTTCTGGGCCAGCGAGCGGTTGCTCTTGTCAAACTGGTCGCCCACAAAGCTCGACACCAGGGGCTTGATGCCGCCCGAGCCCAGGGCGATCAGGAAGAGGCCGAAATAGAAGCCCCGGATGCTGTGCTCGAAGAAGGCCAGGCAGGCGTGACCGCAGACGTACAGCAGGCTCAAGTACAGGATGGTCCTGTACTTGCCCCAAAAGCGGTCGGCGATCCAACCGCCCAGCAGGGGGAAGAAGTACACGCCGATCACGAAGGTGTGGAAGACCTCCTTGGCCTCGCCCTTGCGCAGCTCCTCGGGAATGGCGAGCAGCAGGCTCGTCATCAAGAAGACGGTCAAGATGTTGCGCATGCCGTAGAAGCTGAAGCGCTCGCATCCCTCGTTGCCGATGATGTAGGGAATCTGCGGCGGCATCTTCGGCGCGCTGGCGATGTTGCTCATGTGGGTCGTCTCGTTGTGGGAGTCGATGTGAAAAGGCCGCCGCAACGGTAGCTGCGGCGGCCTTGCTTTCGGGGCTCGATCAAGCGGCGTCGAAAGGCAGCTTGATCTGGCTCAGGTCCTTGCGCGTTTCAACCAGGACCAGCGGGCCTTCGTCGACCACGACCGCAGGCGGGCGTTCGCGCGCCACGTGCACGGGCTTGGGCTCGGCGGCGATGGCGGCCTGGACGGCAGCGACCTTGTCGGCGTCGGAGTTCACCCACTGCAGGCCGGCCGTTTCGGCGACCGTGTTCAGGTCGGCCACGGGCAGCACGAAGGGCTCAACGACGATGGGCGCGGCAGCCTGGGGTGGCACGACGGCCGGCTCGGCGGCAGGAGCAGCGGCATGAGCGGCGGAATGAGCAGCGGCATGAGCGGCGGTGGCCATTTCCACCGATTCAATCGGCTGGGTGGCGACGTCGGCTTGCGCATCGATCTGGCCATCGGCGGCCTCCGGCGTACCGTCTTCACGGCGCTCGCGGCGGTAGCGGTCGCGGCGCCCGCGGCCACGCTTCTCGCGGCCATGGCCTTCGCCAGCGTCGTCACCTTCGCCCGCGGGCTGAGCTTCAGCAGCTTCGTCAGCGGCAACGGCCACTTCCTCAGTGTCGACCTTGGTTTCCTCGTCTTGCTGCGGGGCGCCTTCGTCGCGACCACGGCCACCGCGGCGGCGGCGGCGGTTGCGACCCTGGCGCTCTTCGGTCGTGGCCTCGGTGGAAGCCTCGTGACCGGCGGGCTCGATGGCCTCGGCCTGCGTATCAACGAAGGCCGGCGGTGCTTCGTGCACGGCGTTCAGGTCGAGTGCGGCTTGCGGCGCGGCCTCGGGTTGACGTTCACGGCGGCGGCCTTCACCACGTTCGCCACGTTCGCCGCGTTCGCCGCGTTCACCACGCTCGCCACGATCGCCACGATCGCGACGCGGCTGCTGCTGCTCGCCACGGCCTTCCGTTGTCTCGGGCTTGGCGTCCTGACGCTGTTCGCCACGCTGTTCGCCACGCTGGCGGCGCTGGTCGCGCTGGCCCTCGCCGCGGGCCTCTTGAGGCTTCTCGCTACGCTGGCCTTCGCGCCCACCTTCACGACCACCCTCGCGTCCGCCTTCACGTCCGCCTTCACGCTTGGCGTTGCGCTCACCGCGCTCACTGCGTTCACCGCGCTCACTGCGTTCACCACGTTCGCCACGGCCACCACGGCGGCCGCCGTCGCGGCCACCGTCACGGCCTTCGCGCTTCTTCTCGGCGGGCTTGGCTTCCACGGGAGCCGGCGCGGGCGCGGGCGCGGCGCCGCCGAACAGACTCTTGATCCAGGCGAAGAAGCCGCCGCCAGCCGGCGCGGGTGCCGGTGCGGCCACCGGGGCGGCAGCCTTGACGGGCTCGGGCTTCGGGGGCGCAATCGGAGCGGGCTGCTCGGGCAGGATGCCCTTGATGACGGGCTCCTGCTTGTTCTTCTTCTCGCTGCCCTGACCGTCGCTGCGCCGGGTGATGCCGACCTCGTCCGTCGGCTCCTCGATCATCGTGTAGCTGGCCTGGAGGTTGTCCAGGCGCGGATCGTCGTGGCGCAGACGTTCGAGCTTGTAGTTGGGCGTCTCGAGATGCTTGTTGGGCACCAGCAGCACGGTCACGCGCTGCTTCATCTCGATCTTGGTGATCTCGGTGCGCTTTTCGTTGAGCAGGAAGCTGGTCACTTCCACCGGCACCTGTACGTGCACGGCGGCGGTGTTGTCCTTCATGGCCTCTTCCTGGACCATGCGCAGGATCTGCAGCGCGCTCGACTCGGTGTCGCGGATGTGGCCGGTGCCGTTGCAGCGCGGGCAGGTGATGTGGTTGCCTTCGCTGAGCGCCGGGCGTAGACGCTGGCGCGAGAGCTCCAGCAGGCCGAACTTGCTGATGGAGGCGAACTGCACCCGCGCGCGATCGTTGCGCAGTGCGTCGCGCAGGCGTTGCTCGACCTCGCGGCGGTTCTTCGACTCTTCCATGTCGATGAAGTCCACGACGATCAGGCCGCCGAGGTCGCGCAGACGCATCTGGCGGGCGATCTCGTCGGCCGCCTCGAGGTTGGTGCGGGTCGCGGTTTCCTCGATGTCTCCGCCGCGAGTGGCGCGGGCAGAGTTCACGTCCACGGAAACGAGCGCCTCGGTGTGGTCGATCACGATGGCGCCGCCCGAGGGCAGGTTGACCGTGCGGCTGTGGGCCGTCTCGATCTGGTGCTCGATCTGGAAGCGGCTGAACAGCGGCGCGTCGTCGCGGTAGCGCTTCACGCGATGGCCCTGGTCGGGCATCACGTGGTTCATGAACTGGTGGGCCTGTTCGAACAGGTCGTCCGTGTCGATCAGGATCTCGCCGATGTCGGCGGTGAAGTAGTCGCGGATCGCGCGGATCACGAGCGACGACTCCTGGTAGATCAGGTAGGCGCCCTTGCCGCCCTTGGACGCATCGTCGATGGCCGTCCAGAGCTTGAGCATGTAGTTCAGGTCCCACTGCAGCTCCGCGGCCGAGCGGCCGATGCCGGCCGTGCGGGCGATCAGGCTCATCCCCTTCGGATATTCGAGCTGGTCGAGGTTCTCCTTGAGCTCCTCGCGGTCCTCGCCCTCGATGCGGCGCGAGACACCGCCGCCGCGCGGGTTGTTGGGCATCAGCACGAGGTAGCGGCCGGCCAGGGAGATGAAGGTGGTCAGGGCGGCGCCCTTGTTGCCACGCTCTTCCTTCTCGACCTGGACCAGGAGCTCCTGGCCTTCCTTGATCGCGTCCTTGATGGTCGCGTTCTTGACGTCCGTGCCTTCGCGGAAGAACTGGCGCGAGATTTCCTTGAAGGGCAGGAAGCCGTGGCGGTCTTCGCCGTAGTCCACGAAGCAGGCTTCCAGGGACGGCTCGACGCGCGTCACGACGGCCTTGTAGATATTGCCCTTGCGCTGCTCGCGGCCTTCGATCTCGGTTTCGAAGTCCAGCAGCTTCTGGCCATCAACGATGGCGAGGCGACGCTCTTCCTGCTGCGTCGCATTGATCAGCATGCGTTTCATCAATCACTCCTCACGTGCAATGGCTTGCACGACCAAACATTTGCTCGATGCACGAGCAACGGAGGAGAACCGAGGAAGGAATCGCCCTGGACTGAAGCCTTGATCGGTAGACGATCGGTGCTTCAGCGTTGGCGCGTGCGACCAAGCAGCGTGGGCAGGATTCCGGACTCCCCGACGCGCTCTTGGCACGGCCGGACCACGGCCTGGCGGCGATGCGCGCGCCAGGCGGTGGTGGTGGGGGAGAGTTGGGGAATCATCCGCGTGGACTGGCTGGACGCTGGCTCAAGACGCCGGCGAGGCATCTTCAACCATGAAACCTTGTTCTTTGGGCCCGCTCGCCGAATCGAAAAGAATCGCGGCGCGCGAGGCATGGTTCTGTCTACATTGCTCTGCCGCGCAAACCGCAAGACCGCCAGGTCACTTGGGGACAGGGCCCGCCTTGCGAGGGATGCGCGTTGCATCACCTATGACGCGGCTCTTGCCGCGCCCGACCCCTGCACCTGCCGCGTTCATCCCGGGCTCACCCGGTAAAATCTGAAAAATCAAACACTTACGGCGCAAAGGTAGTGAGCAACATTATAGGGGCGAAAGCACGGGCGCCAGCCGCACCAAAAGGTGAGGGATTGCCCATTGCGGCCCCGGAAAAACCCCAGGTTCGCCACGTCGAAGTGGACGAAGGCTCGGCCGGCCAGCGCCTGGACAACTTCTTGCTGCGCGAGCTCAAGGGCGTTCCCAAGACCCATGTGTACCGGGTGATTCGGGCGGGAGAGGTGCGAGTCAACAAGGGCCGGGCCCAGGCCGACACGCGGCTCGAACTGGGTGACGTGGTGCGCGTGCCGCCCGTGCGGGTGGCGGCCAAGCCAGAGCAGCCAGCGGCGCCGGCACGCGAGTTCCCGGTGGTTTTTGAAGACGAGCATGTGCTCGTCATCGACAAGCCGGCCGGTGTGGCGGTGCACGGCGGCTCGGGCGTGAGCTACGGCGTCATCGAGGCGCTGCGCCGCGCGCGGCCCACGGCCAAGTTCCTCGAACTCGTGCACCGGCTCGATAAGGAGACCTCGGGGCTCTTGATGATCGCCAAGAAGCGCAGCGCCCTCGTGGCCCTGCAGGACCAGCTCCGCGACCGTGAGACCGGCAAGACCTACGCCGCCCTCGTTTGGGGCGATTGGCCGGTCAAGCTCAAGGTGGTCGATGTGCCGCTGGTCAAGTTCGTGGGCCGCGACGGCGAGCGCTGGGTGCGCCCCGGCACGGCCGGCGAGGAGGAGGCCAAGCGCTCGATCAGCCTTGTCAAGATCGTGCGCAAGCTGCCCGGCTACAGCCTGCTCGACGTGACCATCAAGACCGGCCGCACGCACCAGATCCGCGTCCACCTGCAGCAGGCCGGGCATGCCATCGTTGGCGACCCCAAGTACGGCGACTTCGAGCGCAACCGGGAGCTGGCGCGCGGCGCGCTCAAGTTCGATCGCATGTTCCTGCACGCGCGGCGCCTGCAGTTCCAGCATCCGGCCAGCGGCGAGACGGTGGTCTGCGAGGCGCCCCTGCCGCCCGAGTGCGAGAAGCTGGTGCAGGCGCAATGAACTTCGAGCTGATCGCCTTCGACTGGGACGGCACCCTGGCCGACTCCACCGGCCTCATCACGCGCTGCATCCAGGCCGCTGCCGTGGACCTGGGCGAGCCCCGGCCCAGCGACGAGGATGCGGCCTACGTGATCGGCATGGAGCTGCATGCGGCCCTGTTGCACGCCGTGCCCAGCTTGCCGCTGCAGCGGCATGCGGAGCTGTCGCTGCGCTTTCGCCATCACTACCTGGCCCAGAAGGACGAGGTGGAGCTTTTCCCTGGCACGCTGGAGATGCTCGCCGCACTCAAGCAGCGCCATCACTGGCTCAGTGTGGCCACGGGCAAGAACCGGCGCGGGCTGACGGACTCGGTGCAGCGCGCGGGCCTGGTCGGCCTGTTTGACGGCAGCCGCACGGCCGACGAGACCGCCGGCAAGCCCAGCCCGCAGATGCTCTTGGAGCTGATGCGCGAGTTCGGAGCCGAGCCCGAACGCACGCTGATGATTGGCGACACCACCCACGACCTGCAGATGGCCGTCAACGCCGGATGCCCCTGCGTCGGCGTGAGCTTTGGCGCCCATGATCACGAGTCCTTTGCCGAGTACCGGCCGCTCTTCGTCGCCCATTCGACGGCCGAGCTGCACGGCTGGCTGCTGGAGCACGCTTGATGGATGTCCGCGAGGATCAACCCCTGCACCTGTGCGCCTCCGAAGCGCTCGAGGAACGCGGCAAGGCCGTCAGCTTCGAGGTGCTGCAATGGCGGCGCCCCGAGCGCGCCTTTGCCCTTCGCTTTGACGGCGAGGTCCACGCCTATCTGAACCGCTGCGCCCATGTGCCGACCGAGATGGACTGGCAGGAGGGTGAGTTCCTCGACGGCGAGAAGCGCTACATCATCTGCAGCATCCACGGCGCGACCTACGACCCGCGCACCGGCCGCTGCGTGATGGGCATGTGCGGCCGCATGGGCCTGACCAAGATCCGCGTGGAAGAGCGCGACGGTCAGGTGTATTGGTATCCTTCCCGCGACACGCGCCCCGCATTCGAAGACTGAAGTCCACATCATGAATCCCGAAGACCAGCAGCAACAGCAACAGCAACAGCAACAGCAGCAGCAGCAGCCGGCACCGGCTCCGCGCACCGCCTACGAGGCCGTGCTCGAACAGTTCGCGCACGAGTACCTGCGCGAGCGGCGCAGCGCGCGCCGCTGGCGCTTTGCGCTGCGCCTGCTGTGGCTGCTGATCGGCGCGGCGATCGCCTGGGCGCTGCTCGCGCCGCGCTGGCACATGAGTGCGCCCACCACGCCGCACACGGCCCTGATTGACGTGCGCGGCGAGATCGCCGAGGACAGCGAGGCCAGCGCCGAGCGCATCGTCTCCGCACTCAAGGATGCCTTTGCCGAACCGGCGGCGCAGGCTATCGTGTTGCGCTTCAACTCGCCGGGCGGCAGCCCCGTGCAGTCGGGCATCGTCAACGACGAGATCCAGCGCCTGCGCCAGGAGAGCCACAAGAAGGTGTACGCCGTCTGCGAGGAGATCTGCGCCTCCGGGGCCTACTACATGGCCGCAGCGGCGGACCAGATCTATGTGGACAAGGCCTCGGTCGTGGGTTCGATCGGCGTGCTCATGGATGGATTCGGCTTCAACGGCCTGATGGAGCGCTACGGTGTCGAGCGCCGGCTGCTCACGGCGGGCGCCAACAAGGGCATGCTCGATCCCTTCTCGCCCTTGCTGCCCAAGCAGCGCGCCTACGCCCAGACCATGCTGGACCAGATCCACGCCCAGTTCATCACCGCCGTGCGCGAGGGCCGCGGCAAGCGGCTCAAGGAAACGCCGGACACCTTCTCCGGCCTCTTCTGGAACGGCGAGGAAGCCGTGAAGATGGGGCTGGCCGACGACTTCGGGAACGTGGACTACGTGGCCCGGGACGTCATCAAGGCCGAGGACGTGGTCGACTACACGACGCGCGACAACGTCGCCGAACGCCTGGCCAAACGCTTCGGCGCGGCCATGGGTGAAAGCCTGGTCAAGGCCGCGCGCAGCCTGCCTTCGATCCGCTGAGGCGGGGGGGCGGCCATGGCGCCGGCCGCGATGAATAGGAACGCTTCGCATGCAGAGTGAGCGGGCGCGGGATTGGCGTGCGCAGCGCGCAGCGCCCGCGCACAATGCCCCGCGGTCATGTTCATGAGGAGATGCCATGAAGGGCGACGCCAAGGTCATCGAATATCTGAACGCCCAGCTCAAGAACGAGCTCACGGCCGTCAACCAGTACTTTCTACACGCGCGCATGCTCAAGAACTGGGGCCTGGAGAAGCTTGGCAAGCACGAGTATGAGGAATCCATTGAGGAGATGAAGCACGCCGACAAGCTGATCGAGCGCGTGCTCGTCCTCGAAGGCCTGCCCAATCTGCAAGATCTCGGCAAGCTGTTCATTGGCGAGAACGCCGTCGAGACCCTGCACTGCGACCTGCGCCTCGAGATGGCCTCGCACCCGCTGCTCAAGGAAGCCATCGCCTATTGCGAAAGCGTGCGCGACTACGTCTCGCGCGAGATCCTCGAAGACATCCTCAGCGACACCGAGGATCACATCGACCACCTGGAAACTCAGATCGACCTCGTGGCCCAGCTGGGCGAGCAGAACTGGCTCCAGCTCCAGGTCGGCGAGCCCTCCTGAGGTCCAATTCCGGCAGGAATTGGCGCTGGGCGAGGGTGGTCAATGCGAACATGATTGAGAAACGTTCGCATTTGCGTTAATATTCGGATCAGACTTCGTTTCTGGTCCCGCCATGATCGTCTGCCTTTGCCACCGAGTTTCCGACCGCGACATCCGCCGCAGCGTGGAGTCGGGCGTGCGCAATTTCGAGGTGCTGCAGGACGAAACGCGCGTGGCCTCGGCCTGCGGCTGCTGCCATGACTGCGCGCGTGAGGTCTTTGACGACGCCATGGCCGGCTGCCCCGGCCTGTGCCACATCGACGATGCCGGCCGGCCGCGCAAGACCATCGCCCTGACCCCCGCCTGATCTTCGATACTGGGCGCCCCTCGTGATGAGACGGCGGCCCATGAATCGCTTCGACTGGCAGACCGAGTACCCCAGCGTCCGCGCGCCCTTGTTCGCGCGCAACATCGTTTCCACCTCGCACCCGCTCGCGGCCCAGGCCGGGCTGCGGATGATGGCCGCGGGCGGCAACGCCGTCGATGCGGCCGTCGCTGCAGCCGCTTGCATGACGCTGGTCGAGCCCTGCTCCAACGGCCTGGGGTCTGACGCCTTCGCCATCCTCTGGGACGGCAGCGCCTTGCACGGCCTCAATGCCTCAGGGCCGGCGCCGGCAGCCTGGTCGCCTGAGTACTTCCGCAAGTCCTACGGTGCCGACGCCAAGACCCCGCCCCAGCGGGGCTGGGGTTCGGTGACCGTGCCCGGCGCCGTGGCTGGCTGGGCTGCCTTGAGCGAGCGCTTCGGCAAGCTGCCCTTTGCCGAGCTGCTCGCGCCGGCCATCGAGATCGCCGAGCGCGGCTACGCCGTGCCCGTGATCGTGCAGCGCAAATGGGCCATGGCGGCGGCCTTGCCCGGCCTGACCGGCCAGCCTGGCTTTGCGCAGGCCTTCCTGCCGCGCGGCCGGGCGCCTGAGGTGAGCGAGCTCTTTCGCTTTCCCGATGCTGCGCGCTCGCTGCGCCTGATTGCCTCGACGCGCGGGGAGGCCTTCTATCGCGGCGAAATCGCCGAGGCGATCGCCGCTTTCGCCCGAAGCACCGGCGGCGCGATCACGGCCGCTGACCTGGCCGCCTATACGCCGCAATGGGTGGGCACGATCTCCTGCGAGCACGCCGGCTACCAGTTGCACGAGATTCCGCCCAACGGACAGGGCATCGCGGCACTGATTGCTCTGGGCATCCTGCGGCAGCTGGACTACCAGCGCCACCCCGTCGACAGCGCGGCCGCCCAGCACCTGCAGATCGAGGCCATGAAGCTCGCGTTCTCCGACACCTATCGCTACGTCGCCGATCCGCGCAGCATGACCGTCAAGATGGCCGAGCTGCTGGACCCGGCTTACCACGCTGAACGTGCCCGACTTGTGGACCCGCGGCGCGCACAGGATTTCGCCTGCGGCAACCCGGTCAAGGGTGGCACGATCTACCTCACGGCGGCAGACGAGAGCGGCATGATGGTGAGCTTCATTCAGAGCAACTACATGGGCTTTGGCTCGGGCCTGGTGGTGCCGGGCTACGGCATTTCGCTGCAAAACCGCGGTCATTGCTTCACGCTCGAGGACGGTCACGCCAACCAGGTGGCGCCCGGCAAGAAGCCCTTTCACACCATCATTCCGGCCTTTTTGACGCGCGAGGGCGCGCCCCAGATGAGCTTCGGCGTGATGGGCGGCAATATGCAGCCGCAGGGACACCTGCAGACGCTGGTGCGCATGCTCGACTACGGCCAGCAGCCGCAGGCTGCCTGCGACGCGCCGCGCTGGCGCTTCAACGAAGGCCGTTCGATCAATGTCGAGCCGCACATGCCCCCCGAAACCATCGAGGGTCTGCGCAGCCTGGGCCACCAGATCGGCGACATCCACGACAGCTACCAGGACTTTGGGGCCGGCCAGTTCATCTGGCGACTCGGCGACCCTGCCGTCGATGGCTATGTGGCTGCCAGTGATCCGCGGCGAGATGGCGCGGCGGTGGGCTTTTAGACAAGATGGCTTCCTGAGCCGAGGTGGCCCGACCGCTGCGAAGCCGTAGCGCGCAGGGCAGGCCCTTGAAAGCCACACCATGGCACTCGGCGGATGGTCAATCGGGTCGCTGCGCACTGCGCGCTGCGAGAGCGATGAAGCCAGGGATCGTTCAGGCCGGCTGCTCGCCGCGGCTTGATCCTTTGGATTGAACCATTCGTCAGCGCGTGAAGTCCGGACCGCGTCGGGTGCGCGTGGGAAGCCGCACCGCGTGACGGTCGCGCCCTTCCAGTGCGTGCGTACTTGGTATCGGTTCGCCAGGCGGTGCTCGCGGCCGATCACGAATTTGCTGCTGCGATGGCTGCAACCGGCGCAACTCCTTCATGAATGTGGAGTCGCGGACGAAGCCCTGGATGCGCTCGGCGAGTTCCCGGTCCTTCGGCTCTTCGGAGCTGCGAAGAGCCAGCGTGATGTTGGCCCAGGCACGCATGGCCTCGACCCGGTTTTTCCAATTGGCAATGCCGGACTGGTTTGGCGCACCGGGCTGTTTCAGGAGCGATGGACCCCGGGCCCTGATCTGCCATAGCTGCTCGGGTCGGTGAGACACTCCGCGGACGGCTTGCCGGGTCGCTTCAGCTTCGACACCCCATCCGCGCAAACGCTCGGCGAAGGTCTCGCGCCAGCGGTGCAGGTCGGCCCTGTACGGATGGAGGCGCTTGCCGCTCATCGACTCGGCCCGCACGCACAGGTGGACATGTGGGTTCCCCTGGTGCTCATGCAGGACCATCATGTACCGGTGGTCTGACAGCTCAGTCTGGGCGAACTCCCTTGCGGCGCAGAGCACGATCTGGGATTCGGTCCCACGTGGCATGGACAGCATCACGTTGAACGCTTCGCGCCGAGGGCTGGTCTCCTCGATCTTGGAGCCGCCCCAGCGCCATTGTTCGATCAGGTCGCCAAGAGCTTCCTTGCCCTGTGCCACGACGCCGCGGTCGTCCTCGACGGCGAGCCGGCCGCTCTTGCTGATGTAGCGGAAATGGGCGGCGATGGCGCGCATGCCGCGACCGCCGCCGGCAATCTTGACCATCACCTGTGGCGCGCGTCGTACCACCGTGGATTCGACGCGGCGGCGGATGACGGCGGCCTTGCGCCGCAGGAGCGTATCGAGGCGGGGCTGAGGACCGGGTTTGACCATGCGATTGCCGGGATAGAAGAGGCGTTCGCCCCAGGTCACAAGGACTCCGTCGATTTCCGCTCCCATGCCAGCCTCACGCAGTCCCAGAGGGAGGAGCTCGCCGCGGCGGATTGAGCGCTGCGAGCAGCGGCGCAGTGAGTATCAGGTGATCCTTGACGATCTGGGACAGCTGCTCTGTCCGTGCCGTGCAAGTGTCGAATCCCGGGCTCTGCGCGATCGATCGCGCAAGCGCCTGCAAGTCGACGCATAGCGCGGCCAGTGTGGCCGTGGAGCGCGTCAAGGCGGCGTTGGCCTCCTTCAGCTCAGGGCTTGCGGGCGGAGGTGGGCTGCCCAGCACCAAGCGCGCGACGTACTTCCCTTGTGACATCTCAGCGGCCCGTGCGCGGCGGGCGAGCACAAGCGCTTCGCAAACCGGGATGCTGAGCTTGACCTCGCGCGAGGCGGCTTGCTGTCGCGGACGAGTGGCGCTCGGATCGGCAACTTCAGAAGAAGCTTTGGCCAAATCGGTGTCGGGGTGAGCGGCGAGCCATTCTGTGAGGATGGTGCGAATCAGAGCAGACACGGGCAGTTGTCGTGCCCTCGCGTGATAAGCAACCGCCGGGCCGTGTCCGCGCATGTCGACCGCCACCCTGTCACGCCGGGGACTGGCGCTCGCTGCTTGGCGGTGCGTTTCGAGGGGGGTGGAATTGCTGACCATGCCAACGACTATGCGGCTGATGGCGTGTGCCGCACGCGCTGAATTTCTCCCCAAATTCAGCACGTAGTTACCAGGCGAAGACGAACGCGACTACTTCGCCGAGAGCTCAATCCGATTGGCCTGCTCGCGTACGGGCAGGCCGTGCAGTGCCGCGACAGCTTGCGCAAAGCTCACGCTGTTGCCGGCCTTGAACACGCCGCTGACGCGCAGGTCCGCACCGTTGGGCCTGCAACTACGGCCGATGGCCACACGCCAGCCGGTTTCAGAAAGCAGCCCGTCGCCGACGGCGGCTACTGGCCGGCATGCGTAGTGAAGCGCGCAAGGGGCATGTAGCCGTGGACAGCTACGCGTTCTCCTCAATCCACACCTTCCGAAGCCACGAGGCAAGGTCTGGCCACGACTCCTCGGATGCGCCATTGTGCGACCAGAAGTGGACGGCGCCGCCGGCATCGATGCAGTAGAAATCTGCGTTGTCCTCGCAGATGGGCAGCAACTCTGGTGGGACACCGAGCGCTCGAGCGCTCGCGACTACGCATGGGAGATGCGTGTGAGACGAGGGCTCGCAGATCGTCGAAGGTTCCAACGTCCCGAGCGTGATGTCACTGGCCTCGAGCAAGTAGCGGCGGTAGTCGGCATGAAATGGAATTCCGACCGTCTGCTCCATGGCTGCCACCTCTGAGGCTGCCGGAAGGCGCGGTGGCGACGGCACGGGCTCGTTCAATGAACGAAGCTCGGCAAGTACTGCGGCTAAGGTCGTCATTCCGATCTCGAAGCTCTCGGAAGCAGACTATCGCGAGCGGCTGCTCATGACCGTTCGGCAACGGCCAAGCCGCGCAGGCGTTGCAAACCGCAGCGGCCATAAATGTGCAACGCGAGGCCCCAGCCGCGCGAGAGCGGCGTACCTACTCGTGATGGGCCGGTTCGGCGTGAAGCTTCATCCCCAGGGCATGCAGCACCTTTAGCAGGGTCGACAGCTCGGGGTTCCCGTCGGCTGAAAGGGCCTTGTACAGTCCTTGGCGGGTCATGCCAGTCTCGCGCGCCACGCGCTCGATGCCACGAGATCGCGCAATGTCGCCCAGCACTTGCGTAACGAAGGCCGGGTCGTCGCCTGCTTCGTCGAGCGCTGCATTCAGGTACGCTACACGATCCTCGTCGGTCTTGAGGTGCTCTGCAGCATCCCACGGAAGAGTCCTGATGGCCATAGTCACTCCAGTTCTTTCGCAAGCCGTTGGGCAGTCCGGATGTCCTCTTGCTGCGACGACTTGTCGCCGCCGATCAGCAGCAGGATCAACTCCGCACCCCGCTGCGCGTAGTACACGCGATATCCCGGACCGAAGTCGATCTTCAGTTCCACCACACCACCGGTCAACACGCGGTGCTGGCCAGGGTTGCCCATGCCAAGGCGCCGCACGCGCACATCAATACGAACGCGCGCCTGTCGATCCCGCAGGCGTTCGAACCACTCTGCATATTCGAGCGTCTGGCGGATCAGCGGCATTTGTCAACTATAGTTGACATCGACCATCCTGTCAACTATGGTTGACGATCGCGCGGCACACGTCGTGCTCACGCCGCTTCCCTCGGTCCTGATCATTGGGCTTTGATAGATCCCGAAACCTGCCATTCGCGGACGGCTGCACATGGCCGAACGCGCATGGCCGGTGCCCGACCTGCGTCGGCCGCTGTGCGGGGCGGAGCAGCAGACTACACGGCGAGGTAGCGTCATAGGCCAGCCCGACGCGCTCGGTTCGAGGGACGAGACGGATCAGATTTCCAGTCCGTTCCATGACCAGCGAGGAATGCCCAGGCCCAGAGGCACGTCATCTGCAGAGGCGTGGTAGCGAGACATCGTGGTCGTCGTCGCCCACGCGAAATAATCGTGAAGAACCTTTTGCAGGAGACTCCCATCGGCCAGTCCGACATCGAGCAGAGCCTGGTCGAAGCAGGCGATGGCGCGCTGATTCATTTCGTCGTGCGGCCCGTTTCCGCTGTGCATCTTCACGACGCCAGTCTCGTCGCCGTAGTTGGTGGAGTAGGTGTTCGGGCCGCCAAGTGCCTCTGCCCAATAGGCTGCAAGTCGCTCAGTGTGTTTCGGGTGAAATCCATGGCTGAAGGCATGGCTGACGATCTCGTCGGCCATTACTCGCTCGTGCCAGGCGCAGGCAAGCCGGCGCAGCCCCTCGATCCCTCCAGCGGCCTCATAGATAGTTCGCATTCTTAAATGATGACACCCGTAGGCAACCCTTGCAAAGGTACGCCGTACGGAGCGTTGCGCCTTCACGGATACCTCGTTAGGGCGCCCGAAGCCGGACCCTCACGAACGTCTGGAAGTGGCCGTCAGCGCAAGTCTGTGTCCATGCTGTCAGCAGACGGTCGGCACGCAATCTTGCCGGCTGAACGTCTGCGCTATGAATATTCCCCCAGTTCGGTAATCGCCCACGAGCTGATGACCATCAAGGCGACTCTTCGTCAATATCGACAAGCTGAAGCGGCGGAAGACAGCGGCCAAGTCGTGGCCATGTGTCACAGCCATAGTTGAAGCGAAAACGTCGAACGGGTTCGCTTACGGCTGCGTCGGCGTTCGCCCCGAGCCTTTTGCAAATGCCTTCATCCCATTCAGCAAGCACCATCGACATCTTCGAATTCTTCGGCGGAAGCGGGCTGCGAGTAGCCCGATCAGCTTCGGTCCTGTTGTCGTTGGCAGGAACTGCGTAGCCGGCGCCCACAACTCTCCCGGTGACCACTGCGGTGCGATGCCGGTCGTTAGGCACATACATCGTTCCAGAATTCTGTGGCGCCTCAAGCGTCGCTGCCGAGCAGGACTGGACGGCCATATCAACCCAGACCCAGTATTGAATGAGCGGGGCATCTGCATTGCTAGCGCCCGAAGTCAAGACGCCGATCAGGAAGGCGATCAGTCTCATGCCCGAATGGGATTGGCGCAACTTGCCAAGTGGACCCCGGAAATTCGTGTTCGTCATCGGCACGATACCTCCTGAAAAGTCCATGCACGGTACCCTAGCCCAAAGGCAGCCCATCTCGGATGTCCGTTCCTGGCCGAGGTTATCCGCTCGCGGTCTTTGCCGGAAGCAGCCGTTCGGGCCGACCGACGGCCAGTGTCCGCTTCTGAAGGCAGCGACCGGGCCTTGTCGACACGTTGCCGTCATAGGTCCGCTGAGGGGCAAAAATAAACCTGCGGGCCGCGGACGATTGCGACTACTATGGAATCGCTGATATGCACAAGACCATCCGCTCTTAGGTCTCTCCACTCGCGCCGGCGTTCTGCCGACGATCCAGTCGAATCCCCCTTGAAGATTTTCTTGGCGTCTCTTCGCTAGGGCAATTTCGCGCCTAGCTGTTTTCTAAGGAAATCGACATGTCGACTCAAACTGGTACGGTGAAATGGTTCAACGAAGGCAAGGGCTTCGGCTTCATTGCCCCCGATGACGGCGGCAAGGACCTCTTCGCGCACTTCAAGGAAATCCAGGGCGGTGGCTTCAAGACGCTCAGCGAGAACCAGCGCGTTCAGTTCGAAGTGACCCAAGGCCAGAAGGGCCCGCAGGCTTCGAACATCCGCAGCGTGAGCTGAGGTTCATGCCTCACCGAGTGTCGAGCGGGTCTCGATGCTCCACCGAAGCGCGGCCTGGCCGCGCTTTTTTTTTGCCGCTACGGAGCATCCGATGAGAAATCTGCAAGAAGCAACAGAACGCATCTGCGAGCTGAAGGGGGGGCTGGTCGCGCTTGACGCACTGCTGCCGGCCGTCATTGACACACTTTCAGCGGCTGGCCTGAGCCGGTTGACGGCATCTTTTGACGCCCATGCCGAGGTCGCGCGAACAATGATGCTGAACTCGGAGATGTCCGAAGTCGTGCTCGCGGCCTTCGAGCGCGAAGTCGCGCGAAATAGCGCACTGCTGCGCCGGGGCCACTTGCTGGCCTCTGCTGCGCCTGCGCCACTGGGTTTGGACCCTTTGCTGCTCACCACAACGCGAGTGAGCGCCTTTGTCGACATGACCCGGTTGTGCCACAGCACAGGCTTCTTTTTCCGACGCGGCGGCCAATTGTTCTTGGTCAGCACCCGGCAGGCAATCGTCGGGCATCACGGAACACCGCCACCGGACCGGATCGAAATCGAACTGCCCGCGGACCCGAAAGGCGATACGTACCACACGTTGAGCTTTGCGACGCTGCCGTCGGGCGACCGCCGACGATGTCGCGGAGCTGCTGACGTCGATGTGGCCGTGATGGCCCTCGATCCCACTGCGCTGCCCGCCTCAGCGCTGCTGCTGGCGTTCGATGAGTCACACCTCGAATCCCTTGGAGAAGATATTGGCGTTGGGGATCCAGTGTCGACGGTCAGCTTTCCTCTCGCAGGTTCAGCGCACGCTCAGCGCTTGCCCCTTGCGCGCAGCGGTGCAATCGCCTCGTCCTATGGCATGCGCTTTGAAGACACAGCCAGCTTCCTCACGGGCATGCACTCGCATCCCGAGAGTTGTGGATCGGCGGTTGTCCGCCGCCGAACTGTTGACCGCACAGGCAAGGGCCTTGAAGGTTGTCAACTAATCGGGATACACAGCCACGGCGAGGTAGCAAGCCGTGATGGGCCAAGCTCTGCTCTGCATCGCGCTTGGTACGCGGACATCTTGATGTCCCTCTCCGACGGCTGCTGACGTGTATCGCCCCAGGCGGTCTACCGCTTGTAGGCGCTCTTGATTCCCTGTCGAAACGTCGTGAACGCGAGGTGCGGCAACACACCTGTCTCTCGATGCTGCACAGCCCAGTTCGTCAAGAGCGGGCGAAAAGACCGGCCTCAGTGAGCCGGTCGGTTAGCGAAGTGGCGAGTCTCAGTAACGGCCGCCACCGAAGCCGCCGTTGCCATAGCCGATATCTGACCGATTGGTGACCCGATACCCCGCCAGGCTGTAAGCATTGGATGAGCTGCGTTCCTCGCGCGGACGAGCCAGGCTCACCACGATGGAGCGGCCATCGACCGACATGCCATGCAACGCAGCGATTGCCGCTTGAGCAAACTCAGCAGAGGTCATCTCGACGAAGCCAAAACCCTTGGACTGGCCGGTGTCTCGGTCCATCTGGACCTTGGCCGATGTGACGTCTCCGAACTCCGAGAAGTTGCTCTTGAGGCTTGCATCAGTCACGGAGTAGGGCAGATTGCCCACATAAATCTTGTTGCTCATGGACGAGCCTTTCAAAACGGTGGGCGCGCGAAGCGCGCGTAAGTGTGCAAAAGATGCTGCCGCTGTGGGAGCAGATGGGCTCGCCGGTCAGCGGGCAAACGGATCAGGCAGACAGGTCTGTAGCCAGCCTTGGGTCACCGCAAACAGCTTGGCGGCATCGCGCGACGCGAACGTGGCGTCGAAGCGGAAAACACGTCTGAAGTTCCCCTCCCCGCGAGCATGCTACAACGCAAACGAAGCTCGAAATCGCCCACAGTGGGTCGGTTGTGTCGACGGCAAGACGACGTAAGGGCCTATGGGGATGGCGATGTGAGTGATCGGTGGCAGTCAGGAACGCGGAATCCGTAAGGTTCCGCATGAGCAGATGGGCTCGGTCGGCTGCAGCTCGGCAGACCGATAGCGCGACGGGCGTCACGAAGTACAGACCGCTGCCAAGCGCCTCTTGTCGGAAGGCGGTTGACGACTGTCTTGCTGACATTATGCGCCACGCTTATTTTAAATTCAATCAATATTTCTGTTGGCTCTATAGGTATCAGGCTCCGGAGCCATAGAACTGCGGCCCGTCGGCTGCAAGTCACCAACTCATCGCGAAGCCCCTACGACTACAACGCGGGGGGCCTAGCTCCGGCAACAGAGTCACCCGGCTGACCCAGCGGCGCGCCTTGAAAAGTGGGTGCGCTGAGAGATTGGCACCTTCTCGACATGTCCCTAGCCCGCCCCTTGCCATGCGGCGGCACCGCTCCCACGCACGTCTACCAGCCCTCCATCCAATTGGTCAGCTGCATTGTTGCTCGGGCGATGTGTTTTTCGACGGTGCTGATGCTCAGGCCGTGCTGTTCGGCGATGTCCTTGTAGGTCCTGCCATCGATGCGGTGTGCAAGGAATATCTCGCGGGACTTGTCGCTCAGTCGACTCAGGCAGTAGCTCATGCGCTGGGCGCGCTCCCGACCCAAGACGACCGCCTCAGTGCTGGGAGCGGTGTCGAGCAACACGACATCCTCCAACAGAACCTCCTCACCGTGACTCACGCTGGCGCGGTGGGCATCGATTGACAGGTTCAGGGCGGTCCGCATAAGGAACGCCTCCGGCTTGAGGATCGCCTGGTCCTTCTCGTAGCAGGCGAGGCGCACCCAGGCTTCCTGAACAAAGTCGTTCGCGTCGTGCTCCGAGCGGCCGCGGCGCATCAAGGCCGCGTGTACTCGGGAAAAGATGGGCGGCAGGTTTTTAAGCACAGTGGCCCCGCTTCCATAAACCCGCGAGGCACACGCGCCGTTCG
Organism: Roseateles sp.; assembly: GCA_019234295.1. Lineage (GTDB taxonomy): Bacteria > Pseudomonadota > Gammaproteobacteria > Burkholderiales > Burkholderiaceae_C > JAFALK01. The sequence continues at coordinate 44,868 of JAFALK010000094.1, forward strand.
ACTTGCTGTAGTGAGCTGGCGACGAAAGCCGCTGCCGTTTTCGGACGCGTGTTCCGCGAGTTGCGAAGGAAGGCCGTGCTGACGCAGGCGCAACTCGGACTTGGGGCCGACCTTGAGCGGAAGTTCATCAGCATGCTCGAGCGGGGCGAAAGGCAGCCCTCGATGGCTTCCTTGATCAAGCTGGCGAGGTCTCTAGGAGTCTCGGCACCCGACTTGGTCGCTCGCGTGGAGCTTGTTGGTCTCTCGCCAGACGTGGACCCTGGCAACAGATGAAGTTCGACCCTGGCGGCCGGCGTTGGCAGGTCGCGGGCGACTGCTGTTTTGCCGTTATCGAATCTACTCAGCGCAACACCTGTACTCATGCACGCCTCCTCCGATAGGCCCAGCCTGCGGCCCAATCTGAATGTCACGTTTATCGTGACGACAAATTATGACACTGTTACGAGACTCGTGACATGTCGCGAGGGGAGGGCTCATCTGAAAATGTCGTCGGACGGCGCATGCGCGCGCGTCGCGAGGAACTCGGATGGTCCCAAGAGAAGCTTGGGGTCCTCATTGGGATCGATGAATCAAGCAGTCGCGCCAGGATTAGTCGCTATGAGCTCGGCGTGCATGAGCCGGCAGTCGCGACGGCGAGGGCTATCGCGCGCGCACTCGGAACTCCCCTGGGCTATCTCTACTGTGAAGACAATGCAGTTGCAGAACTACTGCAGGCACTGCATCAGCTTCCAACCGAACAGCGAACCCGGCGGGCTAAGCAGTTGCTCGCGTCACTGGGTGGGTCGAAATGAGCGCACTTGGAAACAAGTAGCTTTGCTTAGCCGGCGTGGCTGATCAAGGGTGTTGTGCGCTGGTCTTCGTTATGAACAGTTGCCTGGTCTGATCTCGCTGACCCGACTCGAATTTGCCTGTGTCGCGGACTTCGACCGGCACGACTGCTACATCCGTTACATGCCATCGGCGGCTAAGCCCTCGACCGCGACCGCTACAGCCGCGATACCAGTTCTTCGATCCTGCGGGCGCGGGTGACGGGCCGCCAACGAACGCCCTCGGGAGAGCCGAGGGGCTCAGTCCGACCCTGGGCTGCTGGCACCTAGCATGCCCGCAAGCTGTCGTCGGCGCCGCTCGCTGTGCATTCACACGCTCATTTCCAGCGCCCAATGGGGTGTCTGAATCGGACCTGGATTGCCGAGGGCCGAAGAAGAGTCTGATCATGGGCCGATCATCTCGGCACGCGATCGAGCGCCACTCCGGCGACCCGGCGCAGATGGAAGTGTGCGCAAGCCCGAAACTCAGGTGCACTTGCGCTGCTTTTGCAGCTTCGTCAATTTCTCGGTGCGCTTCTGCGCATCGTTGACCGCCTGATTGGCCTGGATGCGCAAGCGCATTTCGTTGAGCTTTTCGGTCTGAGCTTGCGACTGCGCGTTCTGCTGCTTCATACCGCCGGCCACGCCGGCGCCAATGCCGGCCAGCGGGCCCAGCGAACTCACCGCTACGTTCTTGGCCGTCTCGGTGCCGACGTCGAGCGCCGTATTGGTGATGGCTGTCTTGGTGTCGGTGCCGTTCGGGTTGATCGGCACTTCGATCACGCCTGCGTTCGCAATCACCTCGGCCATCTTCAGCTTTTCCGACTCCAGCGCGGGGCATTTGAGCTGGTTGTCGGTGGGCTGATCGACGGTGACCTGCATGGCCACAAGCTGAGTCTTGGGCTTGTCCGCGAGGGCGTTGGCGACAGCCACGCCGGCGCCAGGCGCGATCATGGGGAGCGCGGCCAACGCGCAGCCTCCCAAGGCGACCGTGCCAGTTACGTAGAGCAAGGTGAGGGTGGCGGCCGGAAGGGCTTGTTTCAGCCGGCTCATGCAATGCTTCATGGCGCACACCTCTCGCTCACGCGGACACGCGGAATTTACATTTTGTAGCTCATTTGTGCGGCAATCGCCAGTACTGACTTGATCGTTCGCGGCATTCATTTGAGGGGCTCATGAAGGCCTAGCCGGGCGGACAAGGCGAGAAACGACATCGCCTCAACGCTCGAGCGACCGTCCGGCGCGGTACTTGTGCTTAGACAGCGACGCCGGCGACGGCTCGATTTGGGCCCACGGCATGCGCGTGGCTCCAGGCTGCACCCAGGCGTTCGCGGCCTGGGTCTTGAAGGACCGCGAACGCAGATACCGAAGCCCTCGGTGCGCGCTTTCCGCGACTGCGCCGGGCGCCGGCCGGGCGGGGCGCTGGGCGGGGCGCTGGGCGAGGCGCCGTTGCTACTGACGGACATTGGCAAGCTGACGTGCCTGTCGCGCTAAACTTCGTCTCCTCCAATTCCCCCTGCCCTCTGAGGCTTTTCATGACCAAGCTGCTCGATCGCACGCGCCCCTGAGGGCCGTCATGCCTACGATCCGTCCAGGCCTCGGGCCTGGTCTTGCTGCAGCTTGGAGACTCGAATGAATTTGCTCACCCTGGCCCGGGAGCGCCTATTCAAGGCATTGGCCCTGGCCCCGGACGACCTGCTTCGCAACGCCGTCTACCGGCGTTTGTGGACGTCCATCCTCATCAGCTCGCTCGGCGCGCAGATCACCATGCTGGCGCTGCCGTTGACGGCGGCCGTGCTGCTGCACGCCACGCCCACGCAGATGGGCCTGCTGACCTCCATGGAGATTCTGCCCTTCGTGCTGTTCTCCCTGCCCTCGGGCGTGTGGCTGGACCGCGTGAAGAAGCTGCCTGTCTACGTGATGGGTGAGGCCCTGCTGGGCCTGGCCGTGCTCAGCGTGCCGGTTGCCGCGCGGCTGGACTGGCTGGGCATGCCCTGGCTCTACTTCGTGGCCTTCGTACTTGGCACGGTCTACACGACGGCCGGCAGCGCGGCACAGATCGTGCTAACGCAGGTGGTCAGTCGCGAGCGGCTCGTCGAGGCGCACGCCAAGAACGCGCTCGCCTCGTCCGGCGCCGAAGTGGCCGGCCCCGGGGTGGCCGGCGTGCTGATCAAGTTGCTGGGCGCGCCGATGGCCCTGGCCGTGGACGCCTTCCTGGTGCTGACCTCGGCCTTCATCCTGCGCGGTGTGCGTGTGCAAGAGCAACTCGTCAAGAAAAGCGGGGCCGATTTCTGGCGCGACCTCAAGGAAGGGCTGCTTTTCGTGCGCCGCAACGCGCTGCTGATCAGCCTGGCGTGCGCGGTCGGCGGCTGGCAGTTCTCGAACCAGGCTGCGCAAGTGGTTCAGATCCTCTACGCCACGCGGGAGCTGGGCCTGTCGGCCCACAGCGTGGGGCTTTGCTACGTCGCGCTGGGCTTTGGCACCGTGCTGGCCAGCGTGTTCGGGCATCGGCTCAGCCGCCGCATCGGCCCCGGGCCCTGCTTGGTGCTGGGCTTCTCGTCGACGAGCGTGGGCTGGCTCACGCTGGCTCTGCTGCCCGCGGGCGTGATCGGCGTGGTGGCCTTCGCCTTCATGCTCTTCGCCTTCGGCGTGGGGGCCGTGCTCATCTTCATCAACTTCCTGTCGCTGCGCCAATCCGTCACGCCCGCGCCCATGCTGGGCCGCATGACCAGCACCATGCGCTGGTTGATCCTCATCCCGGCCGGTCCCGGCGCGCTGGCAGGCGGCTGGCTGGGCGAGCATGTGAGCCTGCGCGCGGGCCTGCTTCTGGCCGGCGTTGCTTCGCTGCTGCTGAGCCTGATCGCCTGGCGGCATCCGGTGATCCGCCGCGTGCGTGAATTGCCCAAGCCTGTGGAAACGGTGGTGACAGCGTGAAGAATGATCCCGTCCTGATCGAAGTGCCGGAAGAGATCTACAGCGAGCGGCTGCTGCTGGCCGTGCCACCGTCCGGCATCGGCCCCATGCTGCATGAAATCGTGGCCGAGTCCATGGACAGGATCCAGCCCTGGCTGCCCTGGGCGCAGGAGCAGCCGAGCGTGGAGGAGTGCGAGGCCCGCATGCGCCGTGGCCGCGCCAAGTTCATCCTGCGCGAAGACTTGCCCTACCTGATCTTCGACCGCGACGCCAAAGGTCGCCGGCTGCTCGGTGGGACGGGCCTGCACCGCATGGACTGGGGGGTGCGACGCTTCGAGATTGGCTACTGGATCCGCTCGTCAGCCGAGCGCCAGGGCTATGTCTGCGAGGCCGTCAACGCCCTCTCGGACATGTGCTTCAAGGTCCTGGGCGCTCGCCGGCTCGACATCCGTGCTGATGAGAACAACGCCCGCAGCCGTGCCGTGGCCGAGCGCTGCGGCTTCACGCTGGAGTCGATCGTGCGCAACGAGAGCCTTTCGCCCGCCGGCGAGGTGCGCAATATGTGCGTGTACGTCAAGCTGGCTTGAAACGATCGACGGCATCCGTGATCAGGCCGTCGATGCCCAGCGTCAGCAGCTCCTGCGCCCGCGCCGTCTCGTTGACCGTGTAGACCAGCGCCCTCATGCCCGCACCGTGGATGGCGGCGATCGTCGCCTCGTCCATCAGCGGGTGGTGCGTGACCACCGCCACGCAGCCCAGGCGTTGGGCGTGATCGAGCCAGCCGGGCTTGAGCGCGTCCAGAAGCAGCGCGCGCGGCAGCTCCGGCGCGCCTTCCATGGCGCCGAGCAGCGCCTCGAGCTGGAAGCTGCTCAACAGGGGCGGCGTGCTGCCGGCCCACAGGCGCGCCGCCTCGCCAGAGGCCACCTGGCCGGTGCGCAGCTCGGTCCCCGGCGTGGGCTTGATCTCAAGATTGACGGTGCAGCCCTCGGCGATGCAAAAGTCGGCGACGGCCTCGAGGCTGGCCAGCGGCTCGCCACGATAGGCCTCGCTGTGCCAGCCGCCGGCGTCGAGCCGGGCCAGCTCCGACCAGGGCTTGTCGGCCGCCGTGCCCTGGCCGTTGGTGGTGCGCTCCAGCGTCGCGTCGTGCATCAAGAAGCAGTGCTCGTCGGCGCTGAGCTTGACGTCGCACTCGAAGGCGCGATAGCCGTAGGAGTGGCCAAGCTTGAAGGCGGCCAGCGTGTTTTCGGGGGCGAGCTTGCCGGCGCCGCGATGGGCGATCCACAGAGGGTAGGGCCAGGGATTCATCATCACTCCACGCGTTGCTGGCTGGCGGGATCGAACCAGTGCAGGCGCTCCGCGGGCGCTTGCAGCATCAGTTGGGAGCCGGGTGCGGGCGCCGCGGCCAGGCCATCGATGCGCAAGGTGAAGGGCTGGCCGGCCAACTGGCCATAGACCAGGCGCTCGGCACCGAGCATTTCACTCGCCTCCACGATCAGCGGCCAGCCGTCTTGCGCCTGCACCGCGTGTTCAGGGCGCAGACCGAGGATCAACTCGCCGCGGCGCGGCGCGGGAGCCGGGAGCTCCAGCACCTGCTCGCCCATCGAGAAGACGCGAGCGTTGGCATCGCCGCGCAACAGGTTCATCGCCGGCGCGCCGATGAAGCCCGCCACGAAGGTCGTGGCGGGCCTGCCATAGACGGCCTCGGGCGTGCCGATCTGCTCGATGCGGCCGGCGTTCATCACGATGATGCGCTGGGCCAGGGTCATGGCCTCCACCTGGTCGTGCGTGACGAAGAGCGAGGTCACGTTCAGGGAGCGGTGCAGCTTCTGGATCTCGAGCCGGGTCTGCACGCGCAGCTTGGCGTCGAGGTTGGAGAGCGGCTCGTCAAAGAGAAAGGCCTGTGGTTCGCGCACGATGGCGCGGCCCATGGCCACGCGCTGGCGCTGGCCGCCCGAGAGCTCGCGCGGCTTGCGCCCGAGGAGGTGACCGAGCTCGAGGATGGCGGCAGCGCGGTCCACGCGCTCGCGGATCTGCGCGGTCGGCAGCTTTCTGAGCTTGAGACCGTAGGCCATGTTCTCGAACACGCTCATGTGCGGGTAGAGCGCGTAGTTCTGGAAGACCATGGCGATGTCACGCTCGGCCGGCTCGACCTCATTGACCACACGGCTGCCGATTGCGATCTCGCCAGCGCTGATTTCTTCGAGGCCCGCCACCATGCGCAGCAGCGTGGACTTGCCGCAGCCCGAGGGGCCGACGATGACGATGAATTCGCCGTCGGCAATTTGCGCGTCGACGCCGTGGATGACCTGGTGCGCCTTGGCACCCGTCCCGTAGCGCTTGACGACTTGACGAATCGAGATGCTGGCCATGCTCTATTTCTCCGAATCGACCAGGCCCTTGACGAACCAGCGCTGCATCAGCACCACCACCAGGGCCGGCGGGATCATGGCCAGCAGGGCGGTGGCCATGACGATGTTCCAGTCCACCGCCGCCTCGCCGCCGGCAATCATGCGCTTGATGCCGATGACGACCGGGTACATGGGCTCCTCCGTCGTGACGAGCAGGGGCCAGAGGTACTGGTTCCAGCCGTAGATGAACTGGATCACGAACAGCGCGGCCATGCTGGTCTTGGACAGGGGCAGCAGGTGGTCGCGCAAGAAGCGCAGGGGGCCGGCGCCATCGATGCGCGCCGCCTCCATCAGTTCGTCCGGCACGGTCAGGAAGAACTGGCGGAACAAGAAGGTCGCCGTGGCTGAGGCGATCAGCGGGACGGTCAGGCCCGCGTAGCTGTTGAGCATCTTCAAGTCGGCCACCACCTGGTAGGTGGGGCCGATGCGCACCTCCACCGGCAGCATCAGCGTGACGAAGATGGACCAGAAGACCAGTCCGCGCCCGGGGAAACGGAAGTAGACGATGGCAAAGGCCGAGAGCAGGGAGATGGCGATCTTGCCAAGGGCGATGATCAGGGCGCTGACCAGGCTCACCCACATCATGCGGGCCACGGGGGCGTTGGAGCCGGCACTGCCGGCGCTGCCCAGCAAGGCGTCTCGGTAGTTGACAAGAGCGTGGCTGCCGGGCAGCAGGGACATCGGTGCCTGCTGGATCTCGTGCGAGGTCTGGGTGGAGGCGACGAAGGCCACGTAGAGCGGAAAGGCGACGACGAGCACGCCCAGCATCAGCACCACGTGCGACAAGACGGTGAGGGCGGGGCGGCGTTCGACCATGTCAGTAGTTCACTCGGCGCTCGACAAAGCGAAACTGCAGGACGGTGAGCACGATCACGACGGTCATCAGCACCACCGACTGCGCGGCCGAGCCGCCCAGGTCCAGCGCCTTGAAGCCGTCGTAGTAAACCTTGTAGACGAGCACGGCCGTCTCCTGCCCGGGGCCGCCCTGGGTGGCCGCGTCGATGATGCCGAAGGTGTCGAAGAAGGCGTAGACGATGTTGATCACGAGCAGGAAGAAGCTCGTGGGCGAGAGCAGGGGGAAGGTGATGGTCCAAAAGCGCTTCCAGGGCCCGGCGCCGTCGATGGCGGCGGCCTCGATCAGCGATTTCGGGATCGACTGCAGCCCGGCCAGGAAGAACAGGAAGTTGTAGGAGATCTGCTTCCACACGGCGGCCATGACGACCAGGGCCATCGCGTGGTCGCCCCGCAGCAGGTGGTTCCACGGCAGGCCCCAGGCCTGCAGCTGGTGCGCCACCACGCCCACGGCAGGGGCGAAGAGGAAGAGCCACAGCACGCCCGCGATCGCGGGCGCCACGGCATAGGGCCAGATCAGCAGCGTCTTGTAGACAGTCGCCCCGCGCAGCACGCGGTTTGCCATCACGGCCAGCAGCAGGGCCAGGCCCAGACCGAAGGTGGCAACGAGCACCGAGAACAGCGCGGTCGTTCGGAACGAGGCGAGGTAGGACGGATCGTTCCAGAGCGCCTGGAAGTTCTCCAGCCCTACCCATTCGGTGCCCAGGCCGAAGGCGTCCTGACGCTGCAGGGCCTGCATCAGCGCCTGGCCAGCCGGCCAGAAGAAGAACACGGCGATGACGAGGCCTTGCGGCGCGAGCAGCAGCCAGGGCAGCCAGCGCGAGCGGTAGCTGACGCGCTTTTCCTGGGCCATCAGGACTTTGTCGCGCGCTGGAAACGCTCGAGCTGCTCGTCGCCGCGCTTGACCGCGGCATCCAGCCCTTCCTTGGCGCTCTTCTTGCCGGCCCAGACCTGTTCCAGCTCCTCGTCGACGATGGTGCGGATCTGCAGCATATTGCCCAGGCGCACGCCGCGCGACTTGTCGGTCGTCTTGCGGATCATCTGCTCCACGGCCACGTCGGTGCCCGGATTGTTCTTGTAGAAGCCGCTCTTGTCGGTCAGTTCATAAGCTGCACGCGTCACCGGCAGGTAGCCGGTGCGCTGGTGGCTGGCCGCGGCCACCTCCGGCCGCGAGAGATAGGCGAGGAATTGCGCCACGCCCTTGTACTCCGTGGGCTTCTTGCCCGCCATGACCCAAAGGCTTGCGCCGCCGATGATGGTGTTCTGCGGCGCGCCGGGCACGTCCTGGTAGTAGGGCAGGGGCGAGATGCCGAAGGCGAAGCCGGCGCTGCGCTTGAGGTTGCCGTAGACGGACGAGGAGGTCGTGACCATCGCGCACTCGCCGGAGACGAAGGGCGCGTCCGGCGCATTGCCGCGGCCCTTGTAGACGAAAAGACCTTGGCGCGCCATATTGGCCAGGTCCTCGATGTGGCGCACGTGCAGCGGGCCGTTGAAGGTGAGGCGCGCGTCCGGGCCGCCGAAGCCGTTGTTCTTCGTCGCGTACTCGACGTTGTGCCAGGTGGAGAAGCTCTCCAGCTGCGTCCAGCCCTGCCAGCTCGTCGTGTAGGGGCACTTGTGGCCGCTGGCCTTGAGCTTGGCCGCGGCGGCCACCAGCTCGGCCCAGGTGCGCGGCGCCTTGGCGGGGTCCAGGCCGGCGGCCTTGAAGGCGTCCTTGTTGTAGAACAGCACCGTCGTCGAGCTGTTGAAGGGGAAGGACAGCATCTGCCCGCTTGGCGCCGTGTAGTAACCGGCCACCGCGGGCACGTAGGCGGCGGGCTCGAACTTCACGCCGCCGAGCTTCATCACCTCGCCGACGGGCATCACCGCGCCCTTGCTGGCCATCATCGTGGCCGTGCCAACCTCGAAGACCTGCAGGAGGTGCGGCGCATTGCCGGCGCGAAAGGCGGCCACGGCGCCGGCCATGGACTCGTCGTACGTGCCCTTGTAGGTGGGCACAATTCTGTAGTCCTTCTGGCTGGCGTTGAAATCCTTGGCCAGGTCGTTGACCCAGTCGCCCAGGGGGCCGCTCATGGAATGCCACCACTGGATCTCGGTCTGGGCCCGTGCGCCCGAGGCGGCAAACAGCAGGGCGGCGGCGAGGGACGTCAGGATGCGAGGCTTCATAGGTCTCCGGGGCTTAGCTTTTCGAGGCAGGCGCCAAGCTTGCCGCGGCATTGTGACAGTGCCCCCGCCGGCCGTGTGCGATGTTGCACTGCGTTAGCATTCATGCCCGTTGCGCTGGCCTTGTTCGCACCCTGAAGGGCTGTCTCGCGCGCGTTTCACGGGGCCACAAGCCTTGACGCCGTTTCCTACGCCTTCCCAGTCAGGCGCGCCCTGCCGCGCCAGCCGCCATGAATGCACCGCATCCGCTGATGCCCGAAGTTAGCCACGAAGCCGCGCCGCGCCTGCGCGAGATTCCCTACAACTACACCTCCTTCTCGGATCGCGAGATCGTCATCCGCTTGCTCGGCGGGCCGGCCTGGGAGCTACTGAACAAGCTGCGCGAGGAGCGCCGCACGGGCCGCTCGGCCCGCATGCTCTACGAGGTGCTGGGCGATATCTGGGTGGTGCAGCGCAACCCCTACTTGCAGGACGACCTGCTCGACAACCCCAAGCGCCGGGCCCAGCTGATCGAAGCCCTGAACCACCGGCTGAGCGAGGTTGAGCGCCGCCGCGACCCGAGCAGCGACCCCCAGCGCGACGCCCATGTGGGCGAGCTGCTGGCAGCCGCACGCGCCGCCGTGGCCTCTTTCGCCAAGTACTTCGGCGACGTCTACGACCTGCGCAAGCGAGCTGCCAAGGTCTTGGGCCGCCACACAGCCAAGGACAACATCAAGTTCGACGGCCTGTCCCGCGTGGCGCACGTGACCGACGCCACGGACTGGCGCGTCGAGTACCCCTTCGTCGTGCTCACGCCCGACTCCGAGGCGGAGATGGCTGAGATCGTCCGCAGCTGCATCGAGCTGGGCCTGACCATCATCCCGCGCGGAGGCGGCACCGGCTACACGGGTGGCGCGGTGCCGCTCGTGTGGAACTCGGCCGTCATCAACACCGAGAAGCTCGAGGCGCTGCGCGGCGTGGAGATGCTGGAACTGCCCGGCGTTGACAAGCCTGTGGCGACCGTCTTCAGCGAGGCCGGCGTGGTCACCCAGCGCGTGGCCGACCTGGCCGAGGCGCATGGTTACGTCTTCGCCGTGGACCCGACCTCGGCCGAGGCCTCCTGCGTGGGCGGCAACGTGGCCATGAACGCGGGCGGCAAGAAGGCCGTGCTGTGGGGCACGGCGCTGGACAACCTCGCCTCCTGGCGCATGGTCACGCCCGAGGCCAAGTGGCTGGAGGTCGTGCGCCTGAACCACAATCTGGGCAAGATCCACGACGTGGGAGTGGCGAGCTTCGAGCTGCGTCACTTCGATGCCTCGGGCAGAAAGCTCGAGCGCACCGAGCGGCTGGACATCCCCGGCTCCACCTTCCGCAAGGAGGGTCTGGGCAAGGACGTGACGGACAAGTTCCTGGCCGGCCTGCCCGGCATCCAGAAGGAGGGCTGCGATGGCCTGATCACGTCCTGCCGCTGGATCGTGCACCGCATGCCGGGCCACGTGCGCACGGTGTGCCTGGAGTTCTTCGGCAATCCCAAGGATTGCGTGCCCTCGATCGTGGAGATCAAGGACTTCATGTTCGAGGAGGCCAAGCGCCCGGGCGGAGCCATTCTGGCGGGCCTGGAGCACCTGGACGATCGCTACCTGAAGGCCGTGGGCTACGCCACCAAGAGCAAGCGAGGCGGCCTGCCCAAGATGGTGCTGGTGGGTGACATCGTGGGCGACGACGCCGATGCCGTGGCCCGCGCCACCAGCGAGGTCGTGCGCCTGGCCAACGGCCGCAGCGGCGAAGGCTTCATCGCCGTCTCCGCCGACGCGCGCAAGAAATTCTGGCTCGACCGCAAGCGCACGGCCGCGATCGCCAAGCACACCAACGCCTTCAAGGTGAACGAGGACGTGGTGATCCCGCTGCCGCGCATGGGCGAGTACACGCTGGGGATCGAGCGCATCAATATCGAGCTCTCGCTGCGCAACAAGCTCGCCCTGGTCGAGCGGCTGACGGAGCTGTTCAAGGCCGGCCGCCTGCCCCTGGGCAAGAGCGACGATGCCGGTGACATCCCGAGCGCGGAGCTGCTGGAAGATCGCGTGGCCCAGGCGATGGCGCTGCTGGCCGAGGTCGGCGCGCAGTGGCGCGGTTGGTTGCACAACATCGATGCCGACTTCCCCGCGCTGCAGGACCACACGCTGCGCGCATCGTGGAAGACGCAGATCCTCAAGCCGCTGCAGGAGATCTTCAACGGCGGCGCCTTCAAGCCGCTGCTGGACGAGTGCCAGGCCATCCACAAGGAAGTGCTGCGCGGCCGCGTCTGGGTGGCGCTGCACATGCATGCCGGAGACGGCAATGTGCACACCAACATCCCCGTCAACTCCGACAACTACGAGATGCTGCAGACGGCGCACGAGGCCGTGGCCCGCATCATGAAGCTCGCGCGCAGCCTGGACGGCGTGATCTCGGGCGAGCATGGCATCGGCATCACCAAGCTGGAGTTCCTCTCCGACGAGGAGTTGGCCGGCTTTGCGGGCTACAAGGCCCGGGTCGATCCGCAAGGGCGCTTCAACAAGGGCAAGCTCCTTCGTCCAGTTTCGGGGGGGCAGACGACCTTCGCAGATCTGACCAACGCCTACACACCCAGCTTCGGGCTCATGGGCCACGAGTCGCTGATCATGCAGCAGAGCGACATCGGCGCCATCAGCGAGTCGATCAAGGACTGCCTGCGCTGCGGCAAGTGCAAGCCCGTGTGCGCCACGCATGTGCCGCGCGCCAACCTGCTCTACAGCCCACGCAACAAGATTCTCGCCACCTCCCTCCTGGTCGAGGCCTTCCTATATGAGGAGCAGACACGCCGCGGCGTGTCGATCAAGCATTGGCAGGAGTTCGAGGACGTGGCGGACCACTGCACGGTCTGCCACAAGTGCGCCTCGCCGTGCCCGGTCAAGATCGACTTCGGCGACGTGACGATGAACATGCGCAACCTGCTGCGCAAGATGGGCCAGAAGAGCTTCAGGCCCGGCAATGCAGCGGCCATGCTGATGCTCAATGCGACCAACCCCGAGACCATCAAGCTGGCCCGCTCGGCCATGGTGGGCGTGGGCTTCAAGGCCCAGCGCATCGCCCACGACCTGTTCAAGCGCGTGGCGCGCAAGCAGACCGAGGCCCCGCCGGCCACGGTGGGCACCGCTCCGATCAAGGAGCAGGTGATCCACTTCATCAACAAGAAGCTGCCCGGCGGGCTGCCCAAGAAGACGGCGCGCGCGCTGCTGGACATCGAGGACCGTGACTACGTCCCCATCATCCGCAACCCGGCCGCGACCACGTCCGAGAGCGAGGCGGTGTTCTACTTCCCCGGCTGCGGCTCAGAGCGGCTCTTCTCGCAGGTGGGCCTTGCCACCCAGGCCATGCTCTGGCATGCCGGCGTGCAGACCGTGCTGCCGCCGGGCTACCTGTGCTGCGGCTATCCGCAGCGCGGCTCGGGCCAGTTCGACAAGGCCGAGAAGATGATCACCGACAACCGGGTGCTCTTCCACCGCGTGGCCAACACGCTGAACTACCTGGACATCAAGACGGTTGTCGTCTCCTGCGGCACCTGCTACGACCAGCTGCAGGGCTACAAGTTCGAGGAGATCTTCCCGGGCTGCCGCATCATCGACATCCACGAGTACCTGCTGGAGAAGGGCATCACACTCGACGCCAAGCAGGCCTACCTCTACCACGACCCCTGCCACTCTCCCATGAAGCAGCAGGAGCCGATGAAGACGGTCAAGGCCCTGGTTGGCGACAAGGTGCTCAAGAGCGAGCGCTGCTGCGGCGAGAGCGGCACGCTGGGCGTGACCCGGCCCGATATCTCCACACAGGTCCGCTTCCGCAAGGAGGAGGAGCTGCGCAAGTCCGAGGCCCAGCTGCGCGAAAGCGGCCAGGTCGGCGCACAGGACAAGCTCAAGATCCTGACGTCTTGCCCGAGTTGCCTCCAGGGGCTCTCGCGCTACGGCAACGATCTTCAGAATGGGCTGCTGGAGGCGGACTACATCGTGGTGGAGATGGCCCGGCACATCCTGGGAGAGAACTGGATGCCCGAGTACGTGAGCCGGGCCAACGCAGGGGGCATCGAGCGCGTGCTGGTGTGAGCGTACCCGTACACTGGCGCGTATGCCCACGCCGATCGAGATCACCGTCCACCAGCAGTCGCGCCAGCTCGAGCTGGCCTTTGACGATGGCGCGCGCTTTTGCATTCCCTTCGAGCTGATGCGGGTCTACAGCCCCTCGGCCGAGGTCATGGGCCACGGCCCGGGCCAGGAAGTGCTGCAAACGGGCAAGCGCCAGGTGTCGATTGAGGAGATCGAGCCCGTCGGCCATTACGCCGTGCGCCCGCGCTTCTCCGACGGCCACGACAGCGGCCTTTTCACCTGGGATTACCTATACAAGCTCGGCAGCGAGCAGGCCGCGCTGTGGCAGGCCTACGAGCAGCGCCTCGCTGCGGCCGGCCGCGGCCGCGACGACCCCATGCCCATGGCCTCGCATGCCCACAGCGGCGGCCATTGCAGTCACTGAAAGCCCCCCATGAGCAGCACCCATTTCGGCTTCGAGACCGTCGACGAAACCCAGAAGGCCGGCCGCGTGCGCGGCGTGTTTGATTCCGTCGCCTCGCGCTATGACGTGATGAACGATCTCATGTCCATGGGCATGCATCGCGCCTGGAAGGCCTACACGGTGGCCGTGGCCAATCTGCGCCCCGGGGATCGTGTGCTGGACATTGCCGGCGGTACGGGCGACCTCGCGCGCGCCTTTGCGCGCAAGGTCGGCGAGACCGGCATGGTGGTGCACACCGACATCAACGAAGCGATGCTGCGCCAGGGCCGCAACCGCCTGCTCGACGAGGGTCTGGTCCTGCCGACCAATCTCTGTGATGCGGAGAAGCTGCCCTACAAGGATGCCAGCTTTGATCTGGTGAGCGTGGCCTTCGGCCTTCGCAACATGACGCACAAGGACCAGGCCCTGGCCGAGATGTGCCGGGTGTTGCGCCCGGGTGGCCGGCTGCTGGTGCTGGAGTTCTCCAAGGTTGCCGCCCCGCTGCAAAAGCCCTACGACTGGTACTCCTTCAAGGTCTTGCCGCAGATCGGCAAGCTCGTGGCCGGCGATGCCGACAGCTACCGCTACCTGGCCGAGTCCATTCGTATGCATCCGGGCCAGGCCGAGCTCAAGGCCATGATGAAGACGGCTGGCTTCGGTCATGTGGACGTGCACAACCTGAGCGCCGGCGTCGTCGCGCTCCACGTTGGCATCAAGTGCTGAGGTGAGGCTCCTCCAAGGGCTTTCCCGCCCCTGACTCACGGGGGCTCGACGCGGAACCATTGCACGCCTGCGGTGTCTGAGAGGCTGCGGTGCGAAATGCACCCACCGTCACAGGGCCGGAATTCGGCCTGCTTGCGGTGTCCGCGGGCCGGGGCAAACAACTCGGGCGGCTACACTCTCGCTCCCTAGGAGCGAATTGTTGCCAACAGCATTGTTTGCAATCGATTCCGGGCATGGAGCGGGCCGGGCGGCAGCGCACTATCGACATCAACAGGACTTGCCAAAGATGAACATCGCATCGACGCAACAGCGTGCCATCGTCACTTCCACGGGCTTCCAGCTCGCTTCGATCGCCGCGGCCACGCTGGCCCTGCTGCTCGCCGGATGTGGCGACGACAAGGACAAGGCATCCCAGACCGCGGCCAAGGTCAACAAGGAAGAGATCACTGTCCACGAGATCAACTTCGTGCTGCAGCGCCAGCAGGGCCTCAAGCCCGAGCAGGCCGAGGCTGCCAGTCACCAGGTGCTCGAGCGCCTGATCGAGCAACAGCTGGCCGTGAGCAAGGCCCAGGACGAGAAGCTCGACCGCGACCCGCGCGTGGTGCAGCAGCTCGAGATGGCCAAGAAGGAGATCCTGGCGCGCGCTTATGTCGAACATCTCGGCGAAAGCGTGGCCAAGCCCACGTCCGAAGAGATCGCCAAGTACTACGACGAGAAGCCCGCCCTGTTCAAGGAGCGCCGCATCTACAGCTTCCAGGAGATCGGCATCGAGGCCCCGCCCGAGCAGTTCGACGAAATCCGCGCCAAGCTCAATGCTGCCAAGAACATCAATGAGTTCGTGGACTACCTGAAAAGCAAGCAGATCCGTTTCGCGGGCAGCCAGGCCGTTCGTGCTGCTGAGCAACTGCCCTTGGCCAGCCTCGACGCGATCGCGCGCCTGAAGGACGGTGATTCGCTTGTCACCCGTACGCCGACTGGTCTCATGGCGCTGTACCT
This sequence comes from Roseateles sp., assembly GCA_019234295.1. Classification (GTDB taxonomy): domain Bacteria; phylum Pseudomonadota; class Gammaproteobacteria; order Burkholderiales; family Burkholderiaceae_C; genus JAFALK01. The sequence goes on from JAFALK010000094.1 coordinate 60,265, forward strand.
TGCGGGCTCGCGCAGCCAGCCCGTGTCGGCTGAGCAGGCGCGTCCCGCCATCGAGGCGTTCCTGTGGAACCAGCGCAAGACCGAGGCTGTCCAGAAGGACATGAAGGCCATGCGCGACGCCGCCAAGATCGAGTACGTGGGCAAGTTCGCGCCGACCGCGGCTTCTGCACCGGCTTCTGCACCGGCTGCTGCGCCTTCTGTCGCGCCCACTGTAGCGCCCACGGCCGTTCCCGCCGCTTCGAGCGCACTGGACACCGACGCGATCAGCAAGGGACTGAAGTAATGAACAAGCGCCTGCTGCCGGCCTTGCTGGCTCTGGTCGGTGTGCTCGGCGCCATGCCGGCAGTACAGGCGGCCGACGCTGGTGGGGCCGGCGCGACGACGACTTCGCCCGAATACCGTCTGTCCGGTGGCGACGTGATCCGAATCACGGTGTTCCAGAACCCCGACATGACGCTGGAGACCCGCGTCTCCGAGTCAGGTACGGTCACCTTCCCGCTGCTGGGCGCGGTCAAGATCGGCGGCCTGTCGATCTCGGCGGCCGAAAGCTTGATTGCCTCGGGGCTTCGCAGCGGCGATTACGTCAAGAACCCGCAGGTGCTGATCACCATGCTCTCCGTCAAGGGCAACCAGGCCAGCGTGCTGGGCCAGGTCAATCGCCCGGGCCGCTATCCGATCGATGTGACCGACATGCATGTCAGCGACCTGCTCGCCAACGCCGGTGGTGCGGCGCCCACGGGCGCCGACGTCGTGGTGCTCAGCGGCACGCGCGACGGCAAGCCCTATCGCGTGGAGATTGACCTTCCTTCGCTGTTCGCCCCCGGCGGTCGCGCGCAGGACGTGATCATCCTGAACGGCGACGTGCTCTGGGTCGATCGCTCGCCCCTGGTCTACATCTACGGAGAGGTGCAGCGCCCGGGCGCCATGCGGCTGGAACGCGGCATGACGGTGATGCAGGCCCTGGCCAGTGGTGGCGGCCTGACCCAGCGCGGTACCGAGCGGGGCGTGCGCGTCAACCGCAAGAACGCGGCCGGCAAGGTCGAGTCTGTCCAGCTCGGCATGGACGGCGCACTGCAGGACGGCGACGTGGTCTATGTGCGCGAGAGCCTGTTCTGATTTGCGGAGTTCCCGATGACCATCACCCAATTCTTTGCCATCCTGCGCGCGCGCTGGAAACTCAGTGTGTCGATCTTCGTCGGCGTCCTGGTGGCCGTGCTGGCTGTCAGTCTGCTGCTGCCCAAGAAGTACACCGCGGTGGCCTCCGTCGTGCTGGACGCCAAGCCCGATCCCCTGTCGGCTGTGTTCTTCAACGGTTCCCTGAGCCCCGGCTACGTGCAGACGCAGATCGACGTGATCCAAAGCGACCGCGTGGCCTACAAGGTCGTCAAGCTGCTCAAGCTGGCCGAGAACCCCGAGATCCGCAAGCAGTGGGAAGAGGGCGGCAAGGAAGGCTCCATCGAGCAATGGCTGGCCGCACAGTTCTCGCGCGGCATGGACGTCAAGCCCGGCCGTGAATCCAACGTCATCAACATCACCTACAAGGCACCGAATCCGCGCTCTGCAGCGGCGCTGGCCAACGCATTCGTACAGGCCTATCTGGAAGTGAATCTCGAGCTGCGTACCGATCCGGCCAAGCAGTATTCGAGCTATTTCGAGACGCGTTCTAAGGAGGCGCGCGAGGCTCTGGCCGTGGCACGGAGCAAGGTGTCCGAGTTCCAAAAGGCCAAGGGCATCATTGCCACCGATGAGCGACTGGACGTCGAGTCGAGCCGCTTGAACGACTTGTCCACGCAGCTCGTGGCGGCGCAGTCGCTGCAAGCAGATTCGAACAGCCGCGAAAGGCAGGCGGTCAGCACGGCGGGCAGTCAGATGTCCGAAGTGCTGAACAACCCGGTGGTGGCTGGCCTGCAGGCCGACCTGGCCCGCACCGAGGCCAAACTGCAGGAGCTCAATGCCCGATATGGCGAGGCCCACCCATCGGTCATCGAATCCAAGGCCAATATCGCCGAGCTCAAGAAGAAGATCGATGCCGAGACCAAGAAGGTCACGACCTCGGTCGGCGTGTCCAACAGCATCAACGCCCAGCGTGTCGGCGAACTGCGCGCCAACCTCGAAGCCCAGCGCGACAAGGTGCTGAAGATGAAGGCCGTGCGCGAGGAAGGGCAGGTGCTCGTGCAAGATGCCGAGAACGCCCAGCGCAACTACGACCTCGTCGTCCAGCGTCTTAACCAGAGCAGCCTGGAAAGCCAAGCCACGCAGACCAACGTCTCGCAGCTGACCCAGGCCGTGCCGCCGACGGAACCGTCGTCGCCGCAGTTGTTCCTGAATACGGTCGTGGGCGTCTTCGTCGGTGTGCTCCTGGGCGTGGCCGCCGCTTTGCTGCTGGAACTCAACGACCGTCGCGTGCGCAGCGCCGACGACGTCGTGCAGGCCATCGGCGTGCCGGTACTGGGCGTGATGCCCGCGCCAAATGCGCGGCGTCTGTTCCGCGCGACCCATGCCAATCAGTTGATGCAAAAGCGTCTGCTCGGCCAGTCCGGCACCGCGACAAAGGGAGCTTGAAGGTGAGCAGCAGCATGAAGCAGGAAGCCGGCGCCGACCGCTCCATCGGCGACATCATTCGCGATGCCCGCAACCTCACGGCCCAAGAGGTTGAGCAGGTTCTCGCCCACCAGAAGGAAAAGGGCGTTCGCTTCGGCGAGGCCGCCATCGCCCTGGGCCTGGCCAGCGAGGATGAAGTGCTCTCGGCGTTGGCCCTGCAGTTCCGCTATCCGCTGGCCGCGGCGGACAAGCGCAACGACAACCCAGAGCTCGTGGCCCTGAATCAGCCCTTCTCGGTCCAGGCCGAGGCCTTCCGGGCCATTCGCAGCCAGATCACGATGCGCTCGAGCCCCAATTTGGAGCAGCGCAAGGCCCTGGCCGTGATCAGCGCCGGTAGCGGTGACGGCAAGACCTTCTTCGCCGCCAATCTAGCTGTTTCGTTGGCTCAACTCGGTGGCCGCACGCTGCTTGTCGACGCCGATCTGCGTAACGCTCGCCAGCACGAGGTCTTCGGTCTCAGCAATTCGGCTGGCCTGTCCAGCGTTCTGTCGGGCCGCGCGGAATCGCAGGTGATCCAGCGTGTCGAAGGCGTGCCCAGCCTCTTCGTGCTGCCCTGCGGTCCGTTGCCTCCGAACCCGGCCGAGCTCGTCGAGCGGCCGGCCTTCGGCCTGCTGATGCAGCAGCTGACGAGCAAGTTCGATCATGTCGTAGTCGATACGCCCGCTGCCGAAATCGGCGTGGACTCCGCCGT
>JAFALK010000095.1 GCA_019234295.1 Roseateles sp.
ACGTGCGGGTCCTGGTAGAGGTGGTCGATGCGGTCGGTGTTGAAGGACGAGGCGCGGCGCTTGATGCCGTGGACTTCGTAGCCTTTTTTCAGCAGCAACTCGGCGAGATAGGCGCCGTCTTGACCGGTCACGCCGGTGATCAGGGCAACTTTAGGAGTCTGGTTCATCGCGAGGTTCTCACGGATAGTGACGCTGGAATCTATTGGCCGCTGATTGCCGCGCCGAACACCCGCCGCCGCCAGGACGGGTCGAAGGCCAAGAACATCTCCCGCAAGAACTGTTCTTGAATCTTGTAGGCACGATTGATCTCACCGTCAATACTGGAGACGCGCACCAGCATGCCGTCGGCGACGAGCCTGCGCAGGCCGTAGTGCCACTGCGCACGGGTCTGCTCCTGGGCGGAGACGGCCACGATGTCGCCCACCACAAGCCAGAAGCTCACGGGCTCGATGCGCGGCCCCAGCATGGCCACCATGTGGCGCATCGGCAGAGTGCCCTTGCCCAGCCGCATGCCGGCGTCTTCATTGCTCTGCACCTGGAAGCCCTGGGCGGGGTAGCAGACGTCGGGCCGGTGAGCACGTGTGGCCTTGGACTGATCGCCGCCATAGGCCACCGACAACATGATGCGATAGCCCTGGGCGTTGACGTAGCTGCGGCTCAAGGTCTGGCTGTAGAGCTGGTTGAGCAGTTGCTGGACGTCCGGCGAAACAATAGCCGCCGGCTGATTCGGGTCGATCCGCCATTCACCGATCTGCTTCGGAAATACGGCCTCGAGTTCGAGCTTGGCCTCCCGGTCCGCGAGCCGATCGGTCGGCCGCGCCCAGTAGCCCAGCACCGTGGCGCTCAGCAGGATCAGCGCCACTGCGAGTGCGTAGATGCGACGGCGCATCACGATGCGACACCCCTGGGCTTGTCATAGAAGAAACCGAGGATGCGATCGTAGACCAGCATCAGCATCAAAGCCACCATGAACAGCACCATGCCTGCAAAACCATGGACAAACCCCTGCCCAGCCTCGTCGCCGAAGTAATAGGTCACGAGCACGAGAATCATGACGCGGCAGACGTTGGCGACAAAGGCGGTAGGGACCAACGCCAGCGCCAGCAGCAGATTGCGGCTTACCGACGTGTAGTGCATGAGGTTCATGTAAAGCATACCCAGGGCTTCGAGCGTGAACATGGAGTTCAGTCCCGCACACGCGTCTGCCACCATCAGTTGGTAAGGCCCGACGGTCAACATCACGCCCGAGCGCCCGATGGGATAGCCCGCGTGGTATAGCAGCGAGCCCGCCACAGCCGACACAGCCAACTTCAGCGGCGCCGTCACCGCCGCGACCAGAGCCTCCGGCAGGGGCACCATAAAGCACAAGAAAAAGAGCGCGAACCAGACCAGGCGCAAGCCTCTCCATCCGCGCCAGATAAGGACCAGCGCGGCAAGCACAGGGACTTGCGAACCTATCTGAAAAATCCAGATATCGAGTGCATAGCCGAGCACGTAGAGCACGCCGCCGCACAAAAGCAGGGCAAAGCCCGTCACGGGAGCGGCCCGGCCCTGCAGATCGACCAGCTTGTGCCGGGCCGAGTACAGCAGCCACAGGGACACTGCCAGGATGATGGGCCCGTGCCCTTGCTCGTCGCTGCGCCAGACGCTTTGCGCCAGCTCCACGTAGCGCGGACCGTACAAGCCCAAAAGACCCGCCAGCACCATCAAGGCCGCAGGGAGGTCCAGGGCCTCGGGCCAGATATTGGCCGGCTTGCGCGTCAACATCGTGCTCACCGCTCCGGCAGCGTCAGAATTCGTTGACGATCGCGCCCACGATCTCCACCGAGCTGCCGGTCAGGCTGGCCAACAGTTCCTGCATGCCGGTCACGCGCGAGGCGTTTTTGCGCGCCACCACCACGGCAGATCCGCAGCGCGCCGCGACTACGGCGGAGTCCACGCCGATTTCGGCAGCGGGCGTATCGACTACGACATGATCGAACTTGCTCGTCAGCTGCTGCATCAGCAGGCCGAAGGCCGGCCGCTCGACGAGCTCGGCCGGGTTCGGAGGCAACGGACCGCAGGGCAGCACG
>JAFALK010000055.1 GCA_019234295.1 Roseateles sp.
CATCCGCGCCTTCCTGCCGGGCTCCCTGCTTGACACGCGTCCGGTCAAGGACATGAGCCCGTTCGAGGGCAAGACCATGGAATTCAAGGTCATCAAGCTCGACCGCAAGCGCAACAACGTCGTGCTGTCGCGCCGTGCCGTGGTCGAGGCCTCGATGGGCGAAGAGCGCGCCAAGCTGCTCGAGACGCTGTCCGAAGGCGCCATCGTCAACGGCGTGGTCAAGAACATCACCGAATACGGTGCGTTCGTTGACCTCGGCGGCATCGACGGCCTGCTGCACATCACCGACATGGCATGGCGCCGTGTCCGCCACCCGAGCGAAGTCGTTCAGGTCGGCCAGGAACTGACCGCCAAGGTCCTGAAGTTCGACGCCGAGAAGAACCGCGTCTCGCTGGGCCTGAAGCAGCTGGGCGACGACCCGTGGTTCGGCGTGGCCCGCCGCTACCCGACCGGCACGCGCCTGTTCGGCAAGGTCACGAACATCGCCGACTACGGCGCGTTCGTCGAGATCGAGCCGGGCATCGAAGGCCTGGTGCACGTCTCGGAAATGGACTGGACCAACAAGAACGTTGCTCCGTCCAAGATCGTCTCTCTGGGCGACGAAGTCGAAGTCATGGTCCTCGAGATCGACGAAGACAAGCGCCGCATCAGCCTGGGCATGAAGCAGTGCAAGGCCAACCCGTGGGAAGAGTTCGCCGAGAACGTCAAGCGCGGCGACAAGGTCAAGGGCCCGGTCAAGTCGATCACCGACTTCGGCGTGTTCGTGGGCCTGGCCCAAGGCATCGACGGCCTGGTGCACCTGTCCGACCTGTCCTGGAACGAGCCCGGCGAAACCGCCGTGCGCAACTTCAAGAAGGGCCAGGAAGTCGAGGCCGTTGTGCTGGCCGTGGACGTCGAGCGCGAGCGCATCTCGCTGGGCATCAAGCAGCTGGACAGCGACCCGTTCACCTCTTACACCTCGGTCAATGACCGCGGCATGAGCGTGACCGGCAAGGTCAAGACCGTCGACCCGCGCGGCGCCGAGATCGAGCTGGCCGACGACGTCATGGGCTACCTGCGCGCTTCGGAAATCTCCCGCGACCGCGTGGAAGACGCCCGCAACGTGCTGAAGGAAGGCGACGAAGTGACGGCTGTGATCGTGAACATCGATCGCAAGACCCGCAACATCCAGCTCTCCATCAAGGCCAAGGACAACGCCGACCAGCAAGAAGCCATGCAGCGCCTGTCTTCGTCCAACGAGCGTGAGAACGCCGGCACGACGAGCCTGGGCGCTCTGCTGCGCGCCAAGCTGGACAACAACAACAACTAAATCGGTCGAACTGCGCACCCTTGGCACGGCTCGCCGTGCCAGGGTCGCGGTAAACACCGAGTTGTCCACATCGGGGCTCTGCTAGGCTCCGATGAACACTGAAAACAGGCTCGCTCGGCGGGCCTGTTTCGCTCCCTCGCCAACGAATTCCCTCATCGTCATGACCCGCTCCGACCTTGTCGCCCTCCTTGCCGACCGCTTCGGCCAGTTGACGCAGCGCGACACCGAGTTCGCCGTCAAGACGATTCTCGACGCCATGAGCGACGCCCTGGCCCGCGGCCACCGCATCGAGATCCGTGGCTTCGGCAGCTTCTCGATCAACCGCCGCCCGCCCCGCATGGGCCGAAATCCGCGCAGCGGCGCTCAGGTGCCCATTCCCGAGAAGCTCGTGCCCCACTTCAAGCCGGGCAAGGCCCTGCGCGAGGCCGTGGATGCCGACAAGGACGACGACAAGGCGAGCGCCTAAATCGTTGAGAATGCGCGGATGCGCATCCTGGTCTGGTTCCTACGCGGCTTTCTCTTTTTCACCCTGTTTGCCTTCGCGCTGAACAACAGCCACGACGTGGTCGTGCACTGGTTTTTCGGCTACGAATGGCGTTCGCCGCTGGTCATCATCGTGCTGGCCGCCTTCGGCATCGGCTGCGCCCTGGGCGTGCTGGCCATGGTGCCAGCCTGGTGGAAGCATCGCCGCGCCGCGACCCGCCACAAGAGCGAACCCGCTCCCACTCCCGAGCCCATGGCGCCCATCGATGGAATTTGATCTCAAGTGGCTGCTCTTCATCGTCCCGGCGGCCTTCTTCCTTGGCTGGCTGGGGTCCAAGCTTGACACGCGCCAGTGGAAGCGTGAGCAGCGCGACGCGCCCAAGGCCTATTTCAAGGGCCTGAACCTCCTGCTCAACGAGCAGCAGGACAAGGCCATCGATGCCTTCATCGAGGCGGTCCAGGCAGACCCCGACACCTCCGAGCTGCACTTCGCCCTGGGCAACCTCTTCCGTCGCCGCGGCGAGTATGAGCGCGCCGTGCGCGTGCACCAGCACCTGGTCTCCCGCGGCGACCTGCCCGCGACCGAGCGTGACCGCGCCCAGCACGCTCTGGCGCAGGACTTCTTCAAGGCAGGCATCTTCGACCGCGCGGAAGAGGCCTTCTCGGCCCTCATGGGCACGGCCTTCGAGCACGAGGCCCGACAAGCCCTGCTCTCACTCTACGAGCGTTCGCGCGACTGGCGCAAGGCCGCAGACGTGGCGCGCGAACTCGAAAAAAGCGGCAGCGGCTCCTATGCTGGCCGCATTGCCCATTACTTGTGCGAGCTGGCGCTCGAAGCCCAGGCCCGCCAGCAAGATGCCGAAGGCCTGGCGCTGCTCCAGGAGGCGCGTGCCGTCTCGCCGCAATCGGCCCGCGCCTATGTGCAGATCGGCCGCATGCAGGCACGCCAGGGCAAGCCCGCGGACGCCGCCGCCACTTTCGTCGAATTGCTGACCCAGAACCCCGAGTCGTTCCAGCTCGTGGCCGGTGAGTACGCGCAGGCGGCCAAGGCAGCCGGCCAGTCGGCCCAAGCGCTGGGCCTGCTGTCCGCCCATTTCGAGCGGCATTCCGGCATGGCCCTGCTCCTGGCCCTGGCCGAGCTGGAACCCGATTCAGGCCTGCAGCGCCAGCGCCTCGTGCGCCTGCTGCGCGATCACCCGACGCTCACCGCGGCGCGGCTGCTGATCAAGCAGAGCGAAGTCAAGGCCCAGCTCAGCGACGACGAGGCCGGCCTGATCTCCTCGGCCCTGGACCGCGTTGCCCGCCCGCTCACGCGCTACCGCTGCGCCGCCTGCGGCTTTGAGGCCACCCACTATTTCTGGCAATGCCCCGGCTGCCTTAACTGGGACACCTATCCCCCTCGCCATGTCGAAGAGCTCTGACCGCCACATCCTGTGCATGAAGTGGGGCACCAAGTACGGCCCCGAGTACGTGAATCGGCTCTACGCCATGGTGCGCCGGCATCTGAAGGGCGAATTCCGATTCGTTTGCCTGACCGACCGCACCGAGGGCATTCGCTCCGAGGTCGAGTGCTTCCCGATCCCCGAGATGAAGATCGCCGAGGCCAAGCGCGACGGCGCCTGGAAAAAGCTCACCACCTTCGAGGCCGACCTCTACGGACTCAAGGGCACGGCGCTTTTCCTGGACCTGGACGTCGTCATCGTCGACGACATCACGCCCTTCTTCGAGGTGCCGGGCAAGTTCCTCATCATCCACGACTGGAAGCGCCCCTGGCGCGTCACCGGTAACTCCTCGGTCTATCGCTTCGAGCTCGGCGCCCATGCCGATGTGTTGAACAAGTTCCGCCGCGAGCACGAGGCCCTGCGACGCGAGTTCCGCAACGAGCAGGCCTATCTCTCCGACGAACTGCACAAGCAGGGCCTGCTGCAGTACTGGGACGACCGCTGGTGCGCCAGCTGGAAGTACCACTGCGTGCCGATCTGGCCCACGAGCTACCTCAAGGACCCGGTCATTCCACAGGGCGCGCGCATCCTGATCTTCCACGGCGTGGCCAATCCGCCCGATGCGCTCGTGGGCAACTCCAACAGCGCCTGGCGCAAGATGCGTCCGGCCCCCTGGATCGCCGACCACTGGAAAGAGTGAGCCTCAGACCAGCTCGCGCCCCGTGAGTTTCTGAAGAATGCCCAGCGGGCTGGCCGCCGGGTCGTACTGCCTCGCAGCGGGCAGGTGCAGGGTCTGCTCCATCATGTACTGCCCCGACATCACGGCATGCGCCGTCTGGTCTGAGAAGCAGACCCAGACCGAGCCGGCCGCGAAGGGCATGGTGAGCTGCTCGCAGTCGCGCTGGTAGTCCAGGTCGCGCTTCATGCCATCGTGCAGCTGCAGCATCAGGTGGTCGTACTCGCTGCGCAGCGACTTGGTCACGTGCAGGGCCTGCAGGGCCTTGGCCTGCCAGGCTGAGTAGGGCTTGGCACGCGGGACGAAGCGCTGGGCGATCGTCTCGAAGGACTCGCCCACGCGCCACACTCGCGGCTGCCCATGCGGATTGACGTTGGCGAACACGCGCAGGATGCGCTCGCCGTAGTTGGGCCGCGAGGGGAAGGCGTCCACATGCAGGCGGCGATCGTCAGCGCGCCAGCTCTGTGCGCGCGACTCGACCTGCATGGGACGAAAACTCGTCGGCGCGACACGCAGCGCCTCGGTGTAGCGCGGCAGCAGGCCGTGAATCAGCTCAAGCGCCTGCTCGCGAAAGCGCCCGACCATGCCGGCCAGCAGGGTCTGCGTCTGGGCGTCTCCCAGCGCGCCAGCCAGGCGGCCGTCGGCGTTGAGGCTGATGTTGCGCGACTTTGGGTCGCGGATCGCGGGCGTGAAGAGGTGCTTCTCTTCCTCGCGCGGCTGGAAGCCCAAGTGAGGAAAGTACAACACCTTGCCGGCTTCCAGGGCCGAGATCCATTCAGGCCGGCACTCCACCTGCGCCCAGGCGTCGACGGGCATTTCCACGATTCTTGAATCCATCGGGAAATTATCCAGCAAGGATCGGAGCCGATTCTCTCGATGCGGCCACCTAGAATCCCGCGCTCAGACCCTCGCCACGATGCCGCCGACCGCCTCCGCCCCTCCCCAGCCGCGCCCAGACACCCGCCCTCGTACCGCCGTGCTGTTTCAATGGGTCGGCATGGGCGATCTCGTCTGGCATGTGCCGTACTTCCGCCGTGTCGCACAGACCAGTCGTGACGGCCAACTGACCCTGATTGCCTCGCCGACCACCTTCGCGCCGCAACTGCTTGGTCACGAGCCTTGGGTGCGCGCAATCATCGACTTCGACCGCCACCCGCGCCGCCACGAAGCTCGCCAGGGCCGCCACCGCGGCGTGCTCGGCCTGTGGCGCATGGGCCGGGAGCTGCGCACCCAGGGTTTCGACCGTATCGTGCTGTTCACCAACCACACCAACCGGACGCTCGTCGCCGTCGTGGCTGGGATCCCGGAGCGACTCGGCTACGGTACCAGCTGGTTGCAGCGTCGCCTGCTGAGTCACGGCCCCTGGATCGCGCGCTACAAGGGCCCCGCGGTGAGCGCCTACAAGGACGCGACCGCCTTCGCCATGGCCCAGGGCTGGTGCGACGCGCCGATCCTGCCCAGCCTCATCGTCCGGCCGGAAGCGCTGGAGCGCGTGCGCGCGCGGCTCAAAGACATGCCGCGGCCGCTGCATGCCCTGTGCATCGGTTCTTCCGAGCCCTACAAGCAGTGGGGTAGCGACAACTTCGCAGCCTTGGCCTCTGAACTCGCCAGTGCTGGCCATGGCGTGCTGCTGATCGGCGGGCCTGCCGAGCACTCGATGGCGCAGACCATCGTGCAGCGCATCGAGCCGGCACTGCGTCCGCAGGTCATGATCGTGACCGACGGCACCGTGGCTGACACCGTGGCGACGATGTCCCTGGTCCAGACCTGCGTGGGCAACGACACCGGTGCCGCCAATATTGCCGCGGCGGTCGGAACCCAGACCTGGGTGCTGCTGGGCCCACGCCCGCCCCTCGATCACGATCCGCAGACCTTGCACATGGTCACCGCGCCTCGCCTGGACGCCATCCAGCCCCGCGACGTCGCCCGGTTGGCGCTGACGGCCCATGCCCAGCCGGCGATGGCCAACTCCGCATGAGCATGGATCCGAAATCCACCGTAGCGCCGACCGACACCCGCCCTCGCACCGCAGTCCAGTTGCAGCTGTGCGGCATGGGCGACCTGGTCTGGCATGCCCAGTACTTCCGCCGCGTGGCCGAACAGAGCCAGGACGGCCTCGTCACCGTCATCGCGGCGCCTAGCGCCATGGCGCGCGAGTTGCTCGGCCACGAGCCCTGGGTGCGCGAGGTCGTCGATTTCGACCGCCGCCCACGCCAGGACGTGCGCCGCCGCGGACGCCACAGCGGCCTGTTCGGCCTGCTCCGACTCGGCGCCGAACTTGCGCCCAAGCAGCTCGACCGCATGGTGCTGTTCTCTGACCACCCGGGGCGCGCCGTGATCGTCTGCTGGCGTGCCGGCATCCGCACGCGGCTGGGCTTCGGCGCCACTTGGCTGCAGCGCCTGATACTGACCCGATCGCCCTGGACCCAGCGCTATAGGGGCCCAGAGGTGGCGGGCTTTCACGAGGCGACGCGCTTCGCCATCGCTCAGGGCTTTTGCGAAGGCCCCATCGTGCCGCGCATCAGCGTGCGCCCCGACGCGCTGGCGCAGATGCGCGAGCGCTTGGTGGCGCTGCCACAGCCGCTGCACGCTTTCGCAATCGGCGCCTCGGAGCCCTTCAAGCAATGGGGCGAAGACCGCTTCGTCGAGTTGGCGAACCGCCTGGCCACCCGCGGTCACGGCGTACTGATGCTTGGCGGGCCGGCCGAGGCAACCTTGGCCCGGGCAATTCTGGCGCGCATCGAGCCGGGCCTGCGCGATCGCGTCATGGCCATCACCGACGGCACGGTAGCGCAGACCGTGGCGGCGCTGTCGCTGGCCAAGACCTGCAGCGGCAACGATACCGGCGTGGTCAACATCGCCGCCGCGGTCGGCACGCCGGCCTTCGTCGTGCTGGGGCCGCGCCCGCCGCTGACGCACGACCCCGAGAGGCTGCACATGCTGCAGGCCGCCAGCCTGTCCGACATCAGCGCCGCCGACGTCGAAGCGCGCTTGCTGGGCGGTCAGTGACCGCGCGTTCAAAGACGTTGCGACGAGATCTTGCCACCGCCAGCACGCCAGGGTTCGTGTAGCCGGCCTCCTCCGATAGCGGTAAGCGCACCACACGGGCGATTCCCTCCGGCAGCCCCAAGCGGCCCAGCAGGATGCGGCGTTCGAACACGCCCAAGTTTGCATCGGCGATGGGCAGCAAAGTGGCGCGGGTTTGCGCCAGTGCCGGGGTGATGGCCGCCGCATCGCAAGAGTCGATGCCCAGCCCGAGGCTGGGTACACCGTGGCGAACGGCCAATTCCTCGGCGGCAACTAGCGTGGCTGGCGTGGCTGGCGTGGCTGGCGTGGCTGGCGTTCGAAGGTGGGGCGGACGACATCAGAGGTCGCCCCGGGGTCAAGGTTTGCGCTGAGCGGAACATCGTTCGCTCCAGTCAGCCCGCCGATGCTCGCCGCAGTGGCGCAGCTCGCATGGTCTGCACGGGCGAACCTTACGAGGACTCCGCCAGCACCTCTCGCCAGACGGCGAGAGTGCCGCGCGCGGTTTCGGCCCAGCTGCGCGTGCGCGCATAGGCCCGTGCCGCCGCGCGGGACGCTTCGGGCATGGAGACAGCGGCCGCAATGCCGGCTGCCAGCGCGTCCACGTCTTCAGGGTCGGCGATCACCGCATGGCCCGCGGCCGCCTCCGGGCAGCTGCCGCGATCACTCGTCAACACCGGCGTGCCGCTGGCCATGGCCTCCAGGATGGGCAGGCCGTAGCCCTCGTACAGCGAAGGGAAGAGGTAGGCCGCGGCAGCGGCGTAGAGCGCAGGCAGGTCCGCTTCGCTGGCAAATCCGATGAAGCGCACGCTGGAAGCTAGCCCCAGCGCAGCCACACGTTCGGTCAGCGCCTGGCGTGAGGCCCCGCTGTGCTCGCCGCAGACCGCCAAGGTGAAGTCCCGTCCATAGCGTCCCGCCGCGAAGGCCTCGACCACCCGGATGAGGTTCTTGTTGGCCGTGGCCCCGATGAAGAGCAAATAGGGGCCCTGCAAGCCGTGGCGCGCGCGCACGGCCTCGGTCTCTTCCTGGGCATGCGGCCGGAACAGCGGCGACACGCCCGGATGCACGACCTTGAGCCGCGCCGGATCGCCGCCGACCAGACGCAGAAAATCCTGCCGCGTGTTCTCGCTGACGCAGACCAGGCGCGCGCATCGGTCGCGCAAGTGCTCGTAGTGGCGCAGCTTGCGCTGGCGCTTCTTTTCGTCGGTGTAGTTGATGTTCAGTGCGGCGTAGAGATCGTGGACCGTGGCCACCACGGGCACGCGCCAGGGCGGCTCCCGCTCATCGGGTACGTGCAGCAGCGCCACCGGCGGTCGGGGCAACGGCCATACCGGACCCCACCAGTAGCCGCTTGCTAGCCGCGGTCCCTGGGCCAGGCGCTCGCGCAGCTTCCAGCGCGAACGCTTGCACATCTGCAGCAGCTCGAAGTCCTGTGCCGCAGGCTGCTCAAGCGCCGACAGGGCCTGGATCAGCTGGGACGTGTAGCGGCCGATGCCGGTCGCCTGCGCGTCGGTCAGGTTGGTCGCCTCGATCGCGAAGACGGGCGGCTTCATCCCGGGTGCGCAAGGGGCGCGATACCCAGCGCGTCCAGCGCCTGCGGCAGGTTGCGGTAGTCCACGGCTTGACCGCCCGGCTCACCATTGGTGGCCAGGAGCACGCAACGGCCGACGCCGGCGCGCCGGCCGGCCTCGATGTCCGACGGCTTGTCACCAAAGAGCAGCGAGCCGGCGAGGTCGAGCCGCAGCGCCTGGGCGGCGCGCAGGATCATGCCGGGCGCCGGCTTGCGGCAATCGCAATCGAGCGCGTAGCGGGCCAGCGTGGCGCCGGGCAGGTGCGGGCAGTATTCAATGGCGGCCAGGGTCACTCCCTGCTCCGCCAAATGCTCGCGCAGGGTCTCGTGCAAGCCTTGCAGCGCTGTCTCGTCGTAGTAGCCGCGAGCAATACCTGATTGGTTCGTGACGATGACGAGCGCATAACCCGAGGCCTGCAGACGGCGCATCGCGTCGACGGCGCCGGGCACCAAGCTGAAATCTTCCCAGCGATACACGTAGCCGTGATCGATGTTGACGACGCCATCGCGGTCCAGAAACGCGGCAGGACGGCCCATCGTCAGCGGCCCTGCGCGCGGATGCGCTGGACCAGCGCCGTCGTCGAATACCCAGCCACGAAGGGAATCGCCAAAGCCTGTCCGCCCCAGGAGCGCACCAGGCGCGTTTCCTCGAGCGTCTCCATGTCGTAGTCACCGCCCTTGACGTAGAGCGCTGGACGCACGCGGGCCAGCAAGGCGCAGGGTGTGGGCTCGTCGAAGAACGTCACCGCGTCGACGCAGGCCAGCCCGGCGAGCACCAGCGCACGGTCGAGTTCGCGGTTCAGCGGCCGGTCTGCGCCCTTGCCCAGGCCACGGGCCGAAGCGTCGGTGTTGATGGCCACGATGAGGCTGGCGCCTTGCCGGCGCGCCTCGTGCAGGTAGGCAACGTGGCCGCGATGCAGCACGTCGAACACGCCGTTGGTGAACACCAGGGGCCGCGGCAGCGCCGCCAGGCGCTGCGCCAGCGTCGGGTCGTCCAACGCGGCGGCGTCGATCAGCTTGTCCTCGAGCGCCCAGCCGAGCGTTGTCATGCTGCCAGTTCCTCGTAGCTGACGGTGGCCGTGCCGAACTTGCCTACGACAATGCCACCGGCCTTGTTCGCCAGGCGCATCGCCGCATCGAGCGGAACACCGGCGGCCATCAGAGCGGCCAGCGTCGCGATCACCGTATCGCCGGCGCCGGTGACGTCGAAGACTTCGCGCGCGCGCGCCGGCTCGTGCACGGTGCCCTCTGGGCCAAACAGGGTCATGCCCTCCTCGGAACGCGTCAGCAGCACCGAACCGATGTCGATTTGCGCCCGAAGAGCGGCAACGCGCTCGGCCAGATCGTCCTCGTTGCGCCAGTGGCCGATCACCTGCGCCAGCTCGCCGCGATTGGGCGTGATGATGCTGGCCCCGGCGTACCGCCTGTAGTCGCTGCCCTTGGGGTCGATCAGCACCGGCTTGCCCGCCGCACGAGCCAGCTCGATCATGCGCGGGATGTGGGCAAGGCCTCCCTTGCCGTAGTCGGAAAACAGCACGACCTCGTGCACCGGCAGCTGCTCGGCGAACGCGTCGACCATCTGGCCCAACACCTCGTGGTCGGGCTCGTTCTCGAAGTCCACACGGATCAGCTGCTGGGCGCGGCCGATCACACGCAGCTTCACGATGGTGGAGAGCTGCGGATCGGTGCGCAGCACGGCCTCGATGCCACGCTGGGCGAGCAGCTGCCCGAGCGAGTCGGCCGCGTGATCGGCCCCGACGACCGTCAGCAGCGTGGCTCGTGCGCCCAGGGTCTTGACGTTGAGCGCCACGTTGGCAGCGCCGCCAAGGCGCTCCTCCTCGCGTTCAACCCGCACTACCGGCACGGGCGCCTCGGGCGAGATGCGCTCGACGGCGCCGTACCAGTAGCGGTCGAGCATCACGTCACCGACAACGAGGATCCGGCAGCCCGCCAGCGCGGCGGGCGACGGCAGGCCCGCGCTCATTGCCCCACACCCAGTTCCGACTCGATCAGGCCGCACAGGGTGTGGCCGATCAGAATGTGCGCTTCCTGGATCCGCGCGGTGACCTGGCTCGGCACCACGATGGCCGCGTCGCAGGCCTCGCGCAGTTGGCCGCCGTCGCGGCCAAGCAGGCCCAGCGTCCAGATGCCGACCTCGCGCGCCGCGGCGACGGCGCGCAGTACGTTGCGCGAATTACCGGAGGTGGAGATCGCGATGAGCCCGTCGCCGGCGCGGCCGAGGCCGGCCACCTGGCGCGCGAAAACCTCGTCAAAGGAGTAGTCGTTGCCGATGCAAGTCAGCGCCGAGGTGTCGGTGTTCAGGGCCAGGCCAGCGAGTGGTCGACGGTCCTTGATGAAGCGACCGGTCAGCTCTGACGCCAGGTGTTGGCTGTCCGCCGCCGAGCCACCGTTGCCGCAGAACATCAGCTTGCCGCCGCCCTTGAGCAGCCCCGCCAACTGGCGGCCGGCCGCGGCCACGGCTTCGTCGAGCGCCGGCAAGGCGGCCATCAGGGCGTCGTGTTCTGCGAGATTCTGGAGAAAGAGGGAGTTCATCAAGAGCGGGAGAGGATGTCGGGACGCGGGCCGGTGTCGCCTCGAAAGGCGGCAAAAGTTGGCGAAAGATCCTACACCAGCCCTCGGCGGCCCCCGGCTGCGAATGCACGACAATCGCCGCCCATGACCGCCCCTGAACAGGACCTCACGACGATCGCGCGCCGGCTGGCCGTCTACGTCAAGCCCTACCGCGCCGGCCTGGGCCTCACCCTGCTCGCCTACCTGGGCGCTGCCGCCACCGAACCCGTGATCCCCTGGATCATCAGCAAGCTCTTCGGCACGGGCTTTGATGCAGGATCCTTCCCAATCTACTGGGTGCCGGCCATCCTGATTGGGCTGTTCTTCGTGCGTGGCCTGTGCAGCTTCCTCGGTCAGTACATGTTCAATTGGACGCTCTCGCGTTCGGTCATGGACTTCCGCGCCGCATTGCTCGATGCACTGCTGCGCGCGGACGCCCGCACCTTCACGAGCCTGCAACCTGGCACGGCTGTGACCAAGGTCGTCAACGATCCGCAGCAGATTCTGACCCTGCTGGGCAACACACTGATCAACGTGCTGCGCGACGGCCTGCCGGCCCTGGCCATGGTCGCCAATCTGTTCTGGCTGAACTGGAAGCTCACGCTGCTGTCGCTGGTCACCACGCCGCTGATGGCCTGGGTGGTGCGCAAGGTCAACCACCGCGTGCGCCAGATGGGCACCCGCACCTATGACGCCCAGCTCTCTCTCGTCAACAAGGTGGACGACGTGACCCGCGCCTGGCGCGTGGTACGCAGCTTCGATGCCGCCGAGCACGAGCGCAATGAATTCGCAAAGCGCGCCAAGGAGGTCCAACAGAGCGGCCTCAAGACCGCCGCAGCCGGCGCGATGACGCAGCCGCTCTCGCAGCTGATCGCCAGCATCGGGCTCTCGCTGATCGTGGCCCTGGCGCTCTACCAGTCGCGCCGCAACGGCACGGGCGTGGGCGAGTTCGCCGCCTTCGTCACCGCACTGCTGTTGCTCACCTCGCGCCTGCGTCATCTCTCGGACCTGGCCCAGCCCATCACCAATGCACTGGTCATCGCGCGCGGCTGCCTGACGATGATGGACACGCCTTCTGAGCCCGACACCGGCACCCGCGAGCTCAAGGACTGCCGCGGCGAGATCACGCTCGACGACGTGGTACTGCGCTACCCGGAGGCCGATCGTCCCGCGCTGAACGGGCTTTCGCTCGTCTTCAAGGCTGGACAGACCACGGCCCTGGTCGGATCGTCGGGCGCGGGAAAGAGCTCGATCGTCCACCTGCTGCTGGCCTTCGGCGCGCCGACAAGCGGCCAAATCCGCATCGACGGCGAAGACATCGGCGAGCTCCGCAAAGCCAACCTGCGCCGCCAGTTCGCGGTCGTCTCTCAAGACATCGTGCTCTTCGATACCTCTGTGGCCGCCAACATCGCCTACGGCCAGCCGCTCGATGCGGCGCGGCTGGAGCAGGCGCTGCGGGCCGCCCACCTCTGGGACTTCGTCCAGACCCTGCCGCAGGGCGTGGACACGCCCGTCGGTGCCAACGGCAGCAAGCTCTCCGGCGGCCAGCGCCAGCGTCTGGCCATCGCGCGGGCGCTGTACAAGGACGCGCCGATCTGGGTCTTTGACGAAGCCACCTCGGCCCTGGACACGGAGAGCGAGCGAGCCGTGCAGCAGGCGCTCGAAGCCTGGCAGGGCCGCAAGACGCTCATCGTCATCGCCCACCGGCTCTCCACGATCCGCGGCGCTGACGTCATCCACGTGCTGCGCGACGGCAAGCGGGTGGAGACCGGCTCGCACGCCGAACTGATCGCGCGCGACGGTGCCTATGCCGCCATGGTCCGCGCCCAGCATGGCGAATAGGTGCGCCTCCGCTGCTGGCGTTGGTCGTTGGCATCTGTGCGCGCCCAGAGCCGTCGGCCGAGCGCCCGTTCCGCGGCGTCGATAGTGAGCCCTAGCGCGTGATCGACGTCGCCGCTATGGTCGAGGCCCTGGCCGACGACTGGATCGAGCAGGGCCCGCGGCTGCGTTGCAAGGCCGCACCGTCGCTGGCTGCGCAAAGGCGGCGCTGCGCCGCACAGTCGCGAACCTCGTGGGCAATGCGCTGCGCTATGGGTGCGAGGTGGGGATCGGGTCCCGGGGCGAAGCCCGGGCCGTTGTACTGCGCGCCGTCGTACTGCGCATCGCCGACCGCGGCCCGTGCCTGGCGGCCGAGCAGCTGGAGAAAGTCTTCCAGCCCTTCTATCGTGGCGAGTCCTCGGGCAACCGTGCGAGCGGCGTCACGGGCCTATGCCTGTTCATTGCTCGCGACCTGTGCCGATGGGTGGCCGCCAGCCTCACGCTCGCGAACTTGCGAACTTGCGAACTTGCGAATCGCGACGGCGGCGCCCTGCTCTCCGAGGCGCGGCTGCCTGGGCGCTGAGGTTCAGGCCGGAGCGGCCTCTTGTGCGAAGCCGGCCTTGCGCCTGCGCAGGGACGTCGGGTCGGCGCAGGGCGCCTGCGCGGGCCAGCCGAAGAAGCGCTGTACTTCGGCGCGGCGCGCGAGCGTGTCGCTCATGCCCAGGTTGATCAGCTCGACCGTGAATGAGGGCTCGAAGAGCAGGTAGCTCGCGAGCGCCGAACCACTGGCGGCCTTGCCTTCGCCACTCACGCCCGCACCACGAAGCATCGCGCGTACGGGCGCAGGCAGGCTGCCCTGATGTTCGGCGGCGAGGTCGTCGAGGCGGCGGCTCGGAGCGATGACGAGCACCTCGATGGGCCGCAGCGCTGTGCTGCCGCGCTGCTCCGGCGTGAGGATGGAAAGCGTTGAGTTGATGCGCTGCAGCCGCTCCACGTCGACGGCCAGCGCGTCCAGAAAGATGTTGGACAGCGCATGGCCGGCGATCTGGGCCATGGTCGGGTGACCGGTGACCTGGACATTGCGCCGCCCAGGCGGCTCGTGCATGCGGCCAGCGCCGATCACGAGGATGCGCTCTGCGCCCAGGTGCACGGCCGGCGAGATCGGCGCGCTCTGGCGCATCGACCCGTCGCCGAACCACTCGGGTTGGCCGTCAAGGTCGAGCTGCTCGGCAGGAAAGATGAAGGGAATGGCCGAGGAGGCAAGCAGATGTTCGACGCTGATCTGCGTGCGCTGGGCAATGCGCTGCGAACGCTGCCAGGGCGCAATGTCGCGCTGCGTCTGATAGAAGGTGACGTGCTGGCCCGAGGTGTAGCTGGAGCCGCTGATCGCCAGCGCCTGCATGTGGCCGGCCTCGAGCATGCGCTCCAGCCGCTCCAGGCGCACCCAGCGCCGCAGCAGCTCACCGAGCGGCCGGTTGTCCAGCAAGCTATTGGGCCGTGAGCGGCGCCAGCGCGCGATCGCCCAGCCGATACTCATCATGGTCAGCCAGCGCGCGCCGGTGCGGACCACGCCGAAGGCATCGGCATCATAGACCTGGTCCACGTGGATGTTCTGCCAGATGTAGACGAGGCCGTCGACGGCAGCATCGAAATCGTCGGACTGGCACGCCAACGTGGAGGCGTTGATGGCGCCGGCCGAGGTACCGGCGATGACGGGGAAGGGATTGCCGCCGATCTGGCCCGCATCACGCCGCAACTGCGCGACTGCGGCCAGCACCCCGACCTGGTAGGCCGCGCGCGCGCCGCCGCCGGTCAGGATCAGACCGGTGGAGGGTTCCGTGGAGGGGCTGTCCAGCACGCTGCTCATCGGCAGATCATCGCCGAATGGCGGGGCGTGCGGATCACCGCGGCGTGGCATATGCGCCAAAAACGGGAATTAGCCGCCGCCCTCAAAAATGATCTGGCCGAGGCCCGCGAGACGCTCGAGCGCCTCGTCGCTGGGCCAGAACCGGCTGTCCTCGCCGAGTTGGAGGCGGAACTCGGCGCGACCTTCCAGGCGGTGCGCCGTCTCGATGCGCAGGCCCTGGCGCAAGGTGGCGCCCTCTTCCGTCTCCACCGAACGGGCTGGCCATTGCCGGACGACCTCGAGCAGAGGTGGCAGCTTGCCGTTGACCTTCGCCTCGAAGCAGCGACCGAAGCGGGCGCGCGCGGCCGGCAGGTCCCAGATCGCCTCGACGGTCAGGCGCAAGCCACCGGAGAAGCGATCGTCCCGAACCTTGCCGGAGACGATCAGCAGCTCGTCGTCTTTGAGTGAATCCTTGTGCTGGTTCAACAGCTCCTCGTTGACCACGGCCTCGATGGCGGCCGTCTTGTCGTCGAGCTTGAAGATGGCGACGCGGCCGCGCTGGCCGTTGATGACGCGCAGGTCGCCGACGATGCCGGCCACGAGCAGGGGCTCGCGGCTGTCGGAGAGGTCCACGACGCGGCGCTTGACCATGCGGCGGACCTCGTCGCCGCCATGGTCGAAGAGATGTCCCGACAGGTAAAAGCCGATGGCGGTCTTCTCGAGCGAGAGCCGCTCCTTGATGGTCCAGGGCTCGGCGGCTTCGAGTGGCGGCTCGGCCGAGGAGCTCGCATGCGAGTCGTCAAAATCGAAGAGACCGCCCTGGTCGGCGTCCTGCTCGAGCTTGTCGGCGAAGGTGTAGCCCAGGGCCACACTGGCGAGCAGGCGCGAGCGCTCCGGCTCGATGCTGTCGAAGGCACCGGCCTTAATCAGAGCCTCCACCACGCGCTTGTTGACGCTCTTGCGATCCACGCGGGCACAGAAATCGAAGAAGCTCTTGAACTCGCCGCCCTCGCTGCGCGCGCGGACGATGGCCTCGATGGCGCCCTGCCCCGTACCCTTGATGGCGCCCAGGCCGTAGTTGATGCGCTTGATGCGCTTGGCCCCCCCGCGCGCGCCTTGCGGGTCGCTGCCCCCTGCGGGGGCGTCCGGGCGACGCGGGAGTGGCCCTTCGTCGTCGGGCATCGGCTCGAACCGGTAGACGCCCTTGTTCACATTGGGCGGCTCGAAGTCGATGCCGAAGAGCTTGGCGTCGTTCAGCAACACCTTGATCTTGTCGGTGTTGTCCATTTCGATGGTCATGTTCGCGGCGAAGAACTCGGCCGAGAAATGCACCTTGAGCCAGGCCGTGTGATAGGCCAGCAGCGAGTAGGCAGCGGCGTGCGACTTGTTGAAGCCGTAGCCCGCGAACTTCTCCATCAGGTCGAAGACTTCGTCGGCCTTGGCCTCGTCGATGCCTTTCTCGGCCGCGCCCTTGCGGAACAGCGCGCGGTGGGCGGCCATCTCCTCGGCCTTCTTCTTGCCCATGGCCCGGCGCAGCATGTCCGCGCCGCCGAGGCTGTAGCCGCCCAGCACCTGGGCGGTCTGCATCACCTGCTCCTGGTAAACCATGATGCCGTACGTCTCGGCCAGCACGCCCTCGGTCAGTGCATGGGGATACTCGACCTTCTCGCGGCCGTGTTTGCGGGCCACGAAGGTCGGGATCAGGTCCATGGGGCCCGGACGGTAGAGCGCGTTCAGGGCAATCAGGTCTTCCAAGCGCGAAGGCTTGGCGTCTTTGAGCATCTTCTGCATGCCTGTGGACTCGAACTGGAACACGCTCTCCGTCAGGCCGTCGGAGAAGAGCTTGTAGACCTTGGGGTCGTCGAGCGGGATGGTCTCGAAGGCGAAGTCCTTGCGTTCCGGATACCGCGCGACGATGAAGTCCTTGGCCATCTCAAGGATGGTCAGCGTGGCCAGGCCCAGGAAGTCGAACTTCACGAGGCCGATGGCCTCCACGTCGTCCTTGTCGTACTGGCTGACCGCGCTGTTGGAGCCCGGCTGCTGGTACTGCGGGCAGAAGTCGGTGATCTTGCCGGGCGCGATCAGCACGCCGCCGGCGTGCATGCCGATGGAACGCACCGTGCCTTCTACGCGCGCAGCCAGGGCCAGCAGTTCGGCGACCTCCTCGTCTTCCTTCTCGCGCTCTTCGATCTCGGGCGCCTCGTGGCGCGCGTAGACCATCTTGGCCTTGTCGGGATCGAAGTCGGGCGGCAGCCTGGCCAGTGTCACGGTCTTGCCCGGCGGTGCGGGCACGAGCTTGGCGATGGAGTCCACGTGGCCGAAGCCCATGCCCAGCACCCGGCCGATGTCGCGCAGCGCGCCCTTGGCGGCCATGGTGCCGAAGGTGGCAATCTGGCTCACGGCAGGACGGCCGTACTTGTCCTTCACGTACTCGATGACGCGGTCGCGGTTGCCCTGGCAGAAGTCGATGTCGAAGTCCGGCATCGAGACGCGCTCGGGATTCAGGAAGCGCTCGAACAGCAGGTTGTAAGCCAGCGGGTCCAGGTCCGTGATCGAGAGCACATACGCGACGAGCGAACCGGCGCCCGAACCCCGGCCGGGGCCGACCGGGCAGCCGTTGGCCTTGGCCCAGCGGATGAAGTCCGACACGATCAGGAAGTAGCCTGGAAAGCCCATCTTGACGATGGTGACAAGCTCGAACTCCAGGCGCTCGACATAACGCGGACGTTCGGCGTCACGCTTGGCCGGATCGGGGAAGAGCAGCGCCAGCCGCTGCTCCAGGCCATCGTAGGAGAGCTCGCGGAAGTACTGCTCCATGGGCATGGGCGTGCCGTCGGCTTGGATGGGCGTCGGGAAGTCGGGCAGTTGCGGCTTGCCCAGCACCAGCGAGAGGCTGCAGCGGCGGGCGATCTCCACGGTGTTGGCGATCGCCGAGGGGATGTCCTTGAACAGCCTTTCCATGTCCGCCTGCGAGCGGAAATACTGGCCCGGCAGGAAGCGCTTGACGCGTTTGGGATTGGCCAGAGTCTCGCCGTCGGCCACGCAGATGCGGGCCTCGTGGGCATCGAAGTCGCCCTCTTCCAGAAACTGCACGGGATGAGTGGCGACCACCGGCAGGCCCAGCTCGGCCGCCAGCGGCACGCTGGCCTGCACGAGCTGCTCCTGGCCCGGCAATCCGGCGCGCTGAAGCTCGATGTAGAAGCGCTTGGGGAAAATGCCTGCCAGCTTTTGCGCCAGCGCCTTCGCCCGCACCACGTCGCCCACGCGCAGTGCCTGGCCCAGCAGGCCATGCTCGGCGCCCGAGAGGCAGATCAGGCCGCCCCCGAGCTCCTCCAGCCACTCCCATTTGAGGCAGGCCTGGTTGCGAACCACGTTGCCGATCCATGCCCGCGAGAGCAACTCGCTGAGGTTCAGATAGCCCTGCTTATTCTGCACGAGCAGCAGCAGGCGCGAGGGGTTCTTGTCCGAGCCTTCGGGCTCGAGCCAGCAGTCGGCGCCCAGGATGGGCTTGACGCCCTTGCCACGGCACGCGTTGTAGAACTTGATGCCGCCGAAGAGGTTGGCCAGATCGGTGATGGCCAGGGCCACCTGCCCATCCTTGGCCGCTGCTTTGGCCACGTCGTCGGTCCGCAGGGTGCCGTCGACGACGGAGTATTCGGTATGGGTGCGAAGGTGAACAAAAGGCATGCGAGATTTTACGCATCGAGAGCGCTCGGGGCGCCGCGAGGTCAAGAGTTCGCCTGTGCGGTCTTGGAACTGCCGGAAGCCTCCGCGTCAGCGACAAGGATGACTGGAATACAGGCACGTGCGCGCACGGGCCGACCTGCCAGGGGAACATGACGATGAGCAGCAGCAACACCGTCGCTCGTGTCATCGGCCGCGAGCTTTGGTGCGAGCCGTTCACCACCCTGGCGCGCAACCCAGAAGGCAAGGCCAGCCACGCCGTCCACGTCCTGAGCGACACCACGGCCGCGGGCGGGCAGGAACGGGCGCTGGTCCAGCGGGCCAAATTTGACGGCATTCCCGGCCTTACCGGCCTTACCGGCCTTACCGGCCCTACCGGCCTTACCGGCCCTACCGGCCCTACCGGCCTTACGGGCCTGCCGAACCGGCTACCGCTGCGAGAGCGCCTGGACCTCTGCATCGGTCAAGCCGTGCGCCAGGGCGGTTAGCGCGTGCGCTTCGCCGAGCCCGACGACTTCAAGGTCATCGACGACAGCCTCGGTCATGGCGCCGGCGACGAACTGCTCAAAGGGGTAGCACAGCCGCTGAAGAGTTGCGTGCGCGACGGCGACGTCGTGGCGCGGCTGGGCGGCGACGATTTCGGGACGGGGTGGTCCAAGCTGCGTTACCCGAAGCGCTTCCCCGTATCGCGGCTGAAGATCGACCGCTGAGTCGTGTCTCCCTTCTGCCCGGACGAGGGCGACGAAGCCAGCGCCACGGCGATCATTGCGTTGGCGCGCGGCATGCATCTGGACGGGGTCGGCGAAGGCGTGAAGACCGCGGCCCAGCGGCAATAGCTGGCTTCGGCCGGTTGCGGCCTAGCCCAGGGCTGGTCGCTCGGCAGCCCCGTGCTGGCCGAGGCATTCGCGGTCCGACCATCGGCCGATTCGCCGATCCGGAGGCAGCTATGCTGCGAGGCCACAGGAGAACACCATGCAAACGAAACTCGCCCTCGCCCTGATTGCCGCGCTCGCTGCCAGTTCCGCTTTTGCAGCGGCCAAGGAGCAGCGCGTCACCAAGAGCGCCGCCGAGGTACTCAAGGATTCGCCCAACGCCGATTGGCGCGCCCTTGATCCGGAGAACACCCTGCTGATGAACCTGCCGCAGGGCCAGGTCGTGATCGAACTCGCGCCGCGTTTCGCACCGAAGCTGACGGCCAATATCCGCGCCCTGGCGCGCGCCAGCTACTTCGACGGCCTGGCCGTCATCCGCGTCCAGGAGAATTACGTGACGCAATGGGGCGATCCCGACGAAGACGATGCGAAGGCCCGGCCCGTGCCCGACGGCATCAAGGGCGCCAAGGAGTTTTCCATCCCGCTCAAAGGCCTGCCCCTGAACAAGCTGCACGAAACGGATGGGTGGGCACCGCTGAACGGCTTCGTGGACGGATTCCCCGTCGCTGCCGACCCCAAGGCTGGTCGCGCCTGGCTCGCGCACTGCTATTCGACCGTTGGCGTGGCGCGCGGCAACGAGCCGGACTCGGGAAACGGCAGCGGCCTGTACGTGGCCATCGGCCAGTCGCCGCGCGCGCTGGAGAACAACATCGCGGCCGTCGGGCGCGTGATCAAGGGCATGGAGTTGCTCGGCAGCCTGCCCCGCGGCACCGGCAATCTGGGCTTCTACGAGAAGCCCGAGCAGCGCACGGCCATCACGAGCATCAAGCTCGCAGCCGACCTGCCCGAGGCCGAGCGGCCCAAGCTGCAGGTGCTGCGCACGGACAGCAAGACCTGGGGCGAGCTGCTCGAGGCACGTCGTCACCGCAGCGGCTGGTACATCAAGAGCCCCGAGCGCACGGACCTGTGCAGCGGCACGGTGCCGACGCGGCCCACGCCCTGACCGGGCCCGGCCTCAGAACTTGTACGTGGCGCTCAGGTTCATGAAGCGTCCGCGCGGGTCGTTGTACCCCGGGTGGTCGCCCGGGTGGGCGCCCGGGTCGGAGCCCCAGAGCTAAGAGTCGGCCTTTTCGGAGAACGGCGGGCTCGTGCCGAGCGAGCTCTTCACCCCAGTCCTCAGAGTCATCGTCTGGGGGGCGGAGCAGGCGCCCGACAGATCCCATAAGGGGTGGGCTTTGAGGCAAATGAGGCGATTGGGGCGATTGCGGGGATTGGGGCGACGACCAAAGCGATGTTCGTGTCGGCGTCCGAATTCCGGTCGTCGTGACCGCTGATGAAGCTGCTGCTCAGGGCCAGGGTCCTGGGGCCGTTCTCCGAATCCAGCGTGAGGCCATGGCGCCAGCAGTGCACGACGTCGTCGGTCGAGAACTTGCCGAGGTTTGAGATGAAGGGACCTCCGTAGCCCGTTTGCTGCTCGGGTTTGAGCGTCAGCGCGCCGCGCAACGTGGCGCCGAAGCGCCCCAACCCGCGCGCTGCCGCCCTGCCACTGAATCATGAGGTCGACGCCCGCGTCGTCGCCAGGCAACGCGAAGTTGGCCATACGCCGGCCGTTGAGCAGCACGAGCGTGATGGAAGTACCGTGGCCGCGCAGGTTCGCCGAACTCAGGCTCATCGGGTCCTTTGAAGCCGGCAGTCCCGCTGAATACGTCATCGGTCAGGTTGTTGCTCGCGCCAGTGACCGTGTCCAGCACCTCGGCCACCGTGGTCAAACTGGCCTTGGCCACTTGTTCGCTGCTGATGATCAGGACCAACTGGGCGTCATTGCTGACCGACTGCTTGGTCGACGAGTTTGGTCGACGAGCTTGATCGACGAATCTGTGACCTCGACGCGGTCGAGCTTCGTGCCGGCCTCCTGCGCGATGTCAGGCACCGAAGAAACCAGCAGCACGGCACCGGCCTGCTGGCGAAATCGGGACATGGATCCTTGCGGTGATGCCCGTTGCCGCAAGGCAGCCGGTCGGGGCGCCGCCGCATCAGATCGATGGCAAGACTGATGGACGGCGCCAGCACGCTCGACCGCGTGCGTCGCGCAGAAAGACGAGGGAATTCGCAGGGAATGTGAGCGATGCGCTGGCGTTGTCACGCCAATGCGCTTAGCCTTGTAGACGACCCTTCATCTGACTCATTGCCATGCAGTTCTCCGCCCTCGCCACACGGCTTCTCGCCCCCCTGCTCGCGTTCGTGCTCTCGGCCAGCCTGGTCGGGCCGGCCCGCGCCCACGGCGCGCCCCCCGCCGTCACGCGCGGCGCCAGCGCTCCCTTGCCTGCGGCGTCGGCACCCGATGGCCAGATCAAGGGTTACGCCATGGCCATAGGCGGCGCGCTCAAAAACGACAACGAAGAGGTCTGGCAACGCCTCGTGGCCTTGGCCGGCGGCAAGGGCGCCCGCTTCGTGGTCTTCGGCACCGCCTCAGAAGACCCGGAGGCCAGTGCCAAGGCCATCGTCGAGCTGCTGCAGCGCCACGGCGCCGTGGCCGAATCCGTTCCCGTCGCACCCAAGTTCGCCTGGGTGGACCTGAACAAGGTCGTGCGCGACCCGGCGCTGATCGCCAAGGTGCGCAATGCACGCGGCGTATTCTTCACCGGCGGCTCGCAGGAGCGCATCGTCGACGTGCTGATGCCCGGCGGCAAGCCTACGCCCATGCTCGACGCCATCTGGGATGTCTACCGCCGCGGCGGCGTGGTGGCCGGCACCTCGGCCGGCGCTGCTGTCATGAGCACCGTGATGTTCCGCGACGCCCCCAGCGTCATCGACGTGATGAAGGGCAAGTGGGTGGACGGCAAACAGGTGGACCGCGGCCTGGGCTTTGTCGGGCCCGATCTCTTCGTGGACCAGCATTTTTTGCGCCGCGGGCGCTTCGGCCGCATGATCCCACTGATGATGGCCAAGGGCTACAGGCTGGGCCTGGGCGTGGACGAAAACACTGCGGCTGTGATCCGCGGAGACGAGGTCGAGATCGTCGGGGGCCGCGGCGCCCTGCTCGTTGACCTCAACGACATCAAGACGGACCCAACCCTGGGCGCCTTCAATGTCAGCGGTGCGCGCCTGTCCTACCTCGACCATGGCGATCGCTACAACCTCAGAAGCCACACTCTCACACCCTCGGCCCTGAAGCTGCGCGGCGACAGGCTCCAGCCCGGCGCGCCCGGTTTCGAGCCCTACTACACAGAGGACCGCTTCGATCTCGACATGCTCGGCGACTCCACTTTGGCCAATGCCATGGCCCAGCTCGTGGACTCGACCAAGCTCGAGGTCCAGGGCCTCGCTTTTGATCCTCGCGTGAAGCCCGGGGAGCGGCTGGCCGATCTGGGCTTTCACTTCCGGCTCTACAAAGCGCCCGACACCATCGGCTGGAGCAGCACCGAAGGGGGTGCTGAGGAATACACCGTGGCGAACGTGCGCCTGGACGTCACGCCCGTTCGGGTGCCCATGCCGCTCTACGGTGCCTGGGGCAAGGACGACGATCGCAACGCCGCCAAGGAAGCGCAGCAGCCCGAGCGTTCGCGCTAGCACGTGCCCACGCCTGGAGACCGCAGAGGGCGGGCGTTCGCGTCCGGCCTCCAAGAATGCGTGTGCAGGCCCCGCCGCTCGAATACCGTCACCGATGCCACCCACTTCGTGCTGGGCGGCGAATCAAACACCCGCGAGTGGGGCATCAAGACCGCAGCGAGCAGGCCACGCAGCAAGCTGAACGAGTCCTACGCCAACGGATACATGAGGACGGCCGAGTTCAACAGCCCGGTCGCCTCGGGCAAGTTGGCCCGCTGCGTGTCCCCGCGCAACGAGTGGCCCGACACGCAGGCTCTGATCGACGGTTCGGCCTATCACAGCGCGATCCGCACGGCCTCCAGGCCCAGCCCCCTGCTCGATCGCTCAGTAATGAGGCGGGATCTCGTCGCGCAAGCTGCGAAAGGTCTGAGCATCCCCCTCCGGCACGCGCCGGCGCATCTCCGAGAGCTCGCGGATCAAGGCCTCGATCTCCTGCTGCTGGCGCACGACGACGCCGTTCAGCTGATCCAGGGCGTCTTCGAGATAGCTGGCTTTAATTTCCAGCTCGGTGATGCGAGATTCGGTGTCCATGGCCTGAATTTACAATCCACGCGCTGCCATGGCTTCAATCCTCAATATTTCGGCCTACAAATTCGTGGGCCTGCCAGATGCGCAAGACCTGCGCCCCACCCTGCACGAACTCGCGCAGGCCCTCGATCTCAAGGGCACGGTGCTGCTCGCCGAGGAAGGCATCAATCTCTTCCTGGCCGGCTCGGCCGAGAGCGTGCGGGCCTGGGTCGCCGCCCTGCATCGGGACCCGCGCTTCGCTGACATCTCGCCCAAGGAAAGCTGGAGCGAGAACGTGCCGTTCAAAAAGCTGCTCGTCAAGTTCAAGCCAGAGATCATCCGCATGAACCACCCGGCGATCCGGCCCGACGCGCAGGAGCGCGCACCGGCCATTCGCCCGCTGGATCTGGCCCGCTGGCTGGACCAGGGCCATGACGACGCCGGCCGCCCGGTCGTGATGCTGGACACACGCAATGGCTTCGAGGTGGACTATGGCGCGTTCGACGATGCGATCGACTGGCGCATCACCAAGTTCAGCGAGTTCCCCCAGGCCGCGCAGGAACACCTTGCCGACCTCGAAGGTAAGACCGTCGTGAGCTACTGCACCGGCGGCATCCGCTGCGAGAAGGCTGCCATCGTGCTGCAGCAGATGGGCCTGAACGCCTTCCAGCTCGAGGGCGGCATCCTCAAGTATTTCGAGGAGACTCAGAGCGCGCCGCACTATCACGGCGGCTGTTTCGTGTTCGACGAGCGCGAGGCCCTGGGCACGGCGCTGCAGCCTTCGAGCCTGATCGACCGGCCCGCTTCAGAAGCGCACCGGGCCAAGAAGGACTGAGCACGATGAAGACCCAGGTTCACCCACTCCTCTCGCCCGCTCCGGGCACGCAGCGCGAACTCGTCTCGCTGCATTACGGCACGTCCGGCGCCGGCCCCAAGATCTACATCCAGTCCAGTCTGCACGCGGATGAACTGCCGGGCATGCTGGTGGCCCACCATCTTCGCAAGCGCCTGGATGAGCTCGAGGCTGCGGGCCGCATCCGCGGGGAGATCGTGCTCGTGCCCATGGCCAATCCCATTGGCCTCGCCCAGCACCTGCTGCACGCGCCGCTGGGGCGCTTCGAGCTGACTTCGGGCCAGAACTTCAACCGCCACTACCCGGATCAAATCGACGCTGTAGCGCGCGAAGTGGAGGCCGAGCTGAACCAGGACGCCGCGCATAACGTTGCCGTCCTGCGGCATGCGCTCAAGCGGGCCGTCAGCGAATCCAAGGTGGAGACCGAGCTGCAATCGCTGCGCCGCACGCTGATGGTCCTGTCCTGCGACGCCGACGTGGCACTGGATCTGCATTGCGATGCTCAGGCCGTCATGCACCTCTATACCGAGACGCCCTGCGCCGCTCAGTGCGAACCGCTTGCGCGCTACCTGGGCAGCCGGCTGACCCTGCTGGCCCAGGACTCTGGCGACAACCCCTTCGATGAAGCCTGCTCCCAGGTCTGGTGGAAATGGGCCCGGCATTTCGGCGACCGCTTCCCCGTCCCTCAGGCATGCCTTGCGGTCACCGTGGAGTTGCGCGGCTTCGTGGACGTGGACCACGGGCTGGCCAGCGACGACGCCCAGAACATCGTCGACTATCTGGTCTGGCGCGGCGCGATCACGGGGCCTGGTCGCCCCATGCCGCGCGCCGTGGGTGATGCGCGCCCGCTGGCCGGCTCCATGCCCATCAACGCGCCCTCGGCTGGCCTTTTGGTGTTCTTGCGCAAGGTTGGCGATCTCGTCAAGGCCGGCGAGCCGCTGGCCCACGTGATCGACCCTCTCACCAATTCGGTGACCGAGCTGAACAGCCCGGTGGATGGGCTGCTTTTCGCCCGAGAGAACCTGCGCTTTGCCACGGCCGGGATGCGCGTGGCCAAGGTGGCGGGAACGCAGGCGCTGCGCACTGGCAAGCTGCTGGGCTTCTGATCCGCGCGGGCACCCACGGCGCAGCGCCCGGAAGTGAAGCATCTGCGCCACAGTCGAACACGTCTCGTGAGATTGTCGAGCTGACGACAGATTGCTCACGCCCTCTTGCTTAGCATCCCGACCTGGCAGATAGGTCTTCCGCGCCAGCCGCAACTTACATCTCTGGAGATCCCCCGAATGAACAAATTCGCCCTCGCCCCCGTGACCCTGGCTGCACTCGCGGCATCTGCGAGCGCGACTGCCCAGTCCTCGTCCGTCACGCTGTACGGTCAGGTGTCGGCGGCCATCGAGCGTCGGGATCACCAAGGCGCCGGCGCCGGTGGCAAGGCGTGGTCAGTGGGCAATGACGAGTTCTATATCTCCAACATCGGCCTGCGCGGCAATGAAGATCTCGGCGACGGCATGAAGGCCATTTTCCGCCTGGAGTCGGGCCTCAACACCAACAACGGCACGACCACCACGAGCACCAAGTTCTGGAACCGACAGGCTTTCGTCGGACTGGACACCGGTGAAACCGGCACGATCACCATCGGTCGCCAGTACAGCGCCGGCGTGGATCGCATGGTGCGCACACTCGACATCTTCAACGTCGGCGGCCAGGGCCTGACGACGGTCCCGATCGCCCTGTACGGCATCAACCGCTTCTCCCCGAACAACGCGACCTACGTCTCCAACGACAACCGAGCCGACGATAGCGTCAAGTACCGAGTCGTCCTTCCGGACCTGGGCCTCGACTTGGGCAGCAGCGTCGGCTTTAAGGATGGCGCAGGCCGCCATTTCTCGGCCGATATCGGTCAGACTACGAAGAGCTACGCGCTTGGCGCCTTCTACATCCGGTACGAGGCGCCCACGGCCTTGAGCAACGGCTACGTCCCCAAGCAGACCACGGTGGCTTTCGGCGGTAACGTGCCCGTCGGCCCAGTCAAGATCTATGCCAACTACCTGGTCAACAAACTCGACTCGGCCGGCGCCGCCCTGGGTCGCCCGGCCACCGAAGACAAGGTGTTGTCGCTCGCCGCGCGCTGGACCGTGGCGCCCAATATGGACCTGAGCGGTGCTCTCTACAACGACAAGGGCACGAACCTACGCGATCCCTTGTCCAACGCCGTCGCAGGCCGCAACGGAAACAAGAACACCTACATCGCCGACATCGAGTACTACCTGTCCAAGCGCTCGCTGCTTAACGTGGCGTACTTCCGCACCTCGATGACGGACGGCTACCTGTTCGACGCGATCACCGCGACCGCGTTGTCCGGCGCCACGCACATCGGCGGCATCGCGGGCATGGGCTTCTCTGCTTACTCGGGCTTCCAGGTCGGCGTTCGCCAGGCCTTCTGACCCCGCTCCTCGATCGACAAGGCCGCCCTCCCGGGCGGCCTTTTCATGGGCAACTTAGCGAGACAGATCGAACGCCAGCACCTCGGCGTCCTGCCCGCTCTTCAGATGCAGGGACTCCACGCCCGCCGCCTGCACAGCGTCGCCTGCGCCCAACAGCATGCCGTTGACCTCGAGACTGCCTCGGATCAGGTGGACATAAGCCAGGCGTCCTGGTGCCAGCTCGAGGGTGGCCTCTTCAGAACCGTCGAACAGGCCAGCGAACAGCCTGGCGTCGGCGTTGATCCGGACCGAGCCGTCTGCCGCGTCCGGCGACGCCACCAGGCGAAGCTTGCCGCGCTTCTCGGCATCGGCAAACGCCTTCTGCTCGTAGCTCGGCGCGATGCCCTTGCGCTCCGGCATGATCCAGATCTGCAGAAAGTGCGTCTCCCGGTCTTTGGCGTTGTTGAACTCGCTGTGCATCACGCCCGTACCCGCGCTCATGCGCTGTACCTCGCCCGGGCGGATGGCCTCGCCGTTGCCCATGC
The DNA here is from genome assembly GCA_019234295.1 of Roseateles sp. Lineage (GTDB taxonomy): Bacteria > Pseudomonadota > Gammaproteobacteria > Burkholderiales > Burkholderiaceae_C > JAFALK01. The sequence goes on from JAFALK010000055.1 coordinate 27,293, forward strand.
TGTCCTTGTGGGCCAGTTCGCCGGACAACACATAGCTGATGATCTCCATGTCCCGGTGGCCGTGCGTGCCGAAGCCGGTGCCCGGCGCTACGCGATCCTCGTTGATCACGCGCAGCGGGCCGAAGCCCATGCGTTGCGGGTTGTAGTAGTCGGCAAACGAGAAGCTGTGGAAAGACTTGAGCCAGCCGTGATCGGCGTGGCCGCGCTGCGCAGACTTGATGAGCTCCAGCATGGTGTTCTCCTTGTGTTACTGATGACGTCACTGTAGACAGCGGCAGCAGACCTGAGGGTTGAGCCATTCGAGCCTAACGTTCAAATAAGATGAAGACATGGACAAGAGGCACGCACTGACGCCCGAGGCGCTGACCATGATGGACACCATCGCCCGGACCGGCAGCTTTGCCGCCGCCGCGCGCGAGCTGGGCAAGGTCCCTTCGGCGCTGACCTACAACGTGCGCCAGCTCGAGGAAGCACTCGACGTACTGCTCTTCGACCGCCGCTCGCGCCAGGCAGAGCTGACGGCCGCTGGGCGCGAGCTGCTTCAGGAGGGTCGGCGCCTGCTGCAGGAGCTCGATGCCGTCGCCCATCGCGTGCGCCGTGTGGCCACGGGCTGGGAGAGTGAGCTGACCATCGTCTTCGACGACGCCGTGGCCCGCCCGGCCCTGTTCGACCTGATGGAGGCCTTCTACACCGCCGCAGAGGGCAAGGCGCCGCCGACCCGGCTGCGCTTCATGACCGGCGTGCTCTCCGGCACCTGGGAGGCCCTGGTGTCGGGCCAGGCCGACCTGGCCATCGGCGTGTCCAGTCACCCCCCTTCCAGCAGCACCTACAGCGAGCCCCTGGGCGAACTGGAACTCATCTTCTGCGTGGCCCCGCACCATCCGCTGGCCAAGGAGGCCGAGCCGCTGCAGGCCGATGTGATCGTGAAGCATCGCATCATCACCGTGGCGGACACCGCGCGCACCCTCCCGGCCAGGACCGTGGGCGTGGTGCCCGGCCAGGACGTTCTGGCCCTGCCCAGCATGGCCGCCAAGCTCGAAGGCCTCATCCGCGGCTTGGGCTGCGGGGCTCTGCCCGTCTCCATGGTCGAGCGCCACATCGAAGCCGGCCGCCTCGTGCACAAGGCCACCTTCGAAGGTCGCCGCGCCGGGCCCATGCACTTCGCCTGGCGCAACAGCGGGCAGCAGCCGGGCCTGGCGCTGGCGTGGTGGCTGCAGCAGCTGCGCAGCCCCGCCACGCAGCACGCCTTGCTGGAGCGGCACGAGGGCTTGCGATAATCGCCCGATGAGCTCCCATGCCCCCTCCTCCCCCGACACCCTCAGCTACGAACAGGCCGGCGTCAACTATGACCTGATCGACCCCCTCAAGGTTTCCGCGCAGCGGGCGGCCGCGGCCACCGGCGACCACCTGGCAGGCCACGGTTTCTCCGAGGTGCTGGCCTCGCGGGGCGAGTCTGCCTACGTGGTGGACGTCGGCCCCTTCTACGTAGCGTCCATCGTCGAATGCCTGGGCACCAAGACCCTGGTGGCCGACGAAATGGCACAGCTCACCGGCAAGAGCAGCTACTACGCCGGGATCGCCCAGGACACCATCGCCATGGCGATCAACGACCTGATCACGGTCGGCGCCACGCCCCTGGTCGTGCAGGCCTACTGGGCCGCCGGAGGCTCAGACTGGTTCAGTGACAAGCTGCGCGCCCAGGCCCTGGTCGAGGGCTGGAAGAAGGCCTGTGACACCTGTCAAGTTGCCTGGGGCGGCGGCGAGACGCCGGCCCTGGCCGGCATCGTCGAGAGCGGCCGCATCGACCTCGCCGCCTCCTGCACCGGTCTCATCAATCCCAAGGAGCGCCTCTCGGTCGGCGACAAGCTCGGCCCCGGCGACGCCATCGTGCTGCTGGCCTCGAGCGGCATCCATGCCAACGGCCTGAGCCTCGCGCGCAAGCTCGTCGAGCGCCTGCCACAAGGCTATCTGACCGAGATCGAGCCCGGCCGCAGTTATGGCGACGCCCTCCTCGCGCCTACCGTGCTCTATTCGCCGGTGACCGAGGCCCTCTTCAAGGCCGGGATCACGCCGCACTATTGCGCCAACATCACCGGCCACGGATGGCGCAAGCTGTTGCGCCATCCGGGCCAGTTCACCTACCGTATCCACACGGTGCCGCCAGTCACGCCGGTGCTCAAGTTCATGCAGCAGCACGCCAAGCAGGACAACCGCGAGGCCTATTCAACCCTGAACATGGGCGCGGGCTTTGCCATCTTCGTTCGCGCCGAAGATGCCCAGCGCACGGTCGAAGTGGCCAGGGCCTGCGGCATCGAGGCCTGGAATGCCGGCAGCCTGGAATCCGGCCCGAAACAGCTGTTGATCGAGCCATTGAACATCCGCTTCAGCGACGATGATCTCCAGCTGCGCTGACTGGCGCCTTGGCATCCTGATCAGAAGAAGAACGGAGGGGCTGTGGACTGGTTCTATTCGTCGATGTTCGACTGGCATGTGGGCTTGGCCTGGGGCAGCTTCGGTCTGTTCCTCGTGCGCGGCCTGATCTGGCAGATCGGAGCCCCCTGGTCCGAACGCATCTCCAAGGACGGCCGCGTGCTCGTGCTGGCCTTCGGTGTGAACACCCTGCTGATCGTCACGGGCCTGAGCCTGTGGGTCAATCTTCACTACAACTTGTTCCGTTCGCCCTGGCTGATGGTCAAGTTGATCGCGCTGGTCGGGTACTTCGCATTCGGCCACTGGTCCATGGGCCAGGGGCGCTTCCACCTGGCCGGCTACGTGATGGCGCTGGCCTGCATGGGACTGATGTTGATGGTCTCAATCACCCGGACCGTGTTCTGACACAGGTTAGAATGCGCACTGACGGGCCTCCTCGCATGGAAGCACGGCCAACCGGGTCAGGTGGGGAACCAAGCAGCCCTAACTGTTGTGACCAGTGCCGGGGCTAGGGCTCGTCAACCTCCCCTCTTCATGACCTAAAAGTTCTTGAACGACAAGGACTTACGGTCAGACCGAGAGGTCCGAGGCGCTCGGTGTAGCACTTGAGTGTGTCACTTTCTGAATAGAAAGCGGACCCCATGGCTACCTTGCCCGGACTTCATCAGCGCGGCGGTGTCTACCAACTGCGCGTCGTCATCCCCCTCGATCTACGCCCCCAGTTCGGCGGGCGATCCAAGATCGTTCAATCCCTGCGCACGGCCAGCAACCGAGACGCCAAGCTCGCTGGGGCGGCGCTCAGGGCGACCCTGCTCGCGGACTTCGCGGCTCGCCGTGGCGGACATCAGGCATCACCAATACTGGCCGTGGGCACACCCTCCGTGCCGCCATCGCCGTTTCACAGCGCCCCACCTCGGCCCGCTGCGATGGCGGCCGCTTCTGATTCAGGGGCGGGGCAAGCATCGACCGACGAAAAGCCACAAGCGACACAGGCCAAGTCGTGGAGCCTGCGGAGTGTCTTCGGAAAGTGGAAGCACTTCGAGCGGCGCTCGGCCGACGCCACGCGAGCCAACGAGCTGGCCTTGATCGACTTCGAGACCTGGCTCGGCGACACCGCGCGGCCGATTGACGCCATCACCCGGCCGATGGGCGTGGAATTCAAGTCCTGGCTGGTCGGCAAGGTCGATGCCGGCAAATACGCAGGCAAGACCGCGCACATGCGCCTGGTCAACGTCTGCGCCCTGCTCCGCTTTGCCCATCAAGACCTCGAACTGCTCCCCCGCCAACCTTGGCGCGGCCTCTCCATCGATTACCGGACCGAGACGCCGCGCCGGCCCTGGTCGGACTCGGCCATTCAGGCCTTCTTCTCGCAGCCGCTGTACCAGGCCTACGCCCTGCCCAAGCAGACCAAGGCCGGGGCCGATGCGGCCTACTGGATACCCATCCTGGGGCTCTACACAGGCGCCACGGTCTCGGAGCTGGCCCAGCTACGGGTGGCCGACATCGACGTCAACAGCGCGGGCGAAGGCTTCATCCACTTCACCGAGAGTAGCAGGCAGGGTCAGCAGCTCAAGACCGAGCAGCGGGCTCGCGTCGTCCCGCTGCATAGCGAGTTGGTGCGGCTCGGCCTCCTGGACTACGTGGCGCACATCAGGGTCAGCGGCGCGGATCGGCTGTGGCCCAAGCTGCGGCTGCGCGAGGGCAAGCCGGGGGGCTTCTTCTCGCAGTGGTTCAACGAGTTCAGGCGGGGGGTGGCAGGCGCCGAGGTGCCGGATTTTCATAGCCTCCGACACACGGTGCGATCGCTGATGACCGAGGCTGACTTTGACGCCCATCTGCAGGACAGAATCACGGGGCATGGCGTGAAGGGAAGCGCCGGGGTCCGCGTGTACACCCATCCAACACAGAGCCTGCGACGCGCCGTGGAGGCGATTCGGTACGCGGCAATTCGGCTATCCAGGGTTTATCCCACCCAAGGTAAGCCTGCTGGAACGCGTTGAAGCGCTTGCCCCGAACGCCACTGGCAATCAGGGCTCGCTGCGCAAATCAGTCCAGCTTGTTGGGGCTTCGGCCCAGCTATTTTCGGCGCCCCCCCGTGGCCTGATTTGACAAATATCCTCAATCCGTTATCTTTGCCGTCGGGTCATTGCGCCCAGACCTACAGAAGCAAGCCGCCATGTGCGGCTTTTTGCTTTTTTGGCACCCCGTCGTCTGATGGGTCTTGATCAACTCGCCTTGCTCAGCGAGGCACAACTTTCACAGGAGGTGGGCACAGTCAGCTGCCGATTTTTTGACGGCGAACTAAAAAACGCTATTCTTCGCGCCGGGTCATTCCGCCTGGTGTGACCTCACGAAAGCCGCTTCAAGCGGCTTTTTGCATTTCTAGAGCCCGTAGATGGCTCAACCCTTAGCGCCCACGTGGCGCTTTTTTTCGCCCGAACTTTCGGGCACCTCGAAAAAAGGGATCACACATTGATTCCATGTCATCCGCTCGCGGCTGAAACGCGAGCCTATGTCGCGACCGACGTGGCCGCGGCATATCTCAACCACCCGCGGTTCATCCTGAACCGCTGGGCTTCCGAAAACCTCGCGCCGATCAAGCCTGCGCTCATGCGCGGGCGCCTTGCATGGTCGGTCCATGAAATCCGACGCGTCTTGGGTCTCGCACAGGAGGAATACACCTTTGCCCAATGACCTTCAGCCGATGACGGGAGCCACCCCCCTTTCGGCTCATCTCGGTGGTAACCACGCAGGCACGTCGCATGACGCGCAGCCTGCACGGGGCGTTCCAATGCGCCCGTTCAGCGTTTCCGTCTTTACGAGCAAGAGCCCGCTTGGCAAGGAGTTCAGTCTCGACGGCGGCCATCTCGCCAAGCGTTCACGCGGCGAGTTATGGGACGGCACGGTGGACACGCACGAACTCCGCAGCCTTCGCGAGTTTGTGCAACTCCGTGCATCGCTGACCAGCCAGCAGGCCCTGGGCTACGGAACGTGCGGGCATGCCAAGGCCCAAGTAACGGTCTCACGAAAGATCGCCGAGGCTTCGTCCTCGCGCGGGGGCGGCGCACTGCCTCTCGTGGCCAGAGACGCCAAGCACTTCTCGTTCAAGGATGGGCCGGGCATTCTGTTCATCGACTACGACCCGCCCAAGGGCAAGCCAGCGATATGTGCCGAGGACTTGCATCGCGTGCTTGTCCAGTCGATGCCGGCGTTGCAAGGCGTGACGATGTGGTGGGCGCCGTCGGCGGGCTCGTGCATCTACCATGACATCGAGCAGCTGGTTGGCATTCGCGGGTGTCGCTTCTATCTGGTCATCTCGGACGCACGCAGCGCGAAGCTAGTCGGAGACGCCTTGTTCGGACGTCTGGTGCAGGCGGGGCACGGACACGTGCACATCACCGGCGCTGGCAGTCAGCTATTGCGGTCCCCCGTGGATGCTTCGGTGTGGCAGGCAGAACGCTTGGACTACGTTCGCGCGACCTGCTTGGGCGAACTGAACCAGGATCTCGACGACCCGCGAGTATTTGGGACCGCGCCGGGAGCGCCCGAGGTGATGCTGGATGTCGCGCAGGTCCCCGAGCTGGGCGCCGACGAAATCAATGAAGTCGAGCGGATCAAGGCGGCCCTTTTCAAGGACTCCGAACCAGCCGCAGAGCGCCAGCGCACGCAGTGGTCTAAAGAACGCGGGCACGAGCAGGCCAAGCGTGAGGACAAGGCCGATGACCCCGAGTACGTGGCAGCACTTCAGCAACGGTATCGTGAGGCGGTGCGAGGCCTCACGCTGCCGTTAGGACATGTGGTCAAACTGCGGGATGGCACAAAGGTCACCGTCCGCGATCTGCAGCGCGGCGACCACGAGGGCGCGCGGATGTACGACCCTGTTGAGCCCGAGTACTCAGGGGGCGATCCGCGCATCGCCATGCTGATCTGCAGAATGGGGCGGTACAGCATCCGCAGCCATGCCCACGGCGGAGTCGAGTACCAACTTGAGAGCGCCGAGTCCCCCGAGCAGGACTTCCCCGATGACCCGCCGTCGTCGCCCGAGCGAGTCTTCAGGGATACCGACTACGTCGGCTTGGCCAACGCGCTGCTGGCCGATGAATGGGGAGGCGCGGCAGCGCCGAAATTGCGTCGTTGGGGCGGCACCTGGTACGAATGGACGGGCACGCACTACAAAGAACTCGACATGGAGTCGGTTGACGTACGGGTACGTCGCTGGCTCGCCACGGTCACGTGCCCCGACTCCAAGGGGAACCGCGTGCCGTTCCCAATCAGTGTCAGGAAGGTACTGGAGGTCATTCACGCGCTGCGCGCCTGCGTGCAGCTTGAGGCCGACACCTTGCCGAGCTGGGCGGAAGCCCCGAAGCCAGGCAGTAGCCACCATGGCGTTGCCGCGCGCGATCTGATCGCCATGACAAACGGGCTCTATGACCTGCGCAGCGGCCGCTTGCTGCCGCACACGCCGTCGCTCTTCTCGTTGCAGTCCTTGCCATTTGCGTTCGACCCCAGAGCCACTTGCCCCAACTGGCGCCAATTCTTGGACTCGGTATGGGGCGATTCACCCGATAGCATCGCTGCGCTGCAGTATTGGACCGGCTATGTGCTGTCGGGCGACACGTCCCAGCAAAAGATTGCGCTGATCGTCGGAGCCAAGCGCAGCGGCAAAGGGACCATCGGGCAAGTCATCGAAGGCCTGGTGGGCCGCGAGAATGTGGCCTCGCCATCGCTTGCAGACCTGTCGAGTTCGTTCGGCCGCGCGCCCATGATCGGTAAGTCACTGGCGATCGTGGCGGACGCGCGCTCGGTACGGGATTCGCAGAAGGCCGTGGAGCCGCTGCTCCGGATCTCGGGCGAGGACAGCGTGCAGATCGATCGCAAGAATCGTGATGCGTGGATGGGCCGCTTGGGCGTACGCCTGATGTTCATGTCCAACGAGCTGCCCATGCTGGCCGACAACTCGGGCGCACTCGCGAGTCGCTTTCTCGTCTGGTACATGCCGAAGTCCTTCTACGGCAAGGAAGACCCAACCCTGGCCAAACGCCTGCTCGCAGAGTTGCCCGGCATCTTCAACTGGGCGATCGAGGGCTGGCAGGAGCTTGAAGTCTTCGGAAAGCTGTTCCAGCCCAGCAGCGGCAAGGAATACGCGGACGAGTTGCTTCAGCTCAACAGTCCGGTTGCGCGATTCGTGCAAGACCGCTGCGAACTGGGCGAGCAATACTCGGTCGACAAGGCGGAGTTGTATCGCCACTACCGCCAGTACCAGCTCGAAACCGGTGCTCGCGTCGACCCCGAGGTGACGTTCCACAAGTCATTGCGCGCATATGTGCCCGGGCTACAGGACCATCGTCCACGCAATTCTGAGGACGGCTCGCGGCAACGGCATCTGGTCGGCTTGCGTCTGCGGCCGTATGAAATCTCCGCCGAGATGCGAGCGTTTTGGGATGAGGGGACCGCCGACGCCAATCTCAACGAAGAACTGGAGGACTGGCTGATGTAGGAATAGAGACCACACCACCCTGATTGGTCCGAGTGGGCCGGGTGCGCTGCGAGTCTTGAGTTCTATGCATCTCGCCATCCTCAGGCTCGTATCGCCTTTCGCTCTTGGTTCTAGTTGATCAACTGAAAAAGAACCTGGACCACCCGGACCAAGCCAGCGGCAATCATTTGCCGACCATGGCGCACCGCCACGCGGCTACGCCGAAAAGGGGCGCTCATGTGCTCCTACTCAACCGCTACTCGACAGTCGAGCATTCGAGATGCAGACCAGGTCGAGCAGGCGGCGTTTCACATCCCCACGCATCAAGCGTTTTGGGAATATCGCTCGATGAATCGAGCAAGAAGGAGTTTTCCATGGAATTTACCAACATCACCCTCGACGAATACATCCGCCCAGCGACTGACGCGGACATCCCGAAGATCTGGGCCTGGCTGAAACAACAACGACGGAGCGGCGTCGAAGACTCCCTGATGAGCGGCTTCGAGCAATATGTCTTGAAGTATGGGACGCGTGACATGCTCGTCTTTGTCGACAAGCGCTCGGACGAGCATGTTGCCTACCAATGTGGCGACCTCTTGAAACCAGGCCTCCTTGAAGTTCGCACAGATGTTCGCCGTCGCGGCATTGCCAAAGCGCTGGTCGAGCACCGCATGGCGGAAGCCGCTGCAGCGGGGGAAGACATTCTCAGAATCCAGTGCGTCCCCTCGTCGATCCCGTTTTGGAAAAGCATGGGCTTCACGATCCTGCCCGGAAACCAAGATGAGCTAACGGCTTTCCGATACATGGAGCGCAAGCTGCCTCAGCCGAAGAACGGGAGACCGGTTCAGGTTTCGATCGAGTGGTTTTCATGGGAACGTCTTTGGAACCCCAGTATCAAGCCCACGCAGGTGGACATGATTGGAGGCGTCGTCGTTGGCTGCAATGTCTTTCTGGCGCGCCGTGCCTTGTTTGCACACGCACTGAAAGAGCCGGGCGACATGATCGTGCGCATCTGCGTTGACGGGGTCGAGTGGTACCGCGAATTTGTCGGGCACAGACCGCTTGGCGTACAGGACTGCGCCAACGGCTGGTACTTGGACGGGGTCAAGTTCCCTCCGCGACTGCCGTGGGCATGGACGGTGGATCAGATCAATCCGATGGCAATCAGGACTGAAGCTGCCGATAGCACTGCCTATGACTGCGAACCTGACGGGGACCACTTTGATGCCAAAGCCAGCGTCTCCGGCGACAGCGGCAGCCTGTCGTCCAACTTCCCGAGCAACTGGCTCACCTGCAACGATGTCAATGTCGGTAGCGCCGTGGGCGCAGAAGCGCTCTGCGACGCCGTTGAAGGCTGATAGCCTTCAGGCCTAACGGCCGCACTCGACGGCGCCAGCGCTGCCGCTGGCTCTGTCGAGTTTTCGCGAGGCCAGTACCGAACTAGCGGCAGCGCCTCATTCTGAGAAAGCTCGTTACTCGGCGCTACGCACATGGGGCGCTCCGGTTTCGTCATGGCCGTTCCTCTTCTTCCACAAGACAACATCGACCACTTCTGCGATCTGATGGTCAGCGAAGACACATCGCGCTGTACCGCACTGTGCCGAACGGCCGCACTTTGTTCACCCAGTCGATCAGGATGTTCATCCAGTCGCGCACGGTGTAGGCGATCTTGGCGAAGCCCTGCGGCTGGCCTTCGGCCATCGAGTGCCAGAACTGCGGCTCGGTCCAGTGGTCGCCGACCACGTTGGCGAGCAGCTCCTCGACGGCGAGATGGTGGCTCGCCGGGTCAACGCCCTGACGTGCACGCATCGCGTCGAGGCGCTGCTTCCACTCGGGCATGTTCTGGATCAAGGGCTCGACACGCTGCAGGAGCTGGTCATACAGCCCTGGGTGTTCAACAGCCATGTGGTGCAGCAGCTCGTGACCGGCCACTGCAAGCGCGGGCTTGGACGCGCCCGCGTCGATGAAGATTACGCCTTTGTGGGCGTCGAGCTGGGCTCCGTTGAATCGGGGCTTTCCGACTGCGGCCCTAACCCAAACAATCTCCTTACCAAAGAATCTTCGAGCGAGGACACTGGCCGCTCGACCTTCTGGCCCAGCATCTCCTTTAACAGCACTGAGCATGGCGGATCGTCCGCCAGACTGTCGAGTGAAGCTTGCGTCGAGGTCTCGGACGGCTGCGACATGAGCGGGGTCGGTGTCAGGCTCGAAGGCTCCTCGGTCGAGGCCGGCGTCACCATCGGCTCCGCTGAGCTTGGCTTCGGCCAGTGCTGGTCCAGCGGCAGGAGATCCGTCTCCGTCAGCTCGTTGCTCGGTGCCACGCACATCGGGCGTTCCTGTCGTGTCATGCTCGTCTCTCCCTAGTGACAAGGGCCTTGCATCGGGCGGCTCGCCCCTCGGCGCGCGCCATTTTGCCTAGCTGCTCGCCGCAGTGGCATCACCTCCAGCAGCATGTTCAGCTTCTCGAAACCCATCAGGATCGCGCCGCAGGAACCTTCTTCATGCAGCTACTGCTGTGTTGCCAGGCGAGGCCGCGGTCGCCAAGGGACAGAACTGATCTCCGCGCCGCAACCTCAATACTTGCGTTGCCGTGGTCCATGAGTACCTGCGTCGCCATGGCGTCCTCGTGGAGTCGAGGCATCAGCAGAGCAAGCACATGCCTACTTGAACGGCCATCGGTATCGATGGCGGCGCCCGGCATCAGCGAACTCAGATGGATCACAAGCGACCTGGCCCGGTCGTACTCCTCCCTTGGCGACTTCATGCTGAGACCGTTGGCGTCAACGATATCGCACCACCGCCAGATGGAGAACGGTCGACCGACGTACGGAAAGTGACGAATCCGAGCATTGCCGCCAATCTCTCCGGCCAGCGCCGCCGCAAGCGCGCGCCCAGGGGCAACAAGCTCATTCGGTACGCTCACTTCGCTACTCAGCGCAGCATGAGCACGCATGGCAGAAGCCCACGCGCCCATACGGAGCATGAGGTCGCTTGACAGCGACACGGATGATTGTGAATACACGCTGCCGTCGGGATGCTGACCGACACACAAATGCCCTAACCCAAGCTCGCCGTCACCAAGCCTCTTGCACCAAACGATTCCACCGAAGGCATCGGCCATGAGGCTGTAGACGGCCGGGGACGCACCTTGCTCAGCGCAGAAAGGTTTCAACGCGGCCGTGACTTGAGGGGGCAGCACAAGATCGAACGGTGTCGTGATTTTCATGGATCATCGATTCGAAGCTCAGACGCTGCCTGCGAGGCGGACTTGTCAGCGTAGCGCAGGATTGTCGGCCTAGGTGGGAAGTCCGCGCCAGCGTTCGCTTCAGACATGTCAACAGCCCATCCGTTAGCAGTTCTATCAGTTCTTCGTCCCTCAGCAGATCGGAGACCCGGAGACTAAGTCGCTCGCGGTCACACATCAGTTTTGCGACGGTGATTTGTCCCCAAAAATTTTCGATACTTCTTTCGAAGAAGCGGAAATCCGAGGAAGAACTCGGCTCATCAGTTGGTTCTGCCTGCGTTGACTACCAGCGTCGGTAGCAGTCAACAAGTTGGTCGGCAAGGTCACGCCAATGCAGGGCAAGTACGTTCTTGGCGAGATCGATGCCGACATACAAAATGCTCATTCCTTCCACTTCCGGATGAATTGATGAGAGTTCGCACTTGCGATCGAGGCACCCAGTTGTCGGTAGCCGCAATGGCGCCAGTTCGGTACGGGGAAGTCCCTTACATTCGTTAGACAGCGCGATCTACAAAGAAACAGGCTCTGTTTATCCGGAGACAACTTACGTGAATACCATTCGAACACCTATGCAGTTAGCATTGATCGCGCTCATCGCTGTCTGCAGCGTCGGCGTCTTTGTGGCGCAGGTCACCTACATTTGGCCGACGCCATGGCGCTACGATCATGTTTTACTGAACGGGAACAGGTATCCAGTACGCATCCACCGACTGAATGGACGTACGGAAATACTTTTAGGCATGCGCGGTTGGGCAGAGACTGATCCCGAAGAGACATCAACCAGCCAGCGGAAGCCGTAATGTTTAGTCGAGACCAACAAATTCGCCAACATGACAAGTTGAGCAGACTTATCATTAATCAAATTCGACAAATTTTCATTAATATGAAATATAGTTACAATAACAAGCTACTCCTTTTATTGGCCGCATTTATATTCCTTGCCACATTCACCAGCACATCAGATGCGCAAGTATGTCTAAAACTACCAGATTTGCCACAAAACTCATGCATCAATCCAGACACTGGCGAACTTCTCCCAATAGTACGCGGGCCAAATGAAACCCCCATTGGAATGGGTAGCAATGGAAGAGCAGTTCCAGCACTGCAACCCTTACCTCAACACACGAAGGTCAAAGCTGGAACCTTTTCTGCTGCAACGTTCCATCGGTACGGCATTATCGCTCCCACTGACGGAGGAGCAAATGTGGCCTCTCTTGATAAATCTTGTCGCGGCTGGAAAAACATCCTCAAACTGCCAGATTTTCAAGCTTGGATGCAAGACAGAGCAGATATTGAAACCATAGCAATGGCAAACAGCAGCGCACTCGAAAGAACCGTTGATGCGCTTGAGAGATTTCAAGCATTCAGGCCTAGAACTATCAATCTTTGTGATAATCAAACAAACGCTCGCAACGCAGTCAAACACTGATTCACCAACCGATGTACCATTTCGCCACATGGTTCAAGGATGGCGATACATTAATAGAGATTTCTTAACCTCTGCGACTGGATGTAGTTTCAAAACCGCGAAGGCGCTGAACTCAAGGTACCAATCATAAAATCACAACCGGGCGAACACAATAAACCCGTTCGACATCATTCTCACAAACCTTCTTCGTGAGCACACTGGGGTTTGAAATCTCAGTTACTGAGACGCACCACCGCTGGACAAGATTTGTACTTTTCGCGATGCGCAGACGGAATATCTACATTCACAAGTAAATTATTCGTGAAACTGTGTAATATTAAGTACACCTTGGAGGGTTCAGCTCTTAGCACGAAAGTGGGGCATGGGGTAGCCAATCAGTCCCCCTCCGAATCGGCCCGCAGGATTCCTGTCTTTACCATGCCGGTGCGGAACCTACCTAACGAACTATTTCAAGGTGCGGATGTCTCAGGTGGGGCGAGCCGGACAGGCGCTCCCGCCCAGCGCAAAACCAGGCGGTCGCGAGCGTCGGCTTTCGAGTGTCGGCATATTTCGTTAGCCGAGGGGATTCGATGATCATGTTCTGGTTGTCAGTCGTATTGGCTGCCCTGATTGGCAGCCTCGCGCTTCTTACACCGCCCGTCGGAATTGGACTCTTAATCGTCGCGCTCGTGCTCGCCGGAAACGGGTTTGTCAGGTTGCAGCGTAGAACCCCACCTAAGACCAGAATCAACCTGACGGCGACATGGGTTGCACTGGCGGTCAGTGTGCTGGGCCTTGTGCGCACCGTTTTGTTCGCTTGAGGCCCGCCGGCCGTGAACGGCCAAGGGGTCAGGCGTGAAAAGCTGCTTTGCGTGACCACTGTCGACGCCAACCTTGATCGACATGGGTCCTCCGCCGATCAAGCATGGTTTCAGAAGATTCTGCCGCTAGCCGTTGCGGCATTCATGTGATTGCTATCACACTTGAACTTGACAGTCGCTAGAAATGCGGGGGAGGTTTATGTCTTTCGAAGTTAAGGACTTGGTGGGCTTGAGCAAACCGCTGGAAAAGCTCATCGAAGTTGTCTCTTCGGCGGTGGGAACTGTCTACCGTCCACGCCAAATTCGATCCGACGCGGACGCGAAGGCATATGAAATCAAGATGCTTGAGCGCGCAAAGGTTGAAGCCGAATTGGATGGGAGTTCGGCGCGATTTCATGCATTGCAAGATCGGGTATCGGCCATTGCGAAGGAATACCCGGAGCTTGCTGAGCGGGCAAAACAGCGTCTTCTAGCTCGTGAAATAGAAGGCCAACTTAACGTAGAACAAATCGCGGATCAAGCGGTGCTGGCATTGCCAGCCGCTGTTTCAAACGAACCCGTGAGTGCAGACTGGCGCCGAAAGTTTTTCATGGAGGCTGAAAACGTCTGCGAGGTTGATATGCAGGCCCTATGGGGAAAAGTCTTAGCCGGTGAAATCGCTCAGCCGGGGTCTTTCGGTTTGCGCACGCTTGAGACGTTGAAGCAGCTGACCAGGGAGGAGGCCGAGATGTTTCGAAAGATGTGCGGCCTTGCAATGAATGATGGCGCGGTCCTAATTCCTGGATTCGATATCAATACTGCCCTGAAAGCCTTTGATTTCGACTTCAACAGCATCCTTCAACTTAGGGACGCCGGATTGGTTATGCATGGGGATGGAATCTGCAAAAACTTTGCGCCTGTTGAGCCTATGGCACCGCCATTTGACTACAAAGTCACACTCATGAATAACGGAGTCGTTATTCAACTTTCCGGGCCGGGGCTCCTGACACTAAACCACTTGTCACTCATCTTCACTCAGGCCGGTCGAGAGCTCCAGCGCTTAATTGCCAATGAACCGAATGACGCCTATTTCTCTCAACTCGGGGCAACGCTTCGCCAGCGCAGCGTCGTGGCAAAGAGAGGATCTCTTGTGCCACAGGACGCAAACTCGTCTCTGATTGTGTTCGAACAAGATCTTTAGTCGTCTGTGTATAAAAGCTAATTGTTTGCAGTTGCCGCCTTGCCTCTTTGCGCCTGCCTGGCGGAAGCATTTTTATTCCCACGCCATTCTGACCCACCGTTTTCGTCGAATTCTGACCCACCGTTGTTTGGGCCTCTAGAGCTCACGCAGTGGGTCTCTTCTTGGGTTGGGGTCAGTCTTGGTGGGTTGAGTGGAACTGTTCTTGAACCAGTATCGTATCGAAGGGCCAGTTCCAGGCATTCAGTGTCGTGGGGCTGAATGTCTCAGACGGGTCGATTGCGTGAATTCAATCTACCGATTTATAGAATACTTTCAGGCGGTTCCCAGATCATTCTCGGAATGATCTCGGGCGTAGAAGAGTTCGTCAAACGCGGCAGGGTGTTGCAACCCGTTCGCCAGTACCCTTCCCAGTAGCCCCACGGGTTCCCCGTCCTCGCCAGGAACGCTGCGGCCTTGTTCAGGTTCCACGTGCGATTCAGGGCCAAACAGTTCTCTCTGGTGCGGTACGCCCCGATCACCATCCGCTCGTGGGCCTGCCACGGCTCCAGCTTGTCGTACGGCGTCACCATTGCCGCGATCACGCGCGGCAGGATCAGATCCCGGTACGGCATCTCGTAGAGCACGGAATACTGCCGCTCGCTTGAGGGTGGTTGCCCCGACTTGGGCGCCACCCGCACGAGCCGCTTCCACTCGTTTTGCGATATCTGGGTTAGAGAGTGGTCGTCCATGTGTCCCTTTGGATTTGATCGCAATTGGCCGAGATCAGGGCTGGACGCGCACCAGGCACCAGGCACCAGGCACCAGGCACCAGGCATCAGGCATCAGGCATCTTGCGCGGGCTCTGCAAATCTAGTCCCAAACCGAGCGCGCCTAAGTCGCACTTGTACCGCTTCCAAATGGCAACCAATTCGTGGTCGTGGGGGTCATCGTCGTCCCCCTCCGGAATGCCTCATGGGACCCCTTTCCGAAATTCTTGGACAGGCGTCGGGCGGCACCGGATCACTCACGCGCAGGGTGGGCTTTCGTCGGCAGTGCTTCGATCGTGGAGACGAGAAGACGACGCCCATTGGCCAGCATCTGCAGTATACGGATCGCCACTTGGAAAGAAGAAACAGCGAACCGCCGAGGCCAACGCGCGTGACAACCGTTCTCGCAGGCCTTATGCTTTTCGTGTGGCACTTTTATGTGGCACACCAGTCGTCGCGACGCAGAGGATGTCGCTCTGAAGCACGGCCAACCGGGTCAGGTGGGGAACCAAGCAGCCCTAACTGTTGTGACCAGTGCCGGGGCTAGGGCTCGTCAACCTCCCCTCTTCATGACCTCCAATCCGCAATCGTAAGCATGCGTTACGACGCGTCGGCGCAGGTCATTCCCGCTGCGTTGTGAGCTCGTGTCCCACCACCGAGCCACGCTCATGCGACGCCTCCTCACCCTCGCCATCGCGCTCATCGCCGCCGCCTCTGTCTCGGGCTGCATCATCGTCCCGGCGCGCTACGGTTACTACCACGATCATCACGAGTACGGGGATCGCGATCATGACGGTTACCGTCGCTAAACGTCAGTAGACCTGCTGGAGGCCATCACGGGTCAACTGGCCTGCTGGAGAAGGCCATCACGGGTCAACTGGCCTGCTTGAAGGCCATCACGGCCTGGTTGCGCAAGGTGCGCAGCAGCGAGAGCTCCTTCTCGCCCAGGTCGATACTGCCGGCGACGGCCTTGTCGGCGTAGATCATCGCGAAGGGCGCGCCCTTCGTCGCCATGGGCAGCACGATGAAGGTGGCCGCGCGAGCCGGGGTGTCGAGGTACCACTTCGGCAGCCGCTCGGCGATCTTGGCCTGGCCTGTGTCCGCAATCATCGTGTCGACGCCGCGCTGCACGACCACACTGAAGAGATCGGGCTGACCCGAGGCGGGCGCTTTCAGCGGCACCTTGAACAAACTCGCCACGGATTCGACCTTCTCGCCCAGGCCGAACCGGCCGACCAGCGTGTCAGTCTTGGGGTCGCGCAGGCAAAAGACAATGCGTCGAAATTGCAGGCCGCGATACATCGTCTCCAGCACCATGCGCAAAAGCTCATTGAGCTTGAAGTTCTCCACCATGGCGTTGGTGATGTCCTGCACGCCGAGCGCCAGGATCTCCACGGCCTGTTCACGCGTCTGCTCCTGCAGATTGAGCGGCGCCGTCGGCTCCATCACCTGTGTGGCATGGAGGGCGTGCTCGTTCATGCTGTCGTCACCGCTGACCGAGAGCGGCGCGAGCAGCCGCTGTGCGGGCGAGGACTTTTCGATCTTGACGTCCATGGCCTGGGCCATTTGCGCGAGCCGGGATCTGGCCTGATCCGCCGCCTTGTCGAAGTGCTCAGCACTCACACCGAGGCCGCGCGAGTAGCGCTGCGCCATCGCGCGCACCTTGGACCGGGCTTCGGCGGAAGGGGTGTGCAGGATCAGGTCGGCCACGTCGTTGACGGCGCGGGAGAGCCAGCGCTGGCGTTCGACCGGCGAGTCGATCAGACGGCTCGGCGGCTCACCCTCAGGGCGCACCATGCTCCGCTGCAGCACCTCGGGCAGGCCCCACTGGCGCGCCACGCCCAGACCCAACTGCTCGAAGCTGATGCCCAGCACCTGCGTGGAGGCCATGGCCTCGCTCACCGGTGGTGCACGCTCAGCCTTGGATGACGCCTCGGGCCGCACCATGCGGCGAATCTGCTGGGCCTCCTCGGCGAAGTAGAACTCCGTCAGCATTCGGCCGAGGTTGTGGAACATGGCGCAAAGAAAGGCTTCCTCGCTCTCGCGCGGGTTCAGACTCAGCTCGCCCGCCAGCGACGCGGCCAGCAGCGATCGCAGGAACTCCTCGCGCAGCACCTGGGCATGACCCTGGTTCTCCATGCGCTCAAGCAGCACCAGCGAAAGCGCGAGATTGCGGATGCCCGCCACGCCCACCAAGGCCACTGCGCGGGAGACGGTGGAGACCGAGCCGCCCACCAAACTGAACTGGACCGTGTTCACCAGGCGCAGCAGCTTATGAGTCAGGGCCACGTCCTTGAGGATTTCGTTGGACATGGTGTTCAGGCTCTCGCTCTCAGAGAGACTGAGCTTCTGGATGCGGCTGACCGCGTCCGACAGGGCCGGAAAATCGGTCTTGAGCCGCATGCGCCGCAGCAAGAACTCGAGGGTGGCGTTGTCGCCATTGCCTTCGCTGGCAGGGTTCAGCACGGGATGCAGCCAGGCCGAAAGCGCGTCCCGGAACGCTCTCGCCGTGGGCCAGCGCTGTGTGATATCCCGCGCCAGACCGCGCTGCACGATATTGCGCAGAGCGTCATCCACGTCGGCGGCCAGACCCATGGGCAGGTTCAGATCGGTCTCGGTCACACGGCGCACGGCGCGCCAGGGATCGGGGTCGTAGTTGAGGCGCTCGCCCGAGAGCATCTCGGCCAGCATCACTGCGCAGGCGAACACGTCCATCTGCGGGCAAGGCTTCTCACCGCGCGCCGCTTCGGGCGAGATGTAGCCTGGCGTCCCGACCACACGCTGCGGACGGCCTGCATCGGCCATGCGCGCAGCGATGCCGAAATCCATCACGCGGGCACGGCCCTGGGCATCGATGAGGATATTGCTGGGCTTGAGGTCGCGATGGATGACGCCTGCGGCATGTGCGGCCTCCAGGCCGTCGAGCACGCCAAGGGCGATCTCCACCGCATCTCGTGCCGGCAAGACCTTCTTGCCGCGAAGCCTTTCAGCCAGGGTGCCGCCAGGCACGTACTCAAAGACCAGGTATGACTGGCGCCCCTGCGTGTCGGCCTCGAAGACGGGCACGATGTTCGGATGAGCGAGCCGGCTGACGGCACGGGCCTCGTCGAGCCAGTCTTCCACCGCCAAGGGATCGGCACCCGGTCGCAGCACCTTGACGGCGACCTCGCGCTCGAGCCTGGGATCATGAGCCAGCCAGACCGTGGCCTGGGCCCCCTGCCCCAGCGATTGCAGCAGCTTGAAGCGTCCGATCTCGGGCAGCGGGGGGGTCGGCGTCGAGGACATGACGGGCTTCGGTATGGGGAGGCGGCGCTGGCGGTATGGATCCTGAAAACGGCTCATCGTCCTTGCCTGCCGGACGGACCCGTGTCGGCCTTGGTGGTCAGTTTGCCACGCAAGGGCGAAGCCTTGGGCTCGGGCACGCGGCCAGGCTGATCGCCTGGCGCGGTCGCAGCCGACGCGGGCGGCGCAGTTTCCGGATTGATGGCCTGCTGCACCTCACGCAGGCCTACACCGAGAGCCCGTGCGTAGCGGCGCGCCACCATTTCAATCGCGCCCTGCTGCTTGTGCTGCGGCAGCGACAGCGCGTCGACGACCTCGTTGCCCAGACTGGCCGTCAGGCGCAGCAGATCCGAGTCATGGCTGGAGGGGCGCACGGCGGCATCGGACGGCTGCCGGCGGATCATGTGCAGCAGTTCGTCGCCGAGGCTCCAATAGCGTGCCACCGCCGAGCCGAGAGAATCGAGGTCGCATCCCATCACCGCGTAGGAGGCGGCCTGTTCGCTCAGGCCGGACGGATTCGGATGATCCGGCGTCGGCTCCGGCGGGATCTGCAACTGGCGGATCTGCTGGGCATCGTCGGGGAAGTGATATTGCACTAGCAGTCGGCCCAGGTTTTGCATGACCGTGATCAGGTAGACCACCTCGGCGTCGTAGCCAGCCGGCCGCAGGGCCTGGGCGATCTGGCCCGCACGCTGCACGCGGCGCATGAGGCTGCGCAAGGCTTCGGCGGACTGCTCATTGAGCGGGCCAGGCCAGGGCTTGAGCGCCCGAGCAGCGGCCTCGAGCCCCTCGAGTCCCACCATCGCGATCGCACGCTGCATATTGAGCACCGTGCCATCGACGGGCGCACCGCTTTGCTTGAGCGAGTTGTTGACCCGGCGCAGCAACTCCAGGCTCAGGGCCATGTCCTTCAACACGAGCTCCGACAGGGCCGACGTGTGTTGCGCCGCGAAGCCAGGCGAACTGGCCACGTGGTTGAACTGGCTCGTCGTCGTGGGCAGGTGGCCCATGCGCTGGAGCTTGTCGATCAGCAGCGCGATGGGGCCGCCATCGTCGCTTGACGCAGCGGCCTTCCAGCCCTCGAGCGCGCGCAGGAAGGTGCGGGCGATCTGGTAACGCTGGCGCGGCTGACGGTCGGTGGCACGGTTGGCGATCGCGCGCAGCGGATCGGGGATCGGGTGCGGCGTTTCCCAGCCCAGGCGCACGATCTCGTGGCCCACGGGCTGCAGCAGCGGCAGCACGTCGGCCACGTCGGCGCGCTCCAGCACCTGGCGGCCGCTGAGGATGCGGTGCAGCATCAGGCCGGCACACAGCACATCCTCGGCTGCGGTCTCGCGCGCAGGGCGATGTACAGCATTGGCCGGATTCACGTCGGCAGGGAATATCTCCTGCACGACCTCAAGGCCCAGGACCTTGACCTTGTTGTTCGTGTCGATCAGGAAGGAACTGCCGGCCAGATTGCGGTGAGCATGGCCGGCCTCGTGGGCGAAGGCCAGGCCGGAAAGGAACTGAGCCATCCAGTCGGCGGCCTCGATGGGCAGCGGCGCGCTCTGGCGCGACAGCCGCTCGTCCAGCGTCTCGCCCAGACTGCGTTCATAGGCCGCGTAAGGCCAGTGCTCGACCTGGCCAACCTCCACCACCGGCGCGATATTGGGGTGCTGAAGGCGCGCCACTGCATTCACGGTGCGAAGCCAGTAGTCCATGGCCCCCGGGCTGTTCGGCGCCTGGCGCGGCACGCAAAGCAGCAGTTCCTGACCCAGCCTTTCGTCGTAGACAAGCCACAGCATGCTGCGCTGCGACTTGTTGAGAAGCGCGCGCAACTCGAAGCGTCCGAAACGCCTCAACTGCGGAGTGGACGCCGCCGCGCTGCCAGGCGCCGGTGCTGTCGAATGTTCTGCCACGAATATCTTGTCTTACTGCGGATGTAGAGCCGAGTGTGGCTCCATTTGAAACATTTCCGCACCAAATATTTCGCGGAACTGACGCGGAATCCCCGGGCAGTTCCCGGCAGCAAGCTGGACGCAAGTTCTGCCCCGCAATTTGCTGCCCTTGTATGCGCTGTTGCAACAGTTCATGCGCTCAACTGGGCCCAGATCTTCTCCAGTCTCTTCACGCTGACCGGCTGGGGCGTGCGCAGCTCCTGCGCGAAAAGGCTCACGCGTAGCTCTTCCAGCTGCCAGCGGAAGTCCGCCAGGCGTGCATCCGTCACGCCCTTGCGCTCTGACAGGCGGCGCTGGTAGCGCTGCTCGAGCGGCTTGAGCTCGGCCATCAGCTTGAGATCGCGTGCCGGGTCGGCGCGCAGTTTGTCCAGGCGCGCGACGATCGCCTTCAGGTACCGCGGCAGATGCGAGAACTGGCTCCAGGCCGTGCTGGTGACGAAGCGCTTGCCGACCAGATTGCCCAGCTGAGCGGCGATGTCGTCTGCCACCTCCTTGGGCGCACGTGCATCCTTGAGCTTGCGGGTCGCGGCCGCGTACTCGGCCAAGATGACACCCGTTTGCCGTGCCACTTCCTGGGCGATGAGGTTCAGGCGCGAGCGGCCTTCCTCGATGACGCGCTTGAAGGCGAACTGGTCGGCCGGCAGCGGCTCGGCCAGGAAGGCGCGGTCCAGGGCGACGCCGATGATCTGGTCGCGCAATTCCTCTGCGGTGCCCAGGCTCATGAACAGCACCGACATTTTCTGCAGATCGGGGATGTTCTTCTCAAGATACTTGAGCGGTTCCTTGAGCTGCAGCGCCACGAGGCGGCGCAAGCCCAGGCGGTGCATTTGCGCCGCAACGTCGGGCTCATCGAAGACCTCGATCTCCACATGCGTGGCCTTGTCGATCAAGGCCGGGAAGCCGATCAGGGTTTGGTTGCCCTTGCTAACCTCCATCAGCTCAGGCAGTTCGCCGAAGGTCCACTCGGTGTAGCGCGCCGCGCTGTCCTTGACCCGCGGCTTGGGCGCATTCTGCGCATTCTGCGGAATCGGCGCATTCGCCGCCGCCGTCGGTTTCGGTGCGGCCGGCGCCACGGCCTGGGCCGGCAGCTTCAGCGCCGCGAGCGCCTGAAACGCCGAGCGCGCCTGGCCACCAAGCTCAGCCTTCAGCGCGGCGAGGTTGCGCCCGATGCCCAGCTGCCGACCGTGCTCGTCCACGACGAGGAAATTCATGAACAGATGCGCCTGCAGCTGCTCGAGTTTGAAGTCGTTGCGCTGGACCGCCAACTGGGTACGTTCCTTGACCGCCTTGAGCAAGGTCTCGACGAGGCCGCCTTGCGCAAAAGCGTTCAGCCCCACGAACTCGGCCACGAAATCCGGCAACGGCACGAGCCGGGCACGGGGCTTTTGATGCAGGCTCTTGAGCAGGGCCATGACCTTGGCCTCGAGCATGCCAGGGACCAACCACTCGCAGCGCTCCTCTGAGACCTGGTTGAGCGCGTAGATCGGCACGGTGACGGTCAGGCCGTCGCGCGCATCGCCGGGCTCGTGCAGGTAGTCGGCACGGCAGTCCACGCCGCCGAGACGGACGGTCTTGGGAAAGGCGTTGCTCGTGATGCCGGCGGCCTCGTGGCGCATCAGCTCCTCGCGGCTGATGTGCAGCAGCTTGGGGTTGACCTTGCTGGCCTCCCGCCACCACTTCTCCAGGCTGGCGCCGGAGCAGACCTGCTCGGGCAGTTGCGCGTCGTAGAAGGCGTGGATCAGCTCGTCGTCCACGAGCACGTCCTGGCGACGCGATTTGTGCTCGAGCTCCTCCACCTTGGCGACTTGCTTTCGGTTGTGCGCGAGGAAGGGCAGCCGCCGTTCGAGCCCTTCCGCGAACTCGCCATTCACGAGCGCCTCGCGAATGAAGATCTCCCTCGCCGCCTTTGGGTCCACGCGGCCGAAGTTCACGCGCCGGTTGCTGTAGACGACGATGCCGTAGAGCGTGGCCCGCTCCAGGGCGACCACCTCGGCCGCCTTCTTCTCCCAGTGCGGTTCGGAAAGCTGGGTCTTGAGCAGATGCCCAGCCATCGCCGGCAGCCATTGCGGCTCGATGGCGGCGATGCCGCGGCCGAAGACGCGCGTGGTGTCCACGAGCTCGGAAGCGACGATCCAACGCCCCGGCTTCTTGCTCAGGTGCGCGCCCGGATGGCGCCAGAACTTGACGCCGCGGGCGCCGAGATACCAGTCGTCCTCATCGCTCTTGAGGCCGATATTGCCGAGCAGGCCGGCCAGCATCGACAGGTGCACCTGCTCGTAGGTTGCCGGCGCGCCGTTCATGCGCCAGCCATGCTCGGCCACGACGGTGTGCAGCTGCGAGTAGATGTCGCGCCACTCGCGGACGCGGCGCACGCTGACGAAATTGTCGCGCAACAGTTGCTCGTGCTTGCGGTTGGAGAGCTTGTGTTCACCCTCCCCACCCTTGGATTCGCCGAGCCATTTCCAGAGCTTCAGATAGCCCATGAACTCCGACTTTTCATCGTCGAACTTTTTGTGCTTCTCATCGGCGGCCTGCTGCTGTTCGAGCGGCCGGTCGCGCACGTCCTGGCCGGACAGAGCGCTGGCGATGATGAGGATCTCGCTCAGCGCATCGCGCTTGCGGGCCTCGAGGATCATTCGGCCCACGCGTGGATCCAGAGGTAGCTTGGCGAGCTCGCGGCCGATCTCGGTCAACTCGTTGGCCTCATCCACCGCACCGAGCTCGGCGAGCAACTGGTAGCCGTCGGCAATCGCCTTACGCGGCGGCGGTTCGATGAAGGGAAATTCGTCGATCACGCCCAGGTGTAGGGCCTTCATGCGCAAGATCACGCCGGCCAACGAGGAGCGCAGGATCTCGGGGTCGGTGAACCGCGGCCGCTCGTTGAATTCCTTTTCGTCGTAAAGCCGGATGCAGATGCCGTTACTCACGCGGCCACAACGGCCCGCGCGCTGGTTGGCTGCCGCCTGGCTGATGGCCTCGATCTGCAACTGCTCAACCTTGTTGCGGTAGCTGTAGCGCTTGACGCGCGCCAGGCCCGGGTCGATCACGTAGCGGATGCCCGGCACCGTCAGCGATGTTTCCGCCACATTGGTAGCCAGCACAATGCGGCGGTTGCCGTGGGGTTCGAAGATGCGGTTCTGCTCGGCCTCGGAAAGCCGGGCAAACAGAGGCAGGACTTCGACACCGGGCGGATGGTGCTTGCGCAAGGCCTCGGCCGCCTCGCGGATCTCGCGCTCGCCAGGCAGGAAAACGAGCACATCGCCGGAGCCTTCACGCCAGAGTTCGTCGACGGCCTCGCAGATCGCGTCGTTCACGTCGAACTCGCGTGATTCCTCGAAAGGCCGGTAGCGCTGCTCAACCGGGAACAGCCGACCCGAGACCATCAGCACCGGCGCCGGGCCCTTGATGGACGCGAAGTGCTTGGCAAAGCGCTCGGCATCGATGGTGGCCGAGGTGACGATCACCTTCAGGTCAGGTCGGCGCGGCAAGATCTCGCGCAGATAGCCGAGCAAGAAATCAATGTTCAGCGAGCGCTCGTGAGCCTCGTCGATGATCAGCGTGTCATAGGCCTTCAGCAGCGGATCGGTCTGGGTTTCGGCCAACAGGATGCCGTCCGTCATCAGCTTGACGCTGGCGCCCGGCTGCAAGCGGTCCTGGAAGCGGACCTTGTAGCCCACCACCTCGCCCAACGGCGACTTCAGCTCCTCGGCGATGCGCTTGGCCACGCTGCTCGCGGCGATTCGGCGCGGCTGTGTGTGGCCGATCAGCTTGCCGGTATTGGCCTTGCCGCGGCCAAGGGCCAGGGCGATCTTGGGCAGCTGCGTGGTCTTGCCCGAGCCCGTCTCCCCGCAGACGATGACGACCTGATGTTCGCCGAGCGCCTGCATGATCTCCTCGCGCCGGCTGGAGACCGGCAGCGATTCGGGGAACGTGATCGGGGGGAGCGGCGTCGCAACTGCGGACGCTCGTGCGGGACGGGGAAGCTTGGAATTCACAGGGGCGGCATTATCGCCGCCCGAGGCGTCAAGGCCTTGCGCGCTAGCCCTTGCGCGCTAGGCCTTGTTATAGCTGATGACGTTGATCACCGCGCCCTGCGGGTCCTGGAGCACGGCCATGCGACCGACGCCGGTGACCTCCATGATGGGCATGAGCACCTTGCCGCCCAGCTTGGGCGCAGCGTCCACCGTCGCGTCCACGCTGTCCACCGTCACGTAGCAGCCCCAGTGCGGCGATACGGGCCCGGCGTTGGGCGGCGCGGTCATGATGCCGCCGATCGGCTGACCGCCGATCTTGGCGACGCGGTAGACGCCCATGGGCATATCCATCGATTCGACGGTCCAGCCAAACAGGGAACCGTAGAACTCGGCGGCCTTGGCCGGGTCGGTGGTGGTGAGCTCGCTCCAGCTGAACGCGCCGTGGGTTTTCATGGCATCCATGATCGTCTCCTGCGTAGTGGGTCGGGAGTTCAATGTTCATCGCAGTGATCGCCGTGCGCAAGCATCAGCCCCAAAGCTTCCTGCACAATTCCGTTCTCATGAGCCTCGTCTTCCCGCACACCTTTGTCCCCTGGTTCCGCGCCGTGGCGCCGTATATCCATGCCTATAGAGGGGAGACCTTCGTGGTGGGCATGCCCGGTGAGCTGGTGGCGGCCGGCAAGCTCAATGCCTTCGTGCAGGACCTGTCCATCGTGCATGCGATGGGCATCAAGATCGTCCTGGTCCACGGCTTCCGTCCGCAGGTGAACGAGCAACTGGCCGCCAAGGGGCAGGTGCCCAAGTACCACCAGGGCTTGCGGATCACGGATCCGGTCGCCCTGGATTGCGCCCAGGAAGCGGCCGGTCAGTTGCGTTTCGAGATCGAGGCCGCTTTCTCGCAGGGCCTACCCAACACACCCATGGCCAACGCCACGGTGCGGGTCGTCTCCGGCAATTTCCTCACGGCGCGCCCGGTGGGCATCGTGGACGGCATCGATTACCAGCACAGCGGCCACGTGCGCAAGGTGGATGCCGCGGCGATTCAGCGCGCCATCGACAGCGGCGCGGTGGTGCTGCTCTCCCCCTTCGGCTTCTCGCCCACGGGAGAGGCCTTCAACCTGACGATGGAGGACGTGGCCACGAGCACCGCCATCGCCTTGCAGGCCGACAAGCTGCTCTTCCTGACCGAGGTTCCGGGTGTGCTGGAAGACGCGAGCGACCCAGAAAGCGCCGTCGATACCGAACTGGCCCTGGCTGACGCAATCCGCCTGCTCGACGCCCTGCCGGCGCCGACCGCGCCCACCGAAGTCGCCTTTTACCTGCGCCACTGCGTCAAGGCCTGCCAGGCCGGCGTGGAGCGGACGCACATCCTGCCCCTGTCGGTCGACGGCGCCTTGCTGCAGGAGGTGTATACCCACGACGGCATCGGCACCATGGTCGTGGACGAGAAATTGGAAAGCCTGCGCGAAGCCACGCCCGACGATGTCGGCGGTATCGTGGCATTGATCGAGCCCTTCGAGCGCGACGGCACACTGATCAAACGTGACCGCAATGAAATCGAGCGCGATATCGAGGCCTATACCGTCATCGAGCACGATGGCGTGATATTCGGATGCGCGGCACTCTACCCATATGTTGAGGCGCATACCGCCGAAATGGCGGCGCTCACCGTGTCAGCTGAAGTACAGGGACAAGGCGACGGCGATCGCATCCTCAAGCGCATTGAGCAACGCGCCAAGCATATGGGCCTGAGCAGTATCTTCGTGCTGACCACGCGCACCATGCACTGGTTCATCAAGCGCGGCTTCCAGCATGTCGAGCCCGAATGGCTGCCCGAAGAGCGCAAGCGCAAGTACAACTGGGACCGGCGCTCGCAGGTGCTGGTAAAGAAACTGGCCTGAATACGGCCGCAGCCCTCTGCGGCTCATCCCCTGAATCATTGGAACAAAGGAATTTCCCATGCCCCGCACCGTGCAATGCCTGTATCTGAAGAAGGAGGCCGAGGGCCTCGACTTCGCCCCCTACCCTGGTGAACTCGGCAAGCGCATTTACCAAGGCATCAGCAAGGAAGCCTGGGCGCTCTGGATGAAGCACCAGACTATGCTCGTCAATGAAAATCGCCTGAATCTGGCAGATCAACGGGCCCGCCAGTATCTGGCCCGTCAAATGGAGCAATTCTTCTTTGGCGGCGGTGCCGAACAGCCCGCCGGATATGTGCCACCAAGTGCCTGAAGTGGTATTTGTGCAATACCTGAGTTGATATCAAGCGGATATTCGTGCCTATAATTCTCACGAACTGTTCACATCAATCCAGTCAACGCGAGGTATTGCACGATGTCATCTCTGAAAGACCTTTTGGCCCAGCGAGCAGCGCTCGATGCACAAATCGCCCAAACCAAGGACAAGGAGCGTGGCGAGGCGGTTGCAAAGATCAAGACGCTGATGTCGGAGTACGGCCTCACGGTGGCGGACCTCAGTGCTCGCGCCAGCAAGGCAGGCAAGACCTCGAAGGTTGCCGCCAAATATCGCAACAAAGCCACTGGCGAGACCTGGAGCGGCCGCGGACTGCAGCCCAAATGGCTCAAGGCCGCGATTGGCGGAGGCGCCAAGCTCGAGGATTTCCACGTCTAAGAAGCACCTTGCAAAACGAAATCAGGGCCACCCGCCAGGGTGGCTTTTTTCTTTTCTGGTTTGATCAGAAAAACCCTGACACCACCTATTCAAAGGGGCTTTGAGTTCACGCCCCGCCCAGCTCGCGAGCTAGCATCCTTCGGCTTTCACGCCGAGTCGACGTAGATGGCGGGAATCCTCGCCCCTTTTTATTTTCCAATGTCGTTGGACGCACAATTTCACGAGACGGCCGCCGCCGCGCCGACCGAGCCCGCAGGCACTGCGATGTTCGTCAGCGTGCTGCGTCAACTGATCGTTGCCGGCTCGCTGATCAGCACTGGTTGGCTGGCTGCGCAAGCGCCGATCGCCCCCGCCTTGTGGCCACCTGCCGGGATCGCGCTGGCGGCTCTGTTCTTCTGGGGTTCCAACATCGGCTTCGCCTTGATCTTCGGCGGCATCGCACTGGCCCGCTTGATGGACGCGTCGTGGCCACTGGCGATCGAGCTGGGCCTCGTTCAATGGCTCGCTCCCGCCCTGTCGATGAGCCTGATGCGGCGCTGCGCATGGCGCCAAGGTGAGCGGCCCTTGCGTGACCTCGTGCTGCTGCTGAGCCTGGGCGTGGGGCTCACAGCCCTGCTCAACGGCGGCGCCAGGATCCTGCTCGCCCACGAGCCGTTCAGCGTCGTGGAGGCCGATGTCGCTGCATTGCTGCTGATCGCCGCGCCGCTGCTGCATCTCGAATCGCCCCGCCTGCCGCGCCCGGGCACGCTGCCGTGGCTGTTCGCCCCGGCGCTGCTGGGCGCGCCCGCGTTCTTCTGGCCCGGGCTCGAAGCCGTGTTGTGTATTGCGCCTCTGGCAGTGCTGGCCCTGGCGCTGCGCGGCGAAGCACTGCTGGGCAGCGCCGCCGCATTGGTGGCCGCCGTGTTGGCTGCGCTGGCCACTGGTTTCGGCTTCGGGCCCTTTGCCGGCTCGAATGCGGGCCTGGTGCAACTGTCCAGCGGACTGGCCGCCTTGGCCCTTGTTGCGCCCATGGTCGGCACGCGGCTGCTGCGACGTGACGAACGCAACCGGCGCTGGGTCCAGGCGCTGCAGAACGAGGGCACGGCCCTGGCCGAGTGGCATGTGCTGCATGGCATGCGACCGTCGGCAAACTGGGAGACGGTCACCATGGCGCCGCTGCCCGCCGACAGTGATCCCGTGCACTGGCTGGCCGTCGCCCATCCGCTCGATCGCGAACGCGTGGTGCAACAGATGCGAGAAGCCCTGGCCCCAGACGGCGAGGACCTCTGTCACGAAGCCTTGCGCCTGCCCAGTGCCGCGCGAAGCTTGGCCCCCGTGCACGGCACCGGCGCTTGGTGCTGGCACGCGCTGCGCCTGCACGTGCTGAGGCGCGATCGCGAGGGCCGTGCCGCCGAAGCCTTGCTCCTGCTGTCCGACATCAACACCCTGCGCCAGGCAGAGGACCGCCAGATGCTCGCGGCCGGCCTTTTCCAGCATCTGCACGAAGGCGTGTTGATCGTCGACGGCCAGCATCGCGTCGTCGACCTGAACCCCAGTTATTGCCGCATCATGGGAGCTCGCCGTGAGGCCCTGATCGGCCGTCCGGCCGAACTGTTGCTCTCCCCCACCCTGCACCGCTCGGGCGCCAGTACCGAGCAGATGATGGCCGCACTGCACGCCGAAGGACACTGGAGCGTGCAGCTGCAGACCGAGCGCGACAACGGCTCGGCCTGCACCTTGCAGATGACCATCAGCGAGGTGCGTCAGCCCGCGGGTGGAGCCTCACAGCGCCTGCGGGTGGTCACGGTGAATGACCTCACCGAGATCCTTGAGCAGCGCGAGCGGATCGAGCAGCAGTCGAGCAAGGACGCGCTGACCGGCCTGCCCAACCACGAGGAGTTCGCGAAACTCCTGCGCCAGAGCGTTGCCACGGCAGAACACGAAGGCTTCATGCTGTGCGTGTGCCGCATCGACCTGGACCAGTTCAAGCTCGTCAATGCCCGATTTGGCGTCGAACAAGGGGACGAGCTGCTGCTGCAGGTGGCACGGCGGCTGCAGGCCGCGCTGCGCCATGCTGAGCAATGGTCCGACCGGATCGCGCGTCTGGCCGGCGACGAATTCGGCCTGATCCTGCGGGTGGCCGATGCGAGCGAAGCTCAGCTCGCCCTGGAGCGCATGCTCGGCATCGTGCGAACGACCTCGATGCTCAGCGCAAGCGACGAAGCCGAAGGCGCGGAACTCAGCGCCAGTATCGGCGCCACCCTGTATCCGACCGATCGATCTGACGCCGAGACGCTCCTGCGCCATGCCGGCCATGCGCTCTACCGCGTGAAGCAGCACTCGGGTCGAAACGCCTTCCGTTTCTTCGACGCCGCCAAGCGCCAGCGCGACGAAGCCAGCCTCATGGAACTGGCCCGCATGCAGCAAGCCTTGGATCAGGGCGAGTTGCTGTTGTACTACCAGCCGAAGATCGACATGCACGAAGGCCGGGTGTTGGGCATGGAAGCCCTGCTGCGGTGGCAGCATCCCGAGCGCGGCCTGCTGATGCCGGGCGCTTTTTTGCCCCAGATCGAGGATACGGGCCTGGCCGTGCAGGTCGGTGACTGGATCATCGATCAAGCGCTCAAGCAAAGTGCGCAGTGGCTGGCGTCTGGGCTCGAGCTGGAAGTCAGCGTGAACGTCACCGCACGCCAGCTTCACACACCCGATTTCGCACAGCGGCTGCAGGAGCTCGTGCACCGCCACCCTGAACCGGTGGCTCGCCACCTGTGCCTGGAGGTGCTGGAGTCGGCCGCCCTGGCCGACACGGCATCCGTCCATACCCTGATCGAGCGCTGCCAGGCCTTCGGAGTGCGTTTCGCCCTCGACGACTTCGGCACCGGATATTCGACCCTGGCCTATCTGAAGAGCCTGCCGGTGGACACGCTCAAGATTGACCGCAGCTTCGTTCAGAACATGCTCATTGATGCCCAAGACATGGCCCTGATCGAAGGCGTGGTGGGTCTGGCACGACATTTTGGCTGCAGCGTCGTGGCCGAGGGTGTGGAGAGCGCGGCCCATGCGCGCGCACTGCTGCGCCTGGGCTGCTCCATGGGCCAGGGCAACGGCGTTGCCGCGGCCATGCCGGCGGCCGAGGTCGCCTCCTGGTGCGAGGCATTTGCACGCTCCCCCTGGCTGCGGCAATTGGACGTCGCACACAGGGTCGAGACAGTAGACTGACGGAGTGATCCCACCCGGCTTTATCCAGGACCTACTCTCGCGAATCGACATCGTCGAGGTCGTGGGCCGCCATGTCGAGCTTAAGAAGGCCGGCAGCACGCACAAAGGCCTGTGCCCCTTCCACGGCGAGAAGTCGCCGAGCTTCTGTGTCACGCCCTCGCGCCAGACCTACCACTGCTTCGGCTGCGGCGTGCACGGTAATGCAATCGGCTTCCTGATGGAGTACACGGGCGCGGGCTTCGTCGAGGCCGTGGAGGATCTTGCCCAGCAGGCCGGCATGATCGTGCCCGAAGACTCGCGCACGCCCGAGGAGCGGGAGAAGGCCAAGGAGCAAAAGGCTCGGCAGGCCACACTCAATGACGTGCTGGAGCGCGCCGCGCGGCACTACAAGGCTTCGCTCAAGAAGAGCCCGCGGGCCATCGACTATCTCAAGGGCCGCGGCCTGACCGGCGAGATCGCTGCCCAGTTCGCCCTCGGCTACGCCCCCGAGGGCTGGCGGACCCTGGCCAGCGCCTTCCCGGAGTACGACGATCCCTTGCTGGTGGAGTCCGGCATGGTGATCGAGGGCGACGACGACAAGCGCTACGACCGCTTCCGCGACCGCATCATGTTCCCGATCCGCAACGTGCAGGGCGAGTTCATCGGCTTCGGCGGTCGCGTGCTCGACAAGGGCGAGCCCAAGTACCTTAATTCGCCCGAGACGCCCGTCTTCGTCAAGGGGCATGAGCTGTACGGCCTCTTCGAAGGGCGGGCGGGGCTGCGCAAGAGAGGCTATGCGCTCGTGGTCGAGGGCTATATGGACGTGGTCGCCCTGGCGCAGCACGGCTTCGGCAACGCGGTCGCCACGCTTGGCACGGCCTGCACGGCAGAGCACGTGCACAAGCTCTTCCGATTCACCGAGAGCGTGATCTTCAGCTTCGACGGCGACGCGGCCGGCCGCCGAGCCGCCGCACGTGCACTGGAAGCCGCCCTGCCCCACGCCAGCGACACGCGCACCATCAAGTTCTTGTTCCTGCCGACCGAACACGATCCGGACTCCTATGTGCGCGCGTTTGGTGCCGCCGGTTTCGAGCGTTACGTCGAGCAGGCGGTCCCGCTTTCGCGACAGCTGCAGGAGAGCGCTGCCGAAGGCTGCGACCTCAGCACGCCGGAGGGCCGCGCGCACATGCTTTCCAACGCGAGGCCCTTGTGGTCCGCCCTGCCCGAGGGCCTGCTCAAGCGAGGCCTGCTCGGCGAGCTGGCCAAGCGCGCGCAGTTGCCGGACAGCGAGCTGATGCGCATCTGGCAAGTGCCCGGGCATGCAAACACCACTTCAACCGACGGCGATGCCGCACCGGCCCGCAAGGAATGGAAGAAGGACTGGAAACCCGGCGGCAGCTGGAGGGGCCGTCGCGAAGCGCAGGACCCGACCGCCGGCCTGGCGCGCCGCCAACCTCTGTCCGCGGCCGACCACGCGCTTCGCATGCTCTTGCTGGAGTCGGCCTGGTTCGAGCGACTCAGCCATGACGATCAACAACTGCTGCACGAGCTGCCCGGCCCGCATGGCGAGTTGGTCCAGTGGCTGGAGCGCTATCTGGTGCACCACGGGCCGGCCGCCTGGCCGGTGCTGGAGGCGGCCCTGGCCGAGGACGGCTTGCTGGAAACGGCCAAGCGCTTCACCGTGGGCGCCCTGGTCGGCGAAGAATTGCTCTTCGACGATTTCACCGAAGCCCTGCGCAAGCTCCTGCGCAGCCAGCTGGAGGCCAGCTCCAAATCGCTGGCCGCCGCCGGCGATGCAGCCGGTCTGCGCCAGGTGCTGGCCCGCCTGCGCGAGCTGGACCCACTCGGCCGTGTTGACACCGCTGAAAAATAGGCGACAATTAGCGGTTTCCCGAGCGCGCCAAGAGTAACGGCAGCCACTTCCGGACCCGGCCGCCCAGCAGACACTGGGTCAACATAGAAGGCCACCCTTATCCGCAAAGAGCTGCAATCAACAACGTTCACGCCAGCTTGAGCGCGCCGCATGGAGGCCATAGCCCTCCATGACGAAGCCACCTGGGGCTCCCTCCCGCTTAGAAGCGGTCGGTACTCGCCTGCAGGTGGCTGCCGCATTTCCGAATTTATCTGAATCATCGCTACCCGCCAGAGGAACCGCATGACTGCTGCGAAGAAGACCGCCAAGGCCGAAGAAACCAAGAAGCCTGCCGCCAAGGCTGCCAAGGCCCCCGAGGCCAAGGCCAAGCCTGCGCCCGCCAAGGCTGCTAAGGAAGTGGCGAAGGCGCCCGTCAAGGCCAGCGCCAAGGCAACCAAGGCAGCGGCAGCGGTGGCTGAAGACAAGCCCAAGCGTGGCCGCAAGCCCAAGGCCGAGACCACCAGCAAGAAGACGGGCAAGGCCAAACCGGAAGAGGAAGAAGAAGACTTCTCCGACGTCGAAGCTGACCTGGAAGGCGATGCCGAAGCCGAGGAAGTGGCCGAGGTCGAGGAAGTCGAGGACAAGCCCAAGGCCAAGCCCCTGCGCATGAAGGTCAGCCGCGCCAAGGAGCGCGCGCTGATGCGTGAGTTCGGCCTGGAAGAGACTGCGCTGACCGAGGAAGAAGCCAGCAAGCGCCGCCAGGAGCTGAAGACCCTCATCAAGATGGGCAAGACGCGTGGTTTCCTGACCCATCAAGAAATCAACGACCACCTGCCCGAGAAGCTGGTCAACGAGGAAATCCTCGAGGCCATCATCTCCATGCTCAATGACATGGGCATCGCCGTCTACGAGCAGGCCCCCGACGCCGCCACCCTGCTGATCCAGGGCAGCAGCACGGCCACCTCGACCGAAGAGGAAGCCGAGGAAGCTGCTGAAGCCGCCCTGTCCACGGTCGACTCCGAATTCGGTCGCACGACCGACCCGGTGCGCATGTACATGCGCGAAATGGGCACGGTCGAACTGCTGACCCGCGAAGGCGAAATCGAGATCGCCAAGCGCATCGAAGGCGGGCTGCAGGCCATGATGCTGGCCATCTCGGCCTCGCCGACTACCATCGCCCACATCTTGGAGATGGCCGCCAAGATCCGCGCCGGCGAGCAGCAGATCTCCGACGTGGTGGACGGCTTCGTCGCCGAAGATGAAGCCGACGACTACGTGGCCGAGGAAGACTTCGACGAGTTCGACGAGGAAGACGACGACGACGGCAACGGCGGCTCCAAGGCGCTGACCAAGAAGCTTGAGGAGCTGAAGAACGCCGCTCTGGTCAAGTTCGACGCCCTGAGCACGAACTTCGACAAGATGCGCAAGGCCTTCGAGAAGGACGGCTACAAGTCCGCCTCGTACAACAAGGCCCAGCACGCCATCAGCGCCGAGCTGATGACGGTGCGCTTCACCGTCAAGACCATCGAGAAGCTCTGCGACATCCTGCGCTCGCAGGTGGACGACGTGCGCCGCTACGAGCGCGAGCTGCGCAAGATCGTGGTCGATAAGTGCGGCATGCCGCAGGAGCACTTCATCAAGACCTTCCCGCCCAATGCACTGAACCTCGCCTGGGCCGAGAAGGAAGTGGCCAGCGGCAAGCCCTACGCCGTCATCCTGTCGCGCAACCTGCCGCCCGTGCAGGAGCTGCAACAAAAGCTCATCGACATCCAGGCCCGCGCCGTCGTGCCTCTTGAAGATCTCAAGGAGATCAACAAGAAGATGAACGAAGGCGAGAAGGCCAGCCGCGACGCCAAGAAGGAGATGATCGAGGCCAACCTGCGCCTCGTGATCTCCATCGCCAAGAAGTACACCAACCGCGGCCTGCAGTTCCTCGACCTGATCCAAGAAGGCAATATCGGCCTGATGAAGGCGGTGGACAAGTTCGAATATCGCCGCGGCTACAAGTTCTCGACGTATGCGACGTGGTGGATCCCCCAGGCCATCACCCGCTCCATCGCCGACCAGGCGCGCACGATCCGCATCCCTGTGCACATGATCGAGACGATCAACAAGATGAACCGCATCTCGCGCCAGATCCTGCAGGAGACCGGGCAGGAGCCCGATCCGGCGACGCTTGCGCAGCGCATGGAGATGCCCGAAGAGAAGATCCGCAAGATCCTCAAGATCTCGAAGGAGCCGATCTCGATGGAGACGCCGATCGGCGACGACGACGACTCCCACCTCGGCGACTTCATCGAGGACCAGTCGGGCCTCGCGCCGTCGGACAGCGCGCTCTACGCGTCGCTGCGCGAAGCGACCAAGGACGTGCTCGACTCGCTCACGCCGCGCGAGGCCAAGGTGCTGCGCATGCG
>JAFALK010000005.1 GCA_019234295.1 Roseateles sp.
TGCGGGCTGGCAGGACCGTGATGCTGGCCGATGCGCTGGCGCTGCCGCAGGTCAGGGTATACGAGTTGACGGTCGCAGCAGTCACCGACTGGGCCGTGATCACTTGCTGGCCTGATCCAGCCACGCTTCCTGACGACGCGCCAGAGAGCGTGCACGTGCTGGCATTGACCGCGCTCCAGTTCAGGTAAATCGACTGCCCGGTGACCACGGCGAGTCGTGTGTTGGCCGTCGGCCCGGTCGCGGAGAAGCTGGAGATCGTGGCGCTCGGAGTGGTAGGAGCGGTTGCCTGGCTCGAGCCTCCGTCGCTGCCACCGCCACCTCCGCCGCCGCAGGCAGTCAGTGCAGCCGAGAGAGTGATGGCAGAGATGAGGCCGGTGAAATTCAGATCCTTCATGTTGGTCTTTCGTCGGGTTTGAATGATTTATGTCGACTTTGAGTCACCCCGTGGAGCAAGAAGATGGCACCGCAGGGGTGCCAGCGCTACAAGCATACGTGACTCATAGTCCGTAGTCTTATCGTCGTCGATTCCAGAGGATCGGCGCCGTGAAAACTGCCTCGAAACCCTCATCGACTGTTGCGAAGAAGCCGGCGCGCAAGCCCCTCAGCCCGAGGGGGCGGGGTGCCGTGCCGGCGCCACCGGACGAGGATCGCCTGCTGCGACTTTTCGCCGAGAACATGCGGGTGGTGCGGACGCAGCGGGAGCTATCCCAGGAGGCGCTGGGCGATCTGTGCGACCTTGATCGCACCTACATCTCCGGCATCGAACGCAAGCGTCGCAACGTGAGCATTCGCAACATCCAGCGGATCGCCGACGCGCTTGGCGTGGATGCTCGCGTGCTGCTGGACCCCACGCTGGCGAGGCCTGCCTGACTTCGCCGAGAGGACGGCGCCGTCGAAGGGCAGTGCGCGCGCTGGGACCTCGACCCGGGCGGCTGGCCCCTATTCGCGCCTCAGAATGAGGCAGCGGTTGACGGCGACTGTGCTCCTGTCCCCGTCAAGGCCTCGATAGACGTGTGCCGCCTGCGCAGGCTGAAGGTGAAGGCGAGCGTTGTGACCGCACCCCCATTGGCGCGGCAGGCCGGGATCGAGCACGAGCAGGCTCCTTGGCTTGATGTGCTTGCCTTGTGCCACCTGCTCAATGCCGGTCAGCAACACCCATCGCTTGACGCCGCTGGTTCCCGCCAAACGCAGCATGCCGGCAGCGCCGGCCTCAATGCCCAGATGCGCACATGCCCAGAGTTCGGCCGGCGATTTGCATGGCAAGCTGGCAATCGAGACTGCTCCTGGCATGGGTTTGGCCCAGGCAAGCGGTCGAGGCAAGTCGTCCCGCTGCCAGTCGCCCCATTCGACAGCGTCCTTCGCCGGAAGCTGCCGCGACGATAGCCCGAGGACTTCGAGGCATTGCCGTATGCATGCCCGGAAATGCTCAGAGTCATCGCCATCGGTCGGCCAGGGCAGATCCGACCAGCGCCCATCGCGCTGCACCTGAACTTCGGTGTCGAATCGCAGGCCCGGGACGAAACGATGCTGCAACGCCGGTATGGCACGCGTGTTCCTGCTCATGTGTGTCCCCCCATTGGTTCCGTTGGTTCTCCGCCCGCTTTCAGGGCTTCGGTTCGGCGCGACAACTTCGCCGCCAAGGGCTCCCTCCGCGTACTGGAAGCGTTGGATGGCGTGGCGACTGACGACCGGTTCGAGCTCTCCAGTTCTGTTGGCTCAGGGTAGAACTCCGCGGTGACGTCCGGACCTTCGTCGACGCTCTCTTCGAACGCGCCATGGGCCAGACCGTCCCGGGCCGCGGCATCCAACGCGGCCTGGTCAAAGCCAGTCAGTGCTCGGCGCTCCCATTCCTCCTTCGCGGCGGCGACGGCGGCCTCCAAAGAGCTTCCGGTCCTCGTGGTCAGGTCGACGTAGAAGATCGGCGCGCGATGCGATTGCGTCGTTGACCGTCCGCGCAGCCGAAGCTCCAGCGGCAAGGTCGAGAGGCGTCCGCCGCTGATGGCGTGGAAATAGCGCAGCCGTGTTGCCAGGGTGCGGATACTGTTGAAGCCCGTCGTCCGAAAGATGAAGCTGCCGAGCTCGTCCTCATCGCCGATCCGCACATTGAGCCGTCCGAGTGGCTTGCACTGACCGGCAGCCATGTCGCAGCCATCCGGCGAGGGGCAGGGGAGGGCCTTGATGCCCTCGACGGTCGCGCGCCGACAGCTCTGCCCATCCCCGACGCACAGCGGCCGGCCGGTCTTGCGGTCGAAGAGGCTGTAGGCGGCGCGCAGGCTCAGGTCCGGATCATCGAAGAGCAATCGAATCGGAATGGCGCGCAGCTTGGCATTGGCACCCTGGCCTTGGTTCTGCGTCTGCCGCAATGTCTTGTCGAGCGGATGTGGAATCCAGCCATCTTTGTCCTGGATCTGGCTGGTCAGCGTGAACTCGTCGTCCTTTTCGGGCAGGCGCTT
>JAFALK010000091.1 GCA_019234295.1 Roseateles sp.
TCTCGAGTTCCTTCATGAGGTCCTCGGTCTGCTTGTCTTCCTGCTGCATCTCTTCGGAGGTCTCGGGCGGCGCGTCGATGATTACCTTGTTGATGTCGACCACTTCCTTCTTGTCCATGAAGACCGTCACGGTCTGCGGCGCGAAGATCACGATCACCACCAGGATCAGCTGCAGGATCACCCAGGGGATGGAGCCCAGGTAGATGTCGCGCGACAGCACTTTCTGCTTCAGGCCGCCCGACTTGTAGAGCGAGTCGGCGATGCCGCGCAGGTAAAACAGCGCGAAGCCGAAAGGCGGGTGCATGAAGCTGGTCTGCATGTTCACGCACAGCAGCACGCCGAACCAGATCAGGTTGATGCCCATCTTGTCGGCCACCGGCCCGAGCATGGGCAGGATGATGAAGGCGATCTCGAAGAAGTCGAGGAAGAAGGCCAGGAAGAAGATGAAGAGGTTGACGGCGATGAGGAAGCCGATCTTCCCGCCCGGCAGGCCCAGGAGCATCTCCTCGAGCCAGCGGCCGCCCTCGACACCCTGGAACACGAGCGAGAAGGTGCGCGAGCCGATCAGGATGAAGACGACCATGGCCGTGATGCGCATGGTGCCCTGGGTCGAACCCCACACGGCCCTCCAGCTCAGGCGCCCGTGAAGGGCGGCGAGCACGAAGGCGCCGACGGCGCCCATGGCGCCGGCCTCGGTTGGTGTGCAGATGGCGTTGTCGATGCCGGGCAGGCCGCCCATGCTGCCCAGCACTGCGAAGATGAGAATCGCCGAGGGCACGATGCCGCGCAGGCAGCGGCGCCACAGCTTCCATCCGGTGATCGTGCGAGCTTCCTTGGGAATGCCCGGTACGTGCTGGGGCCGGACTCGCGCGAGCACGAAGGTGTAGAGCGCGAAGATCAGCACCTGCAGAATCGACGGGCCCCAGGCGCCCTTGTACATGTCGCCGACGGGGCGCTGCAGCTGGTCGGCCAGCACCACGAGCACCAGCGAAGGTGGCACAAGCTGCGTGATCGTCCCCGAGGCGGCCAGCACGCCGGTGGCGTAGCGCATGTCGTAGCCCCAGCGCATCATGACCGGCAGCGAGATCATGGCCATCGCGATGACCTGGCCGGCCACCGTGCCCGTGATTGCCCCGAGGATGAATCCGACGATGATGACCGAGTAACCCAGGCCGCCGCGGATGGGGCCGAAGAGCTGGCCCATCGAATCGAGCATGTCCTCGGCCAGCCCGCATTTCTCGAGCAGTGAGCCCATCAGGGTGAAGAAGGGAATGGCCAGCAGCAGGTCGTTGGAGAGGATGCCGAAGATGTTGTGCGGCAGGCTGGTCATGAACGTCAGCGGGAACCATCCCTGGCTAACGGCGTAGAAGCCACAGGCCAGGCCCAGTGCGGCGAGCGAGAATGCCACCGGGAAGCCAATCAGCATGACGACGATCAGCCCCGCGAACATCAGCGCGGGGAAGTGCTCCATCGAGATCATTGAAGAGGCCTCTCGTATCCGAGGTCCATCTCCAAGCGGTGCGCCAGCCATGCTGCGCGCTTGATCAGCTCAGCCACGCCCTGCAAGGACACCAGCGCAAAGCCAAGCGGCAGCATGAGCGCGGCAGGCCAGCGGATGAGGCCGCCGGCGCTGCTGGAGACCTCGCCGCTCGCGAACTTGTCGACGAAGAAATCCCAGCTGAGCCAGCCGCAATAGAGCATCACGGGCAGCAGGAAGAAGAGGATGCCGAGCAAATCCACCCATGCCTTGGCGCGCGCTGAGATGCGGCCATAGACGAGGTCCACGCGCACATGCTCGTTCAGCCGCAACACCTGGCCCGCGCCCAGCATCACACAGGCGGCGAACAGGTACCACTGGATCTCGAGGAAGGCGTTGGAGCTGATGTCCATGCCGTAGCGCACCAGTGCGTTGCCAGCGCTGATGAAGCACGAGGCGAGGGCGGCCACAGCCGCGATCACGCCGAAGCCGTTGTTGATGCGGTCGATGAGCCGGGCAAGGGCAAGCAGAGCTTCCATGGCCCGGCACTGTAGCGGCAGCAGGCGGCCCTCAGGCCATCGCTTGCAGGAACAGCTTGGTCGAACGTGCGCCGGAGCGGCAGAAGGCCAGGATGGGCTTGGGCAGCGAGTCGATCAGGGCGCGCATGGCCTCGATCTCTTCGGGCGACTGGTAGGCGCCGTTCACCGGCAAGTAGCGGTACTCGAGGCCGGCGGCGCGGGCCGCGGCCTCCACATCGGCGCTCAGTGGCTGGCCCGGGCCACCTTCGCCATCGGGACGGTTGTTGACCACGCTCTTGAAGCCGGCAGCGGCGGCCTCGGCCATGGCGGCCGGGTCAAGCTGGGGGGCGACGCAGAAGTCGGGGGCGATCTGTTGCAGGGGCAGGCTCATTTCGATGTGCTCCTTAACCAGCCAGAGCGGCCTTGACTGCGGCGGACACCAGGCCCATATCGGCCTTGCCGGCCAGCTGTGCCTTCACGGCGCCCATGACCTTGCCCATGTCGCCGGGGCCTTTGGCGCCCAGCTCGGCGACGATGGCCTTCACGGCGGTGGTGATCTCCTCGGCCGAAAGGCGCTGTGGCAGGTAGACCTCCAGCACCTTGAGCTCGGCGGATTCCTTGTCGGCCAGGTCCATGCGGCCGGCGGCGGTGAACTGGCTGATGGAGTCCTTGCGCTGCTTGATCAGCTTGTCCACGATGCCGATCAACATTGCGTCGTCGACTTCCACGCGCTCGTCCACTTCCTTTTGCTTGACGGCAGCCAGGAGCAGCCGGATGGTGCCCAGGCGGTCCATTTCCTTGGCACGCATGGCGGCCTTCATGTCTTCGGTGATGCGTTGCTTGAGGCTCATGTCGGATTCTTCGGCTTGAGAATGTAAAAAGCCCGCGGCAGCGTCCTGCGCGGGCTTCTCGGTACGGCAATCCTTCCGGGGAAGGACGGTGCTCAGTACAGCTTCTTGGGCAGCTGCATGCTGCGGACGCGCTTGTAGTGACGCTTCACGGCGGCGGCCTTCTTGCGCTTGCGCTCAGCCGTGGGCTTCTCGTAGAACTCGCGGGCGCGCAGGTCAGTGAGCAGGCCCAGCTTTTCGATCGTGCGCTTGAAGCGGCGCAGGGCAACATCGAAAGGCTCGTTTTCTTTGACGCGGATGGTGGTCATCAGTTTTCCTAATTTGAATGCGCTCGGTGTCCGAAATTGTCTTTTTTCCGGAAATGACGAATCCGGATCGACGCGCGGTTTGCCAGCAAAGATGGCGATTGTAGCCCAGAAATCAAGCAGTTGCCAGATCCTGCTCAAGCGAGCGAGCACAGGCGGCCGCACTGCTCCATGCCCACTGGAAGTTGTAGCCGCCCAGCCAGCCGGTGACGTCAACGACTTCCCCGATGAAGAACAGGCCCGGGCGGCGCTTGCTTTGCATGCTCTGGGAGCTCAGCTCGCGTGTGTCGACGCCGCCTCGCATCACCTCGGCCTTGCGCCACCCCTCACTGCCATTGGGCGTTAGCTGCCAGCGTTGGAGCGCTTCTGCCAGTTGGGCCAGGGCGGCATCCTTGCATTCGGGCATGGGCCGGTCGCCCGCAATGCCCAGGCGCGCGATCCACGCGTCCGCCAAGCGCTGGGGCATCAAGCCGGCCAGCTCGTTTGCCAATTGCTTGCGGGAGTCGTTCTTGGCCCGCCGCAGCTCGGCGGCCAGGTCCTGCTCGGGAAGCAGGTCGATCGAGAGGCTTTGCCCCTCGGTCCAGAAGCTTGAGATCTGCAGCACGGCCGGTCCGGAAAGGCCTCGATGGGTGAAGAGCAGGTCCTCAAGGAATTCACCTTTCGCCTTGCCCTTGCCGGTGGCAATGCGTACGGGCAGGGACAGGCCCGACAGTGCCGAAAAGGGCGCCCAGGCTTGGGCGTCGAACGTCAAGGGCACCAAGGCTGCACGGGGCTCCACGATCGCGTGGCCGAACTGCTTGGCCAGGCGCAATCCCCAGTCGCTGGCGCCAATCTTGGGGATCGAGAGTCCCCCGCTGGCCACCACGAGGCGACGGCTGCTGACAAGACCGCGGCTGGTGTCGAGCTCGAAGCCGCCGTCGGCCGCATCACGCACGCCCGCCACTGTGCAGGGCTGCCAGCGTTGCACGCCGCCGGCCTCACATTCCAGGCGCAGCATCTCGATGATGCGTTCGCTGGAGTCGTCGCAAAAGAGCTGGCCTTTGTGCTTCTCGTGAAACGCGATGCCATGCCTGGCCACGAGTGCCATGAAGTCCCGGGGCGAATAGCGCGCCAGGGCCGAGCGACAGAAGTGCGGGTTCTCCGAGAGGAACTGGGCGGGCGTTGCGTCACGATTGGTGAAGTTGCAACGGCCTCCGCCGGAGATGCGGATTTTTTCGCCGAGCTTTTCGGCGTGGTCGATCAGCAGGACCGACAGCCCGCGCTGCCCGGCGATGCCGGCACAGAAGAGGCCGGCCGCGCCGGCACCGACGACGACCAGATCAAAGGAATGCATGGAGAAACAAGCAAGATCGCCCAAGAAAAACGCGCATATTAGCCCCGTGCACCCAGGGGTTCTTGGATACTATTCGGCCACAAGCGATTCGCAGCACACCTGATGCTGCACTGCAAGAGTCCAGGGATCCATGAACACATCAGCCGCTCCTCAGGATGACTCCCACGCAGGCCCTGCGGGTCTGGCCCAATGGCTTGCCGCGCAACCGGCGCTAGCGGGTGAACTCGGGGGCGCCCTGCTCGGCCTGATCGAACCCATGCACAGCTATGCCGCGATCAAGGCGGTGACGACGGGGCGCTACGTCTACGCTGCAAGCGGCCTGGCGGCCGTGTTCGATCGTGGCGAGATGCAGGGGCGCAGCGACAACGATCTGATGCGACCCGACGAAGCGATCGGCATGCGCCGCGTCGAGCAGACCGTGATGGCGCAGCGCCATCTCATTGTCAGCGAGCACAAGCTCGAGCTCGGAGGCCGCAGGCGCGAGTTCAGCGTGGCCCGTCTGCCTTTGGGGCCTGACCATGTGCTGTCGGTCTGGCACGAGCGCACGGAGGAGCGCAACCGCGAAAGCCATCTCCAGCGTGCGCTGACACAGATCGAGCAGCAGCAAAAGGCCTTGGAAGAGGCGCGCCGCCAGCTCCAGGTCGGCACGGGCCGCGACGATGATTCGGGCCTATATCTGCGCCCGCAGTTCGATGACCAGCTGCTGCGCGAAATCGACCTCTCCACGCGGGAGCACCGCGAGTTCGCTCTGGTGGTGATCGCGCTCGATCCGCCGAGGCCGGATGTGCAAGCCCTGGCCGCAGACGCTCGACAGCGCATGCTCGAAGGCGTGGGGCGCATGCTGCGCGCGAATACTCGTGCGATGGACTCGGCCTGCCGCATCGGCGAAGAGCGCTTCGCGGTGCTGCTCTCGGGCGTGGGTCTGGCGACGGCCCATGCCCGCATGGAGCAACTGCGTCGTCAATGCACCGCGCAGATTGTGGTGCTCAACGGCCAGGATCTGGGCATGTCGCTGTCCATGGGCGTTTCAAGCTTCCCGCACACGGCCTCCAAGCAGGAGGTTCTCGTGCAGTCGAGCGAGGCGGCGGTGGCCGAGGCACAGCGCCGCGGCGGCAATCA
This sequence comes from Roseateles sp., assembly GCA_019234295.1. Classification (GTDB taxonomy): domain Bacteria; phylum Pseudomonadota; class Gammaproteobacteria; order Burkholderiales; family Burkholderiaceae_C; genus JAFALK01. The sequence goes on from JAFALK010000091.1 coordinate 5,601, forward strand.
GGTGGTGCTGGCTTCGATCCCCTTCGGGGCGCTACACGTTTAGCAACTTCTCGATCCGCTTCCATTCCGCCGGCGTGACCGGCGTGATCGAGAGCCGGTTGCCCGGCTGCAGGGTGCGCATGCTGGACAGCCCGACGTCGGCCTTCATCTCGGCAAGCGACAGCAGCCGCGTCTTCTTGACCAGCTTCACGTCCACATGCAGCCAGCGCGGCTCCTCGCGTCTGGCCTTGGCGTCGAAATAGGGGCTCTTGGAATCGAACTGACTCTCGTCCGGGTAGGCGTGGCTGGCCACGCTGGCGAAGCCGGCGATGCCGGGCTGCGGGCAGGACGAGTGATAGAACAGAACGCCGTCCCCCACGCGCATGCTGTCGCGCATGAAGTTGCGGGCCTGGTAGTTGCGAACGCCGATCCAGGGCACAGTTTGCCCGGGCGCCTGCACAAGATCATCGATCGAGCACTCGTCGGGCTCGGACTTCATCAGCCAATAGTTCATGCCAGGCGAATGCGATGTTAGGTGTCCACCACGAGCCGTGAGCCGCATTCCTGAACCCAGGGGATTCAGGTGGGCGAGGTCAGTCAAGCCTTGGGTTCATCTGACGCGAGACGATCACGCTGGCCAGACAATGTTCCAAGCCCTTGCTCGCAGAGCATCGGTTCAAGGAAATTAGCACTCACGCGAACGTAGCGGACTGTCTGATTCTACGCATCCGCGGTGCAGCGATCAGAGCAATTGCCCGTCCTGACCGAGGGCTTCATCGAGCCGCTTGACGAGCTTGTCGATCGCGGCTGCGTCGGCGCTTGTTCCGCCCGCCTTGGGCGCCGGGCCACCTTCCGCCAGCTGATAGGCCAGATTCAGCGCGGCCAGCACGGCGATGCGCTCGCGGGCCTTGACCCGGCCTGCATCGCGAATCGCGCTCATCTCCTTGTCCACCTGCGTCACGGCTTTGGTCAGGGCCACTTCGCCGCCTTCTGGACAGCCGAGCAGATAGCTCTGGCCCATGATGGTCACTTCCATCTGCTTCATGCGTCTCCCTTGCCAGTCTCGGTTTCCGCGGGCAGGCGTTCGAGCAGGGCGTCCACGCGTGAGCGCGCGGCTGCAAGCCTGGAGCGCAGGCTGTCGCGCTCGTTTGTCAGCGCCTGCACCTGCTCGAGAAGGAGGCCGTTGGTGCGCTGGAGCTCCCCGTGGCGCAGCAAGAGCCGCTCCACGCGCTCGATGAGATCGGAAATGCTGGACATGGCTTCCCGAGGAGTGGTTAAGCCGTTGATTCTAGGGTCTTGCCGTGGTCGCAAAGGCGGCGGACCTGGCACGCGCCGCAGTCGGGCTTCAGGGCCTTGCAGACGTAGCGGCCGTGAAGAATCAGCCAGTGATGTGAATCGACGGCGTACTCGGCTGGAACCCGCTTCAACAGACCGAGTTCCACCTGCAGCGGGTTCTTGCCTGGCGCGAGACCGGTGCGGTTGGCGACGCGAAAGATGTGGGTGTCCACGGCCATGGTCGGCTCGCCGAAGGCGACGTTGAGCACCACGTTGGCGGTCTTGCGGCCCACACCGGGCAGCGCCTCGAGGGCTTCACGAGTACCGGGCACCTCACCGCCATACTTGTTCACGAGAATCTCGCAAGTCTTGATGAGGTTGGCTGCCTTGGTGCGGTACAGGCCGATGGTGCGGATGTACTCGGCCAGGCCTTCGACGCCGAGCGCCAGGATCTTCTGCGGCGTGTTGGCTACGGGGAAGAGTCGGCGAGTGGCCTTGTTGACCCCTACGTCGGTGGCCTGCGCGGAGAGCAAGACGGCCGCCAGCAACTCGAAGACGCTGCTGTATTCCAGTTCAGTCTGGGGTGCTGGGTTGGCGGCCTTGAGGATGGCGAAGAACTGTTCGATCTCTTGCGTGTTCATGCCGCCATCATCGCTTTGCGCGGGCCCGGGCCAGCGCAGCCTCGATCATGGCGCGCTTGCGATCGAGTTCCGCGGGCGTCGTGATCTGACTCGCCGCTGGCAGGTCGGCCAGCTTGGCTTCGAGCTTGCCTTGGAGCCGGGCGTCGTTCTCGAGCTTCTCGCGGTGGCGGCGAAACTTGCGAAATTCATGCCGATGCCGAGCCTCCTCGGCCTGCTCCTCGGTCCAGGCGTCCCAGCCCGAGCGGCCCGGCGTGACATCCACGAGCGAAATGCAGTCGACCGGACAGGCCGGCACGCACAGCTCGCAGCCCGTGCACTGCGAAGCCACGATCACGTGCATCTGCTTGGGCGCGCCCACGATGCAGTCCACCGGACAGGCCTTGATGCACAGGGTGCAGCCGATGCACCAGTCTTCGTCGATCACGGCCAAGGTGCGTGGGCCCTCGACGCCATGCGTCGCGCTAAGGGGCAGGCCCGAGCGCCCTGTGATCGCGGCCAGCCGAACAATGCCTTCGGCACCGCCGGGTGGGCATTGGTTGATGCTCGCGGATTCGTTGGCGACGGCCTCAGCGTAGGAGCGGCAATCTGGATAGCCGCAGCGTGTGCACTGCGTCTGCGGCAGCGCGGCGTCGATGCGGTCGGCGAGCGTCACTTTGCGCGTTTGCGGGGCGCGGCCCTCTTGGAAGGGGCTTTGGCCGCCGGCGTGTCGTGCTGACGGATGAAGTCGCGCACCTGCGGGTAGACGTTCTCGCGCCAGCGGCGACCCGAGAAGATGCCGTAGTGGCCGGCGCCAATCGCGTCGTAGTGACGATGTTTCGAAGCCGGAATGCCGGTGCAAAGCTCGTGCGCAGCGTGGGTCTGTCCGGCACCAGAGATGTCGTCGAGCTCGCCTTCGACGGTCAGCACGGCACCGGTCTTGATGTCCTGCGGGCGAACGAGCTGGCCCTTGACTTCCCATGTGCCATTCACGAGGGCGAAGTCCTGGAACACGGTCTTGATCGTGTCCAGGTAATACTCGGCCGGCAGGTCCAGTACGGCGTTGTACTCGTCGTAGAAGCGGCGGTGCTCGTCGGCACTGTCGTCGTCGCCACGCACCAGGTCGAGGAAGTAGTCGTAGTGTGAACTCAGGTGCCGGTCGGGGTTCATGGCGACGAAGCCCGTGTGCTGCAAGAAGCCCGGGTAGACCGCGCGGCCCGCGCCCGGATAATTGGTCGGCACGCGGTAGATCACATTGGCTTCAAACCAACCGAAGCTGCGATTCATGGCCAGGTTGTTCACGGCCGTGGGGCTCTTGCGCGCGTCGATGGGTCCCCCCATCATGGTCATGGAGCGCGGCGTGGCTTCGCCATTCGAGGCCATCAACGAGATGGCCGCGAGCGTCGGCACCGTGGGCTGGCAAACCGAGATCACGTGGCAATCGCCAGCGCCGACATGGCGAATGAACTCCTGCACATACTCGATGTAGTCGTCGAGATGGAAGGGGCCCGACTCCAGCGGCACCATGCGGGCGTCGGTCCAGTCGGTGATGTAGACCTTGTGCTCTTTCAGGAGCTGACGCACGGTCTCGCGCAGAAGCGTCGAGTGGTGCCCCGAGAGCGGGGCCACGACCAGCACGGTCGGCTGGGCCTTCATCTTTTCGAGGACGGCGACGTTGTCGGTGTAGCGCTTGAAGCGCAGCAGGCGGCAAAAGGGCTTGATCAGCGGCGCCAGCTCCTGCACGGCCACCTCGGATCCATCGACCTCCACGCCCGTGATGCCGAACTCGGGCTTTTCGTAGTCTTTGGCGAGGCGATGGACCAGATCCAGGCCGGCCGAGACCCGCGGCGACATCAGCGTGTGGGCGAAGGGCGAGAGCGGGTGGCTGTACAGCTTGGCCGAAGCGCTGGCGAACTCCGCGAAAGGGCTCAACAACGCGCGCTGGGTTTCATAAAGCTGGTAAAGCATTGCTATCGCCTGAAGTGATTTTCGCCTCTACTTTGCCAGAACTTGTGCGGCGCAGCATCGGGGCCTCGGGCAAGACCTTGACACCAGTCCGCGAACTCAGGCCTTCATCACTGTTGCCATCGCCTCGGCCACCGCTGGCAGGTTCTTCTCGTTCAGCGCCGCCACGCAGATGCGGCCGGAGTCCACGCCATAGATGCCGAACTCGCTGCGCAGGCGCTGCATCTGAGCCGCGTTCAGGCCGGAATAACTGAACATGCCTTTCTGGCGGGTCACGAACGACAGGTCTTGCGTGACGCCGGCCTTGTGCAGGGCGGCGACCAGGGCCTCGCGCATGGCGCGGATGCGCACGCGCATGCCAGCGAGCTCCTCTTCCCACAGGGTACGCAAGGCCGGTGTGTTCAGCACCAGGGCGCAAACCTGGCCACCATGCGTGGGCGGGTTGGAGTAGTTGGTGCGGATGACGATCTTGAGCTGCGAGAGCACGCGGGCCTGGTCATCGGCCGAAGCGCACACGACGCTCAGCGCACCGACGCGTTCGCCATAGAGTGAGAAGCTCTTGGAGAAGCTGGTGGAGACGAAGAAGTCCAGGCCGGCGGCCACGAACTGCTGGATCACGGCGCCGTCTTCGGCGATACCTTCGCCGAAGCCCTGGTAGGCCATGTCCAGGAAGGCAACCAGGCCGCGCGCCTTGACCGCCGCGACGACCTGCTCCCACTGGGCGGGCGTGAGGTCGTAGCCGGTCGGGTTGTGGCAGCAGGCATGCAGCACGACGACCGTGCCGGAGGCGGCAGCATTCAGCGTGCCCAGCATGGCCTCAAAGTTGATGCCGCGCTTGTCGGCGTCATAGTATGGATAGGTGCCGACCGTGAAGCCGGCATTCGTGAACAGGGCGCGGTGGTTTTCCCAGGACGGGTCGGAGATCAGCACCTGGGCGCCCGGGTTCAGGCGCTTCAGGAAATCGGCGCCAATCTTCAGGCCGCCGGTGCCTCCGATGGCCTGCACGGTGGCCACGCGCTTGGCGGCGAGCAGGGGACAGTCCGCGCCGAAGACCAGTTCCTGCACGGCCTTGTCGTAGGCGGCGATGCCATCGATGGGCAGGTAGCCGCGCGGCTTGGGGTCGGCCTGCAACTGGGCCTCGGCCCGGGCCACGCACTTGAGCAGGGGCAACTTGCCGTTCTCGTCGTAGTAGACGCCCACGCCCAGGTTGACCTTGTTCGCGCGGGTGTCGGCATTGAACTGTTCGTTCAGACCCAGAATGGGGTCGCGGGGGGCCATTTCGACGGCGGCAAACAAGCTCATGTGGATTCCTGACAGGACGTTGGCAATATCGGTGGGGTCCAGCGCAGCTGGGCTGCGCTACGCTCAAGGGTTCGAGCTTACGGATTTTAGGGGATTACCCCATGCGGGCAGCAGCAAACGAAAAGGCTAACGGCCAGAATCAGCAGATGGATGACGCGGAAGTCGTGAAGGGCGAATTCGTCTCCTTCGAAGGCTCGCCGTTCCAGCTCTTCCAGCCCTTTCCGCCGGCGGGCGACCAGCCCACGGCCATTGCTCAGCTCATCGAGGGCATCAACGACGGCCTTTCCTACCAGACGCTGCTGGGCGTGACGGGCTCGGGCAAGACCTACACCATGGCCAACGTGATCGCGCGCCTGGGCCGGCCCGCAATCGTGTTCGCGCCGAACAAGACCCTGGCAGCCCAGCTCTACAGCGAGTTCCGGGACTTCTTCCCGAACAACGCCGTCGAATACTTCGTCAGCTACTACGACTATTACCAGCCCGAGGCCTACGTCCCGCAGCGCGACCTCTTCATCGAGAAGGACAGCGCGATCAACGAACAGATCGAGCAGCTGCGCCTTTCTTGCACCAAGAGTCTGATGGAGCGGCGCGACGTGGTCATCGTGGCCTCGGTCTCGGCCATCTACGGCATCGGCAACCCAGCTGACTATCACCAGATGGTCATGACCCTGCGCGTGGGCGACAAAGTGGGCCAGCGCGACGCCATCGCCCAACTCGTGCGCATGCAGTACAGCCGCAACGAGATGGAGTTCACGCGGGGCATCTTCCGCGTGCGTGGCGACACCATCGACGTTTTCCCGGCCGAGCATTCCGAGCTGGCCCTGCGCATCGAGCTCTTCGACGACGAGGTGGAGACGCTCCAGCTCTTCGACCCGCTGACCGGACAGATCCGCCAGAAGATCCCGCGCTTTACCGTCTATCCGAGCAGCCATTACGTGACGCCGCGCGAGCGCGTGCTGGCAGCCATGGAAACGATCAAGGAAGAGCTGCGCGAGCGGGTGGGTTTCTTCGTGAAGGAGGGCAAGCTCGTCGAGGCGCAGCGCCTGGAGCAGCGCACACGCTTCGACTTGGAGATGCTCCAGGAGGTTGGCCACTGCAAGGGCATCGAGAACTACACGCGGCACCTCAGCGGCGCCGCGCCCGGCGAGCCGCCGCCCACGCTCGTGGACTACCTGCCACCCGACGCACTGATGTTCCTGGACGAGAGTCATGTGCTGATCGGCCAGTTCGGCGGCATGTACAACGGCGACCGGGCACGCAAGTCGACCCTGGTCGAATACGGCTTCCGACTGCCCTCGGCGATGGACAACCGGCCGCTCAAGTTCGCCGAGTTCGAGCGCAAGATGCGTCAGGCCGTCTTCGTGTCCGCCACACCGGCCGACTACGAGAAGGACAACGCGGGCCAGGTCGTCGAGCAACTCGTGCGGCCCACCGGCCTCGTCGATCCCGAGGTGCTCGTGCGTCCGGCGCGCCATCAGGTGGACGATGTCCTGCAAGAAATCCGCGAGCGGGTGGGGCAAGGCGACCGCGTGCTGATCACGGTGCTGACCAAGCGCATGGCCGAGCAGCTGACGGATTACCTGAGCGACAACGGCGTCAAGGTCCGCTACCTGCACTCGGACGTCGACACGGTTGAGCGCGTGGAGATCCTGCGTGACCTGCGCCTGGGCACCTTCGACGTACTGGTGGGCATCAACTTGCTTCGAGAAGGCCTGGACATTCCCGAGGTCTCGCTGGTGGCCATCCTCGACGCTGACAAGGAAGGCTTTCTGCGCAGCGAGCGCAGCCTGATACAGACCATCGGCCGTGCGGCCAGAAACCTGCGCGGTCGCGCCATCCTCTACGCGGACCGCGTGACTGATTCGATGCGCCGGGCCATGGAAGAAACTGAACGCCGCCGCGCGAAGCAGCTCGCCTTCAACGAGGCCGAGGGCATCACGCCGCGCAGTGTGGCCAAGCGCATCAAGGACCTCATCGATGGGGTTTACTCGGAGAAAGCTGGCCGCGACGACCAGAAACTGATACAGGCCGCCGAGGTCGAGGAACTGTCCGAGAAGGACCTTGGCAAGCGCATGGCGCAGCTCGAGAGGAAGATGCTCGAACACGCCCGCAACCTGGAGTTCGAACAGGCCGCCCGAGTGCGCGATCAGCTGTCGCTGCTCAAGGAGCAGGCTTTCGGGGCTTCCCTCCATGACAAGGTCGTGCCAATTCAGGCCGCCGGGCAAGGTCGCAAGTAATTGAGTAAAATGATCGGAAATTACTCCGGGTAAACCCGCCGCTGGCGGACACCCGGTCCGGGCTCCGTCTGCGCTTCGTTTTTGGATGTGCGTAGCTTCGAGGCCCACTCGCCCTGAAGGAGAGCATTCATGCGACTCACGACCAAAGGCCGTTTTGCGGTCACCGCGATGATTGACCTGGCGCTGCGCGAAAACAGCGGCCCGGTCGCCCTTGCAGCGATCAGCCAACGGCAACAGATTTCCTTGTCCTACCTTGAGCAGCTGTTCGGCAAACTGCGCCGGCACGAGTTGGTCGAGAGCACCCGCGGCCCCGGCGGCGGTTATTCGCTCGGCCGCAAGTCCGACGAGATCACGGTGGCCGACATCATCGTGGCCGTGGACGAGCCCATCGATGCCACCGGCTGCGGCGGCAAGGAAAACTGCATGGGCGAGGACACGGGCAAGTGCATCACGCACGAGCTCTGGACCGCACTCAACGCCAAGATGATCGAGTACCTCGACTCCGTGTCGCTGAAGAAGCTCGTGGACGACCAGGTCGCCAAGGGCGTGGTCATCGAGGACGCGCCGATCAAGCGTGCGATCTCGAGCACGCCGGTCGTCAAGCCCATCCGCATCACCGCCCCGAATTCCGTTTTCGCCCTGGGCAATAGCTTCGCCAAACAATAAAGACGAGATCCTGCTGTTATGGACATGACTCCGCATTTCCCGATCTACCTGGACTACGGCGCGACGACGCCCGTCGACGAGCGAGTCGTCGCCGCCATGATCCCGTGGTTGCGCGAACACTTCGGCAACCCGGCCAGCCGCAGCCATGCCTGGGGCTGGGAAGCCGAAGAAGCCGTGGAAAAGGCGCGCGCGCAGGTCGCCGAGCTGATCAACGCCGACCCGCGCGAGATCGTCTGGACCTCAGGGGCCACGGAGTCCATCAACCTCGCGCTCAAGGGCGCCGCCCAGTTCTACAAGACGCGCGGCAAGCACATCATTACGCTCAAGACTGAGCACAAGGCCACGCTGGACACCTGCCGCGAACTCGAGCGACAGGGCTTTGACGTGACTTATCTCGACGTCCAGGAAAACGGTCTCGTCAGCTTCGATGCCTTCAAGGCGGCGCTGCGCGAAGACACCATCCTGGCCTCGGTGCTCTACGTCAATAACGAAATTGGCGTGATCCAGGACGTGGTGGCCCTGGGCAGTCTGTGCCGCGAGAAGGGCGTGATCTTCCACGTGGACGCCGCGCAGGCGACGGGCAAGCTCGCCATCGACATGACCAAGCTGCCCATCGACCTGATGAGCCTGGCCTCGCACAAGACCTACGGCCCCAAGGGCATCGGTGCCTTGTTCGTGCGCCGCAAGCCGCGCGTGCGCCTTGAAGCCCAGATGCACGGCGGCGGCCACGAGCGGGGCATGCGCTCGGGCACGTTGGCCACGCACCAGATCGTGGGCATGGGCGAGGCATACCGCATCGCGCGGAACGAGATGGCCGACGAACTGCCACGCATCCACGCACTGCATGAACGCCTGATCAACGGTCTTAAGGACATCGAGCAGGTCTTCATCAACGGTGACCTGACGCAGCGTGTCCCGCACAACGTCAACATCTCGTTCAACTACGTGGAAGGCGAGTCGCTCATCATGGGCGTCAAGGGCCTGGCGGTGTCTTCCGGCTCGGCTTGCACTTCCGCCAGCCTGGAGCCCAGCTATGTGCTGCGCGCCCTGGGCCGCAGTGACGAGCTCGCGCATTCGTCGCTGCGCATGACCATCGGCCGCTTCACGACCGAAGAGGAGATCGATTACGCCGTCTCCGTGCTCAAGGACCGCGTGGCCAAGCTGCGCGAGCTGAGCCCTCTGTGGGAGATGTACAAGGACGGCATCGACCTTTCCACGATCAAGTGGGCTGCCCACTGACGCACTGAATACGGAGATTTGAAAATGGCATACAGCGAAAAGGTCGTTGACCACTACGAGAACCCCCGCAACGTCGGCTCTTTCGAGAAGGGCGACGAGTCGATCGGCACCGGCATGGTCGGCGCCCCGGCCTGCGGCGACGTGATGAAGCTCCAGATCAAGGTGAATCCGGCAACGGGCCTGATCGAGGACGCCAAGTTCAAGACCTATGGTTGTGGCTCGGCCATCGCATCGAGCTCGCTGGTGACCGAATGGGTCAAGGGTAAGTCGCTGGACGAAGCTCTCACCATCAAGAACACGGCCATCGCCGAGGAGCTGGCCCTGCCGCCGGTGAAGATCCACTGCTCGATCCTGGCCGAGGACGCCATCAAGGCTGCGGTGGACGACTATCGCGCCAAGCACGTCGGCTGAAGGAGTCCAGATGTCGGTGACCCTGACCGAAGCCGCGGCCCGCCACGTCACGCGCTACATCTCCAAGCGCGGCAAGGGGGTGGGCGTGCGCCTGGGCGTCAAGACCACGGGCTGTTCGGGCCTGGCCTACAAGCTCGAATATGCCGACGAGGTGGCGCCCGAGGACCTGGTCTTCGAAGGCCACGGCGTCAAGGTGCTGATCGACCCCAAGAGCCTGCCCTATCTCGACGGCACGGAGCTCGACTTCGTCCGCGAAGGCCTCAACGAGGGCTTCAAGTTCCGCAACCCGCGCGAGAAGGATCGTTGCGGCTGCGGTGAATCCTTCCGCATCTGACCGCAGGACATTCGTGAGGGGCGCGGCCACGGGTCGCGCCTTTTTCTTGATGAAGCTGACCGACAACGATTTTGCTCTCTTCGGGCTGCCCGAACGCCAGCAACAGGAGCGCGCCGAGATCGACGCGCGCTGGAAGAGCCTTCAGGCCCAGGTCCATCCGGATCGTTTTGCATCCGAAGGCGCGGCCGCCCAGCGCGTGGCGATGCAATGGGCCGTCCGCGTCAACGAGGCGCACAAGCGTCTGCGTGACCCGCTCGCCCGCGCCGCCTATCTTTGCGAGCTGCGCGGCGCGCCCATTCAGGCGAACGAGAACACGGCCATGCCCGCCAGCTTCCTCATGGAACAGATGGAGTGGCGCGAGGCGCTGGACGAGGCCGTTGGTGTTGCCGCCATCGAAGCCCTCGACGTGGAAGTGGACCAACGAGAGAAGACCTTGCTGAGCGAAGTGCAGCAACTGCTCGACGATGAGAATGACGCGACCACCGCCGCAAGCGCCGCTGCTCAAAAGGTGCGGGCGCTGATGTTCGTCCAGCGCTTCCGCTCCGACATCGCCAAACGATTGGACAACGCCTGAACCATGGCTCTGCTGCAGATTTCCGAACCGGGCCAGTCGCCCAACCCACACGAGCGTCGCATCGCCGTGGGCATCGACCTTGGCACCACGCATTCGCTCGTCGCCTCGGTGCGCCATGGTCATGCCGAATGCCTGCCTGACGACCAGGGCCGGGTGATCCTGCCTTCGGCCGTGCGCTACCTCGAAGAGGGCCGCCGCCAGATCGGCGCTGATGCGCTCGCCGCGCAAGCCGAGGACCCGGAGAACACCCTCGTGAGCGTCAAGCGCTTCATGGGTCGCCGCCTGGCCGACGTGGCGGGCGCCGAGAAGCTGCCCTACCGCTTCGAGGACACGCCAGGTATGTTGTCCATCGTCACGCGTGATGGATTGAAATCACCCGTCCAGGTGTCGGCCGAGATCCTGGCCACCCTGCGTTTTCGCGCCGAAGACACCTTCGTGGACGACGTGTTCGGCGCCGTGATCACCGTGCCCGCCTATTTCGACGATGCCCAGCGCCAGGCCACCAAGGATGCGGCCCAGCTGGCCGGTCTCAAGGTGCTGCGCCTGATCAACGAACCCACGGCAGCAGCCATCGCCTACGGCCTGGACAACGCCTCGGAAGGCCTTTACGCCGTCTACGACCTGGGCGGCGGCACATTTGACATCTCGCTGCTGCGGCTGACCAAGGGCGTGTTCGAGGTGGTGGCGACCGGTGGCGACGCCGCGCTGGGCGGCGACGATTTTGACCATGCGCTCGCAGACTGGGTCCTCGCCCAGGCTGGCGTGAAGGTCCGAAGCGCCCACGACAAGCGCGCCATCCTGGTGGCTGCACGCGCGGCCAAGGAGGCCTTGTCGAGTGCTGGCGAAGCGAGGCTGACGGCCGAGCTCGACGCAGGCCCCTTGAGCGTGCCAGTGACTCGCTCCCAGTTCGAACAGCTGGCCAAGCCACTCGTGGACAAGACGCTGAGCAGCGTCCGCCGCGTGCTGCGCGACGCCAAGGTCAAGACCGACGAGGTGCAGGGCGCGGTGATGGTCGGCGGCTCCACCCGCATGCCCTGCGTGCGGGCTGCGGTGAGTGAGCTCTTCGGCCGCGAGGTGTTGATCAACCTGAACCCTGACGAAGTCGTCGCCCTCGGCGCCGCGATCCAAGCCAACGCGCTGGCCGGCAACGGCAAGGATGGCGAGCTGCTGCTGCTCGACGTGATCCCGCTGTCTCTCGGTCTGGAGACCATGGGCGGCCTGACCGAGCGCATCATTGAGCGCAATTCGACCATCCCTGTGGCCGCGGCCCAGGACTTCACCACCTTCAAGGACGGGCAGACCGCGCTGGCCCTGCACGTGGTGCAGGGCGAGCGCGAGCTCGTTAGCGAGTGCCGCTCGCTCGCCCGCTTCGAGCTGCGCGGCATCCCGCCCATGGCGGCCGGCGCGGCGCGCATCCGCGTCAGCTTCCAGGTCGATGCTGACGGTCTTCTGAGCGTCTCCGCCAAAGAACTGACCTCGGGTGTCGAGGCAACCGTGCAGGTCAAGCCCAGCTACGGCCTGGCTGACGATCAGATTGCCCACATGCTGAAGGACGGTTTTGCCAGCGCGGAGGCCGACATGGTGGCCCGAAAGCTCCGCGAGGCTCGCGTTGAGGCCGAGCGCATGCTGCTCGCCACGGCCTCGGCGCTCGCGGCCGACGGTGATCTTCTTTCCGGAGCCGAGCGCGTGGACATTGATGCGCTGACGAGCGCCGTTGGCGACACTGCGCAAGGCGAGGACGCTGATGCCATCAATGCCGCAGTCGAGGCCCTTGCCAAGGGAACTGAAGCCTTTGCCGCCGAGCGCATGAACCGCGGCATCCAGCAAGCCCTGACGGGTCGGAACATCGAGAATCTATAAATGCCCATCATCAAGATCCTGCCGCATGCCGAGTACGCGCCCGAGGGCGCCGAAGTCTCGGCCCCGCCCGGCACCTCGATCTGCGAGGCCTTGCTCGAAAATGGCATCGAGATCGAGCATGCCTGCGACCAGGTCTGTGCCTGTACGACCTGCCACGTGATTGTGCGCGCCGGTGGTCGATCGCTCTCCGAGATGGAGGAGGGCGAGGAGGACATGCTGGATCGCGCCTGGGGGCTGGAGCCCGATTCGCGCCTTTCCTGCCAGGCCATCCTCGGCCAGCAGGACGTCACCGTCGAGATCCCGAAGTACTCGATCAACCACGCCAAAGAAAAGTGAAGGTCCTGGGCTTCGAGTCCTCCTGCGACGAGACCGGCGTTGCCCTCGTGGAATTCGAAGGGCAGGGGGCGCCGCGCCTGCTGGCCGAAGCCCTGCACAGTCAGATCGTCATGCACCAGGCCTATGGCGGGGTCGTGCCCGAGCTGGCTTCTCGCGATCACATCCGGCGCGTGCTGCCTTTGACACGCGAAGTGATGAAGCAAGCCGGCTGCAGCCTGGCCGAGGTGGACGTGATCGCCTATACGCAAGGGCCGGGCCTGGCGGGCGCGCTGCTGGTAGGCGCCGGCGTTGCAGTGTCGTTGGCCGCGGCGCTGGGAAAGCCCGCCGTAGCGGTCCATCACCTGGAAGGCCATCTGCTCTCGCCGTTTCTCTCGGAAGATCCGCCGGAGTTCCCGTTTGTGGCTTTGCTCGTCTCGGGCGGCCATACGCAGCTCATGCGGGTGGACGAGGTGGGCAGCTACGAGCTGCTCGGCGAGACCATCGACGATGCGGCCGGCGAGGCCTTCGACAAGAGCGCCAAGCTCCTGGGTCTGCCTTACCCCGGCGGCCCGCATCTGGCGAAGCTGGCCGAGGCCGGCAATGCCGAGGCCTTCGCCTTGCCCCGGCCGCTACTGCATAGCGGCAAGCCGGACTTCAGCTTCGCGGGGCTCAAGACGGCCGTGCTCACACAGCGCAACAAGCTCGGCGAGGCGATGACGGAACAGCAGCGCGCCGATCTGGCCGCGTCCACCCAGGCAGCCATCGTGGAAGTGCTGCTCAAGAAGGCGCTGCTGGCGCTGAAGGAGACAGGGCTCAAACGCCTGGTCGTCGCTGGAGGCGTGGGAGCCAACAAGGCATTGCGCGAGCAGCTCGACAAAGCATGCGCCAAGCGCGGCGTGCGCGTGCACTATCCGGAGCTGCGCCTGTGCACCGACAACGGGGCCATGATCGCCATGGCCGCGGCCCTGCGCCTGCAGCGCGGCACCGCGGCGTGCTCAGGCAGCGGCGCTTTCGAGGTCAGGCCGCGCTGGAGCCTGGATCGAATCTCGTAGGCGCCGCAAGCGGCGCTTGAGATCCAGCCATTGGCGCATGCGGGAGCGGTCGATGCGCTTCACGTCAATCAGCGTGAGAGGGCCGCAGGCCGAGACGGTGTGCAGGCCATCGCTGAACTCGGCGCAGGCCAGCTCGCCGGTCAGGCGCCAGTCCAGGGCTTGGATGCGCGCCGCGTCCGGGTTCAACTCGGTGAATCGCAGCATGCGCGTCGCGCTGCCGTAGCCGGCGGAGCAATCCTGCACCGGCAGGCAGAGCAGGCCGTGGTCATCCACGAACGGCCGCCCGGCCGGCCGAGCACCGGCGAGGTCTACATGCAGCGGATTGCCATCGCAGACGGTCCAGGGCCCGAAGAGGCCAGGTGCATGGGCCATGTGCAGCTCGCGCTGGTCCCGGCCGCCCTTGCCGACGAGCGCATAGAACATCCACCAGCGTCCTTCGTGCTCGACCAAGGAAGCGTCGGCGACCGGCATGCCGCTGAGCAGCGGTTGGACGCGCTTCCAATGGTTCAGCGTGGCGTCGCCGCGATACAGCGCCACCTCATTGGCCTGATGGCTCTCGGGAAGCATCCAGGTCTCGCCCTCGTGCTCGAACACATAGGGATAGGAGAGGTGGACGGGAAGATCGAGCACCGTGCTCATACCGCGCCACGCAAGCCCGTCCAGGGCGAACTCATGGCGCTCGATGTTGGCGCGCTTGCTTCGGTAGTCGTAGGCCTCGACGAAGACGTGCAGGGCATCACTGCGCTGCAGACCGAAGGGATCGGCCAGATAGCGCCACGGGCCCGCATCGGGCAACCAGCAAATCTGCTCCCGAGAAGCCGAGAGACTGGCGGCGTTCAGCTCGTTGATGGGCACGGGCACGATGCCCACGCGCCAGAAATCGCTGCGCGGCGCCTTAAGCATGGGCCGGAACGATGCCGGGCATGGTTCGTGTCTGCACCCTTGCCGTCAGCAGATCGGCATAGAAGTTCTGCATTTGGCGCACGGCATGAGCACGATCGTAGCCACGTGTGTCATAGCGGACGCGTTCGCGCTTGCCATGAAGCCCCCCGCGCAGCGGTGCCAGCGCCAGCCGCACGGCACGGCCAAGGGCCGGGGCGTCGTTCACGGGCACCAACTGGGCCGGCTGGTCACGCAGCACTTCGAGCGGGCCCTCGGTTGCCGTCGAGATGATCGGCAAGCCCGCCTGCATGGCCTCGAGGATGGCGAGACCGAAGGTCTCCTCGCGCGAGGGCGACACAAACAGGTCGAGAGAGTCCAGCACGGCTGGCACGTCGCGACGATAGCCGACCAGATGGATGCGCTTGTCGCCAGCGGCAAGACGCTCGAGCTCGGCACGCTGCTTGCCTTCGCCGATGATGGCCAGGACTGCATCGTCCGGCGCGTACTGGCGGAAGGCCTTGACCAGCAGATCCGTCCCTTTGCTCGAATGAAGGCGTCCGAGGCAGCCAATCAGCAGCTGACCCGCGTGCAAGCCCAGCTCGTCGCGCAGGCCGCGGTCGGACTGAGGCGTGGATCGTGCTGGCGCCCAGTTGTGAATGACCTTGTGACGGCCATCGAAGCCTTGCAGTTGCGAAGGCTGGCTCTGGTTCACGCACACCAGCCCGTCCAGGGCCGCATGCTGATGCGGCTTGTAGCCCACGTGCAGCGTGCCAACCTTGGCCGGCGCTCCTGATCGGGCCGTGGCCTTGCAGGCAGGGCCCAGGTGGCCATGCACCACGTCTGCGCCCAGGCTTTGGGCCAGACGGTGCACCCTCCAGCTCCGCAGCAAGGGCAAGGCCAGGCCGTGGTAGCTGACCTTGTCGTCGAGCACCGCCGGAATCTGCGAGCGGCTCGGCCCGATGACGTGGACCCGATGCCCAAGTGCCGCCTGCGCGTGGGCCAGGTCGATGCAATATTGCTCGCCCCCGGCAATGCGGGAGGAGAAGACGACGTGGATGATGGTGAGCGGCGAGGGAGGCATGCGCACGAACCGGACAAAACTTCGAAGAGCCGAAATTTACGTTCAGACACATTCTATTCGCCTTGCTTAACCTTGCACCTTGCTTGCTCGCGAGGGGTGTCCCGCAAACCGGAGATTGCAGCACCTGCTCCGGCCTGTCTGCGCTCGTCAAAAGGTGGAGCCGGCGCGCGCGTAGCGCACGGTGAAGCGCTTCGAGTCCGCATTCATAGCCTCGGTGACAATCCCACGGATGAGCAGCCTTGTCCAAGCGTTTTTCGATTCCCAGACGGCGACGGTCTCGTATGTCGTGGCGTGCCCGACCACGCGGGCCGCAGCCATCGTCGATCCAGTGCTGGACTTCGACTTCAAGTCCGGCCACACGGACACCCATTCTGCCGACAAGATCCTGGCCTGCATCCTCGAGCAGGGCTACCAGGTCGAGTGGATTCTCGAAACCCATGCCCACGCCGATCACTTGTCCGGCGCGCGCTACCTGCAGCAGAAGCTCGGCGGCCGCATTGCCATTGGAGAGCGCATCCGCGAAGTGCAGGCCACCTTCAAGAAGCTCTACAACCTTGAGCGCGGCTTCCTGCCCGATGGCAGCCAGTTCGACCACTTGTTCAAGGACGGCGAGCGCTTCAAGATCGGCCAGATCGAGGCCACGGCCATGCTCGTGCCAGGCCATACGCCGGCCGACATGGCTTATCTGATCGATGGTGCCGTCTTCGTCGGCGACACGCTCTTCATGCCCGACGTGGGCTCGGCTCGCGCCGACTTTCCTGGCGGCGATGCACGCGTGCTCTACCGTTCGATGAAGCGCATCCTGGACTTGCCGCCGCAGACCCAGATCTACGTCTGCCACGACTATCCGCCCCAGACCCGAGCGCCGGGCTGGGTGACCACGGTGGCAAAGCAGCGTGCCGCCAACATCCACGTGCGTGACGGCATCAGCGAAGACGAGTTCGTGCGCATGCGCACCGCGCGCGATGCAACGCTGGACGTACCGACCCTGATTTTGCCGGCCATCCAGGTCAATGTGCGAGCCGGCCAACTA
This sequence comes from Roseateles sp., assembly GCA_019234295.1. Classification (GTDB taxonomy): domain Bacteria; phylum Pseudomonadota; class Gammaproteobacteria; order Burkholderiales; family Burkholderiaceae_C; genus JAFALK01. Next base: position 22,423 of record JAFALK010000091.1, read on the forward strand.
CCGCCCGAGGACGACAACGGCGTTTCTTACCTGAGGATTCCACTCAATGCGCTCAAACCGCGCGATCAGCCTTAGCCTGCTGCTCTCAGCCATTGTCCTGACCGCCCAGGCCCAGCCATTCGGCATGGTGGAAGACCCCTGCCAGGGGCTCGAAGCCGGCAAGCTCGACCTCAATGGCCTTTGCCGCTATCGCAGCGACAACGCGGCACTGCGCGCGCGGCCCGAACTCGTGCTCTACGGTGATTCGATCACCGAGGGCTGGGCCAAGTTCGATCCCGACTTCTTCGGTGCTCGGGTGGTGGATCGCGGCATCAGCGGGCAGACCAGCGCGCAGATGCTCGTGCGCTTCCATGCCGACGTGGTGGCGCTCAGGCCGCAGCGCGTGCAGATCATGGCCGGAACCAACGACGTGGCGGGCAATCAGGGTCCGACGAGCGAGCAGGCCTGGCGGGACAACATCATGGCCATGGTCGAGATCGCGCGGGCCCACGGCATCACGCCAGTGCTGGCTAGCATTCCGCCGGCTTCGCATTTCTTCTGGCGCAAGGAAGTGGTGCCGGCCGAGCGCATCGTGAGACTGAATACCTGGCTGCGCGACTACGCGACCCAGCAATCGCTTCGCTACGTGGACTACTACAGCCGGCTCGTCGGCGAGGGTGGGGCGCTCCGGCCCGAGTTTGGCGAGGACGGCGTCCATCCCAATGCGGCCGGCTATGCGGCAATGAAGCCGCTGGCCGAGGCGCTGCTCACGCCTTAGCGCTACCCTTCATCAGCGTCATCGCCGTCCCGATCAGGGCGCCCACCTCGCCCATGTTGCCGGGCACGATCATGGTGTTGTTCTTCTGGGCCAGGTGGGCGTAGGCCTCAACGGCTTTTTCCGCGACCTTCAGCTGCACGGCCTGCTGGCCGCCCGGCTGCTCGATGGCCGCGGCGATGCGGCAGATCGCATCTGCGGTGGCCACGGCGACGGCGCTGATGGCGGCTGCCTCGCCCTGCGCCTTGTTGATCTGCGATTGCTTGTCACCCTCAGAGCGGGCGATGGCGGCTTCGCGCTCGCCAGTGGCGATATTGATCTGCTCCTGGCGACGGCCTTCCGAGGCGGCGATCAGGGCGCGCTTCTCGCGCTCGGCAGTGATTTGGGCCTGCATGGCGTGCAGGATGGCCGGCGGCGGCGTCAAGTCCTTGATCTCGTACCGCAGAACCTTGACGCCCCAGTTCAACGCGGCCTCATCGAGCGCCTGGACCACCGCATGGTTGATGGTGTCGCGCTCCTCGAACGTGCGGTCCAGCTCCATGCGGCCGATCACGCTGCGCAGCGTCGTCTGCGCCAGCTGGGTGATGGCGAGGATGTAGTTGCTGGAACCATAGCTGGCGCGCATCGCATCCGTGATCTGGAAGTAGAGGATGCCATCCACCGTCAGCTGGGTGTTGTCCTTGGTGATGCAGACCTGGCTCGGCACGTCGAGCGGGATTTCCTTCAGCGAGTGCTTGTAGGCGACCCGGTCGATGAAGGGCATCAGCAGGTTCAGTCCCGGCGTGAGCGTGCCGTGGTACCTGCCCAGGCGCTCGAGGATCCAGGCGTTTTGCTGCGGCACGACTTTGATCGAGCGGATGACGAAGATGGCGGCGATGACGAGGATGATCAGTGCGATTTCCATGACGCTTGTCCTTTGGGTTAGCGGTCGAGGAGGAGCGTGCTGCCCTCGATGGCGCGGATGGTGTGGCTGCCGGCTTGCGGGGCACCGGCACCGATGAAGCGGGCCTGCCAGTCGGCGCCCCGGTACTTGACCGTGGCCGAGCCGTCGCCGGCCCAGAGGGTGACGTGCACGGTCTGGCCGATATCGAGGCTCACATCGGGATTGGCGCCAGCGGGAATGCGCGAAGCCTGCGCGTTCTTCCTGCGATGCCATGCCAGCACCGCGCCTCCGCCGACCGCAGCTGCGGCGATGAACTGGGCCGACTCTGCGGCCCCCAGCCAGGCTGCAACCGCTGCCGCTGCCGCACCCGAAGCCAGCATCAGGAGATAAAAAGTGCCCGTGACCAACTCAGCGGCCACCAGGGCGCCGCAGGCGATCCACCACAGGGTTGAAGGGCTCATGCCGCTCTCCTGAATTTTTAATTCAGACCAGTGTAGGTCGGCACCGGCACAACACCATCCTCAGCGGCCTCGCCTCTAACGAATTGCTGATGCGTCAACCCCCGAGAAGTCACGGGTTTGCCCTAAACTTCGCGCCTTTCCCGCCTTTGCTGCCCCTGGGAGGCACCTGCATGCTCCGTATCAACTTCCCCATCGTCATCATCGACGAGGACTTCCGCTCCGAGAACACCTCGGGCTCGGGCATCCGCGCCCTGGCCGAGGCCATCGAGAGGGAGGGCTTCGAAGTGGTGGGCGCGACGAGCTACGGCGACCTGTCGTCGTTTGCGCAGCAGCAGAGCCGGGCCAGCGCTTTCATCCTCTCCATCGACGATGAGGAGTTCACGCCGGGGCCGGAGCTCGATCCGGCGGTGCTGAATCTGCGCAAGTTCATCGAGGAGATCCGCTTCAAGAATGCGGACATCCCCATCTACGTCTACGGCGAGACGCGGACCAGTCAGCACCTGCCCAACGATGTGCTTCGTGAGCTGCACGGCTTCATCCACATGTTCGAGGACACGCCAGAGTTCGTGGCGCGCCACATCATCCGCGAGGCCAAGAGCTATCTGGACGGCCTGGCCCCGCCCTTCTTCAAGGCGCTGATGGACTACGCGGCCGACGGCTCCTATTCCTGGCATTGTCCCGGCCATTCGGGCGGCGTGGCCTTCTTAAAGAGTCCGGTGGGTCGCATGTTCCACCAGTTCTTCGGCGAGAACATGCTGCGCGCGGACGTCTGCAATGCGGTGGAAGAGCTGGGCCAGCTGCTAGATCACACGGGGCCGGTGGCCGCTTCGGAGAAGAACGCCGCGCGCATTTTCAATGCGGATCACTGCTTCTTCGTCACCAACGGCACGAGTACCTCGAACAAGATGGTCTGGCACCACACGGTGGCGCCGGGCGATGTGGTCGTGGTGGACCGCAACTGCCACAAATCCATCCTGCATAGCATCATCATGACGGGCGCCGTGCCTGTCTTCATGACGCCCACGCGCAACCATTACGGAATCATCGGACCGATCCCGGCGTCCGAGTTCTCGCCCGAGACCATCCGCAAGAAGATTGCCAAGAACCCGCTGCTCAAGGGCGTGGACGCCAAGAAGGTCAAGCCGCGCATCATGACGCTGACGCAGAGCACTTACGACGGCGTGCTCTACAACACTGAGACCATCAAGGGCAAGCTCGACGGCTGGATCGACACGCTGCACTTTGACGAAGCCTGGCTGCCGCACGCGGCCTTTCACCATTTCTATGGTGCCTACCACGCTATGGGCAAGAACCGGGCGCGCCCGAAGACGGCCATGGTCTACGCCACGCAGTCCACGCACAAGCTGTTGGCCGGCATCTCGCAAGCGTCGCAGGTGCTCGTGCAGGACTCGCAGACGGTCAAGCTGGACAAGCACCTGTTCAACGAGGCCTATCTGATGCACACCTCGACGAGCCCGCAGTACAGCATCATCGCCAGTTGCGATGTCGCGGCCGCCATGATGGAGCCGCCCGGCGGCCCGGCCCTGGTGGAGGAGAGTTTGAGCGAGTCGCTGGACTTTCGGCGCGCCATGCGCAAGGTGGAGCAGGACTACGGCAAGAAGGACTGGTGGTTCAAGGTCTGGGGGCCGGAAAAGCTCGTCGACGAAGGCGTGGGCCGTGCTGCCGATTGGATGCTCAAGGCTAACGAGAAGTGGCACGGCTTTGGCGCGATAGAGGCTGGCTTCAACATGCTGGACCCGATCAAGTCCACAGTGATCACGCCGGGCCTCGACATGAGCGGCAAGTTCGCTAAGACCGGTATCCCTGCCAGCATCGTCACCAAGTTCCTGGCCGAGCACGGCGTGGTCGTCGAGAAGACTGGCCTGTACAGCTTCTTCATCATGTTCACCATCGGCATCACCAAGGGCCGCTGGAATACCCTGGTGACGGCGCTGCAGCAGTTCAAGGACGACTACGACAAGAACGCGCCGCTGTGGCGCATCTTGCCCGAGTTCGTCGCCGCGCAGCCGCGCTACGAGCGCATGGGCCTGCGCGACCTCTGCCAGAGCATCCACGAGGCCTATGCCGAGGGCGATATCGCGCGCCTGACGACCGATGTCTATCTGTCCGACCTCGAGCCGGCCATGAAGCCCAGCGACGCCTACGCCTGCATCGCCCACCGCAAGACCGAGCGTGTCGCCATCGACGATCTCGAAGGCCGCGTGACGACCTCCCTGCTGACGCCTTACCCGCCCGGCATTCCGCTCCTGATCCCGGGCGAGCGCTTCAACAAGAAGATCGTCCAGTATCTGAAGTTCACCCGCGAGTTCAACGCCAAGTTCCCGGGCTTCGCTACCGACGTGCACGGCCTGGTGGCCGAGGCAGTGGACGGCAAGACCACTTACTACGTGGACTGCGTCAAGGGCTGAGGAGCCCAAAGACAAACGGGGCCCGCGGGCTCCGTTTGCCTTGTTGCGGCAGAAAGATTCTTAGGCTTCGCCGGCCATCGCAACGTGGCTGAAGCCGCCGTCCACGTAGATCACCTCCGAGCTGATGCCCGAGGACAGGTCTGAGAACAGGAAGGCCGCGGTGTTGCCCACGTCGTCGATGGTCACGTTGCGGCGGATCGGTGCGGTGGCGGCGAACTGGCCCAGCAGTTTGCCGAAATCCTTGATGCCCGAGGCGGCCAGCGTTTTGATCGGACCGGCCGAGATACCGTTCACGCGCATGCCCTTGGCGCCCAGGTTGTAGGCCAGGTAGCGCACGCTGGCTTCCAGCGAAGCCTTGGCCAGGCCCATGGTGTTGTAGTTCGGTACGAAGCGCTCGGAGCCCAGGTAAGTCAGGGTCAACAGCGAGGCGCCGGCGCGCAGGCGGGGCAGGGCGGCCTTGGCCATGGCGGGGAAGCTGTAGGCCGAGATGTCGTGTGCAATGCGGTAGTTCTCGCGCGAAAGGCCCTCGAGGAAATCGCCGGCGATGGCCTCGCGCGGAGCAAAACCGATGGAGTGCACGAAGCCGTCGAATTCCGGCCAGTGTTCGCCCAGGTCTGCGAACAGACGCTCGATCTGGGCGTCGTCGCCCACGTCGCAGTCGAAAACAAGCTTGGAGCCGAACTCGGCGGCGAAATCAGTGATGCGCTCCTTGAAGCGCTCGCCGACGTAGGAGAACGCCAGTTCGGCGCCTTCTCGGTGGCAGGCCCGGGCGATGCCGTAGGCGATGGAACGGTTGGACAGCACGCCCGTGATCAGCAAACGCTTGCCGGCAAGAAAACCCATGAGTGGCTCCTGTTTTGGTCTGGATAACCTGAGATTCTGTCACGCAATCTTGCTGGCATAGGTTTTGCACAGTACAATGCGAGCTTCACTGCAGCAGGCGGAAACCTCTGCAGTGAGCGGCCGCCGGGGTTGAACGCCCGGCAGGGCCGAAGGATTGGGCGGATTCATCCAGCCCTTTTTTTTTTCTTGAACGAAATCTGAAGCGAACAAGTGTCGATGAACTCACAGGCAGTGATCGAGAAGACCGTCACCGGTCTCGGTTACGAAATGGTGGACTGCGAACGCAGTGCCGCCGGCTTGCTGCGTGTGTACATCGACAAGACCGCCGAGGCCGCTGCGGCGGGCGAGACCATCTCCGTGGACGACTGCGAGCGCGTAACGCGCCAACTGCAGTATGTGCTGGAGGTGGAGAACGTCCCCTACGAGCGCCTGGAGGTGTCCTCGCCCGGCCTGGACCGCCCGCTGAACAAGCCAGCCGACTATGCCCGCTTCGCCGGCGCCGAGGTCCAGATCACGCTCAAAGCCCCGTTCCAGGGACGCAAGAAATACAAGGGCCTGCTCGAAGCAGCGGGCGAAGCCTGGCGCCTGATCTTTGCCGACGACAAGGGCGTGGAGCAGGCGCTCGATTTTTCCTTCGAGGAAGTGCGTGAGGCGCGGCTTGTGCCCGCCCTGAACTTCAAGGGGCGCAATGCGGCCAAGGCACCGGCCAAGAAGGGTGCCACGAAAAAGCCGGCCAAGCGCAGCAATGCGAAGGCCAGGCAAGCCGCCGTCGAGCCGGCTGCCGCAGACGATTGAACTTGGGAAGACGAAAGGTCCGATACAACATGAACCGCGAACTGTTGATGCTGGTGGATGCGATCTCGCGCGAAAAGAGCGTGGAGCGCGATGTCGTGTTCGGCGCAGTGGAAGCTGCACTGGCATCGGCCACCAAGAAGCTTCATGGCAGCGATGCTGGCGGTGAGGTCGATATTCGCGTATCCATCGATCGCGATTCCGGTGAGTACGAGACCTTCCGCCGTTGGCACGTCGTGCCCAATGAAGCCGGCCTGCAGAACGCCGAAGCGGAGATTCTTCTGTTCGAGGCGCAGGAGCAGATCGCCGACATCGAGGTGGACGACCACATCGAGGAGCCCATCGAGTCCGTGCCCATCGGTCGCATCGGCGCCCAAGCCGCCAAACAGGTCATCCTGCAGAAGATCCGCGATGCCGAGCGCGAGCAGCTGCTGAACGACTTCATGTCGCGCGGTGAGAAGATTTTCGTCGGCACCGTCAAGCGCCTGGACAAGGGCGATCTGATCTGCGAATCGGGCCGCGTCGAAGGCCGCCTGAAGCGCGGTGAGATGATTGCGAAGGAAAACCTGCGCACTGGCGACCGCGTGCGGGCCGTCATCCTCGGCGTGGATCCGACCCAGCGCGGTCCGCAGATCATGCTCTCGCGCTCGAGCCCCGAGTTCATGAAGGAACTCTTCGCCCAGGAAGTACCCGAGATTGAACAGGGCCTCCTGGAGATCAAGAGCTGCGCCCGTGATTCCGGCAGCCGCGCCAAGATCGCCGTGCTCTCGCACGACAAGCGCGTGGATCCGATCGGCACCTGCGTGGGCGTGCGCGGTTCGCGCGTCAACGGCGTGACCAACGAGCTCGCCGGCGAGCGCGTGGACATCGTGCTGTGGTCGGAAGACCCGGCCCAGTTCGTCATCGGTGCCCTGGCCCCGGCCAATGTGCAGTCCATCGTCGTGGACGAGGAGCGTCACGCCATGGACGTGGTGGTGGACGAGGAGAACCTCGCCATTGCCATCGGCCGCGGCGGCCAAAACGTGCGGCTCGCCTCCGAGCTGACCGGCTGGCGCATCAACATCATGTCGGCTGAGGAGTCGGCCGCGAAGCAAGAAGTCGAGACCGAGTCCGTGCGCAAGCTCTTCGTCGAGAAGCTCGACGTGGACGCTGAGGTGGCCGACATCCTGATCGCCGAAGGCTTCACCAGCCTGGAAGAAGTGGCCTACGTCCCGATGCAGGAAATGCTTGAGATCGAGGCCTTCGACGAGGACACGGTCAACGAGCTGCGCACGCGCGCCAAGGATGCGCTGCTGACCCTGGAAATCGCCAAGGAAGAGAAGGTCGAGGAAGTCTCGCAGGACCTGCGCGACCTCGACGGCATCACGCCCGAGTTGCTGGCCAAGCTGGCCGCCGGCGACATCAATACCCGCGACGACCTGGCCGATCTGGCCGTGGATGAGCTCGTCGAGATCGCTGGCATGGAAGAGGACGCGGCCCGCGCTCTGATCATCAAGGCCCGTGAACATTGGTTCAAGGAATGATCGAGAACACCGCCGCCCGCCCCGCCCGCACAGAACAACGAAGGATCCCACAATGGCAGTGACCACCGTCGCCCAACTTGCCGCAGAGCTGAACAGGCCTGCGAGCACGCTGCTCGAGCAGCTGCAAGCAGCGGGCGTCAAGATTGCGTCGTCCGAAGACACGCTCCACGAAGCCGACAAGGAACGTCTGCTCGACCATCTGCGCTCGTCGCACGGCACGGTCGGCAGCGACCGCAAGAAGATCACGCTCAAGCGCACCTCGACCAGCGAGATCAAGCAGGCCGATTCGTCCGGCAAGACCCGCACCGTGCAGGTTCAGGTGAAGAAGACCCGCACGTTCGTCAAGCGTGATGAAGCGCCGGGCGTCGACGAAGCCGCTGCCGCTGCCGCCGAGGAAGCCGAACTCCAGCGTCGCGCCGAAGAGGCTCGTGCCGAAGCTGAAGCCCTGCGCAAGCAGGAAGAAGAGCTGGCCGCCAAGATGCGCGAGCGCGCCGAAGCCGAAGCCGCCGCCAAGGCCGCCGAGGAGGAGCGCCGCCAGGAGCGCCTGGCTGCTGAGGCGGTTGCAGCGGCCGAAGCCGCTGCGCGCGAAGCCGAAGCCGCCGCCAACGCGAAGACCGCGAAGAAGAAGACCGCGGAGGCCGCCGCCGCCGAAGCCGACGCCATCAACAAGGCCGCCGCGGCCAAGCGCGCCGCGGCTGCAGCACCGGCTGTCGAGCCTGAGGCCGTGGTCGAAGCCGCTCCGGTCGCACCGGCCGCAGCGCCCGTCGAGGCCCCCAAGCCTGCCCTGCGCGTGGTGAAGGCCGTGGACGCCGGCGCCGAGGAGAAGCAGAAGGCCGCCGAGCTCGAGCGCCGCCGCAAGGCTGCCGAGGCTGAGGCAGCCGCCATCCGCGCGATGATGAATGCACCGAAGAAGGTGCTCGTGGCGAAGAAGGAAGAGCCGAAACCTGTCGAGACGCCCAAGGAAGGCATCAAGGGCACGATCCACAAGAAGGCCGGCGCTCCCGCAGCGGCTGGCGCTCCGGCATCGGCCGGCCCGCGTCCGGGTGCAGGCGACAAGAAGTCTGTCAAGTCCGAGAAGCTGTCTTCCAGCTGGGCCGACGATGCCAAGAAGCGCGGCGTCAAGCCGGGTAGCACGAGCCCGACGCCGGGTCGCGGCCCGGCCGGCGGCTGGCGTGCGCCGGCCCGTGGCGGGCGCCGCGGTGGCCGTGACGACAACGCGTCGCAGAGCAACTTTGTGGCGCCGACCGAAGCCGTGGTCCAAGAGGTCCATGTGCCCGAGACGATCTCCGTGGCCGATCTTGCCCACAAGATGTCGGTCAAGGCCTCCGAGGTCATCAAGCAGCTGATGAAGCTGGGCCAGATGGTCACCATCAATCAGCAGCTGGACCAGGAAACGGCCATGATTCTGGTCGAGGAGATGGGCCACAAGGCCTTCGCGGCCAAGCTGGACGATCCGGATGCCTTCCTCGAGGAAGAGGGCGCCGAGGCCGAGCAGCAGCACGAGTTGCTGCCGCGCGCGCCGGTCGTCACCGTCATGGGTCACGTCGACCACGGTAAGACCTCGCTGCTGGACTACATCCGCCGTGCCCGTGTGGCCGCGGGTGAAGCCGGCGGCATCACGCAGCACATCGGCGCCTATCACGTCGACACGCCGCGCGGCATGATCACCTTCTTGGACACCCCGGGTCACGCGGCCTTCACGGCCATGCGTGCTCGCGGCGCCAAGGCCACCGACATCGTCATCCTGGTCTGTGCGGCCGACGACGGCGTGATGCCACAGACCAAGGAAGCCATCCACCATGCCAAGGCGGCGGGCGTCCCCATCGTCGTGGCCATGACCAAGATCGACAAGCCCGACAGCAACCCCGAGCGCGTGAAGAGCGAGCTCGTGGCCGAGGAGGTCGTGCCCGAGGAGTTCGGTGGTGATTCGCCTTTCGTGGGAGTCTCCTCCAAGACCGGCCAGGGCATCGATGAGCTGCTCGAACAGGTGCTGCTGCAGGCCGAAGTGCTGGAGCTCACCGCCCCGGCTGCCTCCATGGCCAAGGGCCTCGTGATCGAAGCCAAGTTGGACAAGGGGCGCGGCCCCGTGGCGACGGTGCTGGTGCAGAGCGGTACCTTGAAGCGCGGCGACGTCGTGCTGGCCGGCTCAACCTACGGCCGCGTGCGCGCCATGCTGGACGAAGACGGCAAGGCCACGGCCGAGGCCGGCCCGTCCATTCCGGTGGAAATCCAGGGCCTGACCGAAGTGCCGCAGGCCGGCGACGAATTCATGGTCCTGGCCGACGAGCGCCGCGCCCGTGAAGTGGCGACTTTCCGCCAGGGCAAGTACCGCGACGTCAAGCTGGCCAAGCAGCAGGCCGCCAAGCTGGAGAACATGTTCTCCGACATGGCTGCCGGCGATGTCCAGACCCTGCCGCTGATCATCAAGGCCGACGTGCAAGGCTCGCAGGAAGCCCTGGCTTCCTCGCTGCTCAAGCTCTCGACCGACGAAGTCAAGGTCCAGATCGTGCACGCCGCCGTTGGTGGCATCAGCGAGTCCGACGTCAACCTGGCGATCGCCTCCAAGGCCATCGTCATTGGCTTCAACGTGCGTGCTGAAGCCGGCGCGCGCAAGCTGGCCGAGGGCAATGGCGTGGACCTGCGCTACTACAACATCATCTACGACGCCGTGGATGAGGTGAAGGCTGCCATGACGGGCATGCTTGCTCCCGAGCAGAAGGAAGAAGCGCTGGGTACCGCCGAGATTCGCGTGGTCTTCGTGGCCTCCAAGATCGGCACGGTGGCCGGCTCCATGGTCACCTCGGGCCTGGTGCGCCGCAACGCGCGCTTCCGCCTGCTGCGCGAGAACGTGGTCATCTACACCGGTGAGATCGAATCGGTGCGCCGCGAGAAGGACGACGTCAGGGAAGTCAAGGAAGGCTTCGAGTGCGGTATCAAGCTCAAGAACTACAGCGACATCAAGGAAGGTGACCAGCTGGAGATCTTCGAGATCAAGGAAGTGGCGCGCACGCTGTAAGCCCACTTTCCTGTTCAGGGTTAACCCCGCCTTCGGCGGGGTTCGCCACTTCAGGAGTTGACGATGCGACACAAGAGAGCCATCCCCAACCGCGGATTCCGCGTGGCCGACCAGATCCAGCGCGATCTGGCGGAGCTCATCCGCGAGCTCAAGGATCCGCGCATCAAGATGCCGACGATTGCCGCCGTCGAGGTCACGCCCGATTACGCGCACGCCAAGGTCTTCTTCTCCGTGCTGATAGGCGATCCGCAGGAGACCGAAGAGGCGCTGAACGAGGCGGCTGGCTTCCTGCGCAACGGCCTGTTCAAGCGCCTGGCGATCCACACGGTGCCGACGCTGCATTTCCACTTCGACCGCACGACCGAGCGCGCATCCGAGATGAACGCCCTGATCGGCCGCGCGAATGCAGTGCGTGCCCTTGACGACGAGCCCAATGACTGAGACCAAGGTCCGCATCCAGCGCCGCGCCCTGCACGGTGTGTTGTTGCTCGACAAGCCGCTGGGCCTGTCGAGCAACGATGCATTGCAAAAGGCCAAGTGGCTGCTGCGGGCCGAGAAGGCCGGCCACACGGGCACGCTGGATCCTCTGGCCACGGGCTTGCTGCCACTGTGCTTCGGTGCGGCCACCAAGTTCAGCCAGGTCAGCCTCGATGCTGACAAGACCTATCACGCCACGCTCAAGCTCGGCGTGAAGACCACGACCGGCGATGCCGAAGGCGAGGTGGTGCAGACGCGCGCGGTCGATGTCGACGCCGCCAAGATCATGGCCGCCGTGCAGGCCTTCACCGGCGAGATCGAGCAACTGCCGCCCATGCACTCAGCGCTCAAGCACGAGGGCCGGGCCCTTTACGACTACGCCCGTCAGGGGATCACGATCGAGCGCGAGAAGCGCCACGTCACGATCCATTCGATCACTGTCCTCGGCGGCGAGGGCGACGAGCTGCGCCTCGCTGTCCGCTGCAGCAAGGGCACCTACGTCCGAACGCTGGCCGAGGACATTGGCGAGATGCTCGGTTGCGGCGCCCATCTCTCGGCCCTGCGCCGCACGGCCAGCGGCCCGGTGCGCGTGGAAGACGCGGTGACGCTGGATGCACTGGCTGCCATGAACGAGGTGGAGCGCGAAGCCTTGCTCCACCCCCCCGACTCCCTGCTCGCCGACTGGCCCCGCGTGGAGCTGGCCGGCGACGAAGCAGCGCGATTCCTCAACGGATTGCGCCGCCGCGTACAGGCCAGCGATTGCGAGCATGTACGCGTCTACGAATCCAGCGCATTGCTTGGCAGTGCGTCCATCAAGGCCGGTGAGTTGATTCCCGGCCGCCTGCTGAGTCCGCAGGAAGTCGAATTCCAGAAAGTAGCATCATGAGCAAGCAAATCCGCAACATCGCCATCATCGCCCACGTGGACCACGGCAAGACCACCATGGTGGACCAGCTGCTGCGCCAGAGCGGCACCTTCCGCGAGAACGAGAAGGTCGCCGAGCGGGTGATGGACTCCAACGACATCGAAAAGGAACGTGGCATCACGATCTTGTCGAAGAATTGCGCCGTGAGCTGGAACGGCACCCACATCAACATCGTGGACACGCCCGGACACGCCGACTTCGGCGGCGAGGTGGAGCGCGTGCTCTCGATGGTGGATTCGGTGCTGCTGCTCGTGGACGCCGTCGAAGGCCCGATGCCCCAGACCCGCTTCGTGACCAAGAAGGCCCTGGCCCTGGGCCTCAAGCCCATCGTCGTGATCAACAAGGTGGACCGCCCCGGTGCGCGACCCGACTACGTGATCAACGCCACCTTCGATCTGTTCGACAAGCTCGGCGCCACCGACGAGCAATTGGACTTTCCGGTCGTCTATGCTTCCGGCCTCAATGGCTGGGCCACGCTGGAATCGGGCGCGGTCGGCACCGACATGGCGCCCCTGTTCGAGACCGTGCTCAAGCATGTGCCCGCGCACGACGGCGACATCTCCGGCCCTCTGCAGTTGCAGATCTGCTCGCTGGACTACTCGACCTTCGTCGGCCGCATCGGTATCGGCCGCGTCACCAGCGGCAGCCTCAAGCCCATGCAGGACGTGCTCATGTTCTCCGGCCCGGACAGCACGCCCAAGAAGTGCCGCGTCAACCAGGTGCTGAAGTTCGAAGGCCTCGAGCGCCGCCAGGCCGACATCGCCACCGCCGGCGACATCGTGCTCGTGAACGGCATCGAGGAGATCGGCATCGGCGTGACGCTGACCGCCATCGACGATCCCAAGCCCCTGCCCATGCTCAAGGTCGACGAGCCCACGCTGACCATGAACTTCTGCGTCAACACCAGCCCGCTGGCCGGCCGCGAAGGCAAGTTCGTGACCAGCCGCCAGGTCTGGGACCGGCTGCAGAAGGAACTGCAGCACAACGTCGCCCTGCGCGTGAAGGAAACCGACGAAGACGGCATCTTCGAGGTCTCGGGCCGTGGTGAACTGCACCTGACCATCCTGCTGGAGAACATGCGCCGCGAAGGCTACGAGCTGGCCGTCTCCAAGCCCCGCGTGGTCTTCAAGGACATCGACGGCGTGCGCTGCGAGCCGATCGAGCTCGTCACCGCTGACGTGGAAGAGAACCACCAAGGCGGCGTGATGCAGGCCCTGGGCCTGCGCAAGGGCGAGCTCGTGAACATGGAGCCAGACGGTATGGGCCGCGTGCGCCTCGAGTACCGCATTCCGGCTCGCGGCCTGATCGGCTTCCAGAACGAGTTCCTGAACCTGACCCGCGGCACCGGCCTGATCTCCAACATCTTCGACGGCTACGAAGCCCACAAGGGCGAGATCGAGTCGCGCAAGAACGGCGTGCTGATCAGCCAGGACGACGGCGAGATCGTGACCTACGCTCTGGGCAAGCTCGACGACCGCGGTCGCATGTTCGTGCGCGCCGGCGACCCGGTGTACGAAGGCATGATCGTCGGCATCCACAACCGCGAGAACGACCTGATCGTGAACGCAGTGCGTGCCAAGCAGCTGACCAACTTCCGCGTGTCCGGCAAGGAAGACGCGATCAAGATCACACCGGCCATCGAGCTCTCGCTCGAATACGCGGTCGAGTTCATCGAGGACGACGAACTTGTCGAGATCACGCCCAAGAGCATCCGTCTGCGCAAGCGCCACCTGGTCGAGCACGAGCGCAAGCGCGCGCTGCGTGAAGCTTCCGGCGGCTGATGACGCACAGGCGAGCCGCCTGGACCATGGTGCTAGTCACGCTTCTTTGGAGCATGGCCGGCGTCGTCACGCGCCACCTGGAGGCGGCGCGCAGCTTTGAGCTGACGTTCTGGCGTAGCGCTTTCAATGCCCTGGCGCTGGTCCCATTGCTCACCTTGGAGCAGGGGAGGCGATGGCGCTGGCCAGACCGCACGGTCTGGATCTCCAGCCTGTGCTGGGCGGCGATGTTCACGGCCTTCATGGTGGCGCTGACGCTGACCACCGTTGCCAACGTGTTGGTGACCATGGCCTCGGGGCCGCTTTTGGCGGCCCTCTTGGCACGGGTCTTCCTGCATCACCGCCTTTCGCTGCGCAACTGGCTGGCCATTGGCGGCGGCGCGGTTGGCGTGGCGGTCATGTTCGCAGGTGGCATGAGCGGGCAAGGGTTGGCCGGCATGGCGATCGCCGTGGTCGTACCCCTCGCTTCCGCGGTGAACTGGACGCTGATGCAAGGCCGCAGCGAGGCCGATCTGCCGCTCGCATTGCTCCTAGGCGCGGTCTTGTCGGCGCTGCTCACCCTTCCGCTGGCTTGGCCGCTTCAGGCCAGTCCGCACGACATGGGGCTGCTCGCCATGCTGGGCGTGTTCCAGCTGGCCATCCCGTGCCTGATCGTGATCCGGGTGGCTCGCGCCTTGCCCGCGCCCGAGATTGCCCTGCTGGGCTTGCTGGAAGTGGTGTTCGGTGTGCTGTGGGCCTGGCTTGGCGCCGGCGAGGAGCCGGGCCTGGCCAGCGCGGTGGGTGGCTTCATCGTGCTGGCTGCGCTGGCACTCAAGGATCAAGGATTACAGGAGACCACATGACCCCCGTCGCACTCATTTCTGAAGGCCAGATCCGCGCAGACGTCAACGGCGTACTGGGCCTCATCACGCTCAACCGCCCCGAGGCGCTGAACGCGCTCTCTTTGCCCATGATCCGCGACATGACGGCACTGCTGAAGGCCTGGGCCGTCGATCCGGCTATCGAGGCCATCGTCGTGCTGGGCCAGGGCCGCGAGGGCAAGGTCCCGGCCTTCTGCGCAGGCGGCGACATCCGCTTCTTCCACAAGGCGGCCACAGCCGGCGACGGCGCGCTCGACGATTTCTTCACCGAGGAATACGCGCTCAACCACTTGATTCACCACTTCCCCAAGCCCTACATCGCGCTGATGGACGGCATCACCATGGGCGGCGGCATGGGGATCAGCCAGGGCGCACGGCTGCGCGTCGTCAGCGAGCACAGCCGGCTCGCCATGCCCGAGACGGCCATTGGCCTGTTCCCGGACGTCGGCGGCGGCTGGTTCCTGGCGCAGACGCCGGGCCACATCGGCGAGTTCCTCGCGCTGACGGGCCAGGTGCTGCACGCCGGTGATGCCATCGAGTTGGGCCTGGCCGATGTCTACGTGCCTGCCGCTCAGTGGCCCGCCATGATCGAAGCCTTGCGCCAGGGCGTGCAGGACAGCGCCGAGCATGTGGCTGCCACCGTGATGAGCCTCTCCGAAGTGGCGCCCGAGGGTCGCATTGCTGCCCGCCAGGCCGAGATCGATGCCCATTTCGGCAAGGCGGACCTGCAGGCCATCGCCGCGTCGCTCTCGGGCCACGAGTGGGGCGAGGCCATGGGCAAACTCTCTCCGCTGATGATGGCCGTCAGCTTGGAACAGATTCGCCGTGCGCGAGGGATGAGCTTGGCCGATGACCTGCGCATGGAGCGCGATCTGGTGTATCACTGCTTCCACGGCGCGAACGCTCAAGCGGTCGAAGGCATCCGAGCCAAGGCCGTGGACAAGGACCACGCACCGCGCTGGCAGCCTGCGAGCATCGCCGAGGTGACGCCAGCCCAAGTGAAGAGTTTCTTCGAGAGGCCCTGGGCTCCGAAGGATCACCCTCTTGCCACGCTCCGAGCGCCTAGCTAACGATCGAGGATTTGCTCGAGGAAAGCCTTCGCTCGCTCCGACTTCGGGTTTGCGAAGAAGGCCTGCGGCGACGCTTCCTCGACGATGCGGCCTTCGTCCATGAAGATCACGCGATCGGCGACCGCACGCGCAAAGCCCATCTCGTGCGTGACGCAGAGCATGGTCATGCCCTCGCGCGCCAGCGAGACCATGGTGTCCAGCACTTCCGAGACCATCTCCGGGTCCAGCGCCGAAGTCGGCTCATCGAAGAGCATGATGCGCGGCGCCATGCACAGCGCCCGCGCGATTGCCACGCGCTGTTGCTGGCCACCGGAGAGCTGACCCGGGTATTTGTGCGCCTGATTCTCGATTTTCACGCGCTGCAGCAGCTTCAGCGCGGCAGCCTGGGCTTCAGCGCGCGGCTGCTTCCTCACCCAGATCGGCGCCAGCGTGCAGTTCTCCAGGACCGTGAGGTGCGGGAACAGGTTGAAGTGCTGAAAGACCATGCCGATCTCGTTGCGCACGGCGTCGATGTTGCGAATGGAGTCATTGAGCTCGATGCCGTCGACGGTCACCGTACCGGCCTGGTGATGCTCGAGTCGGTTCAGGCAGCGGATCAGCGTCGACTTGCCAGAGCCCGAGGGACCGCAGATCACGATGCGTTCGCCGCGCCGCACGCGCAGCTGGATGTCGCGCAAGGCGTGGAAGTCGCCGTACCACTTGTTGAGACCGTCGATGCGGATGATCTCCTCAGCGAGGGCGGCGGGGGCAGGGGAGTGCTGGTCCATGGTCGGGTGAAGAGGGTCAGGTGCGCTGCTCGCGGTTGAGCTGCATCTCCAGCCACTGGCTGTAGCGGCTCATGGCGAAGCAGAAGATCCAGTAGATCGCCATCGCGAACAGATAGCCTTCGACAAAGTAATGTCGCCAGCCCAGGTCGCTGATGACCGCCTGCTTGACGGCATACAGGAAGTCGAAGATCGAGACGATGATCACCAGCGAGGTGTCCTTGAAGTTGTCGATGAAGCTGTTGACCTGGGCGGGGATGGTGATGCGCAGGGCCTGCGGCAGGATCACCAGCCCTTGCGTCTGCCAGTAGCCCAGGCCTAGCGCGTGCGCGGCCTCGTGCTGGCCCTTGGGCAGCGCCTGCAACCCGCCGCGCACCACCTCGGCGATATAGGCCGCGTTGAAGAGCGTGATTGCCAGCTGCGCACGCAGCAGCTTGTCGAAGCCCATGCCTTCGGGCAGGAAGAGCGCGAACATGAGCGAGGCCATGAACAGCACCGTGATCAGAGGCACGCCGCGCACCAGCTCGATGTAGACCACCGACACGGCCCGCACGACCGGCAGCTGCGAGCGGCGGCCCAGCGCCAGCAGCACGCCGAGCGGGAAGGCGAGGGCGGTGCCGTACACCGCCAGCATCAGAGTGACCGGCAGGCCGCCCCATTGCGCGGTCTCCACAGGTGCAAGTCCCCAGCCGCCGGCCATCAGCCAGGCGTCAACGCAAGTGACCGCGATCCATATTGCCACCAACAGCCGCCAGCGCCAGAAGCGCCGCAGGGCCGAGACAATCAGTGCCGCGCACAGCAGCAGCACGGCCGCGGCAGGCCGCCATTGCTCGCTGCCGGGATAGACGCCGAATAGCATCTGCCGCCATTTGTCAGCCACGACCGCCCAGCAGGCGCCCTGTCCGCCCAAGGCATTGCAGGTCGAGACTTCGGCCTGGCCCCAGACAGCGTGCAGCAGGCCCCAAGCCAGGAACTTGCCACCCAGCCAGATGACGAGTCCGAGCAGGACGAGCGTGGTGATGGAGTTGCCGACGGACGAGAACAGCTTTTCACGTAACCAGCGGCCCGCGCGCAGACGCCTGGGAGGGGAAGTAGAAATCGCGCCCATGGTCTATCGCTCGATCAGCCGGATGCGGCGGTTGTGCCAGTTCATCAGGCAGGAGATGGCCAGCGACATCAGCAGGTAGACCGCCATCATGAGCGTGATGGCTTCGATGGCCTGGCCGGTCTGGTTGAGCGTGGTGTTAGAGATGCTGACCAGGTCGGGATAGCCGATGGCCACGGCCAGCGAGGAGTTCTTGATCAGGTTGAGATACTGGGAGGTCAGCGGCGGCATCATCACACGCAGGGCCTGCGGCAGGATCACCAGGCGCAGCCGCTGGGCGCGGCTCAGGCCCAGGGCCTCGGCCGCCTCCGTCTGGCCCTTGGGAACGGCCAGAATGCCGCCACGCACGATTTCGGCGATGAAGGCGGCGGTGTAGATCGTCAGGCCGAACAGCAGGGCCGCGAACTCCGGCGAGACGCTCTTGCCGCCCTCGAAATCGAAGCCGCCCAGCACCGGGTGCGAGAACTCACTCGGTGCGCCAAATGCCGCCCAGCCGAGGACGGGCAGAAGCGCGCAGCAGGCCAGGCGAGGCCAGATCGGCGCCACCGACCCGCGCCGGGCCGCCGCCCATTGCCATAACAGCATCGCTGCAGGCGCGAGCGCCAGCCCCAGCAGCGCCGCCGACCAGCCGGCATGCGGCTCGGGCCAGGGCAGGTGCAGGCCGCGCTGGCTCAGGAAGATGCCGCCGAACTTCAGCGCCTGGTCGGCCGCGGGCAGGATCTCGGTGATGAGGCCGTACCAGAGCAGCAATTGCAGGATCAGCGGCACGTTGCGCACTGATTCGACGTACAAGCCCGCGAGTCGGGCCAGCAGCCAGTTCGGCGACAAGCGCGCCACGCCGATCATCAGTCCCAGCACGCTGGCCGCGACGATGCCGATGCCCGACACGAAGAGCGTGTTCAGCAAGCCGACGAGAAATGCGCGGCCATAGGAATTCGCCGGGTCATACGCGAGCAGCGACTCGGAGATGTCGAACCCCGCCTCCTGCCCGAGGTAGTCGAAGCCGATGCGGATCGAACGCGCCTCGAGGTTGTGGACGAGGTTGAAACCTGCTGCACCGCACAGCAGCGCGATCAGGCCGATCAGTGCGGCCTGGGCCGCGACATGCCGCAGGCGCTCCGTGGCCCACAGCGGCGTGCGCACGCCGCTCATTCCAGCGGCATGGGATAGATCAGGCCGCCCTTATTCCACAGGGCGTTGTTGCCGCGCGCCAGGCCCAGCGGCTTGATGTTGCGCTCCCAGATCTCGCCGTAGTTGCCGACGGCGCGAATGGCCCGCACGGCCCAATCGGCATCGAGGCCCAGTTCCTTGCCGATCTCACCGGAGACGCCCGTCAGACGTTGCACCACGGGGCTGTTGCTCTTCTTCATCTCCGCGACATTGGCCTGCGTAACGCCGGACTCCTCCGCCTGCTGCAGCGCATAGATCGTCCAGCGCGCGACTGCGAAGAAGTCGGCATCGTTCCGGCGCAGCATCGGGCCCATCGGTTCCTTGGAGATGAGCTCCGGCAGCACCGTGAAGTCGCCTCGGTTCGGCAGGGCCGACAGCATGGCGGCGATGCCCGAGGCATCGGTGGTGTAGGCGTCGCAGCGGCCGGACTGGAAGGCCTTCTCGGTCGCCTCCTGGCCCTCGAACACCACCGGCTTGAAGTTGAGCTTGTTGGCGCGCGCGTAGTCGGCCATGTTTCGCTCGGTCGTGGTGCCCGATTCGACGCACACGGCGGCCTTGTTCAGGTCGGCCAGCTTGGCGACCTTCGGATTTTTGCGGCCGTTGATCACGAAGGCCTGACCGTCGAAGAACCAGACAGCGGGAAAGACCGCGCCCATGGCCGCATCGCGCTTGGAATTCCAGGTCGTGTTGCGCGAGAGGAGATCGACCTCTCCGGACTGCAAGGCGGTGAAGCGCTGCTGCGCCGTGAGTGGCACGTAACGGACCTTGTCGGCGCTGCCCAGAATGGCGGCGGCCAGGGCTTTGCAGTAATCGACGTCAATGCCAGCGTATTTGCCGGCCTTGTCGGGCGCCGAGAAGCCGGCCAAGCCCGTGTGGACGCCGCAGACCAGGGCGCCGCGCTGACGGATCGCATCAAGGGTCGTGCCGGCCCAAGCGGGCTCCACCGCCACGATCAGCCACAGCGCCGCGCCGGCGATCCACTCCCTCTTCAGCATGCATGTCTCCTGCGATCACCGGTCAATATGCCGGATGCTCATTCTGGCTTTGTACGGAGACTGGGGGGCTCAGGGCAAATACCTTTGGGCGAGCGGGGCATAACCGGCGGGCATGTTGGGGACTTCATTGAGGATGGTCGAAGTCATGTCAGGCTGTAGCAAGGCGTGCGCGGCAAGACTCGAGCGGCAAGTCGCACTGACGCTCACGCCAAAGTCGCCAGGGGTAATCCCCCGGTGCAAGCCGTCATCCCCACCCCCCAACGGCGCCAGGTTGTCCCCCCGAGTTCGACACCAAATCGCCCTTTCCGCCCGATCCGCTCAGCCAGTGCGTTACGGATCAATCACTTGCGAGCGTCTTGAGAGTTTTACTGTAGTGGCAACATTGTAATTATTGGGTGTTGGCAACGATGCCAGCACCCACTACACTTGCCGGATGTTCATCAAGCTCACCCGCGCTCGCGGCCACTCCTACGCCCAACTGGTCGAGTCGTTCCGTGATGAACAGGGCAAGCCACGGCAGCGCACCGTCGCCACGCTGGGTCGTGTCGACGAGGCCGGCGGTCAGGTGGACTCGCTGCTCAATGGCTTGCTGCGCTCCAAGGGCCACCCGGCGATGTCGGCGGCGACGCCGCAGGTCCGCTTCGAATCGGCGTTGGCACTGGGCGATGTGTGGGCGCTTCACGAGTTGTGGCGCGAGCTGGGCTTCGATTCACTGGCCGCAGTGTTCCGGCGCGCCCGCTTCACGACGCCCATCGAGCAAGCGCTGCGCGTAATGGTCTTCAATCGGCTGTGCGATCCGGACTCCAAGCTGGGCGTGCTGCGCTGGATGCAGACGGTGAGCCTGCCCGGCCTGGAGTCGTCGACGTTCACCCATCAGCAGTTGCTTCGCAGCATGGATGCCTTGATGGACCACCAGACGGCCGTGGATGACTGCGTGGCCGGACTACTGCGCCCGTTGATCGATGAAGAGTTGTCGGTGGTGTTCTACGACCTCACCACCATCCGCGCCGCGGGCTTGAGCCAGCAAGAGGGCGACGTGCGCCACTTCGGCATGTCCAAGGAGGGCGTGATCGCGCGCCAATTCCTGCTCGGGGTGGTGCAGACGGCCGACGGCATGCCGATCTATCACGAGGTGTTCGACGGCAATACGTCCGAGGCGCCGACGCTGGAGCCGATGCTCACGAAGGTCCTGGCGCGTTACCCGCATATCAAGCGCTTGGTGATCGTGGCCGATCGGGGCTTGCTGTCGGTGGACAACCTCGATGCGATGGCCAAGATCCGCCTGGGAGAAGGACGAACACTGGAGTTCATCCTGGCCGTGCCGGGCAGGCGCTATGGCGAGTTCGCCGAGCTGCTGGAGCCGCTGACGCAGCGGGCCGCGCAGTCGAGTGCGCAGACCCTGGAGGAATCGACCTGGCAAGGCCATCGCCTGGTGGTGGCCCATGACCCGGCTCGGGCACTGGAACAGTCAGCGCAGCGCCAGGCCCGCATCGATGCGCTGCAGCAGCGAGCTGAGCAACTCACAACCAAGCTCGATGCGCAGGACGACGGCAAGAAGCAGCGTGGGCGCAAACTCTCAGACTCGGGCGCCAAGGCGCGCTTCTTCCACGAAGTCAGCGAGGCTCACCTGGCCCGCATCATCAAGGTGGACCTGAAGTCCGACCTGTTCACCTACGAGATCGATCAGACGGCGCTGGAACGCGCGCGGGCGATGGACGGCAAGCTGCTGCTGGTGACCAATGTCAAAGACATGACGCCTGACGAGGTGCTGCGCCGCTATAAGAGCCTGGCCGACATCGAGCGGGGCTTCCGGGTGCTGAAGTCTGAAATTGAAATCGCGCCGGTATTCCACCGACTGCCCGAGCGGATCAAGGCGCACGCCAGCCTCTGCTTCATGGCGCTGATCCTGTACCGCGTCATGCGTCAGCGCCTGAAGCTCGCCGGCAGCACGCTGTCGCCCGAATCCGCCCTGGCCGACCTGCGCCGCATCCAGCGGCACAGCGTCAGCATCGACGGCGCCGAGCCGATCCAGGGCATCTCAACCATCAACGCCAGCCAGTCCGACGTGCTGGCCGCACTCCAGATCAGAAAACCAGTTCACGACGCTCAATTACCCCTGCTGTAGTGGCAATCTGAAAGGTCGACCTATACAGATCAAGGACTTGCGAGCGTTGGTGTCGAACTCGAGTGTCCCGATGCTCGACTTCAGCGTGCGGCAGTATCCAAGCGGGTTTGGGGCGATATTGCCGTAGGGGCGTCGCATTAGGGCGCATTAGGGCGCATTCGGTCAGGAATCACACTGGCGTAGAGATCCAGTCTGCACATACGAAATAGCAGCCGGGTGGCTGCTGTGGGGTTTGCAAAAGTGCGGGCGCTGTGAATCGGTCTTTGCGAAGTGCCCCAAATGGGCACTGATTCAGCGCACTGCTCGTTGCTCGTATCCAGGTGGCCACATCGCTCCAGACGCCAGAAGAGCGCCAGATGAGCGATCACCAATCAATGCCTAGCGAGCCAAAACAAAACGGGAGCGCATGGCTCCCGTTTTGATTCAGCTAAATGCTGCTCAGATACTGCGCTTGCGTCGGACTGCACCGATGCCGCACAGCGCTGCGCCCACGAGCGCAATGCTGGAGGGTTCAGGAACATTATTCGTCACGTCAGTCACTTTGAACGCATAGTTGACATTTTGAACCCCATGGTCCTCAACCCAGGCTGACCATGTGGGTACAAGCGGATTAAAAAGCGGAATTGCATATAGACCACTCCCGGCAGGATCTGCATGAAGGGTATCCGAGAAAATCGCTGCATCTTGACCGTAGCCGTCGTACCAAGCACTAAAGTCAATCAATGCCGGGTCGATCCCCATGGTCGAAGTTACGTAATCCGATGCACTTCCGCCAAAGATAGCGGCAGCGGCTTCCACACCAGAATAGATTGGAGTCGTAAAGTTACCCAAACCATCCGTTGCGCTCCATAACGGGCCGCTATCAACTTTCCAACTGCCTACATACGTATAAGTAGTGGCCACCGCTGCGTTGACTGCACCAAATGTCAACAAAATGGAAAATACAAAGCGTGAAAGTCTCATGATTTCGCCCCATGCATTAAAGTCATATCAATGACATCGCACGCAAGGCGCGTGCCATACAGTAAAATCAACCACTTAGCATCATTTCATGGCCAAGATGTTAAAATTCCTGACATCGAAAGGTGACCTAGCTCGTGTGCAGACGGCATCGGGGATCGACAAGTGGAACCCGGTTCGTCAAGCTGCCTGTCAATTCGCTGGTAGCGTCGTGAAGTAGAGCTCATCCGGGGTTTGGGCACCAAGCGCTCCAGGTCTCTCGACCTGAATCCGGCGCAGCCGGACCTGCGGATGCCGCGTGTCCTTGATCTGGGTGGAGGCAGCCTAGGTCGGTCCAATACGCAGCTGGACTGCTGCTACAAGAAGGCCTCATCTAAAGCTGGTAGCAATCGAGTAGCAGGCGCGGCGTGTTCCATGTTCTACGGCACCAAATTGAGAGCCAACGTAGAAGAAGTACGAGAATGTTGAATGAAATCGATGACTTGAATCCGTGGCGTCTGAGCATTGCACCGATGCTCGACTGGACCGACCGACACTGCCGCTACCTCCATCGCCTGCTGACCCGTCACACCCGCCTCTACACCGAGATGGTCACGACGGGCGCTCTGCTGCATGGCGACCAGGGGCGCCACCTGGACTTCAACGAGGAAGAGCACCCGGTGGCCTTGCAGCTCGGCGGCTCGGAGCCGGCCGACTTGGCGGCCTGCGCTCGGCTCGCCGAGGCCTGGGGCTATGACGAGGTCAACCTCAATTGCGGCTGCCCGAGCGAGCGGGTGCAGCGGGGGGCTTTCGGCGCCTGCCTGATGAACGAGCCGGCCCTGGTGGCCGATGGTGTCAAGGCCATGCTCGACGCGGTGAGCATCCCGGTCACGGTCAAACACCGCATCGGCATCGAAAGGGTGGAGAGCTACGACTTCGTGCGCGACTTCGTGGGCACCATTGCTGACGCAGGCTGCCGTGTCTTCATCGTCCACGCGCGCAATGCCTGGCTGCAGGGGCTCTCGCCCAAGGAAAATCGGGAGGTCCCGCCGCTGCGCTACGAGCTCGTGCACCGGCTCAAGTCCGAATTCCCGCACCTGACCATCGTGCTTAACGGCGGCGTCAAGGACGATGCCGAGATCGTCAAGCAATTGGAGCATGTGGACGGCGTCATGGTCGGCCGGCAGGCCTATCACGAGCCCTGGCAGATGGCGGCTTGGGACGAGCATTTCTTCGGCACTGCGGGGCCGGCGACATCGCGCGAGCAGGTCGAGGCCGCCTGGGTCGAATATCTGGCTCGCCAGACCTCCTGGCCGCAGGCCATGCGCCATGCGCTGGGCCTGTGGAACGGAGAGGCCGGCGCGCGGCGCTGGCGCCAGGTCTGGAGCGACCACAAGCTCAAGGCGCTGGCTCCCGCGCAGGTGGCTGAGCTGGCGCGCGACGCACGCCAGCATACGGCGCGCGTGGCGCTAGCGGCCTGAGCGGACTACCATCTCGGTGGGCCTGCCGGAAACTGCGGCACGCTCGCCGGATGAACACATTTTTCGCATGCTACGACACCGCCCTCGGGACCT
This sequence comes from Roseateles sp., assembly GCA_019234295.1. Classification (GTDB taxonomy): domain Bacteria; phylum Pseudomonadota; class Gammaproteobacteria; order Burkholderiales; family Burkholderiaceae_C; genus JAFALK01. Next base: position 46,906 of record JAFALK010000091.1, read on the forward strand.
GCGCCATCGCATGGAACGCGGGGGGGCGCGTGATCGGCTCCCAGCTACCGGAGGCCACGCCGGGCGAGACGCGCGACCGCATGCGCTCACGCTTTCCCGCCGCTCGTGAGATCGATGACATGCCGCCGCCGGTGATCGAAGCCGTCGAGGGTGTGCGCCGCCTGCTGGCGGGGCAGACGCATGACGAGCGCGAGTTGCTAATGGTGGACCTCGACGACAGCCATCTGCCCGACTTCAACCGCCGCGTGCTCGCGCTGACGCGCCGGATTCCGGTCGGGCACACCCTGACCTATGGCGAGGTCGCCAGTCGCCTGGGCGAGCCGGGCGCGGCGCGTGCCGTGGGTCAGGCCGAAGGGCACAACCCATTTGCGCCCATCGTGCCCTGCCATCGCGTGATGGGCGTCGGGGGCGCGGGCACGGGTTTCTCGGCCCATGGCGGGGTTGACACGAAGATGCGCCTGCTGGCGATCGAGGCGCGGGCCGCGGGCCAGCTCGTGGGCGAGCAGAACCCGCTCTTCTAATCGGTCGCTCGGCTTACCAGGGTGCTTCGGCCAGTTCCTCAGCCGCCACAGGCTTGCTCTCAACCAGGGCCGCGCTGGCCGCGAAGAAGTCGTGTTCGCCGCCCAGGCCCTCGATGAGGGCCGGGATCAGCTTGCCGAGTTCCCCTGTAGCCAGGGCCGCGTCGGCGTCGAAGGCCTCGTCCTTGCTCGGCGCGTCGCGGCCTTCAAAAGCCAGGTCCAGGAAGGCAATCTTCTTGATCTGCAGGGTGTCGGTCAGCACGAAGGTCACGCGGTCGCGCCAGCTCATCGCGAGGCGCGTCGGCTGCTTGCCGGCAATCAGGTGCTGGCGGATTTCCTCGATATCCAGCGCGTGGCGGGCGTAGCGCACGGCGGACTTCATTTCGTCCCCACTCTTGAGCTCGCAATCGCGGTCGATCGTGAAGTCGGCGGGCGGGACGCCGTCGAGCAGCCAGGCCGACATGCATGCGGCCGGCGACTCCGCGGTCTGAATCAGGTGCAGGGCCAGACCATCGAGCGCCTTGACGAGCAGGCTCACGACCTCCTCGGCGCGCTTGGGGCTGCCCGCATCGATCATCAGCAGGCGCTCCTTCGGCGCGATCCACACGCGCACGGCGCTCGTCTTGGTGAATGCCAGCGGCAGCAGCTCCTGCGTGGCCTGCTCCTTGAGCTCCTTCATTGCCTTCTTGCCGGGCTTGCGCCCCGTGGCCTGCTCGACCTGCGCGGAGAGTTCCTCGGCGCGGCGGTTCACGACGGCGCCGGGCAGCACGCGCTGCTCAATCATCAGCTTGAGCAGCCAGTGCCCGCCAATGTCTTCCACAAGGGCGCTGTTGGCCACGCCGCGGGGCGCCACCCAACCGAGCGACTGGGGTTGGGTCGGGCCGCAGGGGATGAAGAGGCCCTTGGCGAGGCTGGTTTCGATTTCGGCTGCCGTGGGCCGCCACTCGGCGCCCACGCGATAGACCATCAGGTTCTTGAACAACGGAATTCCTTTGCAGGGCGCGTCGCCGCGCCTCATTCTGGGTGTGGACTGGCGTGGCGACCAGCTCAGAGCTGGCGGCTGCTCGGGCGTGCGAGGTAGAACCACTCGGTGCCAGGCTTGGCATTCACCGCTGGGAAGACGATGCGTCCCTCGCTGGGGGCCAGCACCGGCGTGCCGTCGTGGCGCGTGCCGATTTGCTCGCCCTTCGTCACTGGGTCGAAGCTGGCCCAGGCCTTCACGAATTGGTCGCCCTCGTGCTCGCGATCGATCACCTCGTAGAGCTGCAGCAGCTCGGGTTTGCCGGGCGGGCGCGGCTCCACGGCACCGGCGGCGATCATGCCCAACTCGGTCAGCACGCGCAGGATGGCGCGATGGGCCACGGCCGGCGCCTCGGGGTCCTCATGCTGGCCGCATTCGAGCGTGATGCAGTAGCCGCCCTGGGAGCGCATGTATTCAGTCGTGCCCACGCCGTAGTGCGGGTCCTGCTGGAGCACCGCCGTGCGGCCCGAGCCGCCACGCTCGGCGCGGCGCTGCAGGCCCAGGGCGTAGGTCGAGAGCCAGCCCTGGACGATGCGCTCCGTGCCCACGCACAGCGCGAGCCGGCCTTCGGCCAGTTCGTGGTTGAAAGGCTCGAGCGGGCCCGTGTTGTTGCGGGGGCCCATCATGGCGAAGGCCTTGCCCTGGCCCTGGAAGCTGTGCAGGTCCAGCAGTACGTCGGCCCAGGCCAGCCAGGGGCAGAGCTGGCGCGCGATCAGATCCTCGAAGTCCTGGATGACCACCGGTGGGCGCAGGTTGCGATTCAGGTTGCGGTCCCCCTCGCGGCGCTTCAGCTGGTGGGCCAGCGGGTTGACGACAGGGATGAAGGTGACCGTGCCACGCTGCAGGGTCAAGTCGCCGTTGTCCAAGGCGGCCATGACTTTTTCGATGGCGCCGACGCCGGCGATTTCGTTACCGTGCACGGCCGCCGAGATCAGCAGCTTGGGGCCCGGCTCCAGGCCGGCGAACTGGTGGACGCGAAGGTGGGTGGGCTTAATCATGGGCGCTATTGTCGTCGGGTTGCGAGGAGGACTCCGGCAAGGGCCAGGCCGTAGGCCAAGACCTGAACCGCCGTCATCGTTTCACCGAGGCAGAGGCCGACCAGGGCCGTGGAAATCGGCAGAAATACCATGAAGACGCCAGCCCTGGAGGCCGGCACGTGCCGCAGGCCCAGCATCCAAAGCCATACGCTCACGATGCTGGCCGCTACTGCGTAGAAGATCGACAGGCCCCAGTCCAGGGGCCTCGGCGCGCCGAAGTCGAAACTGGCCGCCTGCCACAAGGCCAGCGGCAGCACGAGGACCAGGCCCCAGAGATTCATCAGGGCACTGATGCGCTTGGGGCTGAGGCTGGCCGTCAGGCGTTTGCCGATCACTACATAGGCCGCTTCGCAGAGCAGCGCGCCCAGTAGCAGTGCCGCGCCCTGTGCCGTGGTCGCGGCACTGCCGTCGCGCTGCGCGGCCACGACGGCGATGCCGCCCACGCTGCAGACCACGGCCAACCACATCCGGGGGGTGATGCGCTCGCCCAGGAACAGCCGGCTCATGAGCGCCACCGCCGCGGGCATGCCAGCCATGATCACGCCGGCCACGGCGGCGGAAGACTCGCGCATGCCGAACAGCAGGCAGATCGAGAACAGAAAGTTGCCGAGGAAAGACTCAAGGAAGAGCAGGCCGCGCGTGCGGGCGTCCAGCGGCGCGACGCCGGGCTCGGCGCGCAGCCAGGGCAGCATCAGCGCGGCCGCCGTGCTGAAGCGCAAGCCCGCCAGCACAAAGACGGGGAAGACGGCCACCAGCAGCTTGGACAGGCCGACATAGCTGCCGACGAGGCTCGTACTGAGTGCAAGAAAGACGTAGGCGCGCAGCGGGGCCGGGGAGGGCGGGGTCATGGACCCGCGATTCTCAACCAGGTCGGCCAGCCGACCGCGAAGCCTTTGTGGCCGTCATTCAAAGACGGCTGAGGCTGACGGTGTCAGATGTTCGTGGCCAGCGCCGCAATGCAGGCGAAAGCGAAGGCGCCGAGCAGCAGCGGCATTCCGACGAGCTCGGCGAAGCGGCCGCGCAGTTCGGGCGCGCGGACGCCAGCGCGGATCTGGGTTTCGTGAGCGGATTGGTTCAAGAAGGCGAGGATTTTTTTCATGGCGTTTGGACAGTGATCGAACGAGATGCCAAGTCAGGCAGTACGAATCGAATTATGTCCAGCCATTCGTGAAAACCCTATGACAGGGTTAGCGCGAAGTCACAGGGGGTGATCGAGATGCGTCCGCAAGCCCAGCACGGGCAAAAGCTGAATGGCGAGCATGGCGCCCAGAATCAGGCCGCAGCCCAGGAGACCGGCGGGGCCGAGGCGTTCGCCAAGCAGCAGATAGCCGAAGAAGGCGGCAAATACGGTCTCGGCCGAGAGGATGATGGCGGCGTCCGAAGCGTGCGTATGGCGTTGCGCCAGCACTTGCGCCGTGAAGGCCACGCCGACCGACAGCACGCCGCCGTAAAGCAGCGGCCCCAGGGCGCCGCGCACGCCGCTGAGGGTGACGGGCTCTGCCACGGCCGCCCCGACACAGGCCAGCACGCCACAGATGAGGAACTGGCCCATCGCCACCAGGAAGGGCGCGGCCAATCGGTCCGCGACCCGGCCCACATAGAGAACATGGAAGGCCCAGGGCACCGCCGAGGCGATCACCCAGAGGTCGCCGGACGCCACTTCCAGCTTCTGGGCGCCCGAGAGGAGCCAGGCGCCGGCCAGGCAGGCCAGTGCTCCAGGCCAGGTCGACCAATGCGGCAAATGTCTGAGCATCACCCACGAGAGCAGGGGAACCATGGGCACGTACAGCGCCGTCAGAAAGCCCGCATTGGTGACCGAGGTGTGCTGGATGCCGATCTGCTGCAAGGCCGCACCGGTGACCATCAAGAGCCCGAGGCCGGCGATCTGGAGCAGGTCGCGCCGGCCCAGTCCTGGGTGGCGACGCCACTCCAGCCAGGCCAGCGGCGCCACGACGAGCGTGCCGATCAAGAAGCGCGCACCCGTGAAGAGAAGCGGCCCGACACTCGCCATGCCCCAGTTCTGCGCGATGAAGGCCGAGCCCCAGATCAGGGCCGTGAGGAGCAGGATGAAATTGGCTTTGGTACGGGACACTTTTAGGCAAAAAAAGTCGGGGGCACAAAGCCCCCGATTGTCTTTGATGGATGGAGCGGCTTTACTCGTCGCGGCCGCCGAAGATGCCCAGCAGCGCGAGCAGGCTCTGGAACACGTTATACAGATCCAGGTAGACGTTGAGCGTGGCGCTGATGTAGTTGGTCTCGTAGCCGTCGCGCACGGCCTTCAGGTCGTGGAGGATGAAGGCCGAGAAGATGCCCGCCACCAGGACCGAGATCGTGATCATCATCGCACCCGACTGCAGGAAGACGTTGGCGATGCCAGCGACCATGACCAAGACGGCACCGATCATCAAGAACTTACCCATGCCGGACAGGTCGCGCTTGATCACACTCGAGAGCGTCGCCATGGCGAGGAAGACCGCGGCCGTGCTGGCGAAGGCCAGCATCACGATCTCAGCGCCGCCCCGCATGTGCAGCACCAGGCCGATCATGCGCGAGAGCATCAGGCCCATGAAGAACGTGAAGCCCAGCAGCACGAAGACGCCGGTCGAGGAATTCTTCGTCTTCTCGATGGCGAACATCAGGCCGAAGGCCCCGACGAAGAAGACCAGCATGCTGGCCATCGGCGACATGGCCGACAGGATGCCTGTGGACACGCCGATCCAGGCGCCCAACACGGTCGGGATCATGGACAGTGCAAGCAGGGCATAGGTATTGCGCAGCACACGGTTCGTCTCGGCCTGATTGGCCAGGACGGTCACATTGGGATAGAGGTCGGTATTCATAAACACTCCTTTGCTGGGCCCGAATATCGGGCCATCTGGAAAAAATTCAAGCCCTGGCCCTGGCGGCCAATCGTTTCTTGCGGGACCTGATGTTCAACGCCTCGACAGCGAGGGAGAAGCACATCGCTGCATAGAGGTAGCCCTTTGGCACATGCTGGTCGAAGGCCTCAGCCGTCAGCGCCATGCCCACCATCACGAGGAAGGCCAGGGCCAGTACCTTGAGAGACGGATGGAGGTCGACGAAATCACCGATCGGCTTGGCGGCGAACATCATCACCGCCACGGCGGCCACCACAGCGCCCATCATCACCCCCACATTGTCGACCATGCCCACCGCGGTGATCACGGAGTCTAGCGAGAACACGATGTCGATGATGGCGATCTGCACGATCACACTCCACAAAGCGCTCGATCCGTCGGCCTTGGGCGCGTCTTCGTGCTCCCCGCCTTCGACCTCCATGAAGATCTCGTGCGAGGCCTTGTAGAGCAGGAACAGGCCACCCCCCAAGAGCACCAGGTCGCGGCCCGAGAAGCCGTGGCCCACGAGGCTGAACAGCTCGGCCGTCAGGCCCATGACCCAGCTCAGCGAGAGCAGCAGGCCCAGGCGCGTGAGCATGGCGAAGGCCAGGCCGAGGCGCCGCGCGCTGTCGCGCTTCTCGGGCGGCAGCCGGCCCACCAGGATGGCAAGAAAGATGATGTTGTCGATGCCCAGGACGATTTCCAGGGCGGTCAGCACGGCAAAGGCGAGCCAGGTATTGGGGTCGAGCAGGAATTCCACAGTCAAACCAAGGGCAGGGGAGGACGGCAGGTCAAGGACCTGCCGGGCTGCAGCGGAATCAGGTGGACTGGCGTGGTGGGCGTAACAGCGGCGCCACATAGGGCGGCGGTGCCAGCCGCTCGGCGCGGCTCAGCGGCGCGGGAAGCACGGCCGGCACCAAGGCCCAGGGCGCGCGGCCAGGGAAGAGGTCGGGCATCTCGATGGCCAGATCCGGCGCAGCCGGGCCCGTGCCATCGTCATCAGGCGTTAGAGACAGGCTGCTGGCCGCTGCTCCGTTCGGCTGCTCGCAGGCCAACGCCGGCTGCAGGCTCACGCTGATCAGCATCAGCGCGGAAACGACAACGAGAATCCAGCGAAACATGCACCCATTGTAGGCGCAGGGGATGCTCAGGCCTGCGTACTCACCACGTTGCCGACGGTCAGCTGATTTTGGCCGTGATGGGCGAGGTTTTGCTGCAGCGTGCTCAAGAACGTCTGCAGAGTGGGCGAGCTGGAAGCGGCGCTGGAGCTGGTGCTGCCATTGCTGCTCGCGCCGTTGGCCTGGAAATCGCTCATCAGCTGGGCGTAGGCGCTTTGCAGGCCGGCCGGCGCGCTCCCATTGGCGACCTCGCTGGTGAGGCTGGAGAGCGCGGCGGCGAAACGGCCACCGGGCGTCGAGTTGCTGGCGTCGCCAGAGCTGCTGCTGCCAGAGCTGCTGGCGTCCGCCTGCAGCGTCTGGAACAGCTGGGCCATGAAGGCGCCGAGATCGGAGCGCAGATTTCCGGTGGCGGACGTCGACGCGTCCGGGCTTGTGGAGGCGTCGGACTTGTTCGTGGTGCTCGAGCTGTCGGTTGTGGGCTGAGCGGGCGGCGTCAGGCCCAGTTGCTGCATTGTCTGCATCAGCGCCTGGCCCATGCCGCCGCCGCCGTGATGGTGGTGATGGCCGTGGACTTCTTTGGTGGACGATGCATCGTTGACGGCGTCGTTATCGGTGGCCGGATTCGTGCTGTTCGTCGCACTCGTGGCATTCACGTAGGACGAGGGGTCTGTGACCGAAAGAGAGGTGATGCTGGTCATGGGTGGCTCCGCTGGGTTGAAAGGGGCTGATTCATGCATCCTAAGCAGCCCTTCGTAGCGCGAAGCCTTGAAAAGAAGAGCGGTTTTCTGCCCCTTTATTGCAAGACATACCAAACAGCACAGTTGCTTTACACGCGCCCCGCTTGCCGACACGTCGCGGCACCAGGCCCCGGCGGAGCGCTGCGTTAGCATGCTGCGGGTGACGTCCCTGCGTGTTCTGGCCCTGGTGCCGCTGATCTGTCCCGATGCCAACAAGAAGGCAGCGCTGGCGCGCGCCATCGAGCTCACCACTCCCATCGACGCCGCGCTTCGCATCGAAGCCGATGGACCGATCCCAGGCCGCCCGGCGCAACCGCAGCTGGTACCGCACACGGAACTCAAGCAACGTTCGCTGCGCACGCCTGAAGGCCGCGCGGCGTTGATCCACGCGCTGGCCCACATCGAGCTCAACGCCATCGACTTGGCCCTCGACATCTGCTGGCGCTTTCCCGACATGCCCGATCTCTTCTACCGCGAGTGGATGGGCGTGGCCCAGGAGGAGGCCCTGCATTTCGAGCTGCTCCGCGACCATCTGCGTGGCCTGGGCTTCGATTACGGCAGCTTCCCGGCGCACAACGCCCTGTGGGAAATGGCCGAGAAGACCCGGTTCGACCTGCTGGCCCGCCTCGCGCTCGTGCCGCGAACGCTGGAGGCGCGCGGGCTGGACGCTTCGCCGCCGCTCAAGGCCAAGCTGATCAGCGTTGGCGACAAGCGCGCCGGCGAGATCCTCGACATCATCCTGCGCGACGAAATCGGCCATGTCGCCATCGGCAACCGCTGGTATCGCTGGCTGTGCGCCGAGCGTGGCCTCGACCCCATCGCCGCCTATGCCGAACTGGCCGATAGGCATGGCGCGCCCCGGCCACGCGGCCCCTTCAATCTCGAAGCCCGCCGGGCGGCGGGCTTCGGTGAAGACGAGCTGGCAGCGCTGATCGGCGATTAAGGCTTGGCGGCCGGCCTTTTGGCGCCGCTCGTGTCCGCGGGCGCCGTCACGCCCTTGATCGCGGCCTGGGCCAGCTTGAAGAACACGTCGGTGTTGTCGATGACGCCGCTGAAGGAGAGGGCGCCTGGGCCGAACGCCGAGAGCGGCACGTCCGTTGCCGTGTGCACGGCCGATTCGCCGGGCACCTGGCCGGTCACGAAGTACTCGCCCACGGCGGCGTCGCGCTCGGACGGCGTGGCTGGATACCACTTGAGCGGCTCCGCCTTGGCAAAGGGTTGCTGAGGGTCGCGCTGCGGCGTCTTGCTGGTGCGCCAGTCCTCGTAGCGGTCGGCGTTGGCACCGTAGCCGACGAGCAGGCGGCGGTCGATGTCCATGGTCTCGGGATAGCCGTCGGCCGCCAGCTTGTAGTGCGGGAAACCGGCCTTTTCGTAATTGCCCACGACCTTGTCGCGCAGGTTGGAAACACCCTTAGCGCGAGCCAGCTCGCGCAGTTGGGCGTCGCTGACGGTGGAGGCGCCGATCAGCGATGCGCCCGAGCATTCGTGGTCGGCGGTGACGATGACCAGGGTGTCGCCGCGCCGAGCCGCGTAGTCCTGCGCGCGCTTCACGGCGCGATCGAACTCCAGCACCTCGAGCATCCAACGGTCGGAGTCCATCAGGTGCGCCTGTTTGTCGATGGAGGCGCCTTCGGCCATCAGCACAAAGCCCTGCGTCTTGCGGTCCAGGACCTTGAGCGCCGCGTCCACCATCTCGTCGAGCATGGGCTGATCGGGCAGGCCGAAGTCCTCGACGACCGTACCCTGAAGGCCGGTCTTGAGGCCGCGGCGGCCGTTGATCTTGTCCAGGGCCACGTTCATGTTGGAAAAGGCAAAAAGTCCGAGCAGGGCCTTGGCATCCGAGGCGCGATCCAGGTCGGACTTGGTGGCTGCGTAGGCGAAGCCGGCCGCCTCGAAGTCCTTGATCAGGTCGCGTTCGGGGTCCTTGGCACCGGCGGCTACGCCCCAGCGCCGGGCGATCTCCGCCGTGTGCGGGTCGGTGGCGGAGAAAGCGTAGTCGTTAGCTTCGCTGCGTGCCGAGCCCGGCGTGGAGGCCGGCAGGAACCACTTACGGCCACCGCCCATCAGCACGCTCAGGCCGGTGTGGCCGCGATCGTCGAAGAACTGGTCCACGATGCCGGTGCCCGCCCCGCGGTCGCTGGTGTGCACGGCGTTACCTGCCGGCGTGGCGTCGAACACATCGGCCGTGGTAACCACACCCAAAGCCTTGCCCTGCGTGCGATGCAGATACTCCGACAAGTACTCGATGCGCGGGTTGTCGAAGGCGTCCACGGTATCGTCGGGGAACACGCCTTCTTCGTTGTTGTTGTTCTTGTTGCCGAGCACATAGGCCGTCATGCCGGGAGCAGAGTCGGTGACGATAGAGTTCAGAGACGCCGTTTTCACCAGGGCCGTCGCCGGGAAGGTGTCCATCGCCAGCGCCTCGACCGCCTTGCCCTGGGCATAGCCATGGATGAGTCGTGCGGCCGTGCGCTGGGCCGCGCCCATGCCGTCGCCGAGCAGGATGATGATGTTCTTGATCTTGGGGCCAAAGGCGGCTTTGAAGGGCACGACTTCGAAGTTGCCCTTTGCTGAGATGGCCTGGCCATCGTCCTGCACGGCCTTGACCGTCAGCTCATGCAGGCCGGGCTTGTTGAGGCTGTAGGCGCGCAGGCTGGCGATGGCCGAGGCGGGATCCACATTCTTCACGCAGCCGCTGGCGCAGTCGCGCAGCGAGACCGTCTGCTCGAGATCTGCGCCATCGACCGCGAAGCGCACGGTTGTAATGCGTCGGCCTGCATCGGGGCGGATGGTCGCTTGCAGATCGAAGCGCTGGCCGGGCAGGAAGCGCGCGATGACGGGTTCGGCGTGGCCGCTCGAGAACAGCTCGCTCGGCGGCGTCAGGCGGGTGACCGTTGGCGCCGCCGAGGCTGCCACGGCGAAGAAAAGGACGGCCAGGGGAAGGAGTGGTTTCATGGCTTGTTGTCAGATGTGAGAGTCAGGGCATCGGGCGCGAGCTGCAGGCGCAGCCAGCTGACGCGGCCGTCCGGTGCCTCCTGGCGGCCGACTTCGAGCCGGCCTTCGATCGTGATCAAGCCCTTGGGGTTGAGGACGAAACGCTGCGATTGCGCGGGGTCGAGCAAGACGGTGAATGTCGACGCCGGCAGATCGCTGGACTCGTCGTCATCCTCGCCCACCGGCTGCGGAGCAAGCCTGAAACTGCCGGCCCGGGGCGTTTCCTCGCGCACCATGTAGCCGGCGATGCGGACCTGTCGGCCCTGCGCACCCAGCAGCTTGTCGGAGAACTCGAGTCCGCGCGGACCAACGGGCTTGCGGATCAGCTCATCGAACCGGAGCTCGACGGTGTCGGCGCGCACGGCGCCGGCAGGGAGCGCCAGCAAGGACGCGAGGAAGAAAACAGCAGGCAGGGCTCGGCGCATAGACTGCGAAGTCTTGCCCGCGAAGATGACGTCCTCGTGAACGTCCGCTCATGCGCACCAGACCGAGATCTGCTGCCATAGTCCGTGGGCCAGCGCCCAGCCCGAAGCCAAAGCGAGCAAGGCGCCGGCCAAGCGTGCGGCGCTCACCCGCGCGCCGGTGAGTCGGCGCAGGAGCCAGGGCGCCAGCCACAGGCCTGCGCTGCTGGACAAGGCGAAGGCGCCCATGGCCAGCGCACCGCCGGCTGGCCCCGAAGCCAGTGCGGCAATCACGATGGCGCCCTGCAACGCACCGCAAGGCCAGCCCACCCACGCGACACCTGCCAGCCCAGCGCGCGCGGGTGCCCAGCGTATCGCCTGGACGCCCGCGCCGGTCGCAAGCGGGGCCCGAGAGCCCAGGCCGGCGAAGGCGGGCAGGCGCCCTGTGGCCAGCATGTGAAGCCCCAACACCAGAAGGCCTGCGTGGAACACCGTCCACACAGCCATCAGCCCATGCAGTTGCCGAGCCCATTCGCCCAGGCTGGCGAGCCCGGTCGTTGCCACCGCACCCGCAGCGGCGTAGCCCGCCATCCTGGCGAACTGGAAAGAGGCGACGGAGCTCGCATCGCGCCCGCAGATCGCCGCGCAGGGGGCCCCGCACATGACGGCGCAATGCGGCGTGCTCGCGAGCCCGATCAGGGCCGTACCCCCGATGACGGCGGCGTCCAACGGGACCATCAGATGATTCGAGAGAACTGCTCGCGGGCGCGGTCGGCCTGCAGGTGCCGGTCGAACACCATGGCGGCCGCACGCACGAAGAACCAGCCGGCCGCGGTGAGTTCGATAGCGCTGCTGCCCACCTGGACCAGCCCCATCGATTCCATCGTCTCGAGCTGCTTGATCTCGTTCTGGAAATACTCAGCAAAGCTGATCAGATGAGCCTGTTCGATGGATTCGAAATCGACCCGGCCCTGGCACATCAGGGCCATGATGACAGCGCGCCGCAGCAGGTCGTCGCGCGTGAGCGCCAGCCCGCGCGCGGTGGGCAGGCGCCCGTGCTGCAGGGCGTCGTAATACTCGTCCAGAGTCTTGTGGTTCTGGCTGTAGGTGGCGCCAATGCGGCCGATGGCGGAGACGCCCAGGCCGATCAGGTCGCAATCGGCATGGGTGCTGTAGCCCTGGAAGTTGCGGTGCAGCCGGCCCTGGCGCTTGGCCTGCGCCAGTGAGTCCTCGGGCAGGGCGAAATGGTCCATGCCGATGTAGCTGTAGCCATGACCCAGGAAGGCGGCGATGGAGCCCTGGATCATTTGCAGGCGCTCTCCGGCCAGGGGCATCTCCTCGATGTGGATGCGGCGCTGCGCGCGAAAGCGCTGCGGCAGATGGGCGTAAGCGTACAGCGCGATGCGATCGGGACGCAGCCGCGCCACCTGCTCGACGCTGCGTGCAAACGAGGCAGGGGTCTGGCGCGGCAGGCCGTAGATCAGGTCGACGTTGAGGGATCTGAAGCCGATCTGGCGGGCCAGCTGCATCAGCTCGGCGACTTGCTCGTAAGGCTGGACTCGATGCACGGCTTGCTGCACCGCCGGATCGAAGTCCTGCACGCCGAAGCTCAAGCGGTTAAAGCCGAGGGCGGCCAGCTGCTCCAGGCGCTGGCGGCTGACGGTGCGTGGATCGACCTCGATCGAGATTTCGGCGCCCGGCTGCAGGCGAAAACCGCGCTGCAGGGCGATCATCAGGCGGGCAAGTTCAGCATCCGACAAGAAGGTGGGCGTGCCGCCGCCAAAATGAATCTGCGAGACGGGCTGTACGTCGCCGAGCACCTGGACATGGAGCTCGATCTCGCGCTCCAGCGCGTCGAGGTAGGCGGCGGCGCGCTCGTGGTGCCGCGTCACGATCTTGTTGCATGCACAGTAGTAGCAGATCGATTCGCAGAAGGGGATGTGGACGTAGATCGACAACGGCGCGGTGCTCGCACACGCCGCCCCCTGCGCTCTTTGCTCGAGCGCAAGCCGGTATTGCGACTCGCCGAAGGCTTCGACGAAGCGGTCGGCCGTCGGATAGGATGTGTAACGAGGCCCCTGCATGTCCAGCCTGGAAATCAGCGAAGCTGGCAGCACATCCAATTCAGTCGTGATTTGGGTATTCATGCTGGCACTCTGCGCTCGACCCAGAGCATTTGTTTGACTGAAGTCAAGTCAGCCAGATGTCCCCGTGGGGGGCGACAGGATTTTTTTCGAAAACAAACATGTCGTCCGATCACAGTTCCAGCATTGGCTATCAGATCCCGGTCGTGGCGGCCGACTTCAAGGTTGCCTGCTCGAGTTGCAATCTGCGCGAGCTGTGCCTGCCCGTGACGATGAGCGAGCCCGACGTCGACCGGCTCGACGCCTTGGTGGCCCTGCGCAAAAACGTCAAGCGCGGCCAGGCGCTGTTCCGAGCGGGCGAGCCGTTCATGGCGCTCTATGCCGTGCGCACAGGCTTCTTCAAGACCCGTGTTGCGGGCAGCGACGGCCGCGATCAGGTGACGGGTTTCCAGATGGCCGGTGAACTTCTCGGCCTCGACGGCATCAGCAGCGATACGCATGCCTGCGATGCCGTGGCGCTGGAGGATTCCCAGGTCTGCGTCATTCCCTTCGACCGGATGGAGGAAATGGCACGCGAGTTCCCGGGGCTGCAGCGGGAGTTCCACAAGATCATGAGCCGCGAGATCGTGCGCGAGAACGGTGTGATGCTTTTGCTGGGCGGCATGCGCGCCGAGGAGCGGCTTGCGGCCTTCTTGCTCAATCTGACCAAGCGCCTGCACGCGCGCGGTTTCTCGAGTTCGAGCTTCGTGCTGCGCATGAAGCGCGAGGAGATCGGCAGCTATCTCGGCCTGAAGCTCGAAACGGTAAGCCGCGTGTTCTCACGCTTCCAGGACGAAGGCCTGCTGGAAGTCCAGCAGCGCGAGATCAAGATCCTTGACCAGGACGCCTTGCAGCGCCTCGTCAACGCTGCGCCTTGCTGAGCACACAGGCCATGATGGCAGCCCCGCTCACCAGGGTCCAGAAGAGCAGGAAAGCCACCGTATAGACGGCCTGTGGCGACCAGTCCAGCACCAGCCCGTCAAAGCCGCGCAAATCGCCGGGGTCGACCAGGGCGAAGACGCCCATCTCGATCAGCCCGGCGACCAGGAATGAGGGCCAGAGGACGGCCACCGCCAGGCGCAACCGCGAGTGCTGCTCAACGTCCACCGGTGGCAGCATGATTGCGAGCCTGCATGGCGGGTTGGACAGCAGCGTCATCTTCGGCAGGGGCATGCGCCAGGGCCGTGGCCTGTGTTTGCAAGGCGGGGTCCGGATGGCGGATGAGCACGACGGCCGTGACGGCGCAGGCCATGACGACGCTTGCCGGCCCGGCGATCACTAGCCAGACCATCGGATGTCGCCACCAGGGCGAGACGGGACCGTTGGGGGAGGGCATGGCAGGACTCCTTTCGACTCAACGCGGCAGGACAAAGGTGGACTTCTCGACGATGCGGCCGCGTGCGGCTGCATCCACGCGGTCCACGACGAAGTGAATCGGGTGCGCGCCCGGCGATTGCGCCGCGGCCGTTTGCGGTGGCACCTGGACGCGCAGGGTGATCCAGCGCGCCTCTGCCGGTCCCACATCGAGTTCGGAACTCGAGGCGATCGCCAGGCCGTTCAGCCCTTCGGCGCCGATGCGGTAATGTTGGGTCGACTCGGTCGCATTCATGATCTGCAGCCGGTAGACGTTCTCCACGTGGCCGTGCTCGACGATGCGCGCCAGTGCGGCCCGGTCGCGCAGTACGTCGACCTTGAAGGGCGTGCGCAAGGCGATGGAGCCGATGACCAGCCCGCCAATCAGCAGCAAGGCGCTGGCGTAGATCAGTACGCGCGGTCGCAGCACATGACGCAGGATCTGTGCGCGGCCCCAACCCTGCTCGATGGCGTTCTCGGTGGCGTAGCGGATCAGGCCGCGCGGCTGCTCTAGCTTGTCCATCACGCCGTCGCACGCGTCGATGCAGGCGGCGCAGCCGATGCATTCGTATTGCAGGCCGCGGCGGATATCGATGCCCGTGGGACAGACTTGGACGCAGAGGCTGCAGTCGATGCAGTCGCCTGCGCCCGAAGCCTCGGTGTGGCGCGTGCGCGGGCCACGCGGTTCGCCCCGCTTGGGGTCGTAGCCGACGATCAGCGTGTCGCGGTCGAACATGGCACTCTGGAAACGCGCGTAGGGGCACATGTACTTGCAGACCTGCTCCCGCATGAAGCCGGCATTGCCCCAGGTGGCCAAAGCGTAGAAGTTGACCCAGAACCATTCCCAGGGGCCGAAGTCCAGCGTGAAGGCTTCCTTCCACAAGGAGCGGATCGGCGTGAAGTAGCCCACGAAGCTGAAGCCGGTCCACAGCGCCAGCACGATCCACACCGCGTGCTTGCCGCCGCGACGCAGCAGCTTGTCGCGCGTCCAGCGTGAGGCGTCCAGGCGCAGCCGTGCGCTGCGGTCGCCTTCAAAGCGTCGCTCCACCCACATGAAGATCTCGGTGTAGACAGTCTGCGGGCAGGCGTAGCCGCACCACACCCGCCCGGCGATGGCCGTGACGAAGAAGAGCAGGCAGGCGCTGAGCACCAGCAGCCCGGTGAGGTAGATGAAGTCCTGCGGGTAGAGCACCAGGCCGCCGATGTAGAAGCGGCGCGAGGCGAGGTCGAAGAGCACGGCCTGGCGACCATTCCAGGTGAGCCAGGGCAGGCCGTAGAACACCAGCTGGGTCAGTGCGACGAAGACCCAGCGCCAGCTGTCGTACAGGCCTCGCACGCTGCGGGCATGGATGGTTGGCTCCTTCGCGTACAGCGAGACGACTTTGACGACGGGCTCCTTGGGCTCACTCATCGTGCGGTGGTGGCAAGGGCGCCGGCGGTCGGTGCGGGGTTTGAGAGTCCCCACACATAGGCCGCTAGCACGTGGATCTGTTCGGCGCTCAAGCGCTTCTCGTGGGCTGGCATCACATTGGTCTTGCCCTTGGTCACCATGGCGACGATCGCGTCCTCACCCCAGCCGTGTAGCCACACGTCGTCGGTGAGATTGGGGGCGCCGAGCGCCTGGTTGCCCTTGCCGTTGGCACCATGACAGGCCGCACAGATCACGAACTTGCTCTTGCCGCCCGCAGCCCTGATCGAGTTGTGAGGGCTACCCGAGAGGCTCAGCACGTAGTTGGCAAGATCGCGCACGTCTGACTCGCTGCCCACCGCTGCGGCCAGCGCCGGCATCTGGCCGACGCGGCCCTTGGTGATGGTCTCTTCGATGCGTTCGGGCGATCCGCCCCAGAGCCAGTCCTTGTCGGTGAGGTTCGGAAATCCCTTGCTGCCCCGGGCGTCGGCGCCGTGGCAGGTGGCGCAGTTGTTGGCAAAGAGTCGCTCGGCAAGCGCCATGGCCTGCGGGTCGCGAGCCACGTCTTCCGTCTTCATGCTCGCGTAGCGGGCATAGATCGGCGCTGCCGTGGCCTTGGCGCGTGCCGTGTCCGCCTTGACTTCGCCCGCGCTGCTCCAGCCTAGGGTGCCGGCGCGGCTGCCCAGGCCCGGATAGAGCACGAGGTAGACGACGCCAAAGAAGATGGTCAGCACGAACAGGACCATCCACCAGCGGGGCAGGGGGTTGTTCATCTCCCGGATGTCGCCGTCCCAGACATGGCCCGTCGTGTTGTCCGCGCTCATGACGCGGCGCCGGCTGGCGATGATCAGCAGCGCCAGGCAGGACACGATGCCCAGCACGGTGGCGGCGGCGACGTAGAGCGACCAGCCCTCATTCAGGAAGTCACTCATGTGCGGTCTCCTGAGCGTCGTCGAGAGGCAGGCGCGCGGCCTCGTCAAAATTCGCCTGGTTCTTGCGCGACCAGGCCCAGATCCAGATGGCGATGAACAGCAGCAGCGAGAAGAGCGTCACCGCCACGCGAAGTTCGTTGATTCCCATGACGGCTCCTTACTTGACGGCGGTGCCGAGCACCTGCAGATAGGCGATCACGGCCTCGAGCTCGGTGTGATCGCGGGTCGCGTCGGCGGCCGCAGCGATCTCGGCGTCCGTGTAGGGAACGCCGACCTTGCGAAGTGCGCGCATCTTGGGCGCGAGCTCCTCGGGATCGAGCTTGGTGCTGGCCAGCCAGGGGTAGGCGGGCATGTTCGATTCGGGCACGAGATCGCGCGGATTGGACAGGTGCAGGCGGTGCCATTCGTCGCTGTACTTGCCACCCACGCGCGCAAGGTCGGGCCCCGTCCTCTTGCTGCCCCATTGGAAGGGATGGTCGTAGACGAACTCGCCGGCCATCGAGTAGTGGCCGTAGCGCAGTGTCTCGGCGCTGAGCGTGCGGATCATCTGCGAGTGGCAGTTGTAGCAACCCTCGCGGATGTAGATGTCGCGGCCTTCCAATTGCAGTGCGGTGTAGGGCTTGAGCCCCTCGACAGGTTCGGTGGTGGAGCGCTGGAAGAACAGCGGCACGATCTCGACCATGCCGCCGATCGCCACGGCGATCAGGGTCAGCACGATCATCAGGAAGTTGCTGGTCTCGATGCGCTCGTGACCAGTGGCGGAAGCGTTGTGACTCATGAATTCTCCGTCTCGATCAAGCCGTGGCCAGGGCCGCGGGAATGCGCTGAGGTGCAATGCGGCCAGCGCGCACCGTCTGCACCACGTTCCAGACCATCACCAGCATGCCGCTCAGGTACAGAAGACCGCCCAGCAGCCGCACCACGTAGAAGGGGAAGGTGGCCTTGACGCTTTCCACGAAGGTGTAGACCAGCGTCCCGTCGGGGTTGGTGGCGCGCCACATCAGCCCTTGCATCACGCCCGCGATCCACATGGCGGCGATGTAGAGCACGATGCCAATGGTGGCGATCCAGAAGTGCAGGTCGATCGCCCGCGTGCTGTACATGGCTGTGCGGCCGTACATGCGCGGGATCAGGTGGTAGAGGCTGCCCATTGAGATGAGCCCCACCCAGCCCAGCGCGCCGCTGTGCACATGACCGATGGTCCAGTCCGTGTAGTGACTCAGGGAGTTGACGGTCTTGATGGACATCATCGGTCCCTCAAAGGTGCTCATGCCGTAGAACGACAGGGAGACGATGAGGAATTTGAGGATGGGGTCGTCGCGCAGCTTGTGCCAGGCACCGCTCAGCGTCATGACACCGTTGATCATGCCGCCCCAGCTTGGCGCCAGCAGGATCAGCGAGAACACCATGCCGATGGACTGAGCCCAGTCGGGCAGGGCGGTGTAGTGCAGGTGGTGCGGGCCCGCCCACATGTAGGTGAAGATCAGCGCCCAGAAATGCACGATGGACAGCCGGTACGAATACACCGGCCGCTCGGCCTGCTTGGGGATGTAGTAGTACATCATCCCGAGGAAGCCGGCTGTGAGGAAGAAGCCCACGGCGTTATGGCCGTACCACCACTGCACCATGGCGTCCTGCACGCCGGCGTACGCCGAATAGCTCTTCCACAGGCTCACCGGAACGGCGGCGCTGTTGACGATGTGGAGCACGGCGACGGCGATGATGAAGGCACCGAAGAACCAGTTGGCCACGTATATGTGGCGCACCTTGCGCAGGCCGATGGTGCCGAAGAAGACCACCGCATAGGCGACCCACACGACCGCGATCAGCAGGTCGATCGGCCACTCTAGCTCGGCATATTCCTTGCCCTGGGTGATGCCCAGTGGCAGCGTGATGGCGGCCGCGACGATGACCGCCTGCCAGCCCCAGAAAGTGAACCGGGCGAGGGCCGGCAGGAAGAGCCTCACCTGGCAGGTGCGTTGGACGACGTGATAGCTCGTCGCGAACAGCGCGCAGCCGCCGAAGGCGAAGATCACGGCATTGGTGTGCAGGGGCCTGAGCCGGCCGTAACTGAACCAGGGGATGCCGAAATTGAGTTCGGGCCAGGTCAACTGGGCGGCGATGATCACGCCGACCAGCATCCCTACCACCCCCCACAGCACCGAGGCCAGTGCGAACAGCCGAACCGGGCCGTCGTCGTAGACCTGGGGGCTCTCAGAAATTGAAGATGTCATGCAATGGCTCCTTGCGAATGCGCAGTTGCATTCTTTGGGCCACGTCATTTATTTGTTTGATTTCAATCAATCGGCACGTCTCGGTCGCCAAGAATGCGCTCGCCCTCGGCCTCGACGTCGTCGAACTGGCCTGCATGGAGCGCCCAACCGAACACGCCGATGAGGACCAGCACCAGGCCGGCCGAAAGCGGAATGAGCAGGTAGAGGATCTCCATCAGCGTGCGAGCCGAAGCGAATTGAGGACGACGAAGAGCGAGCTCGCCGCCATGCCCAGCCCCGCGGCCAGTGGTGGCAGCAGGCCGGCGAGAGCGAGTGGAATGCAGGCTGCGTTGTAGAGCGCGGCCCAGGCCAGGTTCTGGCGAATCACGCGCATGGCGCGGCGCGCCAGCACGCGTGCGGTAGCCACGCCGCGCAGCGAGTTGCCGAGCAGGACCACGTCCGCATGGCTGCGTGCGATCGCGGCACCTTCGCCCATGGCCACCGAAAGATCGGCCTGGGCGAGCACCGGCGCGTCGTTGACGCCGTCGCCCACCATGGCCACGAGATGGCCCTGCGCCTGGGCTTCGCGCACGGCCGCCAGCTTGTCTTCCGGAGATAAGCCGCCGCGAGGGCTGTTCAGGCCGAGGCGGGTACTCAAGGCGAGGGTTCGTGCCTCGCTATCGCCCGAAAGGAGGCTGATCTGCAGGCCCAGCCCTCGCAGCTCCTGCAGGGCAAGAACGCTGTCCTCGCGAAGCTGTTCTTCGAAGTCGAAGCGGGCCTGCACCTGTCCGTCGCAGGACAGGAAGGTCTGGCCGTCGGCAACCTCGTCGGCCGCTGCGACCCAGGCGGCGGATCCAAGCCGCCAGACGCGGCCTTGATCGTCGACGCCCTCCATGCCGGACCCGGGAACTTCGCGCAAGGAACGCCAGGGCAGGGACTGGGTGCTGTCCGCCAGCGCCAGCGCAGTCGGATGCCGTGACCAATTGGCGAGAGCTGCGGCGATGGTGCGAAGCCGCTCTGCGGACTCACTCTGGACTCCCACGGTCCTGAGAGTGACCGCGGCTTGACCCGTCTGGGTCACTGTCCCGGTCTTGTCCACCAGCAGCCGATCCACCCGGGCCAGCCGTTCGAGCGCGTCGAGCCTTCGCAGCAGCACCCCTTCGCGCGCCAGGCGCGAGGCCGAACTGAGCAGGGCCGAAGGAACGGCCAGGGACAGCGCGCACGGACAGGTGACGATGAGCACGGACACGAAAACGTAGACGCTGCGCGCTGGGTCAATCCAGGTCCAGATCAGCGCGGCCGCGGCGGCCAGCAGCAGTACCGCAAATAGGAAGGGGCCCGCCCAGCGATCGGCGGCCCGACTCAAGTCCGGCCGCTGGCTTAGGGCATCCCGCATCAAGGCTGCGATGGCCTCATAGCGCGTATCCGCACCAACGCGCTCCACCCGCATCTCGACGGGCACACCCAGGTTCACGCTGCCGGCCACGACCTCATCGCCGGCCTGCTTGGCGACAGGGCGTGATTCGCCTGTCAGGAGGGCTTCGTCCGCTCGCGTGGGTCCGGTGAGCAGCACACCGTCCGCCGCAAAAGCCTGCCCCAACGCCACGCGTACGCGGTCTCCGGGCTGTAGGGCATGGACGCTGACGGAGTCCAGGCTGCCATCGGCGCGCACGCGCTGCACCGCCTCCGGCAATCGCAGCAGACTGTCCTCGAGCTGGGCCGCGGCGCGGTGCCGGGCCTTCATCTCGAGCAGGCGGCTTGCCAGCAAGAAACTCAGGAACATCGTCAGCGAGTCGAAGTACACCGCGCTGCCGAACGGCCCGCCGGGATCGAAGGCCGCTCCGGTGCTGGCGACGAAAGCTGTGGCAACACCCAGGGCTACCGGCAGGTCCATGCTGATCCGGCTCTGGCGCAGGCCTGCCCAGGCACCGAGGAAGAAGGGCGCCGCGCTGAACAGCAGCACCGGCAGGCACAGCAGCCAGGACGCGATCGCGAGCAGTCGGGCCAGATCCGGCGCCATTTCGCCCGGGGCGCTCACGTAGCTCGGCGTGGCCAGCATCATGATCTGCATGGAGCAGAAAGCCGCCACGAAAAGCCGCCACAGCATCAGGCGGGCTTCCGCGCGGCGCTGCTCGCGCGCCGCAGCGGCCGTATCGGGCACCGCGCTGTAGCCAGCCCGGGAGATTGCGGTCAGCCACTGGGACGGCCTGCTCAGGCTTGGGTCCCACCGTACGCGCGCCAGCCCGCTCACGCTGCTGACACTGGATTCGCGCACGCCGGGCAGGGCGTTCAAGGCCGCTTCGACGGTGAGTGCACAAGTGGCGCAGGTCATGCCGCTGACCCGCAGCGAAGATTCGGCCAGCGCATCGCCGCCGGTCTGTGCCCGCCAGCGCGTGAACGGCGCGTACTCGCGCGGGTCGTCGATAAAGGTCGCGTCCATGTCAGCCGGCGCCTGCCAGGCCCGGCAATCGCACGTGATCGGCAATGCGACGGTAGAGATCCCGGTACACGCCGTTCCGGTCGCGGGCCAGGAGCGGGTCAGTCTGCAGGCTGAACTCGGCGTCCAGCTCGTCCCAGTCCTGGGTTGTCAACACCTTCTGCGCCAGCGGAAACGCTTCCTGCTCCTCCTGCCGCATGTGGCTCAGGTAGAAGTCCGTGTAGCGCTCAAGCGCGCACTCGAACGCTTCGCGCCGGGAATCGCCCATGACCTCGAAGGCCAGCAGCGCATGCTCGAGGCGGTGGATGGCGAAAATGCCCTGGTCGTGCTCGGCCCCCAGATGGTCTAGCAGGTCTCTGGATTCGACAGAACGGGCGCGGATCTTCGGGAACAGCAAATCACTTTCCTTGCGGTGGTGATGCTGTTCGGGAAACTCATCCAGATAGAACACCATGGCTCTGAGCGTCTCCAGGTCGGGCGGCTGGCCGACCTGGCGTGATTGCCGCAAAAGGGCCTGCATGCCCTTGAGCACGGCAGCGAGAGCTAGGTGCTCGTCGAGAAGAATGCGAAGCGTGGGACGCAGTCGGAGAGTGTTGATCGCCATGGCAGGAGCCTGACAGGCGTGCAAGCGTCTTGTTTGATATGCGTCAATCGGCAGGCTATCCGCCACCAAAAAGGACCCGCCGATCGGTTTCGGTGGCCCGGGCCAGACTGGTCGCCTCACTTTCATCAACGTGCGGTGAGCTGAATTGCCGCTGCGTCGGAAGCTCGATTCGAGCATCGGCGTGTAGGCGCCAGCCGCTGACCGGCGTAATGGAGCCAGTCACTGACCACTTGCCGATTTCGGGTGAGTACCAGCCATGACGAAGCCCACCCTCTTTGTGGCAGCGTTTAGCGTCGCGGGTCGGCGCTTTGACACAGCGCCTCACATTAGGAACTCAGTCGTCAATTTGCAGCGAGCTTCGCTGCAATCGTGGCGACATGTCGGCCTTGAGACTTGGCCATGGCTAGCTCCTGCTCGCTAGGCTGACGTTCGCCCTGGCCCCCGGCAATCGTCGAAGCACCGTACGGACTGCCGCCCTTGATTTCATCGAGCCCCATCTGGCGCTGTTCGCTGTAAGGCAGGCCCACGACAATCATGCCCTGATGCATCAGCGTGGGAATGAAGGTCAGGATGGTGCTCTCTTGCCCGCCATGTTGCGTCGCGCTCGACGTGAACACGCTGCCGACCTTTCCAATCAGGGCGCCCTTCATCCAGAGACCGCCGGTCTGATCAAGGAAGGTGCGCATTTGCCCGGTCATGTTCCCGAAGCGCGTCGGCGTTCCGAAGATGATGGCGTCGTAGTCCGCCAGCTCGTCAGGAGTGGCCACAGGAATCGTCGAGTCCGTCTTGCCGCCAATCTTCTTGATGGCCTCGTCGGACATCGTCTCCGGCACACGCTTCAGCGTGACAGTCGTGCCAGGCACTTCAGCCGCCCCCTGCGCCTCGGCTTGCGCCATGCGTGCGATGTGACCGTAGATGCTGTGAAACAGAACCAGAACCTTTGCCATGACTTGCCTCTCGGTGGTTGGTGGAACAGTCGGATGGTGCCGGAATGGCTGAACGTCCCTGAAGGTAGGGACCACTGCCTGATGGCGGGCGAAGGTTATGCCCTTGCATTAGCCCGCAGTCAGAAAGTGGTCTACCCGGGCCGCATCCAGGACGGCCTCGAAGTCTGGCCTCAGGTAGGACAACGGGCTGCGGCCATCGAGAGCCTCAGCGGGCGGGCGCCGCGGCAACGCTGAGTTTGAATGTTTGTCAGTAGTGCTCGCACGGACTCCTTCATGCGCCTTTTGTGCGGACGCAGCGCGCGGAAAAGCCAGGTGCTCAACCTGGCTGCGGACGGTCACCATCCTATTGCCAGCTGCCGGATTTCTTGCGATTCGGTCACAGGTATTCCTGACGAATTGGAGAGCTTGGTTCCAACGGGCTTCGGCCTGAGGAGACGGCTCCGAAGCGTTTCGCAATGAAATGAATTCGGCCCCAAGCGCGTTGCCCAAGGCGTCGAAGTCCAGCGCGCTGAGCGCATCGTCCAGATTTCCACCAAGAGCCTCGGTGTGGACGTACAGCGCTTCGATGACGCTTAGCTTTCGCTTGTGTGTCGAAGCAGCCAAGCTGCCAGCATGCAACAGCGACCAGACTGACGACAAATAGCGTGGCAGGAATTGTTCGTCGAGGAGCGCATGCGCTTGAGTGGATCCAGATGCACCGACAAATACGACAATGTATATTATGTTAAATGAACAATGCTGTCGTGCCGCCTCCCGCTGGTCGGAGCCGTCCGACACATAGTTCCTCCTGAAGCACCTGGAGGTGGGTAAGGCAACCGCTTTGACAAACGCGAGGCAATCGCTTTGACATCCGGGCCCTTCAATCAACTTCATCGGTCCACTGGAATCTGATCTCGGTTGCGGGTCCCCTGACGCGCCCCAAGTCCGGTGTAATGCGGACTACGGGCATCTCGGCATAAACCTTTGCGCGCCCTTACCTAGGGAGTGAGCTCATCAGTTGAGCTGCGCAGTCCACTCCACAATCAGATTCAGGCGTTCGTCGTCAATGCGCTCCCAGGTCATGGTCATTGCGTTGGCAGGATTGACGCCCAGCACCTCAAGATTTCCAACCATCGACCGCGGGACAACGAAGCAATCCCCGGTCGGCGTATCAAATTCGATCACCGGAACGTCGTTCACGTAGACATGGGCGCGTTCACCGGTGGCTTCGTTTCCGGGCCGAATGTTGATTCCAGCTGGCAGGGGGCACTGCCAATCTTCATCACCCCAGCGATATGGTCGCAGCCATCCGCCTGCCGCTAGATGTCCCACCAGGATAACGGGCTCTTCGCCGTTCGTTAGCGCAGCTGTGCACCCCGCGGCGACAGAAGAGACAAACGCCTGCATCTGCCCCACGCTGGGCGTATGCGTCCGGCAATGTCATCTTGAAGCCGCAGCCGCCAGCGATAAGGATGCTGTCCACTTAACTTAGGTGGACACGATGACAAGCGAGAGGAAGACACGGCGCAGATACGGGGCGGCGAAGAAGGCGCAGGTTCTGGCTGAATGCTCAGAGCCCGGCAAGTCGGTGGCACAGGTGGCGCTGGCGCACGGCATCAATGCCAACGTCGTGCACCGGTGGCGGCAACTGGCGCGCGAAGGCAGTGGTGACGCAGTCGCTAAGACAAGCGAGTTCATCGCTCTGCCGCTTCCCGACGCGGCTGTGCCTGCTGCGACGCCGGCGGACATCCGAGTCGAACTCAGACGTGGCGCCGTCTGCGTCACCGTCACTTGGCCGGTCTGCGCGGCGGCAGAGCTTGCCACGTGGACGCGCGAGCTGCTGCGGTGATCCGCGTCGACGCCGTATGGCTGGCGGTCCAGCCCCTGGACATGCGGGCCGGCACCGAGTCGGCCCTGGCCCGTGTCGTCGCGGTCTTCGGCGAGGCCAGGCCGCACCATGCGTACCTGTTCGCCAACCGGCGAGCCAACCGCATGAAGTGCCTGGTACATGATGGCATCGGCGTGTGGCTGGCGGCCAGGCGGCTCAATGCCGGCAAGTTCGTCTGGCCCCTGGACGGCGCGAGCACGCAGAGCCTGACGCGCGTGCAGCTCGATGCGCTCGTGCTGGGGCTGCCGTGGCAGCGCCTGGGCGAGGCCGGGATCATCCGCACGATCTGAGGCGCGCTGCCCGAGCCCGGGCAATTGCCGGTTATGCCGATGCGCGGAAAGCGGCGATGCGGCACGATCACCGTCCATGATCAGTGCACAGCAGCTGGACGCCTTGGACCCGCAGACGCGGCAAGCCGTGCAGTCGCTGCTGGCTGAGGTCCAGCAGCGTGACGCCGAGATCGCCTTCAAGCAGGCGTTGATCGACAAGCTCACGCACGAGATGGCGATCCTCAAGCGCATGAAGTTCGCCGCCACCAGCGAACGCTTCGCCAGCACCCTCTCGCCCGAGCAGCGAAGCCTGCTGGAGGAGACGCTGGACACCGACATCCATGAACTCGACAGCGAGCTGCAGCGGCATCGCAAGAAGCTCGACAAGAAGGACGAAGACGAGAAGCAGCAACCCAAGCGCACCCAGCTGCCAGCGGATCTGCCGCGCCGCGATGTGCCGCACGAGCCGGCGGATACGAGCTGCGGCTGCGGCAAGGCCATGCAACGCATCGGTGAGGACGTGGCCGAGAAGCTGGACTACCAGCCCGGCGTCTTCACCGTCGAGCGCCATGTGCGCGGCAAGTGGGTGTGCAAGTGCTGCGAGCGGATCGTGCAGGCGCCGGTGCCGGCCCACGTGATCGACAAAGGCATCCCGACCGTGGGCCTGCTGGCACAGATCCTGGTGGCCAAGTTCATGGACCACTTGCCCTTGTACCGGCAGGAGGCCGTCTTCGCACGTGCCGGCCACCTGATCGCGCGCTCGACGCTGGCGCAGTGGGTCGGCGAGTGCGGCGCGCAGTTGCAGCCGCTGGTGCGAGCCCTGGCCGACGAACTGCGCCGCCACATGGTGCTGCATGCCGATGAGACGCCGGTGGCCATGCTCAAGCCGGGAAACGGCAAGACCCACAAAGCCTACATCTGGTCGTACTGCACGCCGAGCACGAACCCGGTCAAGGCGGTGGTGTTCGAGTTCAGCGAGACCCGCAGCGGCGAGAACGTGCGCGAGTTCTTGCGGCTGGAAACGCCCAATGCCTGGCAGGGCACACTGGTCACCGACGGATTCAGTGGCTACTCGGCTTGCGTCGACAAGGGCGTGACATCGGCGCAATGCATGGCACACGGCCGGCGCAAGTTCCACGAACTCTGGGCCAACCACGGCAGCAAGGTCGCTGAGCAGGCGCTGCGCTTCTACCAAGTCCTGTTCCGCATCGAGCGGCAGGCTGAACAACTCACCAGTGAAGAGCGACGACGGATCCGACAGCGCAAGTCACGCAGAGTGCTGAACGTATTCCATCGATGGCTGCTCGCACAGCGACAGTTGGTGCCGCCGGGCTCCGCGACCATCAAGGCCATCGACTACAGCTTGAAGCGCTGGAAGGAGCTCACGCACTTCGTCACCGACGGTGACGTGCCGATCTCGAACAATTGGATCGAGAACCAGATCCGACCGATTGCCATCGGAAGATCGAATTGGCTCTTCGCCGGCAGTCTGCGCGCAGGCAAACGCGCCGCGGCCATCATGAGCCTGCTGCACTCGGCGCGCATCAACGGGCACGATCCGTACGCGTACTTCAAGGACGTCCTCGAGCGGCTGCCAACACATCCGGCCAGCCGGATCGACGAGCTGCTGCCGCATCGCTGGTCGCCGCCGCCGGGCTGAGCTTGCCAACAGTGCCGCCCCCTGCTGGTACGCTGCGGCGATGGCCACACGCAAGACCGCAACGCGCAGAAAGTCCAAGCCCAAGCACGCATACCGACTACTGGTGAAGCTCGAAGACACTGAGCCGACCGTCTGGCGGCTGATCAGTGTGCCCGGGCACATGACGCTGGCCGATCTGGATCGCATCATCCAGGCGGCGATGGGCTGGACCAACAGCCACATGCACCTGTTCACCATCGGTGGCAAGCCGTACGGCTTCCCCGATGAAGAATGGCTCGACGACGAACCCGTGCTGCCTGACGACGCGTTCACCCTCGATGAGGTGCTGGGCACGGCAGTCAAAGGCTTCGTGCACGAATACGACTTCGGTGACGGCTGGCGCCACGACGTGACGGTACAGGCGGTCGAACTCGCCGACGAAGGGCGTAACAGTTGGCCGATGTGTTTGGCCGGCGCGAATGCCTGCCCGCCGGAGGACGTCGGCGGTCTCGGTGGCTATGAGGAGTTCCTACAGGCCATCGGCGATCCGTCCCACGAGCAGCACGACGCCATGTGGCAGTGGTGCGGCGGTCCGTTCGACCCGAAAGGCTTCGACGTCAACTCGGCCAACCGCGCAATCCGCGACTGGCTGTCCGAGCGCCTCTGATCCGCCTAAGGCAGGCTGGCTGCCAGGCGTCAAGGCGTAATGGCCGGACGGATACCGCTGGGCTGGAAATTGTTCCGCTCTGCCGGCGTATTGACGGGGCGAATACCTTCTGCGGCTACTCGAGCGGAGAACGCCCAAGCCAACATTGCCTGTCGAACGTAGTCCCCAAACTGCTCCGCCCCGTGCACATCAATCTCTTCAGGGACCTCAGCTAGATACCGCGCCTTCCTGTCCCCGAAGCGTAAAGATCGCTTCAGCGCTGGCGAGCTTGCAACGAAGGCGACCTTCATTCCGAGGGCTGTGGGGAGCCGATCTGGGTCTAGGGCACGTTCGCCAATCAACGTGCCCAACTGGCGGATCACCTTCTCGTCCACACTGAAGGCGCGCAGTGACGTAATCCGCTCCCAATACGCGGCCTTTGCAAGGCGTCTCATTGCTCGTGCGACCGCAAGGCGTGCCGAACAAGTTCGAGCAGGAAGGTTCAAATGCCTCTGCAGAATCTCTACAGCCTTGGCCACCGATCCATCCTCGCGAGTTAACGCCTGACGCCGCACGTCCCTGCAGTAGCTGGCCACCTGCGAAAGCTTATCGAGGTCCTTCCACCAAGCCAACAACAGCTTCTCGGTATCACCAACGTGGTTCTGGCGGGGGCGCGACACGGCGGCGAGCAATATCGCTTGCGACCGCTTCATCGACTCGACTGTGCTAGGACTACCCGACCAGCCGTACATCCAACCCGGCACTTCCGGCGCCTGCTTGTCCCATTGAAGGGCCTCAGCGAAGCTATCAACTCGACCGACAGACGAATCTATGCCGAACACGAGTCCGAAGATTGCGGAGGTGACGTCGTTCATGTTGCGCATCTCAAAGGCCGCGACATCGCTACCCGGCTTCTGCGCCGTGCCTGAGATGAGCGCCGCCGCCAGCTTTAGCTCACGCGAGTCCGATGTCGGCGACGTGCCTGCGTTCTGGATGAGCTGCAGAATCAGGTAGAGACGCACACTCTCCCAGAACCGTCGAATGCCAAGACTCATTGCATTGACAGCCTCGCCGATAGCCAAGGGCGTGCTGCCCGTCTTCGTGTTCATTCATGGCGGCGGCTGGATCCTCGGTGACTTCCCGACGCACGAGCGCTTTGTGCGCGACCTCGTCGCCGACTCGGGCGCCGTGGCCGTCTTCGTGAACTACACGCCCTCCCCTGAGGCGCGCTACCCAGTCGCGATCAACGAGGTCTACGGTGCCACTAAGTGGGTCGCCGAGCACGGACGCGAGATCGGTGTCGACGGCTCGCGCCTGGCCGTCGTCGGCAACAGCGTGGGCGGAAACATGGCTGCCGTCACGGCACTGATGGCCAAGGCCAAGAATGGCCCGGCGATCAAGGCGCAGGTATTGTTCTGGCCGGTGACCAATGCGAACTTCGAGGATGCGTCGTACGACCAGTTCGAGAGCGGCCACTTCCTGACGCGGCCGATGATGAAATGGTTCTGGAACGCCTACACGACCGACGCGAAGCAACGCCAAGAGATCTACGCGTCGCCGCTGCTGGCCACGACCGAGCAGCTCAAGGGGTTGCCGCCTGCGCTGATCATCACGGCCGAA
Organism: Roseateles sp.; assembly: GCA_019234295.1. Lineage (GTDB taxonomy): Bacteria > Pseudomonadota > Gammaproteobacteria > Burkholderiales > Burkholderiaceae_C > JAFALK01. The sequence goes on from JAFALK010000091.1 coordinate 75,648, forward strand.
AAGGACGTGCTGCGTGACGAGGGCGAGGCCTACGGGCGCGAGCTCGACGCCGCCGGCGTGCCGACGGTCATCACGCGCTACAAAGGCATGATCCACGACTTCGGCCTGCTCAATGTCCTGGCGGACGTGCCCAGCACGCGCGCGGCGCTGCACCAGGCCAGCGAGGACCTCAAGGCTAGTTTGAAGTAATCGGCGTCTCAAGGGAGGGGCGCCCCACCTGCGGCGCCTCGCCTAACGCGTGGACACCATCGCATGGTTCAACGGCACTGATCTCACCGATCAGAAAGACCATGCCCCCACATCCTGACCCGCCCCCTTGAAATCGGAGTTCGTCGGCTCCGGTGGTTCAGCTCAATTCGTCGCAGGCCTGCATTGCGAGCGATGCGGGCAACGCGATCGCCGGCCGAACGTCCGGTTCAGTGGGCGATGCTCGGCTGAAGGCGCCAGACCTGCCTGTTGCGGTCTTCGCGCCTTCCCTCCACCCAATTTCGAGCCAGCGGAAATGGCCCGAAGCCAGATTCCGCATTGATGTGCCCGACCCGGCCGAGGTTCACCAGATTCGAACCCCAGCGCGCCGCCCAACGTTGCGCGCTGCCGAAAGTCATCCAGGGATCGTTCTGACTCGCCACCAGCGTGCTCTGCACGGCGAGTCGATGGTGCGGCAGCAGTTCCGCCAGCCCAAAGCGATCGGGCTCTGCCGGCGCGACAAGCAGCACCTCCCGGATCGGCGAGGCAATATGCGCGGACAAATGGTCTACTAAGGCGAGCACGCCGAAGCTGTGCGCCACGGCAATCCAGTCGTCGCCACCAGCAGTCTCCAGGGTACTTTGAATTCGCTCGGACCAGCGCTGCAGATCAGCGCGCTCGAAATCGCGTTGGACGACGCGGCGTGAATCCGGGTACTGCTGCTGCAGCCAGGTCTGCCAATGGGCCGGGCCACTGTCATTCAAGCCCGGAACGATCAGCAGCCTTGGGGGACGGAAGGACTCATTCATGGCGTGGTCATATCAACTAGAAGGCATCAGCCTAGCCATGCCAGCCTCGGCAGCCAACGAAGACATCCGCAGCTTCTCATGCGCTCGCCGAACTTTGCGATGACGCAGACGCTGCGTCGAAAGCCGCATAAGCACAGGCGTATTTGTCGCTTCACGACGGTCTTGTCGGACGCAAGACTGCCAGCATGTCGAACATCCAGCTTCAAAGCCGCTCGGCGCCCCATGCGCTTCCCCTCGGCCGGCATGCGCCCCCTGTGGTCAGCCTCGTTCACGCGCTGGACGAGGTGCTGCCCGCCCTGGCCGAACGCCTGGCATTCACGGCCGTCGAGCGCGACCGCCAAGGCGGCCACGCGGCCGAGCAACGCGAGCTGATCCGCGCCAGCGGCCTGCTGGCACTCACCATTCCTGTCGAGCTCGGCGGACTCGGCGGCAGTGTGAACGATCTCTATCGCGCCGTTCGCGAATTGGCGCGGGCCGACAGCGCCTTGGCGCATGTCTTCGCCTTTCATCATCTGCAGCTCTTCGGTGTTCGGCTCTACACCGGTCCGGCTGCCGCCTTGCATGGCGCCAGCCATCTGCGCGACACGGCCGAGCAACGACTGTTCTGGGGCAACGCGCTGAACCCTGCCGACACGCGCTTGGGCGCGCGTCGCGTGGAGGGCGGCTGGCGCTTGAACGGCGTGAAGGGCTTCTGCTCGGGCGCCCTGGGCTCTGACCGCCTGACCGTGTCGGCCCTCGCCGATGACGGCGGCCTGCTGATCGGCATCGTGCCCACGCGGCGCGAGGGGGTCGGCGTCGAGCAGGACTGGGACGCTTTCGGCCAGCGCCAGACCGACAGCGGCAGCGTGCGTTTCGAGGACGTATGGATCGCCGACGAGGAGTTGCTGCAGCAGCCCGGCGTGGGCGCCACACCGCGCTCGACGCTGCGTTCGCAGATCGCGCAGTTGATCATGTCCAACCTCTATCTCGGCATTGCCGAGGGTGCTTTCGAGGAGGCGCGCCGCTACACGCTCGAACACAGCCGCGCCTGGTTCGCTTCCGAGGTCGCGCGCGCTGCCGACGATCCCTACATCCAGCAGCGCTATGGCGACCTGTGGCTTCACGTGCGCGCCGCGCAGGCCGTGACCGACGTGGCCGGGGCCAGGCTTGAGGCCGCCCTCGAACGCGGAGACGCCCTGAGCGCCCAGGAGCGCGGTGAAGTGGCCGTCGCCGGCGCCGAAGCCAAGGTGTTGGCGCATCGCGCCAGCATTGAGGTCAGCAGCCAGCTCTTCGAGCTGACCGGCGCACGCAGCAGCGCGGCCCGCTTCGGCCTGGACCGCTTCTGGCGCAACGCCCGTGTGCACACGCTGCACGACCCCGTCGACTACAAGTTGCGCGACCTCGGCCGCTTCCGGCTCGAAGGCCGGATCCCCGACCCGACCTCGTATTCCTAATGACCCAGAAGCTCCTGAGGTTCAACGCCTTCACGATGAACACGGTCGGCCACCAGTCGCCGGGCCTGTGGACGCACCCGCGCGACGAGTCGCACCGCTACACCGACCCGGCCTGGTGGCAGGACCTGGCGCGCCTGCTGGAACGAGGCCGTTTCGACGGCATCTTCCTGGCCGACGTGCTGGGCGTCTACGACGTGTTCGAAGGTGCGGCCGACGCGGCGCTGCGCCACGGCGTGCAGGCGCCGCTGAACGATCCGCTCGCCCTCGTGCCACTGATGGCCGGGGTGACCGAACACCTGGGCTTCGGCGTTACGGCCGCGCTGACCTATGAGCACCCCTACACCTTTGCGCGGCGCATCTCCACGCTGGACCATCTGACACGCGGCCGCATCGGCTGGAACATCGTCACCGGCTATCTGGACAGCGCTGCGCGCAACCTGGGTCTGTCTGCGCAGCTCGCTCACGACGAGCGCTACGACCTGGCCGACGAGTACCTGGACGTGGTGTACAAGCTCTGGGAGCGGAGCTGGGAAGACGATGCCGTGCGCCGTGACAGGAAGAGCGGTGTGTTCACCGATCCCACCAAGGTCCACGCGATCCGCCACAAGGGCGCGCATTTCGACGTGCCGGGCATCCACCTGAGCGAGCCCTCGCCGCAGCGCACGCCGGTACTGTTCCAGGCCGGTACCTCCTCGCGCGGACGCGCCTTCGCGGGCCGACATGCCGAGTGCGTGTTCGTCAGCGGCCCGAGCCAGACCGTGGTCAAGGGCTATGTGGACGGCGTCCGTGCCAGCGTACGGGAAGAGGGCCGCCGCGGCGACCAGGACGTGCTGATTTACGCCCAGGCGCTCATCATCGCCGCGCCGACCGAGGCCGAGGCCAAGGCCAAGTTGGCCGACTATCGCCGCCATGTGGACATCGAAGCGGCGCTCGCCCTGTTGTCCGGCTGGACCGGCGTGGACTTCAGCCGCTATCCGCTGAGCGCCACCATCGACTACCTGGACACGCAGGCCGGCCGCACGGCGCTCGCCTCTTTCAGCAGCGCCGACCCGGGCAGGCGCTGGACCGTGGGCGAGGCGGCGCAATTCATCGGCCTCGGTGGCCGCGGTCCCGTTCTCGTGGGCGATCCGGCGCAGATCGCCGACCAGTTGATCGACTGGGCCGAGACCACGGGCATCGACGGCTTCAACCTCACCTACGCCGTGGCGCACGAGGACCTGCGCGCGGTCGTGGACCTGGTCGTGCCGGAGTTGCAGGCACGCGGCCGCTATCGCCGCGACTACGCGTCCGGCACCTATCGCCACAAGCTCTTCGGTGCCGGTGCGCATCTCGATGAACGGCACGCCGGCCGTCGTGTCCGTATCCCCCACTCCGCCGAACAGGAAGCCGCATGAACGACGACGCCTCGCTCTCACGACGCCACGCCCTGGCGCTGGCCCTGGCCACCCCCTTCCCTCTGGCGCGCGCCGCCGATGCCCGCACGCTGCGCATCGGCTATCAGAAGTTCAACACACTCAACATCCTTAAGGGCGTTGGACAGCTCGAGGCGGCGCTGAAGCCGCTGGGCTGGACCGTGCAGTGGACCGAGTTCGCCACTGGCCCCGTACTGCTCGAAGCACTGAACGCCGGCGCCATCGACTTCGGCCACGCCGCCGACACGCCCAGCGTCTTCGCCCAGGCCGCCGGCGTGAAGGCCGTCTACCTCGCGGCCGAGCAGCCATATCCCCAGGGCATCGCCATCCTCGTGTCCCAGAGTTCGCCGCTCAAGACGGTGGCCGACCTCAAGGGCAAGAAAATCGCCGTCGGCCGGGGCTGGAACGTGCAGTACCTGTTGGTGCGTGCGCTCGAAGATGCGGGCCTTTCCTTCGACGACGTGGAGCCTGCGTGGGTCAACAGCGCTGCCGATGCGCGCAGCGCATTCGAGTCGGGCCGTGTCGACGCCGTGGGCCTGTGGGACCCCTTCCTGGCAGGCGCCCAGTTCGCGCCCACCCAGCCTCGTGTGCTGCGCAATGGCGAGGGCCTGTCCAACAACCGCACCTTCTATTTGGCCGCGACCGAGTTCGCTGAAGCGCAGCCGCAGGTGCTGCGCACCGTCTTCGCCGAATTGCGCAAGACCAACGACTGGGCCGACCACCACCCGCAAGCCGTGGCCGAGCAGCTCGCGCCGCAGCTGGGTGTGCCGGTGCCGGTGCTCGCGCTGGCCACGGGGCGGCGGCGATATACGGCCGTGCCCGTGGACGCCGGGATCGTCGCTGAGCAGCAGCGCATTGCCGACACTTTCTTCAAGCTCAAGCTCATTCCGCGTCAGGTCCAGGTCCGGTACGCGGTGTTCAAGGACGTCCTGATCTGAAAGAAGCATGACGATGAAACGCCGCACCTTGCTGCAAGCCGCAGCCGCTACCTCCATTCCCTTCGGGTCGGCCTCACGCGCTGCCGATGCTCCGAAGGAAATCCGTTTGGACTACGCCTACTACTCGCCCCCCAGCCTCGTGCTGCGCCGCTTCGGTTGGCTTGAAGAGGACTTCAGGAGGGACGGCATCGACGTGCGCTGGGTGCTCAGCGCCGGCAGCAACCGTGCGCTCGAATATCTGAACGCCGACAGCATCGACATCGGCTCCACGGCCGGCCTGGCCGCGCTGCTGGCGCGCGCCAACGGCAACCCGATCCGCACGCCCTACATCTTCTCGCGTCCCGAGTGGACGGCGCTCGTGGTGCGACCCGATTCCGGCATCAAGACCCTGGCCGATCTGAAGGGCAAGAAGGTGGCCGCCACCAAGGGCACCGATCCGTATCTGTTTCTCCTGCGCGCCCTGCACACGGTCGGCCTCAAGCGCAGCGACATCGAGCACGTGGCGCTTCAGCACGCTGATGGCCGCGCCGCGCTGGAACAGGGCCGCGTGGATGCATGGGCCGGGCTGGATCCGCACATGGCAGCCAGCGAGCTCGATGCCGGGTCACGCCTGCTCTATCGCAACGTGGGTTTCAACACCTACGGCTTCCTCAACGTTCGCGAGGACTTCCTGGCCCGCCATCCGCGCGAGGTGCAGCGCGTGATCGCCGGCTACGAACGGGCACGCCAGTGGACCTTGGCCAACACGACCGAAGCGGCGAAGATCCTGTCGGAGGAGGCGAAGGTCAGCTTGCCCGTGGCCCTGTTGCAGGTGAAGCTGCGCACCGATCTCAGCCATCCGCTGCCGTCCACCGAACATGTACAGGCGCTGCAGGCGGCCGCACCGATCCTGCTGGCCGAACAGCTGGTCAAGCCGGGCACCGATCTGAACAGGACCGTCACGGATCTCGTGGATACGCGATTTGCGGCCAAGCTGCTGCCGGCCTGACCGATGCATGCAGACCATGAGCTGACCGCGCATTTGGACGCGCATCCGGACACGGCCGCTGACACGGCCACTGAGCCGGCTCCAAGACCGCGCAAGCCGCAACCGCGATGGCTGGGTCTGCTGGTGCCAGCGAGCTTGCTACTGCTGGCCGAAGCGGCTACGCGTGCAGGCTGGCTCGCGTCAAACCTGCTGCCCGCACCGAGCGAGGTGCTGGCGACGCTGCAACAACTCGCGCAGCAAGGCCTGCTCGGCCACATCGCGGCTAGCAGTGCGCGCGTGGCGGCCGGCTTTGTGCTGGGCGCCGGTCTCGCGCTGCTGCTCGGTGCCTGGGTCGGCCTGTCGCCGCTCGCGCTGGCTCTGCTCAACCCGAGCTTCCAGGCATTGCGTGCAATTCCTTCGTTAGCGTGGGTGCCGCTGCTCTTGCTGTGGCTGGGCATCGACGAAGCGCCCAAGATCGTGCTGATCGCCATCGGCGCCTTCTTCCCCATCTACATGGGCGTGGCCTCGGGCATCCGGGATGTGGACCGCAAGCTCGTTGAAGTGGCGCGCTTGCGCGGCCTCTCACGGACGGCGCTGGCCGGCCGCGTGCTGCTGCCTGCGGCGTTGCCCGCTGTGCTTACTGGCCTGCGCAACGGTCTCTCGCTGGCCTGGATGTTCATGGTCGCGGCCGAGCTGATCGCCGCGAGTCGGGGACTGGGCTATTTGCTGACCGATGGCCGCGAGACCAGCCGCGCTGACATCGTGCTGGCGGCCATCGTGCTACTGGCCGTGCTGGGCAAACTCAGCGACAGCCTGATGGTGGCCCTAGAGGCGCGCACCCTGCATTGGCGCGACAGTTTTGGAGAGGCTCCGCGATGAGCAATGCCTTGCTCGACCTGCGCGTGCACCACAAGGCCTACAGCGGCCGCAGCGTGCTGCGCCATGTGCATTTGCGTCTGGCGGCCGGCGAGGTGCTGAGCCTCGTCGGCGCCAGCGGCTGCGGCAAGAGCACGCTGCTGCGTATCGCGGCCGGGCTGGATCGCGACTTCGAGGGTCAGGTGCTGCTGGACGGCACGCCGCTGCAAGGGCCGGCCAGCCGAGACATCGGCTATGTGTTCCAGGAGCCGCGGCTCTTTCCCTGGCTGTCAGTGGAGCGCAACGTGGGCTTCGATGCCGACCGCAGCCCGGACCACGCTCGGGTCGCGGCGCTGCTCGCCGAGGTCGGCTTGTCCGGCTACGAGAAGGCGCTGCCCAAGCAGCTCTCCGGCGGCCAGGCGCAGCGCGTAGCGATTGCGCGCGCACTGTACACGCGCCCTCGCCTACTGCTGCTCGACGAGCCCTTCTCGGCGCTCGATGCCTTCACGCGCATCAAGCTGCAGGACCTGGTCGTGGAGCTGGCGCGCCGGCATGGCAGCAGCCTGCTCATGGTGACGCATGAAGTGGAGGAGGCCGTGCTGCTTTCGGACCGCGTTCTGGTGCTTGAGGCCAGCCCAGGTCGGATCGCTCGCAGTGTGGAAGTGCCTCTGGCCCACCCACGCGCACGCGGCGATGCGGCACTGGCACGCTGGCGCCAGGATGTACTGGAAGCGCTGCAAGCCGTGCATGCGCTGTAACCCGTACGATCCGCGGGTGACCGAGAACTTGACCGTCCTTCACGTGGCTTGCCTTTGCGCGGCCTGGTGCCGGCTGTGCGACGACTACGCACCAGTGCTGGAGCGCACGATCTCGGAATTGGAGTTGCCCGGCGTCAAGCTACGCGGGCATTGGATCGACATCGAGGACGAGGCGGAGTTGGTTGGCGATGTCGACGTGGAGACCTTTCCGACCATCGTCGTCATTGGCCCGGAAGGCGTTCGATTCGCCGGGCCCGTCTTGCCGCATGCTGACACGCTCGGCCGCCTGCTGCGCAACACGGCAGAACCTCCAACGACCAACGCCGACCCTGAATACCAGGCCTTTGCCCAGCGCTTGCGAGCACGCACCTAGCGCTGCGTGCCCCAGCGCCTCACCGTCACGCGTTCCAGCGAGTCGAACACCAGGGTCTCGACAAGCAGACCGATCAGCACCACGCTGATCAGACCAGCAAAAACCTTGTCGGTGTAGAGCTCGTTGCGGTTTTGGAAGATGTACCAGCCGAGCCCGCCCTTGCCGGAGGACGCACCGAAGAACAGTTCCGCCGCAATCAGCGTGCGCCAGGCGAAGGCCCAGCCGATGCGCAGCCCGGACAGGATGGCCGGCAGCGCGGAAGGCACGAGGATCAGCACCACGTAGCGCAGGCCGCGCAGGCCGTAGTTGCGGCCGCCCATGCGCAGGGTCTCAGGCACGCCCTGGAAGCCTGCATAGGTGGCCAAGGCCAGGGGCCAAAGCACCGAATGCACCAGCACGAAGATCAGGCTTAGCTTGCCTAGGCCGAACCACAGCAGGGCCAAAGGCAGCAGGGCGATGGCGGGCAGAGGGTTGAACATCGACGTCAGCGTGGACAGCAGGTCGCGGCCGAAGCGCGTGGACACGGCCAGCGCCGTCAACAGAAAGGCAAGAGCCGCGCCGAGCAGATAGCCCTGCAGCAGCAAAGCGACGGAGATGCCGGCCTTGCCGATCAGTTCGCCGCTGAGCAAATCGGCCCCAAAGGCGCGGGTCGTCTGTGAGAAGGTGGGCAGCAGCAGGTCGTTGTCGGTGATACGCGCAGCGACTTCCCACAAGGCGGCCAGCAGGGCCACGATGGCAGCTTTGCGGACGATGGCCTGCTGCCAGAGCCGCTGCGCGAGCGGCAAGCTGCGCTCAGTCCGGATGTCGCTCAGCGGCTCCAGCACCTGCTCGAACTCGGGGCGGATGGTCATACTCATGTGCGCGCCTCGTCGTCGAACAAGAGGCGGTGGATGCGCTGTGCCTGAACCTGGAACTCGGGGCTGCCGAGGTTCTGCAGGTCGAACTGATGTGCGTTGAGTTCCGCCCGCACGCGACCTGGGTGTGGCGAAAGCAGCAGGATGCGGTCCCCCACCACGAGCGCTTCCTCGATGGAGTGGGTGACGAAGAGCAGTGTGACCTTCGCCTCTTCCCACAGCGTGAGCAGCTCCTCCTGCATGCGCCGGCGCGTCAGCGCGTCGAGCGCGGCAAACGGCTCGTCCATCAACAGTACCTTGGGCTGCATGGCCAGCGCGCGGGCGATGGCCACGCGCTGCTTCATGCCGCCGGACAGGGTGTGCGGATAGGCGTTCGCAAAGTCGGCCAGGCCCACCTTGGTCAGCATGTCCGCTGCACGTTCGCGCGCTTCGGCCCTGGCGAGCCGGCGCGAGGCGAGCAAGGGGAACATCACGTTGTCGAGCACGGTCTTCCAGGGCGGCAGTTGGTCAAATTCCTGGAATACGACCATGCGGTCCGGCCCCGGCTCGTGCACGGCGACGCCGTCGAGCATGATCCGGCCTTCACTCGGCGAGATGAAGCCGCCGATAGCCTTGAGCAGCGAAGACTTGCCGCAACCCGAAGGGCCGAGCAGTACGAAGCGCTCGCCTTGCCGGACCTCGAAACTGACGCGATGCGTGGCCCGCACGATGTGCTCGTGTGTGGCGTACTCCAGGCTGACGCCCTCGACCTGCACAAGGCTTGCCGCCTCCGCCTGCGGAACCAAGCGCACGTGCGGCGACGCCGCGGGAGACATGAGCCTCTGGGCCTGCGCGCTCATTCAGCTGCCCGCGACATTGTGCGCGTCGTCAAAGAAGTAGTCTCGCGTCGAGGCCGGCTTGTTCTTGATCGCGCCGATGCGCTGCATGAATTGCGCCAGTCTCAGCGTGTTCTGAGGCGTCAGCTTGAACTCGACCTCGGGGTTGGTGATGATGCTCAGCACCAGCTTGCGGTCAATGCCGGACTTGTTCGTGCGGATGAAGATGTCGGCCGCTTTCTCAGGGTTGGCACGCACGAAGCTGGCGGCCTCGGCGAGCGCATCGACGAAGGCCTTGTAGGTCTTCGGGTTCTCCTTGCGGAACTTCTCGGTTCCGTAAAGCACGGTCGCCGAGGCCGGTCCGCCAAGCACGTCGTAACTCTTCAGCACGATGTGCGCGTTCGGGTTGCCAGCCAGCTCTTGCTCCTGGAACGGCGGGTTGCCGAAATGGGCGTTGATCTCGGTGCCGCCCTTGATGATGGCCGCCGTCGCTTCCGGATGGGGAAGGGCCACCTGGTTCTTGTCGAGCTTCGAGAACTGCGCATCGCCCCAGAGTTTGGCCGAGGCCAGCTGCAAGATGCGGGCCTGCACGGACACGCTCACCGAAGGCAGCGCGATGCGGTCCTGATCGGTGAAGTCGGCAATCGTCTTGATACCGGGGCGGTCGCTCACAAGGTAATACGGGAAGTTGCCCAGCGAGGCGATGCCGCGCACGTTCTGCCGGCCCTGGGTTCGGTCCCAGATCGTGAGGAGCGGCCCCACGCCGGCGCCGGCCACGTCAATCGAACCTGACAGCAGGGCATCGTTGACGTTGGCGCCGCCCGAGAGTTTCACGAACTCGACGTTGATCTCCACGCCCTGGGCCTTGCCATGCTTCTGGATCAGGGCCTGGTCCTGGGCCACGTTGAGCAGCAGGTAGACGATGCCGAACTGCTCGGCGATGCGCAGCTGACCTTCGGCCCACGCGGGCAAGGCGCCGGCCAGACCGAAGGCGGCCAGAGTGAGGGCGGCCAGGCCGCGACGGAAAGGAACTTGCATGCAGGAAGGACTCAATCAGAAAGGCACATCGCCTTCAATCGTGGTGCGGTTCAGCCGGCGTCGCATCGCCGAGGGGAAGCTGGTGGCCAGGTGCATCAGCGATCGGTTGTCCCAGAACACCATGTCGTGCGCCTGCCATCGGTGGCGGTAGATGTGCTCGGGCCGCACGCTGTGCGCGAACAGCTGCGCGAGCAGCTCTCGGCTTTCGTCCTCGGGCATGCCGATGACGCGGGTCGTGAAATGCTCGCTCACAAAGAGCGCCTTGCGGCCAGTCTCCGGGTGCGTGCGCACGACCGGCTGCGTCACGGGCCGGACCTCGGCGATCTGCTCGTCAGTCAGCTTTGGGCGCCAGGGACTGCGCTGCCGCAGCTCCTCGTACTTGGCGAGGTAGGAATGCTCGGCCCGCAGGCCCTCGGTGGCGCTGCGCAACGCCGCGGGCAGCGTGTCCCAGGCCAGATGCATATTTGCGAACAAGGTGTCGCCGCCTTCGGCAGGCAGCTCCTGCGCATGCAGCATCGAACCCAGGCTCGGCCGCTCCTTGTAGGACAGATCGGAGTGCCAGTACACGCCGGCATCACCCAGGCCAATGGGCCGGCCGTTCTCGATGATGTTGGAGACGATCAGGATTTCCGGATGACCGGCGAGCTGGAACTGGTGCAGCACATGGATCTGCAGCGGCCCGAAACGGCGGCTGAAATCGATCTGCTGCTGCGGCGTGATGCGTTGGTCTCGGAAGACCAGTACATGGTGATCAAGGTGGGCGCGATGCAGGCGCTGGAAATCCGCACCGCTCAGCGGTTCTGCCAGATCGAGCCCCAGCACTTCAGCACCGGCCGGGCCCTCGAAGGCCCGGATGCGAATGCCAGGCTCGCCACTCGAACGCAAAGGGGCCGGAGGTGGCGGATCGGCAAGCAGGGTCGCGGACATCGTCGTGCAGGGCTCATGCAAAGAGGTTTACTGTAAGCAGAGCTCGCGCGACTGAAAACGAACGAACTCGCATGTTCTTGCGTGAAAAGCGAATGAGGATGCAATGCGAGCCGTGCATATCCATCGCCGGAATGCTTCGAAGACTGGTCGCTCGTCGACTGCTATCGTCACACCCGATCCGTCGCGATCGTTGCGCAAGCAGCAGTGGTTGATTTGTCTCCGCACCCTGAGGGTGATTGACGCCCCTCCGAGAATTTCTCGGAGGGGCCCTTTTTTGGGGGGCACCGTCAAGGTGCCGCGAACTCACCAGCGATAGCTGACATTGGCAAAGTAGGTCCGGCCGTTGAAGCCGAAGGGCGAGAAGCTGCTGTACTGCAAGATGCCGCCGACCGAGTTGGCGGCGAGCACGCGGTCCGGGTAGCGGTTGCTCAGGTTGTCGATGCCGGCGCTGGCGCTCCAGGCGCCCTGGCTCCAGCCCAGCGACGCATCGAACAGCCAGGCGGCGCCAAAGGTCTGGTCCAGCGTGGGATTGCTTTGGCGCACGATCAGGCTGCCGTACCGGCTGGCGGCTGCGCGCACGGTCCACAGCCCGAATTGGTGCTCGGCCGACAACACGAGCTTGCTCTCGGGCGAGCTGACCGTGGCGCGCGCCAGAGTCACGCGGTCGATCAGGGTCAGGTTGTTCGCCGTCAGCAGGGCCGGGTTGTCGGCAATGTCGCGGATGCTGTTGCGGTTGTGGTTGTAGGCGAGCGTGAAATCCGTGCGGCCGGCGCTCCCCCAGTCCTGTCTAAACGTGCTTACTAGGTCCACGCCACGCGTGCGCGTGTCCAGCGCGTTGGTGAAGTAACGCCCTGCACTAACGTACACGCCCTGATTCGCCAGCGCCGTACGCAGCGCCGTGGGCAGGCTCAGATTGCCGGACAGCAGGATGCGGTGGTCGATGTCGATCTGATAGAGGTCGATCGTGGTCTGCCAGTCCTTGGTCGGCTGCAGCAGCACACCGAGGCTGGCGTTGCGCGACTTCTCGGCCTTCAGCGGCGTGGCGCCCAACGCGATGGCCGCTGCCGAGCTGACCGGGAAGGTGCCGGCATCGACGAGCTGGCCGTTGATCAGGTTCGTCGAGGTCGTCGCGAAGTACTGCTGCGCCAGCGAGGGCGCACGGAAGCCCGTGGAGACGGTGCCGCGCAGCGAGATGGCCGGACTGAAGACATAGCGGCCCGAGAGCTTGGCCGCCGTGGTGGAACCGAAGTCGCTGTAGTGCTCGGCGCGCAGCGCGGCGGATGCGCTGAACTCGCGCGTCAGCTGCCCTTCCAGACCCGCGTAGACGGCCGAGTTGTGACGGCGGTGGCTGCCGGCATTGCTCGGCTGGAAACCCGGGAAGCCCGAGGCGCCACCAGATTGGTAGGAGTGCGGCTCTCCGGCCACGACGTCATAGCGTTCCTCGCGCAGCTCGGCGCCCAGCGACAAAGTCACGGGTTTGACCAGCCCCGCATCGATCTCCCGCGACACGTCGAGATTGAGCAGCGACTCCTGATTCCGCAGTCCACCGGCGTCGAAATGCCTCGGGCTGTTGGCCCCCAACGAGTAGTTGGCGGTGTTGTCCACGTCGATGTCGAAACGGTTGCGGCCGCTGTTGAGGCTCAAATCCCATTGCCAGTCGCCCAACTGGCCGCGCAGCCCGAGCACGAGGCCGGCGTCGGTCGTGCGGCTGTCCTCCAGCGGCAGAAATCCTTCCGGATAGAGACTGGCCACGCCATTGGCCGTGGCGGTGGCCTTGGTCCGCCAGAAAGCGGCTGAAGTCGTGTTGCGGCGGCTCAGGCTGGCGAAGGCGTAGGCCTGAAGATCGTTTGAGAGATCGAGCTGACTGTTGAGCACCAGGGCCTGCTGCGTGCTTTCCGGATCTCCGAACCGGTTGTTGACCTGGCCCTTGCGCGGTTCGGTGGCGGCGTCCCGCGTATCCACGCCGGCGCGATTGGTGGGCAGCTGATGCCGCGCCTCGACGGCGACGCGGGCCCAGCCGGACGAGCCGAGCGAAGTGCCGACGCTGGCCGAGCCCGTGGTCGTGCCGCCATCGCCGCTGTCCGTCTGGCTGAACCCGGCTGCGACGGATCCGCCTGCGGCGCCCTTCTTCAGCACGATGTTGATCACGCCGGCGATAGCGTCGGATCCATATTGAGCGGCAGCGCCATCGCGCAGCACTTCCACATGATCGATGGCGGAGACGGGAATCGCGTTCAAGTCTACCGGCGCCGAGCCGCGGCCCTGGCTGCCGTTGATGTTGACGACCGAGCCGCTGTGGCGGCGCTTTCCGTCAATCAGCACCAGGGTCTGGTCCGGCGAGAGGCCACGCAGCTGCGCGGGCCGCACGGCATCGGAGGCATCGGTCAGGGAGGGGCGTGGGAAGTTCAGCGAGGGCAGCAGCTGGGCCAGCGCGGTCGCCAATTCGGTGGAACCGGTGCGCTGCAGCTCGCGGCCGCTGATCACGTCGACCGGCGACTCGGATTCGCCGAGCGTGCGGTCAGCGCGGCGCGTGCCGGTGACGACGACCTGCTGCAGGCTGTCAAGCTGTTGCGCCAGGGCCGGAAGGCAGCCGAGCGCCGCGGCCGCGGCCAGGACGGTGGGTCGGAGACCGCTGCGCGAAGCGAATCGGTAGGAATGATGGGTCTGGGGCATGGAGAGAACGATCGGTTGTGAAGATGCGGTCGTTCAGGATGCGTGTGGTGTTCAGGTCCGGCCAACGAAGCAAAGTAACTATGTTCATGCCTTCCAACATTGCATAAGCATCGACGAAACGCTTCGTTCACTTCGGCCCGAACCCGACATAGCGTCGGAATCTTTGCTTCGAGCCGCGTCCCCGACCGTCATGAGCCAGCCAGACCGTTCCTTCCACGTCGCCCGGCGCGGCCTCTTGCGGCACGTGGCCGCGCTCGCGACGGCGGGTGGCGTCGGCGATGCGCTCGCCCAGGGCGGGTCTGCTGCCCCTGCGCTGCCGCTGCCAGTGCCGGCGTCGATGCAGACGCCCGGCGCGCCGGTCGGAACGAAGCTGTACGGCGAGCCCTCGCCCTTCGAATCCAAGGTCGTGCGCAACGTAGCGCCGAAGCTGCCCCAGTACATCTCCGCCTCGAGCCGCACGCCGCTGCAAGATCTCGACGGCATCATCACGCCCAACGGCCTGTTCTACGAGCGCCATCACGGCGGCATTCCGACCATCGATCCCGCGAGCCACCGCCTGGCCCTGCACGGTCTGGTCAAAACGCCGCTGCTCTTCACGGTCGACGAGCTGCGCCGCTTCCCCTCGGTGACGACGATCCATTTTCTCGAATGCTCGGGCAACCCGAGCTACAAGAAGCCCTTCGGCAAGACGGCCTCGGACATCATGGGCCTGGTCAGCTGTGCCGAGTGGACCGGCGTCGCCCTGAAGACCCTGCTGGAAGAGGCCGGCCTGCTGCCCGGCGCGAGATGGGTCGTCGCGGAAGGCGCGGACGCCGCAGGCATGACGCGCAGCGTGCCGCTGGACAAATGCCTGGACGATGCCCTGATCGTCTACAGCCAGAACGGCGAACGCCTGCGGCCCGAGCAGGGCTATCCGGTGCGGCTGCTGCTGCCGGGCTTCGAGGGCAATATGAGCGTGAAGTGGCTCAGGCGGCTGAAGGTGGTGGACGCGCCGGTGCACTCGCGCGAGGAAACGGCGAAGTACACGGACTTGCTGCCCGACGGAACGGCGCGCCAGTTCACCTTCACGATGGAGGCCAAGTCCATCATCACCGCGCCCTCCGGCGGGCAGCGCATCGCATCCCCGGGCTTTGTCGAGATCCGCGGTCTCGCATGGAGCGGCCGCGGAAAGATCGCGAGGGTGGACGTGTCGGTGGACGGGGGTCGCAACTGGACCGAAGCCACGCTGCACGATCCGGTCCTGTCGCGCGCCCTCACCCGTTTCACGCTGCCTTGGCGGTGGGATGGCGCGCCGACCATCTTGCAAAGCCGTGCCGTCGACGAATCGGGTTATGTGCAGCCGGACTTCAGCGAACTGCTGAGCGCGCGTGGCGAGAATTCCTTCTATCACAACAACGCGGTCCAGCCCTGGCGCGTGGCGGCGAGCGGCGAGGTCAGCAATGCCAATGCCTAGGATGTCGCAGGCATGGCGGGTCGCCCTGCTGCTGGCCAGTGCGGCCATCGGGCCGGCCCAAGCGCAGGCTCGCTACGGAATCGGTCAGACCGTCTCGCCAGCGCAGTTGAGGCCCTGGGACATCGACGTCGCCCCGGATGGCCGCAACCTGCCGCGCGGCAGTGGCACGGTCGCGCAAGGCAAGGCGATCTATATGGCGCAATGCGCCAGCTGCCACGGCGAGCAGGGCCAGGGCGGGTTGGGCGACAAGCTTGTCGGCGGCGCCGGGACGCTGGCCACGTCAACGCCGGTCAAGACCGTCGGCAGTTTCTGGCCCTACGCCACCACGCTATTCGACTACGTCCGCCGGGCGATGCCGCTGAATTCGCCGCAGTCGCTGTCCGACACGGAAGTCTACGCAGTCTCGGGCTACGTCCTGCACTTGAACGGCCTGCTGAGCGAAGGCGCTGTCGTCGATGCCAAGGTCTTGACCGATCTGAAGATGCCCAATCGCAATGGCTTCGTCGGTGACCCGCGGCCCGATGTTCACAGTGCCAGCTGCCTGCGGGAGTGTCCGACCGCCGAGGCCGCCCACTGAGTCCATCACCAACCTAAGCATTCTTGTGAAACCCGTTTTGCTGCTCCTGATCACGCTTCGGGATGAATTTCTCGTTCAGCTGCGTGAGCGTTTCGATGTGCGGTATGCGCCGACCCCGTCCCAAAGAGCCGAGGCCATCCAGGTCCACGGTGCCCGTATCCGGTTGGTGCTGACCAATGGAACCACCGGTCTTCGCGGCGACGAGATCGATGCCATGCCGATGCTGAGCTTGGCGAGTGCCTTTGGCGCGGGCTACGAGAACCTCGACGTCGAGCGAGCGCGCGAGCGCGGCATCGCGCTGAGCAATGGCGCAGGCACCAATGAAGACTGCGTGGCCGATCACGCACTGGCGCTGCTCCTGTCCATCGTGCGATCGATCCCGCGGCTCGATGCCGCCACCCGGCACGGCATCTGGCGCGACGCACTGCCGCTGTTTCCGCAACTGGCGCACAAGCGGGTGGGCATCCTCGGCCTCGGCGCGATCGGCCGCAAGATCGCACGCCGCTGCGAAGGCTTCGACCTGAGCGTGGGCTACCACAACCGGTCGCCGCGGACGGATCTGCCCTACGCCTACTTCGAAAACGCTGAGGCCCTCGCGCGATGGAGCGATTTCCTCATCGTCGCGGCGCCGGGCGGAGCCACCACAAAGCATTTGGTCAACGCTGCGGTGCTGAAGGCGCTCGGGCCCGATGGGTTTTTGGTCAACATCTCCCGAGGCAGTCTCGTGGATACGACAGCGCTTGCACGAGCCATTGCCTCAGGCGGCCTGCGCGGTGCGGCGCTGGACGTCTACGAAAGCGAGCCGGCACCACCGGCCGAGCTGATCGACCTTCAGAACGTCGTGCTCACGCCGCACCTCGCGGGCTGGTCTCCGGAAGCGAACCAGGCCTCGCTGCAATGCTTCCTCGACAACGCCGCACTGCATCTGGCCGGCGAACCGCTGCGCACGCCGATCTGAACTCTATTCGCCTCAACGCCTGGCGATTCGGCGGACGACTGCGACCAGGTGATCGATCTCATCGCAGGTGTTGTAGAACGCCAGCGAGGGGCGCACCGTGGCCTCGAGGCCGAAGCGACGCAGGATCGGTTGCGCGCAGTGATGGCCCGAGCGCACGGCGATACCCTCCTCGTTCAGCGCATGGCCGATATCCTCGGTCGTGTGCCCCGGCAGCACGAAGGACAGCACGCTGGTCTTGTGCAGTGCGGTGCCCACCAGGCGCAGGCCTGGGATACGGCTGAGGCCGTGCGTGGCGTAGTCCAGCAGGTCGTGCTCATACTTCGCCACGTTTTCGAGCCCCAGTGCCTGCAGGTAGTCGAGCGCCGCACCAAGGCCGGCCGCATCGGCAATGTTTCCCGTGCCGGCCTCGAAGCGCGCCGGCGGCGGCTGGAAGAGGGTCCGCTCGAAGGTGACGTCGGCAATCATGTTGCCGCCGCCCTGCCAGGGCGGTGTTTCCTCGAGCACCTCGCTGCGGCCATAGACCACGCCGATGCCGGTGGGTGCGAAGACCTTGTGTCCCGAGAACACGAAGAAGTCCGCGCCCAGCGCCTGCACGTTCACGCGCAGATGCGAGACCGATTGCGCGCCGTCCACCAGGGTGCGTGCGCCAACGGCCTTGGCCAAGGCCACGATCTCCTGCACCGGCGTGATCGTACCCAGCGCATTGGAGACCTGGGTCACCGCAACCAGCCTGGTGCGCGGGTTGAGCAACTTGCGGTATTCGTCCAGGAGAATCTGGCCGCTGTCATCGACCGGAATCACGCGCAGCCTGGCGCCCTTCTCGGCCGCCAGCTGTTGCCAGGGCACGATATTGGCGTGGTGCTCCAGGTGCGAGACGATGATCTCGTCACCGGCGCCGATGTGCTTGACGCCCCAGCTCTTGGCGACGAGATTGATGCCCTCGGTGGCACCGCGCACGAAGATGATCTCATCGGCCGAGGCTGCTCCTAGGAAGCGCGCCACCGTGCTGCGGGCGCCTTCGTAGGCATCGGTCGCTCGGGCCGCGAGCTCATGCGCCGCACGATGGATGTTCGAGTTCTCGTGCTCGTAGAAATGGGACAGCCGTTCGATGACCTGGCGAGGCTTGTGCGTGGTGGCCGCGTTGTCCAGCCACACCAGGGGCTTGCCGTTGATGCGCTCCTGCAGGATGGGGAAATCCTTGCGTACGGCCTGCACGTCGAAGCCGCCGGGCGCGGAACGCGCCTGTGTCTGAGGCGCGCCGCGTCGTGACTCGTGAGCCTGGACCTGGCTTGGATGCACAAAATAGTAGCCACCCGCTTCATCGCGCGATCCGCTGAGTTCGGTCGTACCCGGGCGACTGCTGGTCAGGTTCGACAGCAGGGCCTTCAGCGTGTCCTGCCCGGGCAGACCGAAGGATTGGGCACTGACGCGATCTTCAGGAACAGCGACATCCTCATGCCTCTTGCTCACCGGATGACTCGCCTCATCTACGAAGTAATAGCTGGCCGGCCGGCCGCCGGCTTGCGGCTCCTTGGGATGCGAACTCGTCGGCAAAGCAGAAGGCAGGGCCGCAGCGTAGGCCTCGGGAACGCCCGAAGCGATACCGCCCGCGCGTGGAGCGCGCACGGCGCCCGTCTCGCCCGCGGGGGCCGCCTGCGGCTGCGGGGAGACGGTCTCGCGCAGATCGATGCTGTCAGGCGCCCCGGCCCCCGGGAAGGCGGGACTCGCGCTGCCGTCGGGAAGCGTGGCAAAGAGCGCCCCCGCCAGGCGGCTCAAGGCAGCCACATCGGGGAGCCCGGCAGCCTCACTTGTAAGTGTCGTGGTAGTCATGGAACTTGCCGATCTCCACGTCGTCCAACAGGGCCAGTGCGTCGTCGCTCTGCACCGCCAGGGAGCAGTAGAGCGAGATCAAATAGCTGGCGATGGCATTGCGGTTGATGCCCATGAAGCGCACGGACAGGCCCGGGCTCTGCTCGCCGGCAAGGCCGGGCTGGAACAGCCCCACCACGCCCTGGCGCTTCTCGCCGACACGGATCAGCAGGATCTTGCTCTTGCCGTCGGCCACGGGCACCTTGTCCGACGGAATCAGCGGCACGCCGCGCCAGGTCAGGAACTGCGAGCCGAACAGGCTCACGGTCGGCGGCGGCACACCGCGCCGCGTGCATTCACGGCCGAAGGCGGCAATCACGAGTGGGTGGGTAAGGAAGAACGCAGGCTCCTTCCACACCTTGGTCAGCAGCTCGTCCAGGTCGTCGGGCGTGGGCGCGCCGGTCAGCGGCGTGAGGATCTGCTCCGGCGCCACGGAGGCGAGCAGGCCGTAGTCCGGGTTGTTGATCAGCTCGGACTCCTGGCGCTCCTTGATGATCTCGATGGTCAGCCGCAGCTGTTCCTTGATCTGGTCGTGCGGGCTGCTGTAGAGGTCGGACACGCGCGTGTGGACGTCCAGTACGGTCGACACCGCATTGAGGAAATACTCGCGCGGCTGATCCTCGTAGTCAACGAAGGTCTGCGGCAGTTCGCTCTCGTCGCGCGCCGCGCAGGCCACGCGGATCTCGTTGGCGTTTTTGACCTTGTTGAGGCGATAGATGCCGGCCTCCACCGGCAGCCATTGAAGCAGGTGCACCAGCCAGCGCGGGCTGATGACGGACAGCTGCGGAACCGTTTTGGTGGCGTTGGCAAGCTGTCGGGCGGCGCTGTCACTGAGCGCGAGTTGGGCTTCTTGGCTGTCTGCCATGGGCTTCCTTGGTGGTTGAGAGAGGCTGTTGGATCAGCCTTGCTGGGAATTGGCTTGGGTCACCTGTGTGCCGGGCGGCACGCTGCGCGTGACCCAGACGTTGCCGCCGATCGTGGCGCCCTGCCCCAGCGTGATCCGGCCTAGGATGGTGGCGCCGGCATAGATCACCACGTCGTCCTCGACGATGGGATGCCGCGGCAGTCCTTTCTGCGCGTGGCCCTCGGCATCGACCGGGACGCTGCGCGCGCCCAGGGTCACGGCCTGGTAGATTCGCACCCGCGCGCCGATCACGGCGGTTTCGCCGATCACCACACCGGTGCCGTGATCGATGAAGAGCCCCGGTCCGATCTGCGCGCCCGGGTGGATGTCGATGCCCGTCTGCGCATGCGCGAGCTCCGCCACCATGCGGGCCAGCAGCGGAACACCCAGGCGGTACAGGCGATGCGCGATGCGGTGATGGATCATCGCGGCGATGCCTGGGTAGCAGAGCAGCACCTCGTCCACGCTGCTCGCGGCCGGATCACCTTCGAAGGCGGCCAGCACGTCGCTGTCGAGCAGGCGCCGGATCTCGGGCAGGCTCAGGGCGAACTGGCGCGTCAGTTCGCTGGCGCGCTTCGCAAGCCCGTCCTCGCGGGCCGCAGTCTGCACCGTGTGCCGGGCTGCGTAGCGAAGCTCGAGTTGGATCTGCCCATGCAAGGCATGCAGCTGCGTGTGCAGGGTGTGGCCGACATAGAAGTCTTCGGCCTCCTGGCGCAGGTCAGGCGGCCCCAGCCGCAAGGGGAACAAGGCACCGCGCAGGCCCTCGATGACGGCATCCAACACTTCGGCGGATGGCAGCTCGCGGCCACCGGCTTCACGCGTGCGGTGCTGACGCTCTCGCCAAGCATGCCGGGCCTGACGCAGCCCGGCCACGACGTCGTCGAGCGGTAGCTCAGGTTCGGACGCGGAAGTCGGCAACTCGATAGAGGCAGGCACGGCACTCACAGCGTCACCTCAGCTCTGCTGCCACGGGAGACCATGCCAGCGCCAGCCATCGTGATGGCCGCGCTGACCGTGATCGTCCAGTTCTCCCTCAAAGCCTTCCAGCACGTTGAAGACATGACCGAAGCCGGCCTTGGTCGCGGCTTCGGCCGCCAGGGCCGAGCGCTTGCCGCTGCGACACAGGAGCAAAACCACCGCTTGCTTGTCACCCGCCAGCTTGGACTCCAGTTCGCGCACGAAGCGCGGGTTGCGCGTCAGGCTCGTGCCGGTGGCCCAGGCCACATGCAGGCTGTCTGGCACTCGGCCAACGAAATGCAATTCCTCGGCGGAGCGCACATCCACGAGCGTGGCACCGCCAGCCCGCACCAGAGCCCAAGCCTGGCTCGGTCGCAAGCCACCCGCGTAGGGAAGTTTCGCCGCGTACGCCGCGGCGCGGGCCTGGTCGAGGTGGGACTGCAGATCGGGAGCGAGTACGGGGCGATCAAGTACAGCTGGCATAGGAAACTCCGATTCCGCGCTGCCTGGCGCGGGCCTTGGTCATGAGGTGGCCACAGCTTAGGTACCCCAGGCCATTTGGCTAAGCGATGAAATCTCCCATCCTTATTCGATTTCCGAGCAAGGCCGCAGGCCACATCCGAGCTGCGCAGCTCGACGATCAGAAGCTGAAGCGCCGCTTGGCCGAGATCTCTGACAGGGGCTCCCGCAGGCCGTGCCCGAGTAAGTGCCCATGTCCACCACCTGCTCGTCGCCGCTAATCAGCTGCTCCAGCGTGAAGCGATCGCCCTCCCATTCGCGGCCGAGCATGACCAACATATGGGCGATGGCCTGGGCTGGGTCGGTCCAGGTTCCGGCGCAGGGGAAGCCCACCATCTCGGTCCAAGCGACACCGGGCGACACCCCGGCCATCATGCCGGCGATGTCACGCTGCACCGATGCGGCGTCGTGGTCGGCGACGATTTGCCGATGGGTCTTCCCCACCTTCCGGTGCTCAGATGGTGCAGCCGTCGGCGTCGCAGGCGAAGCGATGAACTGCACGCGCCGCGACAGTGGGCATCTGCTCGCGCAGCCAGTCTTGAAACTCCTGTGGGCGGCCCAGGTAGCGAGAAAAATCCACGCTCTTCATGACGTCGCCGATGTGTAGCGCGAAGCTGGGGAAGCCCTGCGCACCGACCTGGATCATCAGCGCGCGGGTGTCCTCAAAATGCGCCTGCACTGCCGCGCCGGACTGGCGATCCAGCCCGCTGGCGAACTCGGCAGGTGCAAGGCCCAGCGTGCTGGCCACCTCGATCAGCACCGCGCGCTCCGCAATGCGGCGGCCGTCGACATAGTGCGCGACCTGCAGCGCTGCGAGCAGATCCAGCCCGCGGCCGGCCAAGGCTTCGGCGGCGAGGATGGCGGCGGTAGGCGGCTCGGAGTCGAACACCGCCGCGGTGTCTTGCAGCAGGCCGTTGAAGTAGGCCTCGCCGAAGGGCTGGCCGCTCAACTGCGCGATCCTGGCGTCATGCGGCATCACGTAGCCGCGCAGCTGCGGCGTGACGGCCTGGCGGCGCGGGCCGGTCATCATGCCGCCACCGTGCGCACGCACGTCGACGACTTCGCGGGCCGCTTTCACCAAGGGCGCGGCGCCGTAGCACCAGCCGCACAGCGGGTCGTAGAGGTAATGCAATGTGGCGATCATGGGGCGGCTCACCACTGCATCTCGCCCTTGTTGACCTTGGCGCCGATATCCAGCGCCATGCCCAGACCGGCCTGCGGGTAGGCCTTCTTCATTGCCTCGATCAGCTCGGACCCGGTCTTGGCCTTGGCGGCCTCTGCATCGAAGCGCAGCAGGTACTCGCGCGTGTAGCGGATGGCGCTGGCGTCCAGGGCGGTACCGGCCGCCATGTGGCCGGGCACGACGGTGGCGGGCTTGAGCGCTTCGATCTCGTCGAGTTGGGCGAACCAAGCCTTGCGTTCGCTGGCCTTTTGGGTGTCGGCGGTCCAGACATGGATGTTGCCAAAGATGGCGATGTTGCCGGCAATGGTCTTGATCGACGGGATCCACACATAGGGGCGGTGCGCCAACTCGCCGGTGGTGCCGCGCACCTCGATGGTCTCGCCGTCGACACTCAGGGTCGTGCCCTGCAGCAGGTCCGGGACAATCGCTTGTTGCGGGGCGTTGGCGCCCATCTTCGGCGCCCAGAAGGCCAGCTTGCCGGCCAGCTTGGCCTGGATCCTCTCGCGCACGGCCGGGGTGGTCAGCACCTGGGCCTGCGGGAAGTAGGTCTTCAGCACTTCGGCGCCGAAGTAGAAGTCCGGGTCGGCGTTGCTGATGAAGATGGTCTTGAGCGTCTTGCCGCTGTCCAGCACATTGGCGGCCACCCGCAGCGCATCGGCGCGGGTGAAGCCGCTATCGATCACCACGGCCTCGGTCTGCCCGCTGACCACCACGGCGTTGACGTGGAAGCTGTTGGCGTCGGCGTTGTAGACCTTGACCGTCAGTGGTGCAGCGGTCTGCGCGGCTGCAGCTGCAACGACACCCAAGCTCATGGCGGACAGGAGGAAACGCGCAAGGCGGCTGGGCTGAAACATGGTGTGATCTCCGTGGATGGCAGAAGAACTGGGAACGGAGTGAACTTTAGGTTTTGCGTTATGGTTGATAAAGTCCATATCAATTGAATATTTATTGCTTGGATCGATGCAATGGATCGATTGACCGCGGCGCGCGTGTTCGTGGAAGTGGCTGAGCGCGGCAGCCTGACCCAAACCGCCGAGCATCTGGAGATGTCCGCCGCCATGGTCAGCCGCTATCTTTCGGCGGCCGAGGACTGGCTCGGGGCCAGGCTGCTGCACCGGACCACCCGCAAGGTCAGCCTGACCGATGCCGGCGTTGCCGCCCTGCCTTCCTGCCGGCAACTGCTGGAGCTGGCGGACGAGGCCACGCACATTGCCGCCGAACGTAGCCGCGAGCCGGCGGGGGTGCTGCGCGTCGCCAGTTCCAGCTCCTTTGCCGAGGCCGAGCTGACCGCGGCGCTGGTGGACTTCCAGCGCCAGTACGCGCAGGTGGAGATCGTGCTGTCGGTCAGCGACAAGGCGAGCGATCTGGTCGGGGAGCGAGTCGACCTGGCGGTGCGCCTCACCAACACCTTGGACTCGACGATGATTGCCAGGCGCCTGGCGGCATGCCGATCCATGCTGTGCGCGTCACCCGCCTATCTGGCGCGCCACGGCCAGCCGCACAGGGCAGAGGACCTGCGTCAGCACCGCTGCATCGCCCACGCCTTCGGCATCGGCAAGCAGTACCGCTTTACCCGCGGCGACGAGACGGTCACGGTGCCGGTCGACTGGAGCTTCCACACCAACGAGACGGCGGTGCTGCGGCGCGCCGTGCTCTGCGGTGCGGGCATCGGCATGCTGCCGACCTACTATCTGGGGGATGCGCTTCGCACGGGTCGCTTGGTGCGCCTGCTGCCCGATCACGAGCCCGATGTGCTGGGCATTCACGCGATCTATCTGTCGCGTCAGCACCAGCCGCTGACGCTGCGTCTGTTGGTGGATTTTTTGGCGGCACGCTTTGCCGGGGACCGTGCGCCCTGGGATCTGGCGCTTGATGCATCGCCAACACCAAGCTGAACGGGAGGATGTCTCATGAGCCCATTGCTACAAATCATTGCGTTGGTGCGCGACGGCCAATGGACCGAGGCCCACAATCAGGTCCAGCTCTACGATTCGGAGGCTGCGGCATGGTTGCATGCCCTCTTGCATGTACAGGAAGGTGATCTCGAAGACGCAGAATACTGGTACGGGAAAGCCGGCCGCGACTTCCGTAACCGGGCCCCATTCAGCGAGGAACTGGATGCATTGGAGACATACCTTTGCGGGGATCCAGCGCCACCTTGGCCTTGAATGCCGGTGAGTGGTTCCGGCCGGGATCGTCCGCTCATGGTCTCGCTCATTGCTGCCCCCGCACCGCCGCGGGACGAGCATCACTGGACCGAGTCTCCACTCATGGGCGTGTTCATTTTTTGCGGCGCCACCCCTCAAATCAAAATTCACAAGCGCTACGCACGCCAGATCAATTTCCCCCTGAGCGGCGCCTTTCGTGGCGTCCACCCAAAGTTGATGTGAACGAGAGGCGCCCCTGCGTCATGACACGCATGACTTGGGCGAACTCGGGGCGCCAGGGCGCAGTCAGCCTTGAGTATGTCGACAGCGGTTCATATGCGCGCTCGGGTCCGAAACCACCGCGCTTTCCAACTCTGCCAACTCGGAGTCCGGCGAACCGACTTGTTTACCTGAGCACCGCGCGGAAGAACAGCGCCATGCGAGCATCGAGCGCGGCAATCGACTCGTCGTGTTGCGGCCGGTCCAGCATGCGCGCGAGCGTGTCGCCGATGACGCAGTTCGTGAAGAACGTGGGCAACTGCTCGAACGGCAGATCCTCGCGCAACTGCGCCCGGACCTCGGTCCGCTCGAAGTACCGGCCCAGCAGCTCCAGAGTGATGCCAGGGCCAGCCTTATAAAAGGCTTCCACGAGTTCGGGGTTGTCCTTGCCCTCGGCCGCGATCATGTGGCGCAGCGCCTGCGATTCGGGCGCATGCAGCAGTCGATGAAGGCCGCGCGCGAACTCGCCGAGCACCTCGACCACGGGCCGCGCGTCGGAGATCAGTGCATGGGCCGACATATAGGCACCACGCTTGGCCTCGATCATGGCCGCGACCATGCCGGCCTTTCCGCCGAACTTGACGTAGATGGTTCGCACGGCCACGCGCGCCTGCCGAGCAATCATCTCGAGGCTGACCTTGCCGTAGCCGTGCTTGATGAAAAGTTCTCCCGCCGTCTGCAGCAGCGCCTGCAAGCGCGCCTCGACCTCTTCGGCCCGCGGCCGCCCGGCGCCGTGACGTGTCGGCACAGGCTTGCCCGAAGAAGAAGCTGCGACGGTCGAAGCAGTTGTCTTGTCCATGTCCAAAGTCTAATGCCCTATTAATGAAATGGAAAGAGTTCATTTCTTGACAGTTGGATCCGCTGAACCAATAATGAAATACATCAATTTCATTTCATCTGGACCACCATGGACAGCAAGCCCAACCTCGCGCCGCAACCGCCCGCCGCCCCCGCCTCGAAGCGCCGCGTGCTCGTGATCGCAGGCCTGATCGCGATCGCCGCGCTAGGTGTCGGCGGCCGCATGGTCTACCGCAGCCACTACTTCGTCGAGACCGACGACGCCTACCTGGCTGGTCACCTGCACCCGATCTCAGCCCGCATCCCGGGCGTGATCGCCAAAGTGCTCGTCGACGACAACCAATTCGTCCACGCCGGCGATGTGATCGCCGAACTCGACCCCGCCGACCAGCGCGTGCGCGCCGAGCAGATCGACGCCCAGATCGCCCAGGTCAAGGAGCAAGTCGCCCAGGCCAACGCGCAAACCGCCCAGGCGCGCGCGGCCGCGAGCCAGGCGCAGTCTCAGGTCGCGCAGTCCCAGGCGACGCTGCTGCGCACCGAGCAGGATGCGACACGCCTGTCCGAGCTGTATACGAAGCAGATGAAGGCGATCTCCAAGGCTGAGCTGGACGCGGCCGTCGCCGCCCGCTCCAGCGCTGTCGCCGATCTCGCAGCGCGCAAGGACGCCGTGGTCGCCGCCCAGGCGCAGATCAGTGCGAGCCAGGCCGCCCACGATGTGCTGCAAGCGCAGATCAAGGTGCTGCAGACACAGGCCAAGGATGCAGCCCTGCAGCTCGGCTACAACCGCGTCGTCGCGCCGGTCGACGGCCGCATCGGCAAACGCGACATGGAAGTCGGCCAGCGCGTCCAGCCGGGCCAGCAGATCGCCGCCATCGTGCGGGACGACGTCTGGGTCCAGGCCAACTTCAAGGAAACGGAACTCGCCAACCTGCGTCCAGGCCAAGCCGTGGAAGTCAAGGTCGACGCGCTGCCCGACGCGCCGCTGGTCGGCCGCCTCGACAGCTTCTCGCCGGCTTCGGGCAACCAGTTCGCGCTACTGCCGGCCGACAACGCGACCGGCAACTTCACCAAGATCGTCCAGCGCATCCCCGTCAAGATCATGTTCGCGCCGGCGGATATCAAGCGGCTCTCGGGACGCCTGGCCCCGGGCATGTCGGCCGTCATCTCGGTGGACCTGCGCCAGGCCACGCCGCAAGCCGCGCCGACCCAAACCGCGCAGCGCTGAACGCCCAAGCGAGAGCTCCATGTCCAAAAACGCCCCTGCCCTCGCGCCGATGCTGGCGCTCCCCGACGCCAAGGTCGACCTGCGCACCTGGTTGGCCGTGACCGCCGGCCTGCTCGGCGCCTTCATGGCGGTGCTGGACATCCAGATCACCAACGCCTCGCTGCAGGACATCCTTGGCACGTTGTCGGCCACGCAGGAAGAAGGCTCGTGGATCTCAACGGCCTATCTCTGCGCTGAGATCGTCGTCATCCCGTTGACCGCCCTGCTCGCCCGCGTGTTGGGCGTTCGTGCCTACATGATGGGCACGACGGCACTTTTCCTCGTTTTCTCGACGCTGTGCGGCTCGGCCTGGAACCTGCCGAGCATGATCGTGTTCCGCATGCTGCAGGGCTTCACCGGTGGCGCGCTGATCCCAATGGCGATGACGCTCGTGCTGTCCAAGCTGCCGCCGTCCAAGCGCGCCGTTGGCCTGGCCATGTTCGGCCTGACGGCGACGATGGCGCCCACGCTCGGACCGACCCTGGGCGGCTATCTGACGGACATCTACGGCTGGCCTTCGATCTTCTACATCAACTGGGTGCCCGGACTGTTGCTGATGGTCGGCATCGCCTGGGGCCTTGACCCCGAGCGACGCAACTGGGCACTGCTGCGAAACGCGGACTGGATCGGCATCAGCTTCATGGCCGTGGGCCTAGCCAGCCTGACCATCTTCCTGGAGGAAGGCAATTCGCACGACTGGTTCGCCTCCAGCTTCATCCGCAATTTCGCGATCACCGCGCTCGTGGGCATCGTCGGCTGGTTCGTGATCAGCCTGCTGCGCGGCGAGCCCTTCGTCAACGTGCGGCTCTACGCACAACGTAACTTCATCGTCGCCGCGCTGCTGGCGGCCACTACCGGCATGGCGCTGTACGGTTCGTCCTTCCTGCTGCCGCTGTTCCTCGGCCAGATCGCCGGCTACACGCCCATGCAGATCGGCGAGGTCATCATGTGGTCGGGTCTGCCTCAGCTCTTCATCATGCCCTTCGTAGCCAAGGCCTCGACGCGCATCGACAACCGCCTCCTCTGCTCGATCGGCTTGGCGCTGTTCGGAGTCTCCTGCCTCATGAACTCTCACATGGACGCCAGCTACGGCTACGACCAGCTGCTGTGGTCGCAGATCGTGCGCGCCATCGGCCAGCCGCTGATCATGCTCACGCTCTCCAATTTCGCCATGCATGGCGTCGCGCCCCGCGACACGCCCTCGGCCTCGAGCCTGTTCAATATGACGCGCAACCTCGGCGGCTCGGTCGGCCTGGCCCTGCTGGCGACCATGCTGACGAACCGCGAGCACCTGCACTCGGCGCGCCTGGGCGAGTCGGTCTCGATGTTCGCCGCCGCCACGCGCGGCCGCCTCGACGCGCTCACCGCCGGCCTCTCCGCCAAGGGCATCGACGCCGCGGGCGCGTCGCAAAAAGCCATCGGCGTGGTGGACCTGCTCACGCGCAAACAGGCCTACGTGATGGCCTACAACGACGCCTTCATGGCGATGGCGGCCGTGCTGTTCGGCTGCATCCTCATCCTCTGGCTGGCCGATGGCGTCAAGTCACCCTCCGGCGGTGGCAACGCTGCCCACTGAAGGCACCGTCCTCGGCCCATTGAAAGACAAGCAATGTTCAAGATCAAGACTCCTATGATCGCCGCCGCCGCGGTTCTGGCCCTGTTCAGCGGCTGCGCCGCCGTCGGCCCTGACTTCAAGGCGCCCGCCGCGCCCGAATCGTCCGCCTACCGCCATGCCGCCGGCAAGGCCGAGGCCAAGCTGCCTGCTGCTTGGTGGACGGTCTTCGGCGACGCCACGCTCGATGCGCTGGAGCAGCGAGCGCTGCAAGAAAGCCCAAGCGTCAAGGCCAGCGCCGAGCGCTTGGCCGCAGCCAGCGCTCAGCTCGGCGTCACACGCTCAGCCCTGACGCCGCAGGTCCGCGTCGCCGCTTCGATCGCCGAGTCGCACAGCTCGCAGAACACCTCACAGGGCATCATGCTGCACCACACCTCGGTCAAGGGCATGGACCACGAGATCGGCGCGTCGATGTCGTACGAAGTCGACGCCTGGGGTCGCGTGCGCCGCCTGGTCGAATCAGCCAATGCCCAGGTCCAGGCCGCCGAGGACGACCACGGTGCGGTTGTGCTAACTCTGGGCAGCCAGATCGCCAGCAACTACTTCCAGCTGCGCGGCCTCGACGCCCAAGCGATCATCCTGGCACAGGCGCTGGCCAGCCGCGTGGAAACAGAGCAGCTCGTGCAGTCGCGCTTCGACGCCGGCGTGTCCAACGAACTCGATCTCGCGCGCGCCCGCGTCGAGACGGCCAACGCGCGCGCGCAGCTCGTGGACGTGCAGCGCCAGCGCACGGATATCGAGCATGCGCTGGCCGTGCTTGTCGGCGCCTCGCCGAGTGCGCCGCTGGTGCCCGCCGCTGCGAGCCCGTTGCAAGCCTTGCCGCCGCAAATCCCTGTCGGACTGCCGGCCTCGCTGCTCGCCCAGCGCCCCGACCTGGCCGAGAGCGTCGCCACGCTGCGTGCCCTGAACGCCCAGGTCGGCGTGGCCGAGGCGGCGTTCTATCCGTCGATCTCTCTGACCGGCAGCTTCGGATTCGCCTCGCAGCCGCTCGGCGACCTGCTCAAGAGCACGTCACAGCAGTTCAGCGTCGGGCCGCTGGGCCTGTCGCTGCCAATCTTCGACGGCGGGCGCAACCAGGCCAATCTTGACGCCGTCAAGGCCCGCTATCGGGAAGCCGCCGCCAACCACGTGCAACGCCTGATGACGGCGCTGCGTGAAGTCGAGGATTCGCTCAACGATGCGCAATCCCTGCAGGACCAAGCCGAGGTTCAGGCACAGGCCCGAATCGCTGCAGAACGCGCGTATGAGGTAGCCCGAGCTCGCTACGAGCGCGGCGTATCCAACTATCTCGACGTGACTGACGCGCAGCGCAGCGCCCTTTCAACCGAACGCGACGGCGCGCAGATCGCGACCCAACGCCTCCTTGCGGCTGTGGCGGTGGCGCGCTCGATGGGCGGCGGCTGGACGCTGAGCGTCAACTAAGGGAAGCTCGCTTCTCTCAGGCGGCGCAGTGCTGCAGCGCCGGATGCTTCGCTGCGCTACGTCGTTCGCCGAAAACTCGATGAGCAAGCAAGACTGGCATGCATGACCCGGCATCGACATCGAACGCACCGCACTGGCTGGCTTCGCGCCGCCATCAGCCACTGGATGCCCAAACGATCACGGCAAAGAGGCTGATAATGAGCGCCTCAAACCGTCGATTCAGGTTCCTGTCGCTAATTGGCTCGCGTGTGAGCACGGCTCCTATCGCGCATCCAACGCCCAGGCATACACGCCACCCCTAGAGGGTTCCCACCGTGGGATCAGCCACTTGACGAACGGAAGGTGCCGCTGCGGGTCTACTCGATGATCCGCATCGCGGTCACATTCGAGGTCAATGCGGTTTCAGCCTCGCCGTTGTTGCTGACTTTAGGCCTCATTGTCGTGGCCCGACTCCTTGTGCTGACCAGCGCCATTGGCGTCCGAGACGGCGCACGCGAGCGCCACTGAGAGTTCACAGCTGCGTGCGGCCACCTGACGTGACCTCACGATGCCGCTGAGCCCCCAGCAGCGCGACGACTTCGTCGTCCTCGACCTGTGCGAAGTCCATATAGAAGGCTCCAACGGAACCAAATCGCTCTGGCGCTTCAATGCACACCAACTTGTCCACCAGTCCACATAGGTGCGGCAGCTCTGCGGCTGGCGCCACAGGCACGGCCAGCACGATTTGCTCCGGCTGACGCCGCCGCAAAACCTGCAGTGCCGCACGAACCGTGCTTCCAGTGGCAATCCCGTCGTCGACGAGAACAGCCGTGCGGCCTAGCAGCTTCAGCGGCAACCGGCCTTGCAGATACACCTGGCGGCGGCGACCAATTTCCTGCCACTGCCGCGGCACCTCGCGAATCACCTGCTCGCGCGTAGCGCCGCTGGCGATAAGGGTCTCCTCGTCAATGTAGAGCGTCGGTTCATCACCGTCGCCGACCGCCCCGATCGCCAACTCTGGTTGCATCGGTGCACCAATTTTGCGCACCAGCAGCAAGTCCAGAGGTGCATCCAGGGCTTTCGCCACCTCCGCCGCGACCGGCACACCGCCGCGTGGCAGAGCCAGCACGACAGGCTTCGCCAGCCCCATGCCGGCCAGTTTCTTAGCCAGCCGCTTGCCGGCATCCGCGCGATTTTCGAATAGCGTACTCATGAGGTTCTCCCTTCAAAGAGCCAGCATGACCGGGAAAGGATGACCCAAATGTGCAACTACTCAATGGCGCAAGCGCGTCCCCGCTGAAGATGACCTTCAAACCCACGGGGAGCCGCTCGATGCCACCTCAAGCCCGCCGAGGACGTTCAACAGCGTCGACTTGCCGCTGCCCGAAGGCCCAGCCATCACGACGAACTCGCCGGCCGCGATGTCGAGATCGACGCCGCGCAACGCCGTGACATCGACGTCGCCCGCGCGGTAGACCTTGTCCAGGTCGCAGACATGATAGACGGGCGACAGCCCAGCAAGAATGGTCTATGGTGCTCAATCCGCCGAATCGAGGCTTGTGTTGCATCAAACGTCAACGGTCGGCCCGGACCATGGATCACGGCGGTCGACCATCGCACAATGGATCGGTGACCGCGCTGCTGACTCTCTTCATGCTGATCGTGCTGCTGAACGTGCTGCCTGCGTTCGCGCCGCCGACCTGGATTGTGCTGTCGTTTTTTGGGCTGCGATTCCCTGACGCCGATCCATGGCTCGTCGCGCTCGTCGCTGCGTCGGCGGCGACCGCGGGGCGCACCGTGCTCGCGAGCCTCGCGCAGCGCGTGGCCGACAGCCGGCGGTTTCCCGCGTCGGCGCGCGCCAACCTAGCCGTGGTGTCGGAGGCGATCGCGCAGCGCCGCGCGGCAAGTTCCGCCGCGTTCCTTCTGTTCGCGTTCAGCCCGTTTCCGTCGAATGCGCTTTTCCTTGCCTACGGGTTGTCGAAAGCGCCGTTGCTGCTGCTCGCCGTCCCATTCTTTGTAGGCCGGTTCGTGAGCTATGCACTCGCGTTCGCGGGCGGCGCCGTGGTCGCCGATCGGCTCGAGGTCGAGATCAGCAGCCGTGCGTCTGTGCTGTATTTCGTGATTGCGCAACTCGTGTCGATCGGCCTCGTGGGTCTCTTCACACGGATCGACTGGCGCCGCAGTTGGCGCGAGCGGCGGCTGCGCTGGGTCGGGTGACGCGGCTGATTTGAGTCGAGACGTTGGGGCGGAATTGCGGTGTCGCCGTGGCCCGAGTCTGTTGGTCACGCGGCGCAGAATGCCCTGTGCCTACGAACGCTGGGATCCCTCAGCTGACATCGCTTCTCGGCAGCGGCGGTCGGCAATGAGGACACGGTAGTTGGCAAAGCCCAGAATGATCAAGGCACCATGAGTGCGAGGAAGCGATCGAGAAGCGATCGAGAAGCGAACCAGCCAATCCCACCGGGGACAGCGGGACCTACCGCAGCGAAGGTCCAAAGTACGGCCGTACGGCCGCAATTGATTCTTCATGTCTTCGACAACAGTTTGCTTGGCAAACCGACGCGTCCATGTATGTCCATGTCCAATGGGATGGACGCCCCCACCCGTAACGGCATCAAAGTGCCAAAGTGGAAGTGTCATCAACCACTTGAACCGAGAGGGGCGTCCACCATGAAGATTACGACTGTTGGTATCGACCTGGCAAAGAATGTGTTCCAGGTTCACGCTG